>JBEKRO010000185.1:0-10887 GCA_049518655.1 Bryobacteraceae bacterium | reverse complement strand
CGCTTCCTTCAGACCCCATCTCACGACGACGCCCTTGCGCTTCGCTATGACTTCACCTCCATCAGGTTGTCAAACGGACTTTCACCCTCGAGCTGTCGAACATGCTCGGCACACAACAAAAACGCGGGCTTGGATTGCTCCAGGCCCGCGCGATAACTAACCAAGAACCAAAAGAAGGAATTAGCTCTTAACGCTTTGCAGCTTCTTCTTCAAGGAAAGACCGGCAACCAAACCGAGACCAAGCAGCAGCGCCAAGGAGCGCGGCTCAGGAACCTGCGAGAACGTATCCTCGACACCCGAAATGCTGGCGAACGCATTCGCGTTGCTTCCGGAAACAACGTTAATGTCCTTGGAAACTGATACTACGCCAGTGGGAGCGTAAAACGTGTGATCGGCAAAAGTGGCCGAGTTCGAACTCTCCGAAGTCACCAATGTCCAATCCGGAGTGTCTCCGCAGGCCTCGATCGTGGAGGCCGCGCAACCACCCTCACCAACTGAGGCAAGCGAGCCACTGTTTGTTTTATCGATTGAGCCCGTTTGCACCAGAGCCGCATCTTCGAGAGTGGCCGACCCTCCGCCAATTACGCTGACCGTAAAGCCGATAAAAGCGTCGGTAAACTCGTTAGGGCCTGGGGCAGTCCAGGACGAGGTAAACAAAAACCCGATGCCCGATGCGTTATCGACTGTATTGACTGTAACGTCGGCAGCCGGGGTAGGAACCGGGGGGGCGCTGGCAGAGCTGCTATACGTGAAATTTGAGAAGTCCAAATTACCAATAAAACAGGAGAAGCCGCCCGTCCCAAAGTACGTCCCGCCATTGTCACTGCCCGCATACGTGGAGCACGCGTTGTCAGCAGCCGCGGGCAGGGCCGAAAGGCCCAACGCACTGACTGCTAAAATCAAAGTTGTAAATTTGTGAGTCACTCACACCTCCAAGTGTCCGGAAATCTAGAATCAAGAGTTCAGTAGAAACCAACACCATGTTAGGGTGAATCCCCGGCAATCGCAAGGGCTGTCACTCAGGAATTGTACTAGTACGAATAAGGCAGATCACTAGTGGGGCGTAGACTACAGCCCTGAAGGTATTAACACACTATTTTTCAGCAAGATACAAAATCCCGTTCCTTACTGGATGCTGCTTTGTAACGAGTTAGATGTGCCCACGCTGTTGGCTACGGTCACCGAGGCGGAGGCGATTGCCTGAACCAGGGTCTTACCGGCGGGAATAGTGCCGGGCAGGTTAAAGGGAACCGTAATCTCGAACAGGCCCCCATAGGTCTGCGAAGTGCCGCTCTGGAACCACACAGCGGCTGATTGACTGACGTCTAAGGGGAACTGGGAGGTTGTCAAATTGTAGCCGCTCGCGGGAGTGAACGTTACATCCAAAGAGTTCAGGCTCCTGGTTGTCGAGTAGCCAATCACTAACAAAGTGAAACTGGATGCGGTTACGTTAGTAACCTGAAGACTCTCCAGTACAGGCGCGGAAGAAGCAATCGTAAATTGCAAGGTGGTCGGCGAAGCCGGAGTCACGGAGAGCCCAGCCGAAGTCGTAAAGCTGGGTGTAAGCGTAACGGATTCCGCGATAGTACCCGTTTGAATCGGAATCTGCGATCCCTGCCCCGCAAGGTCGGCGCTGGTGCTGCCGGCGGGGATGGTGAAGTCCACCGTTCGATTACCTGTGGAGCTGCCTGTGGCGAATTGAACGGCTGGGTCGGTGCCAAAGTCACCCGACGTGGTGAGAGTCAGGACTCCCTCGAGATCCACGGGATACGAGCTGGCTAACGTCAGGCTGACATCGGCTTGGGAAGCAGGTGGAACGGTCCCGCTCGGGCCGGTAAAGGTGTACGAAGGGAGCGCCGGTGGCGTGGTGCCTGACCCAAGCAACGGTACCGATGTGTTGTCGATTTGGAGAATCCCATTCGCATAGCCGGTGGTCACGGGAGCAAAGGTAATCGTAAACTGTGTCGACAGACCGGCGGCCAACGTGAGCGGTAGCGTCGGCGGCGGCGTCAAGGAAAACGGGTTCGTGCCAGTAAAACTGGTTCCAATATTGGAGATGGTCGTCGGCAACGTGCCGGAATTGGTCAGGATGAACGTGACACTTTCGGATTTGCTGACCGCAACCGGGCTGAAGATGACGGCATTCGGTGGCACCACCGGAATAGTTCCAGCAGGCGAAGTATAAGCGAAAGTCAGGGCCGATCCAAGCCCTTGACCGGACAGCGTGAATACATCGCTTCCGTTCACCACCAGGGTCCCCGTTTGCGTGCCTACCTGCGTGGGTGTGTAACTGATGGAGAAGCTAAAAGTGCCGCCGGGCGCCAACACAGGAGCGATAGTCGGAGGAGTCACCAGTTGGAACCCTGTCCCTAAGACGCTGATGGAGCTAATGGTCCCACTTGCGGCCCCACTGTTCCTCACCTGCACAATGACGGGGCTGCTGGTGGGAGTGGTTCCCGCAGTCGCTACGTTCACCGGCTGGAAAGTGATGGTCTGGCCCGGCGCAACCGGCGTTGGCGTGGTTCCTGTCCCGGTAAGGTAGCTGTAGGTGTAGGCAGACGCAATACCGTTGCCGGTGAGATTTATAGTCTCCGTGGCGCCGTTCTGAAAAGTGATTGTGATCTGCGCACTGTCGCTCTGGACTGCGGTAGGCGTATACTGCACCACTAACTGCAAAGCCATGCCGGGGGCAATTGTAAAGCCGGAGCCTGAGGGAATGGGCGGGATACCCTGTAACTGGAATGGAGATCCAGCCGCAGGTTGAGTGATCCCGGTGATGGTCCCCGCACCGCTACCCGTATTGTCAATGTCGAGGCCCGCGGTCGCTGTGGTGTTGATCTGCGTGGCGCCAAAGGGAATCGTTCCACCTGAGGGAATCTGAAAGGAATTGTTATGGAGGACGTAAAAAAGCGTGAAGGCGGGTGACGTACCTTGGAATAGAAGAATAATTGCATTCTGTACGGTGGCCGTGGTTGTGCCGGGTTCGGTGTACTGTATCTCAACCTGCGCGCTGGCTTGCGTTGACGTTGTGGGCGCATAGGTGACAACAAACGTGAAGGATTCACCCGGGGCGAGCATGATCGGCAAGGCCGTGCTGCCGGTGGTGGTGGCAGTGATCTTCGCGGTGAATTCGATTGAACCCAAAACCACGGGTGGTTGCGAGATGGTTGCAGCCGTAGATCCAACATAAGTTGCCACCACGGTGACTGGAGCTTGCGTGTTGACTCCGGTGGTAACGGGAATCTGGGAATTATTGGGGACGTTATTCGAAATCCCGTTTTCGGTGACCAATAAGTTGAAGTTAAACGCGCCCTGAGCCGAAGCGAGGCCGGCGCCGAGCACTGCCAGAATCGAGGCGGTAAAGAACACGCGTAGAGGCGAGTTCATCAGCGCGCCCTCCCGGTGATTGCTACTTTGTTACGAGCGGGCTGGCGTAATTGGATGGCTGGAACGAAATAAGCGCCCGGCTGAGGCGTGCTGGCAAACACCCAGAGCGGATTCGCCGATTGGGCGCGGGAGGCGAGCACGAAACTGCTGGCGCCAAATGGTTCGAGACTAGTGGGCTGGAGATTGAGCGGTACGTCCATCACGACTTGCCGGCTGGAAACGTCGAGAATTCGCAGTATCCGATCGCTGCCGCCGGCCACATAGAGCAATTGCCGATTCTGTGAATCTTCAAAAGACTGAATGGCGATCGGATTCGCGATTCCCGGCAGCGCCATGGTTTGAATGCCGTGACCGCCCAGGCTCGCAGCGGTTACCTGGAGAGTGGCGGCATCCAACGCGTAAAGCGTCTGCGCATCACTCGAGAAGGACATGGACACTGGGTTCGCCATCGAGACCAGCGGCGTCAACTCGCTGCCCGAGGCCTGATAGACAGCGCCGTTATCCCCGCTGATGGCGACTGCAATCTGCTTGCCTGGCGAATCCACCGCGATGGCGGTGAAGGAACCGCCCAGCGATGAGACGTCGACTAATGCTCCGGCCACTGGAGCGCTCGGAAAACCCGCGATCGTCTGGAACCAGCTTCCAGCCCGAGAATAGAGGATCGCAAGGGACCCGTTTCCGGACCAGACGATTCCATCCGGATCCTTCGTTACTCCCGCGAGTGCGGCTGTAGAAATGGATGTTGAACCAAGTCCGGAAACGAAGAGACATTTTCCGCCTTCAAAAGCAATGCCATAATTTTGCTGCAGAGCGATGGAAGCAAGGTCTAGATTATCCAACAGCACGGGACCAAACGACGCGGAGCCCGGGAAGCCGATGACCGCGCGAAGACTCCGCGTGGGCGCGTCGAATGTAAACGCCTCAACCGGACCGCTAAGCGAGGTCTGCTGAGCAGGAAGCCGACTGGTCGAGATTAGTCCTATGGCAAAGAAAAATGCGAAGCGCATAAAGCTACTGGGGAGCTCCGACGCCGGGCGATCCGGGGTTGATCGTAACCGTGGATCCAGACCCCTTCGAACCACCTCGAGTGGCAAGGAATACACCAATGCCGATAGCTGCGGCAGCTCCTCCGATGACGGCGACCTTGACCCAGCGGTGGGACCACCAACTCTTGGCTGGACTCTTCTTGGCCTCAGCAGTAATCCGCGTCACGTTCGTCATCGAGACGGTGGTCTCTCCGACCTGGTTGCCGTAGCTGGCATTCACGTGAACCTGAAAGGTTCCAACTTGCCCGTTGGCCATCCAGTTCGTGGCGGCCGCCTGACCGTTTCCGTTGGTCCGGACTGTCACAGAACTTTTTCCACCCGTGAATGTGGCGCCTGGCCCGCTAATGGGGAAACGGAATACGACTTCAGCGCTCTCCATCGGACGCTCGTTTTGATCCACGACCTGGACCACCAGCGGGGCCATCACTCTTCGCTCGAGATCGTTCATCTCGTTGTTGCCGGCCAGAACCCGGATTTTCAGGCTCTGCTCGACGGGCAGTTGCGCCGCTGGTTGTGCCGGCGGTGGATTCGGTGTGGTAGGGGGAGTATTAGCCTGCGGCGCAGCAGCCGTCGCTGGTTGGGGCGCGACAGCCTGTTCGGCTCCTTGGATCTGAGTAACCACAAGGAGCACCGCCAAACCTTGCGGCAGCCAACTGCGCCTCAGCCTTCTGCATAGAGGGTTGGGCATGAACAATTAGTCAGTGTACCATTCCAGAGTCGATTTCACTATTACTGCTACAGCTACTACTACTACTGCGAGATCGCAAAAATAACGTAGGGCAGCATGGGAAGGGCCACACTTTCGAAAGTCTGCCAGAACTGTCGTGAGTACCCACGCGGGACGTAAACAATGTCGCCGGGTTGGAGAGGGATATCTAACCCCTTACCGTCGAGCAATTCGGATACGTCAACCTCGATCACAGCTCGGCGATTGGTGTTCAGAATTGGGCGCAGGATGCGCACTTTGCTCTTCTTAGCATCCCTGCTGAACCCACCGGATTGTGTCAAGGCTTGTAGGATCGGAATGGATTCTCGCTCCCCCAACTCAATGCCGCCGACGCGGCCAACTTCTCCATTGACGTAAACCGGTTCGGCGCGGCCCACCGAGATGACGTCGTAAGGCTGCAGCAATATGTTCTCCGCCGGGTTGATATTCTCGCGCAGACTTCCCAGATTGACGTCGACCGTACTGACTTTCTTCTCAGGATCGACGATGGCGTCGGGAAGTGGAATGGGACCATATTCCTCGTGCCGCGTGACCTTCACGTGCCGTTCCGCATTGGGCTGCAAACCGCCTACCGAAGTCAACATTTCCAAAAGAGTGCGGTTCCCCTGCAGAGTATAGATACCGGGTCTGACGAACAGGCCGACGAAGAACACCGGCTCGCTGCGGAATTGCACTACGGTGACGAAGACCTGGGGCTCGCGGATGTACTCGCGCAAGCGCTTGACAAGGTCCGCCTCTAATTCCTGAAGACTCATGCCAGCGGCATGGATGCGGCCCACGAGTGGCAAATTGATGTTTCCGTCACCATCGATCCGAAACGGCCTATTATCGATTTCCTCTGCCTCAGGCGCTCGAATCAGAACCTGGTCGTTCGGACCTAGTACATAGTTCGGTCGAACCGTATCGGGCGGAAGTTGCTGGGGCTGAGGGGTGTTTTGCGAAGCAGGATTAGGAGCGCCCGCCGGCGGCTGTGTAAGATCTCCCTGAGCGGGCTGGCCCTGAGCAGGCTGTACAGGCTGGCCCTGTTGAGCCAAGCCGGGGATACCAGCACCCAGAAATAAGATTAAGACAAGCAATGCCTGAGCGAGTGGTGGCCCAAGAGCTGATATCTGTTTCCGGGATTCAAGCATACTTGTTCACTTTAGCAGGACAACTCAATCATCGGCACTTAGGTCGGCTAAGATCAGTGGACAACGTTTGAATTGGCCGGATGGAATGCCGGTCTACTTCGGCAGATACGGAACGTTGCAAAAGATTGACCGACACAACCAGCCTTACTTTCCCTTTTACTTCCACAAGGATGCCTTCGACGCCGGAAAGTGGTCCGCGTTCGATCAGTACGGCCTGACCCACTTGCACATAAGGATAGGGTGTGACGAGGAGCCCCGACTCAACCATTCTGCGCACCCGTTCCACTTCCGCGTCAGGAATCCGCTCTGGCGTTCGGCCAAATCCAACCACGTCCACCACGCCGGGCGCCGTCATAACCGGAAGACGATCGTTTGGATCGAACCGGCAGAAAATATAGCCGGGAAACAGGAAGTGATCTATCTGCTTGGTGCGGTCGGACCAGCGCTTTTCAATCTTGCAAGAAGGCGCGAACTCTTCATAGCCACGTTCACGCAGATGGCGAACGGTGATTCGCTCGTGGTTGGAGCGAATGCGAAGGGCAAACCACGGGTATGCAGGTAGATCGGCTTCGAAAGTGGATTGGTGTTGGTCTTGCGCCGGAAGCATCCGACATTCCACGAAATAATAGGTTGACGGATTGCCCAACATTTGTCAACATGCACCTTGACCCATTACTTTTGTACTAGACGTACTTCGTAACATTTGTAACAACGCTTCCGAAGGCTACCCGCTTTTTCCTATAGTACCCCTCCCCCAACTTGGGACTACCGGAACGCAGAGAGAACGAGTTCTAGGCTACGTGTAAACCTGAGTACCAACTAGGGGGAACTCGTGATGGCCATAAGCCAGGGTTAGTACTACCTTGGATTTTGTCGTAAACAAAACCATGCCAAGAAAACACCTACTACTTTTGTTATCAACATTTTCTTTCGGCTTTCCAATCCTCGCGGCGGTGATCGAGCCGAACGGGATTACACTACAACCCCTCCAGCACCAGCAGTTCACACTCTCTGGATACAATGGGAATCTCTTTTGGACGGTGCAGCCGGCCAGCATGGGGACCATCACTTCGACGGGACTCTTTACAGCTTCTGCCTCTAGCGGAGTCGCATTCATACACGCCGTACCAATAAACGGTAATTTCTCATATGTAAGTGTTGTCTATCTTTCGCAGGGACTGGCCACTACTGGCGGCTCCGGTTCTACCACGGGCACAGGGTCAGGACCTACTTCATCTTCTGGAAATGTAAGTCCGAGCCCGACCCCTGTGCCCATTGTTCCTACCACCGGACCGTCGCCCAGCTTGCCGACGCTAGGACCCATTCCTAACCAACCCACGTCCCCGAGTGATCCCACGACCGGTTCTTCTAGCGGCGTTTCAGTTGTGGTCGTTCCGGCGTCGATCTACGTCCAAGCGGGCCAGTCAGCGGTGTTTGCAGCGCAGGTTCAAGGAACGCCTAATCAACAAGTACAATGGTCACTCACTCCGAACAAGGGGAGCATTGTCAATGGGCTCTATCAAGCCCCATCTTCTTTCAGTGGCGAGTTGCAAGTTACAATTTCAGCGACAAGTTTAGCGGACCCCAGCCAGGTAGGGACTGCGACCGTGTTACTCGCACAGCCCATCGTCGCGACTCCGAGCCCATCAAATATAAGCGTCTCGATCAGCGGGGGCACCACGACGCTGCCAGCAGGTCATTCGGCGCAGTTTACAGCGTCAGTGCAGGGAACAACAAACACCGGCGTAACATGGTCCCTGACGCCTAACATAGGGACCGTATCCAATGGATTCTATACCGCCCCAACTGGCATCTTGTCGCAACAAACGACTGTATTGACCGCCATCAGCACGGCGGATCCAAGCAAAAGCGCATCCATTTCCCTGATAGTGCAACCAATCTCCAATCCAGCCCCTGCAACGCCAACGGTGAGCATCAATTTGTCGCCCGGGAGCGCTTCTGTCCAGGCGGGCCAAAGCGCAACTTTTACACCTCTAGTCAGCGGAACTACAAACAGCGCAGTGACCTGGACTCTAAGTCCCCAGGTGGGAACTATCAACAATGGCGTTTATGAGGCGCCGGCGATTATAGCGAGCCAACAGACCGTCACAGTGACCGCGACGAGCGTGGCCGATTCCACAAAAACCGCCAGCGCCACGATATCATTGCAACCGATCGGAGTGACGGTTGGGCCGCCTTCGGCGTCGCTTGCTGCGAGCAAGTCAGCAACATTTACGGCATCGGTCACCGGAACCAGCAACACGGCGGTGACATGGACAATCAACCCCGCGGTTGGAACACTTGTGAACGGAGTGTATACGGCACCCGCCACGGTCAGCAGCGGCCAAACCGTAACGGTGACGGCGACGAGCGTCGCGGACCCGACCAAGACCGCAACATCGAGCGTCACCCTGACGCCCGCTTCGTCAGGCTCAGGCTCCGGCACGTCAGCCGCCACCGTCACGTTGCCCGTGGAAGTAATCGGTCCGAATGGAACCACGGCATCCGCGTCGGTCACCATTCCCAGCGGCGCGAACCTGAGCGGTCAATTAAGCCTCTGGATGCAGATCCATGGATTACGCTTCGACGGTCAGGCCAGCGTGCAGGTGAATAACTCCAGTTGGCTGCCCATCAGCACCGGCAACGTCACCCTGCTAGGGAACGCGGCCGCGTATGGCGGTATTGGCGGTGGGTTTGGCACCTTGAAGATGACCATGAATCTTCCCGCCGGCGTCATTCAACCCGGATCGAACACCATCAATTTCCGTTTCAATCAGACTGATGGCAGAGTCAGCGGATTCCGAGTGCTGGCCTTCAACGTTCAAGCCGCCGATGGAACCTTGCTCCTCCCCGCTTCCACCTTTGTCTACGACGATCCCAATACCTGGCAGCCGCCTTCTACCAGCGCTTCCGATATCGCTGCCGGGCAGACCTTGTGGCATCAGGCTTCCTTGACGATTCCCATCCTCAGCGGCGGAACCCAACCGATTCTGGCGCACTGTTCGGACTGCCACACCCAAGATGGACGCGATCTGAAGTACTTCAACTATTCCAATAATTCGATTCAGGCGCGCTCGGTATTTCATGGGCTCACCGTACAGCAGGGCAACCAGATCGCCAGCTATATTCGCAGCTTGAACGTGGTGAATCCGGGCCGGCCCTGGAATCCCCCCTATCAGCCCGGCCCCGGATTGGATTCACAACCGGTGAGCAACTGGGCAGCCGGCGCCGGATTGGACGCGGTGGTGGACACCGATCAAGAAGTGCTCAACGCGATCTTCCCGGGTGGATTTCAGCCCTCGGTCTTTGCCGCTACTTCGCGCCTCAACCAGCGCGAGACTCCCCTGCCCGTGCAGCTCCCCGACTGGAACCAGTGGCTGCCGGGAACTCATCCCATGGACGCCTTCGGCTCCACGTTTACCACCAACGGCTACAACACCATTTATCAAACTCTCAGCGCCTCTCTCCAGGCCGGCAATGCGGCGGTGTATGTCGCTCAGAAGTCGAACTTCGACGCCTGGTTCAGCGCCTTCTACGGACTGTATCAACAAGTCGGAGGGCCCATCTGGAACAATGCGGCGCTGTGGACGCCAGCCAATGTGGACGCCATGTACTCGCTATCTCAATGGGGCTTGGTGAAGAACTGGGAGCTCAACAACCAGTTCCAGCTGGAAGGCTTGGCCCCCAATATTTTTGGCCCGCAGTCCGATCCGCGCGCCTGGTATAGCAACCTGCCGTTCTTTGTGGCTCCCCATGAACTGAAGATGCCCACCACGGGCGTCACCGGGCTGCGCAATGGAAGTGAGGCCGACTACATTTACTTGTCGTACATCTGGTACAACCTCCAATTGATTCTGAACGATTCCAACGGAGATTATTCCTATCAGTTTCCCATCGACTGGCCTTACGCGGATGGTTTTGTGAAGGGTTTGGGATCGCTGGTCTCGCCCCAGGCCGGCATTCAGACCCTGTGGCTCATCAAGGCTCTCCAGGTCTTGCAGCAGAACGGAACCGGCCCCCAATTCGGAGGCAATGGCTGGGAACCCAACGCCGCCCAAATTTCGATCCTGGTGACGCCGGAATGGAACGACTCGGTATGGACCGGAGTGGATCCGGCCACGCGCGCCGCCATCGCCAATGGAATCGTGCAGTCCTGGCTGCAGCAAGCCAGCCAGTTCACTCCGCAGCAGTTCTACGCGGGCGGATTCACCACCGCCACCGCGGTGCCGGTGGCAGGCGGCAACGCCTACGACGCCGTCTTCCCCGATTGGCTTTGGTACACCATTCCGCGCATCCTATTTCTGGGCGGCGACACTGCTCTGGCAGGCCAACTGACCCAGTGGGCTCAAACCGTGTGGCCTAACGCCAATTGGACCGCCGATTTGAATGCTACCTGTAGTTTGGGCAGCAATCCAACTTACGTCGTGATTAATTGTAATCAATAGGATTCAGCTTGCAATGCATTCTTTAAGCATCGGCTAGTGGGCTGTCCGCTCTGAATCTTTAGCATGCTGAGACGCGGTGACGATAATCGGTGTACTTCCATTGGAAAGGTTTTGCGGTTTTTCCATAGAGCCGGATATAGCGCATGATCTTG
>JBEKRO010000184.1:0-2566 GCA_049518655.1 Bryobacteraceae bacterium | reverse complement strand
AATAGCCAGCTCTCGGCATAAAAGATGCCTGCCTTATCACGCTCGTTGTACATCGGCGAATTATGGTCCACCGTCGCCAGCACATCCAATGGGAGCCACTTATTGACGCTCAATGTTTGGACGCCGCCGGGCAGCAGAGCCCCTACCAGCGCCTTGCTTCCTTTTGGGCTAAGGGTCGAATAGAGATCTGCCCATCCCTCGTTTAGCCAAACCGGCAGCTTGAGTCCAGCATGGCGAACAACCATGTGGGTGTATTCGTGAATGGCAACCGGATAGTGCTCGCTCGATATGTCTTGCATTACGATGTAGTCGCGGTTGCGGCTCGGTGCATAAAACGCGACCGCGCTCTCATTCATGCGGTATGGCTTGTACTGGCCTTCCGACCGAAATGCCACGATCCGCACGGGAAACTCCGGCGCGCGCTTAGAGGGGCTCGCCTGGAGGAAAAAGCTGCGGACCTGTTCGAAGTACAGAATTGCTTCTCGCCCTTTTTTCTCGCCGGCCGTCGTGTAAAGCTCGAAATGCGGCGTCTCCAGTTTGATCCAATGCTCAGGTGCGCTCCATAGATTCGGAATTAGAGCAGTTCCCAAGATCGCCGAAATGGCAATACTGGCCCGAATGTTTCCTGGACGCCGCATAAAAACGAAACAGTCAGACGAGTTTACGCGAAACTGCCTCTCTTTGCAACTAACAATATCCCGCGTAAGCGCTCTGGGCCTGGCCGGTTCTGGTAGGGAGGGGCGCCGACGCCCCTCCGCGGCGGACGGCTCCTTGCGCCATTAAACCCACAACCATCGCCGCCCCCGCTTTCCGTGGAGCGGGGTTTTGATTACGCAGTTTCAAGGGCGCCAGCCCAAGCCCTAAGGTTTTATCCCGAGAAACAAAATCCTTTCGGCATGGGTCTCTTACTCTTTGGTTGGAAGAAGGCGAAAGTGACTCGGTCGATCCAATTTCCTAGCGAAACGCCTTAGGCTGGACGATCCGGTACCCTATGAAACCAAATTAGTACTATGAGTCCTTAGTCACCCAGCCCGCTCTTTGTTACGGTAGGGGAGGAGATCAAAACGGATGAAAGTATCGATTATTGGAACTGGCTACGTGGGTCTGACCACCGGCGTGTGTCTGGGATATCTGGGGCACAAAGTGACTTGCATCGATTCCGATCACAAGAAGATCGGAATGCTGCAGAGCGGCAAAACGCCCATCTACGAGCCATTTCTGACGGAACTCATGGCGGCGGCGCAGCCCAACCTGCAGTTCTGCACTGACTATGCCGGTGCGGTCAAGGACGCTGACGTTGTCTTTATCGCGGTGGGTACGCCTCCTTCTCCGGACGGCAGTCCCGACCTGAAATATTTGCGGGCTGCGGCGCAAGGAATCGGACAGCACTACGACGGCGAGTTTCTGGTGGTGGTAAACAAGTCCACCGTGCCGATTGGCAGCGGTAATTGGGTGGGTTCTATCGTGCGCGAATCCTACGAGCAGCACCACGGGCGCAAAGCGAACGGGCACTTCTCGGTGGCCTCCAATCCGGAATTCCTGCGCGAGGGTACGGCGCTGCACGATAGCCTGTATGCCGACCGCGTGGTTATCGGTTCGGACAACAGCCGCGCCTTGGAAGTACTCTATTCGCTATACCGCCCCATCCTGGATCAGACGTTCACGCCGCCCACCTATCTGGCGCGGCCCGAAGGTGTGGGCGCGGTGCCGCTCATTTCTACCGACCTCGCATCGGCCGAGCTGATCAAATACGCCGCCAACGCGTTTCTTGCAACCAAGATCTCGTACATCAATGAAATCGGTCTGTTGGCGGAAAAAGTGGGCGCCGATATTTCGCAGGTAGCCAAGGGAATCGGCCTGGACGCACGCATCGGAACGCGCTTTCTGCAGGCCGGAATCGGCTGGGGCGGCTCCTGCTTCGGCAAGGACACGTCGGCCCTGGTGGCCACGGCCCGGGAGTACAACATCGGCATGCCGATCGTCGAAGCCGCGCGTGAGGTCAACAAGCGCCAACGCGAGCGCGTTGTCGAGAAACTGTTGGGTGAGCTGAAAATTCTGAAAGGCCGCACCATTGGCCTGCTGGGTTTGGCATTCAAACCGAACACGGACGATCTGCGCGAAGCGCCGGCCATCGATATCGCGCGCAAACTGGTGGAGCGCGGTTGCAAAGTGAAGGTTCACGATCCGGTGGCGATGAATAAATTTGAGCTGGAATATCCCGACCTGGCCGTGGTCTGTTGCGATTCGCCCGAAGAGGTCGCCGATGATGTGGATGCGCTGGTGCTGGTGACCGAATGGCAGGACTATCGCGAGCTGGACTGGGAAGTGATGGCCAGCCGGATGCGCGCGCCGCTGATTCTGGACGGGCGCAATGCTTTGGACCGGGCCAGGCTGGAACGCTTCGGATTCCGCTATCTCGGCATCTCGGGCTAACGGGTTGGGTGCGTTGTGTCCGACCGGGAACATAGGTAACACTTCTATCCGAGGACATAGGTAACAGTTTTCGGAGAAGGGTTTTGCGTTCCGGATTGATTATAAGGGAATCGTCGAGCCGGTGGGAATGTGG
>JBEKRO010000183.1:0-2782 GCA_049518655.1 Bryobacteraceae bacterium | reverse complement strand
CGCGACTTCACCGTATCAGTGGTCTGATCGATGTACACGCCGCACAGCTATCCGGTTGCACTGTTGATGATGTTAGTCAGCATGCTGTGTTGGGGCAGTTGGGCCAACACGGAGAAGATCGACAGAACACGGCGATTCGAGCTGTACTATTGGGATTACATGTGGGGCATCGTGGCGTGCGCCCTGCTGTTCGGTCTCAGTCTGGGCCGGACGAATCCGGCTGCTGCAGCAAGCTTCTTTCACAATCTCGATAGTGCGAGCGCGCGTTCCCTGGCTGAAGCGTTCGCTGGCGGAATGATTTTCAATCTAGGGAACTTGCTTTTGGTGGCCGCCATTTCCGTCGCCGGCCTGGCGGTGGCTTTTCCCTTGGGCGCCGGCCTGGCACTGGTCATCGGCGCGGTTCTCAAGTACGTCATTTCGCCGGTTGGCAATCGATCGCTCCTCTTCGGAGGGATTCTACTGATCTGCGCCGCGATCGCCTCCAATGCGATGGCGTATCGTGGGCTATCGAAAACCGCCAAGTCTGGAACGAAAGGGATTGTGCTGAGTCTACTGTGTGGCGTGGTTATCGGGCTCTTCTATCCCTTCGTAGCAAAAGCCTTGACCGGAGAAAACCATCTCGGACCCTACACCGTGTACTTCGTATTTGCGTTGGGTGCACTGGTGTCCAACTTCCCATTAAATTATGCGTTCATGCGACGCCCCGTGAGCGGATCGCGGCTTTCGCTCGGAGACTATTTCCGAGGCGGCCGGGCAGTTCACGCCTGGGGAGTTTTGGGCGGTCTCATCTGGGGGACCGGGACCATCTGTAGCTTTGTCGCCGCATATGCGCCCACGGTGGGGCCGGCGACTTCGTTTTCGCTCGGCGAGGGCAACACGATGATTTCCGCGCTCTGGGGTGTTTTCGTGTGGAAAGAGTTTCGCGGCGCCAACAGTCAGGTGAAGCGCCTGCTCGCGCTGATGTTCACCCTATTTGTTCTGGGCTTGGTTTCAATATCGCTGGCGCCGGTCTTCGGATAGGAGCACATGGCTGAAAACAATCGTTACGACGTCATCATCATCGGAACGGGAGCCGGCGGAGGAACAATCGCTTACCGCCTGGCGCCGTCGGGGAAGCGGATTCTGCTTCTCGAACGCGGCGGCTACCTGCCTAGGGAGAAAGACAACTGGGACGCCAAGGCTGTCTTTGTCGAATCCAAGTACAGGGCCAAAGAGACGTGGTATGACAAGGACGGCAAGGCGTTTTATCCGGGCATCCAATACTACGTCGGCGGCAATACGAAGGTTTATGGCGCTGCGTTATTGCGGTTTCGTGAGCGGGACTTCGGTGAGGTTGCCCACCACGGCGGCATCTCGCCGGCCTGGCCGCTGAGCTACCAGGACTTTGAGCCCTACTATACAAAGGCGGAGGACCTTTATCACGTACACGGGCAGCATGGCATCGATCCTACCGAAGGCCCTTCTAGCGCGCCCTATCGTTATCCGCCGGTGAGCCATGCACCACGAATTCAGGAGTTGTTCGACGATTTCGAGCGCCTCGGCCATCATCCGTTTCCCCTGCCGATCGGCATTTTGTTAGAGGAAGCGGATGGCAAGGCACTGCACACGAGTGCCTGCGTACGATGCCCCGCGTTTGATGGCTTTCCGTGCCTGGTCAACGGAAAAGCGGACGCTCAAGTGATCTGCGTAGACCCCGCCCTTGAGCATTCCAACGTCGAACTCCTGACGGGCGCCTACGTGGAGCGCCTCGAAACGGACGCATCGGGACGCGTGGTGACCAAAGTCATCGTCACGCGCCAGGGCCTCCTGGAGGAATACTCAGCGGATATCGTCGTGGTTTCCTGCGGGGCGGTCAATTCCGCAGCTCTGCTTTTGCGATCCGCGAACGACAAACATCCCGGCGGGCTCGCTAACAGCTCCGACGTGGTCGGCCGGCATTATATGCGTCACAACTGCTCGGCGTTTATGGCCATCTCCAAGGATCCCAATCCCACCGTGTTTCAAAAAACTCTCGCGTTGAACGACTTCTATTTTCGTTCCGGCGATTGGGAATACCCGCTGGGTGAGATCCAAATGCTCGGCAAGTCCGATGGAGAAATGCTCAAGGGCGAGGCCCCTGGCTGGGCGGTTTGGAAGCCCGAGTTTGCGCTCGACTATTTGGCGGAGCATTCCATCGACTTCTGGCTGCAGTCGGAAGATCTGCCCCATCCGGACAACCGTGTGACCATCAACCCGGATGGACAGCTTGTGCTGAACATCCAGGAGACCAACCTGGAAGGACACAAGCGGCTGACCGCAAAGCTCGAGGGCATGCTGGGCGACATTGGCTTACACGATCATTTGATGCACCGTTCGCTTTACCTGGGCAAGGACATTCCGATCGGAGGCACCGCCCACCAGGCCGGAACCGTTCGATTCGGCCGCGATCCGAAGACCTCGGCTTTGGATATGAACTGCAAAGCGCATGACCTGGACAATCTCTACGTGGTGGATGCAAGCTTCTTCGTATCGATTGCGGCGGTGAATCCCAGCCTGACCATCATGGCGAATGCGCTGCGGGTTGGCGACCACTTGCTCGAAAGGCTGGGAATATGACAGCGATTGCTATCGTGCCGGAACAGCCGGCTCGCGCCTGCTGGAACCGCTTGAGCCGTCGATCACCGCGCAGGACGAAATCAAAATCCGAATTATCCGAGTGGACATCTGCGGCACCGATCGGGAAGAGGTTTCGGGAGGCCGCGATCAGGCCCCGGATGGTCAGAAGGAATTGGTCATTGGGCAT
>JBEKRO010000182.1:0-2930 GCA_049518655.1 Bryobacteraceae bacterium | reverse complement strand
ATGATCTGCTCTTCCGTGAATCGACCCTTCTTCATCTCGAATCTCCTTTCGTCGCTTCTTCCTGCCGCGCCGATCTGAAGATCCTCAAGTTTAACTGGTCTAAATTATCGAGAGCAGGTCAGTTCGCTCCCTGGCTTTCGTCCTCACATTGCGTTTCGACGAGCATCTGACGCGCGAAGAAGCCATTCGCAGAGGCAGAAACAGGGGCCATGGCGAAAAGGTGGCTGCGGCCTGGAAATGGATTGATCGGAACTTCGAAACGCGAATTGCGCCGCTGTTTAAGATGGAGTCCGCGCCGAAGATTGCTGAGCGGACTCAGGCTAGACCATCTCACCTGCCCAAGATTTCGGCCGGAGAAGCGATAAAGCGGGCAGTTGCGCGTGAACGAATCAACCCGATCGGTTCGCCGAGCATCAAACAGGACCAGCATGACTTGCGTCGCTTCACGATCCTGCAGCCCGGAACTGAAATTTGGAAGCGCGATCGCTACGGCATTATCGATGGGACGCCATACCGGACCGATTTGCGATGAAACGCTTGCTTTACAAATTCCTTCCAATCAAGAACATAGACAACAAATGTCTCAAAAACAACTCTCGGCTCGCACGTATGATTATTAGAGCCATAAGGATTCCCGACTCGCTCCGTTAGTGCTAGGCAATGATATCCGTCGGCGTTCCAGAATCCAAACTCCTTCACTTGCACAATCTGGCTCGGATCACATAGATCGTTTCTAGCGACCATACGACCCACCTGCGGCGTGAATAGATACGCTGTCCCTCGCCATTGCTAACCTTGCGGCATTTCTTGCGCACATGCAATCAGAAGCCAGAACTTCTTAAGAAAGTTCTGGCGAACTACATCGTCACGAACGAAGACAACTGCTGACCTATCCTCCGTTCTGGTTGTTCAGCAGCACGACCACAGCGGTCGTACGCCTCAACGTCAAGTGTCAAACCGCCGCGGCAGATCCAAACTCTCTGTGCGGAACGGTATTGCACCCAAACCGATGGACGCTTCCGAATTGGCCTGTGCGGAGCGTACCTTGGCGCGACTTGTTGCCCTTGCGTATGCCGCCGACCATCGAAATCTCTTCGATGAAGATACCAACGACCGCGCTGCTGATTCCCCCACCACTTCCGCTACAATAAGCACGAGATCTGATTGAGCAGAAGTCGATAAATATGAATAATTTAGAGCTGCTGCTGAACGCGTTGATTGGCACGCGGGAACCCGCCAGGCGGCCTGGTAAAGATACGCCACCGGGGGCCTTCGCTTGGGCGCGCGTCTCTACGGGGCAACAGGAGGAGCGCGGGCTGTCGATGCCCGAACAGCTCCGTGAGATTCGCCGTTACGCAGAGGCGCACGGGATCGAAATTGTGGATGAGTTTAAAGAGGCGGCCAGCGCTTACCGCCACCAGTCTCGGCGTCACGAGTTTCATCGAATGATCGACCGCGCCCGTAGCGACCCGGGCGTCTCCATGATCATCGTTCATGATTTCTCGCGTTTCGGTCGTGACAGCAGTACCGCCAAGAGTGAGATTCAAGAACTTCGTCGCGCTGGCGTGGAGGTCGTATCTGTTACCGATCCTAAGGTGGACGAAGACACCGCCGCCGGCGTCTACATGCGGGCGATCACATTCGCCAAAAATGAGGCGTACAGCAAGGAGGTAGCGTTCCACACCCGCAAGGGCTGCCGCGCGAACGTCCAGACCCGCGACAGCGAAACTGGCTGGTGCTTCAAGAACGGCGGCCAGCCTCTTTTCGGCTATCGTGCGGAGAGGCTCCATCGGGGCGAGGTGAAGCGAGGACGGCCTCTTATCAAAAGCATCTGGGTGCCAGATGAAACGGTCGTTGCGGGGCGCCCGATGCGTGAATGGGCGCGACACTGCCTCGTGGAACTGGCGGGCAATGGTGCATCGCTCGAAGAACTCCGGGCGTTCTGCGAGAAGACCGGGATTCCTGGTCGGCGGAAGCAATATTGGGGAATCTCAACGTGGTACGCCCTACTGCAGCCGCATGTGCTCATGCAGTACTGCGGTTACGCCGTGTGGAACGTCCACACGAAGGCCGGGAGGGAGCGGCCAAAAGAGGAATGGGTCATAGCAGAGCGCGGCCACGAGGCGCTCATCACCGAAGAGGAAGCGAGGAGAATTGCTGAAGCTCGACGGTCGGTTGGTGGCAAGAAGCAATTCAACGCGGGAGCCACCCGGAGCCGCGCCTCGCGCTACCTCCTAAGCGGTGGTTTATTCCGTTGTGGTCGCTGCGGTGCGAACATGATCGGCTTCCACACCGATGGCCGGTTCTACTACGTGTGCGGAAGCCAGCCCTATCGGAGTGGGATGGGATGCGGTCCGGGGGTGTACGTGCCCCAGGCGCAAGTGGAATCTGAAGTCCTGAGCGGATTGCGTGGCGTACTCGATCTATGCGCCGATCCGCAGAAGTTCACGCGCGCAGTCAACAAGGAACTGCGACAAATCTGGGAGTCGTCGACCGACTTCAGGCCGGACGCAGGCGAGCGAATCGCCATCGACCGGAGGATCGAGAACATCCGCCGAGCCGTGGAGGAGGGGCTGAACGACGCGAGCTGGGCGAACATACGGCTGCGGGAACTGAACGTTGAGAGGGAGTCGCTAGTGAGAGCCTCCAGAAAAGCAAGCGGTCCCCCTCAGCTTGATGTCGCGACTGCAATGGACTACCGACGTCAGGCGGACAAACTGCTCCGGCAGGGCGGCCAAGCTGAGCGCAAGCAACTCTTGCGGACTCTGGTTGGGGAAGTGAAGCTGATGCCCGAGGACTTGGAGGTGAGTATTAGCTACCGTCTACCCGAAGCCATTATGAATGGATTGGTTGCGGGGGACCGCAACGTCCCGAACGCTCTTAGGCTGTCATTCCGATTGGTATTGGGGGCAACTGCCTGAGTATAAAAG
>JBEKRO010000181.1:0-6179 GCA_049518655.1 Bryobacteraceae bacterium | reverse complement strand
CAAAGCTCGAGGGCATGCTGGGCGACATTGGCTTACACGATCATTTGATGCACCGTTCGCTTTACCTGGGCAAGGACATTCCGATCGGAGGCACCGCCCACCAGGCCGGAACCGTTCGGTTCGGCCGCGATCCGAAGACCTCGGCTTTGGATGTCAACTGCAAGGCGCATGATTTGGACAACCTCTACGTGGTCGATGCGAGCTTCTTCGTATCGATTGCGGCGGTGAACCCCAGCTTGACCATCATGGCGAACGCGCTGCGGGTTGGCGACCATTTGCTCGAAAGGCTGGGAGTATGAAAGCGATTGCTATCGTGCCGGGAACAGCCGGCTCGCGCCTTGTGGAACGGCCTGAGCCTTCGATTACCGCCCAAGATGAAATCAAGATCCGAATTATTCGGGTGGGCATATGCGGCACCGATCGGGAAGAAGTGTCCGGAGGCCGCGCCGATGCTCCTGACGGTCGGAAGGAATTGGTCATTGGGCATGAAATGTTTGGCCAAGTAGTGGGCGTGGGAACGTCCGTTGCTCGCGTGAAGCCCGGCGACTACGCCGTGTTCACCGTACGGCGGGGCTGCGGCGAATGCGCCAGCTGCATGATGAACCGAGCCGACATGTGTCAGACCGGCAGGTATCGCGAGAGAGGCATCCGTGGACTGGACGGATACCAAACCGAATTCGTCGTCGATCGCGAGCAGTATATCGTGCAGGTGCCAGCCGAGCTGGAGCCGGTCGGCGTCTTGATGGAACCGCTTTCGGTCGTCGAAAAAGCTATCGACGAGGCCCTGCGCGTGCAGACTGTTCGCTGTCCAGACGCAGCTACAATTCCCGATTGGCTGCATGGGCGGCGCTGCCTGGTAGCGGGACTGGGGCCGGTGGGCCTGCTGGCGGCCATGGTGTTGGTCTTGCGCGGAGGCGAAGTTTATGGACTGGACGTGGTGGATGCAAGCACCGCGCGCCCGAAATGGCTGAGTGGTATCGGCGGGCGCTATATTGACGGCCGTCAAGTGCCGGCGGACCAGGTAGAGAAGAAGATCGGCGGCATGGATTTAATCCTCGACGCCACCGGGATTGCGCCGCTGGAGTTCAATCTTCTCGACGCGCTGGCTCTGAATGGGATGTATGTGCTCACCGGAATCCCAGGCGGCGACCGTCCACTCCAAATTCCCGGCGCCGAATTGATCAGGCAGTTAGTGTTGGAGAATCAGGTCATGCTGGGAAGCGTGAATGCCGCGCGCGGGCATTTTCAAATGGCGGCGGACGATCTGGCCCAGGCCCACCTTCGCTGGGGCGCTCAAATTCAAGGTCTGATCACAAATCGCTATTCACCGGATCAGTTTGCCGGGCTAAAAGATCAGCATCAGCCCGACGCAATCAAGGAAGTCATCGAATGGGCGTAACTGGGCCGCATCAGATATTCGGCAGCAAATCGAAATATTCATCGTCTTCGTTCGTGCCGCCCTCTCCTTTGCCCGCCTGTTTTTCGGATTCGATAAATTCGATCCGTTCGATCCACTTGACCATTTTATAGCCCAGTTGATTTTCTATTCTTAGCCGCAGTGGAGCACCATATACGGCTGGAAGTGGGGCTCCGTTCATTTCCAAAGCAAGCAGACATTCCGGCTTCAGAACGTTCTCCAGGCTCTGCGTATCGTAGTACCCTCCTCCATAAACCTCGGTGGACACCCAAAACCGGCCATCGGTGGACACCTGAAAAGCGGCCAACGGAATAGCTGATCCAGGACATTGACTGGGATGGAGGATTATCCTCCAGCGGTGAATGTCTTGAGCGAAGAAAAGAAACAACAAGTCCTTGCGCTGGGCCGACTTGGCTGGTCCCTAAGGCGGATTGAACGAGCCGTACACATTCGGCGCGAAACTGCCGCGACCTATTTAAAGGCGGCTGGCATTCCCGTCCGACCTCCAGGAGGCTGGGAACGCAGCCATCCAAAACCGGCCATAGAGGTGTCCACCGACCCTGGACACGAAAATGGCCCTGCGGACAAGACCCAGACGCCGGCCTCAACTCCGTCGGAGAGCGCCTGCGAACCGTACCGGGAGTTCATCGAAGCTGAGCTGGCCAAAGGCCGAAACGCCATGGCCATTTGGCAGGACTTAGTGGATGGCCACGGCTTCGGCGAAAAATACGCCAGCGTGAAGCGCTTCGTACGGAAGCAGCGCGGATCTTCCACGCCGGAAGCGCGCGTGGTGATTGAGACGGCCCCTGGTGAGGAAGCGCAGGTCGATTATGGCACCGGGCCGATGGTCCGCGACGCTCAAACGGGCAAGTACCGACGCACTCGTTTGTTCGTCCTAACGCTGGGATATAGCCGAAAAGCTGTTCGCCTTTTGGTGTTCCGTTCCAGTTCGCGTGTTTGGGCCGAGCTGCATGAGAAAGCGTTCCGCCGACTGGGTGGAGTCACTCGTGTGGTGGTGCTCGATAATCTGCGCGAAGGCGTGCTCACGCCTGACATTTATGAGCCCACGCTCAACCCGCTGTACCGTGACGTGCTGCAGCACTACGGCGTCACGGCGCTTCCCTGCAGAGTGCAGGACCCGGACCGCAAAGGCAAAGTCGAATCCGGTGTCGGTCATGCCAAGAAGACGCCTCTCAAAGGCCAACGGTTCGAGAGCCTGGAAGATGCGCAAGCTTACCTGGATGGCTGGGAAACGCGCTGGGCCGACACGCGCATTCATGGAACCACCAAGCGGCAAGTTGCAACGATGTTCGCCGAAGAGCGTCCAGCGCTGCTGCCGTTGCCGATCGAACCGTTCCGCTATTACCAATACGGCGAGCGAGCCGTGCACTTGGATGGTTGCGTAGAAGTCGAAGCCGCTTACTACGGCGCGCCGCCAGGCTGGATCGGCCGGCGTGTTCAGGTCCAGTGGAATGACGCCGTTGTTCGTTTGCTGAATCCCACCACCGGGCAACTGCTACGCGAGCACCTGCGGCAAGAGCGCGGCCGTCATCGAATCCACGATGAAGACCGTCCGCGGCGGACACCGCTATCGACGCAACAGTTGCTGCACCGCGCCGAAAAAGCAGGAAAGCACATTGGCCAGTTGTGCCAAGCGATGCACGCCAAACACGGCGAACTCGCAGTGCGCCGCATCCTGGGTACGCTGGCGCTGGCCAAAAAGTACGGCATCGCTTCCACCGACGACGCCTGCGCGCTGGCTCTAGAAACTAGCACCCGCGAATATCACTTCGTGCGCCGTTACCTGGAACACAACCCTCAACTGCCACTGAGCTTGCGACAGGTCGATCCGTTGATCCGTCAGCTCACTTTATACCGCGATCTCATCGAAAACCGAACCCGTCAGGAGGACCAATCATGAACGTAATCGAACTCGAACGCGCACTTCGCCAACTCCGCTTGGGCGGCATGGCTTCCGTGCTCGAAACCCGTCTGCGCCAGGCTCAGGCCGAACCCATGGCTCCCATCGACCTGATCTCGTGTTTGGTATCGGACGAACTGACGCGCCGCTCCGACCGGCTGCTCGAACGGCGCCGCAAACAGGCCGGATTCCGCGATCCCGATCGTACGCTCGATAATTTTGACTTCAGCTTTAATCCCAAAACCAATCGCAGTTTGGTCTTCGACCTGGCGACGGGTGCCTTCATCAACAAACGGGAGGACGCTCTGTTTCTCGGCCCTGGCGGAACTGGTAAAAGTCACTTGGCGCAAGCCATCGCCCAGGCCGTCATTCTGCAAGGCTATCGCGTGCTGTATCGTGAAACTCACGTGCTGCTCGATGAACTGGCCGAAGCCGTTGCCGATGGCACTCGGAAAGAATATATGGAATCGGTGGCGACCGTTCCGCTACTTGTCATCGACGACTTCGGAATGCGCAAGCTCCCGCACACCGCCGCTGAGGATCTGCTGGAAATCATCATGCGCCGCTACGAACGTTTCAGCACGCTGCTCACATCCAACCGCCCGGTCGATGACTGGGGAAAGTTACTTGGCGATGTCGCCGCAGTAAGCGCGATGCTCGATCGGCTGCTGCACCACGGTCACGTACTCAAGTGTGGCCCACGTAGTTGGCGCACCAAAGCGGCAGCCGCCTCGTGAGGAAAACGGCTTATCTCAGATGGGGACTCTGTCCCCATGCCCCTGGGATTTATCGCGTTGGCGCCAGAATGGCTGTCTAGTCTGGGCCTCGAATATAGTTGACGAGCCCAGGCTGCTCCTAGAGTCAAACCGAGGGAGTGGCCGATTCGTCCTCATCGAGCCCATCCTGCTCAGCCAAGAAAGCCGCATAGAGATGAGCCGACGGATGGAGCCGAGCGGCCAAGCATTTAGAATGGCAGAACATCTCCTGATCGTGCCGTTTTTGAGATGGACCGTCGACGCAAGTCGTGTAAAGAAGCGATCCGGTGTCTGGGACTATGGCCTCGATCGGAAGGCCGCAAAAACAGCATTGATACGTCATTGGCGTTTCTTCTCGTTGATGCGTTTAGCATGCATGTCCTGGCTCAGGGCAGCTGGCGCCGCCCTGAGCCATTCCGGCCGCTAGGTCGGCGCTCGGGTCGCATCCCTGCGTTGCCCTATCCTCCGCCCAGGTGAAGTCAGTATAAACCCAGGATCCGGGAAAATGCTTGCCCAGGCGAGCTTTCTCAGGGTATAAATACTCTTGTTCTGGTTCAGCTCCGTTGGCCGGTTTTGAAGTGTCCACGTATGGCCGGTTTTCAGATGTCCACCGAGGCAGGTCGATAAGGTCTTTCATGGGAACTCCGGTCCACTGCGCTATACCCGACCAACCCTGGATGCAATGCTGCATCGTAATGAACTCGGCTTTGCCGAGGCCTTTCAGTTCCGAAATCGAAAGTTCAGTGGTTTCTCGACCAGACCGCTGATCTTCAACTTATAGTGATGGAAGCCAGTGGCGACCAGGTGTTTCCAATCCTCGCGTTCCGGCATCTTTCCGTTCGGCCAAAAGTAAGGCGAGATCTGGTCCTTCGTATATCGTTGGCTCGGTGCAAGCCGGTTCAGCGTGAAAAGACGTAAGGGTTGTGACAACGCCTTTTGGGCATGTTGCAAGGCGCGGGGAAGGTTCCACGAAACGTAATGTGGCGCTATCCAGGAAGCGATAACCACGGCAATGCCGAAAAAGCCGAGTTCTCTCAGATCGGCCATCACGGTGTCGAACGGTGGAGCTTCAGTAAATTTAGCCGTTCTTCTTCGGGATGGGATCCGGAGGAAGCCGGAGCGCGCCCGCGACGAGTTGCGCAATGTCGAACAGCTGCGGCGGGTCCGGTGAAATGCTGTGGATTGCGTCCCAGAACATACTGTTACAGAAGGGGCACGCGGTGGCGATGGCATCCGCGCCAGTGGCAATCAACTGCTGAGCACGCTCAACATTGATTCGTTTGCCCTTTTCCTCGCCGAGAAACATGAGACCGCCTCCGGCTCCGCAGCAGAAGGACCGTTCACGCGTCCTTGCCGGCTCAACAAGCTGGGAAGCATAGGCGCTGGCCACTTCGCGAGGTTCATCATAGCAGTTACGGTAGCGTCCGAGATAACAAGGGTCATGATACACAATCGTCGAGCTATCGCTTTCCCGGCGTGGCAAGCGGTCGATGTGGCGCGCAAGAAACTCGGTGTGATGCTCAACAGGCGGCGCAGTCCCGTATTCCTTCCAATCCGTCGAAATGGTTCGTACACAATGCGGACAGATGCTAATGATCTTGTTGACCTTGTTTCGAGTCAGGTTGTATAGATTGCTCTGCGCAAGCTCGCCGAAGGCGAGATCGTTGCCTAGCCGGCGCGCCGGATCCCCGTTGCAGCGCTCCGCGCGCAAGACGCCGAACGTCACACCCAGATAGCGCATCACGGCTACAAGCGCCTTGATCGTTTCTTGGCCGCGCGGATCGTAGGCACCCATGCAACCGAGCCACAGGCAGTATTCTTGCGTGCCGTCGAAGATTGGGAATTGCTGTTTCTGTATAAATTTGTCGCGCTCGGCTAGGGACATGCCGAGCGAATTGCCGTTCCGCTCCAGGTTGAGGAACAATTTGGTTCCGTACTGGTCTTCCCACTGACCGGTGTTCACAACGCCGCGTCGCAATCCCACGATGAGCGGCAGGTGCAGAATGCCCACGGGGCATTGGAACTCACATGAGCCGCAAGTCGTACACTGAAAGGCAGCTTCCTCCGAAAGATATTTACCAATGAG
>JBEKRO010000180.1:0-3250 GCA_049518655.1 Bryobacteraceae bacterium | reverse complement strand
GAATCCTGCCAATAGGTCGCGAAATTCCAGGTGTCCTGCGGATTGGATGTGCCTTTGGTTTCGCCCCAGGGGAAGTAAGACTGCGAAGAGTTGACCACCGATCCCAACTGATCCATCGGCGCCAAGCGGCGACCTCCGAAATACTGGTCGCTGGAGGAAAGCGTCACCACCATGATGGGGATGATCTGCCCTTCGTAACCCGTGCTCGATGGGGTGAACAGATATGCGCCCAATTTTTGGCCGCTCTGGTGTTCCCCTGCACCAGCAATCGAGCGTGACGGCTCGCTATAATTATCCGTCACGATTTTCCGATTCCTCATGCACACCGGCAGCGACCTTCTCGAAACCTGGATTCCCGACGGCGGATTTATGATCGAACGGCGCAAGCTGAAAACGCCCGATGGCGGATCGGCGCTTGCCGATTGCGTGGTACCCAAGGGCCGATGACGAACTCGCCCGCGATCTGCCCTGCGCCCGCCAACCTTGCCTGCACCGCATCTTCGCCGATTGCCCGCCCGACTCCGAGCGCGTCCTGTTGCTCGCTGGCCGCTACGGATTGCTCACCGTCTCGATTCCGCGCACGCCAGCGCCCGGCCATATCGTCCAAGCAAGCGCGCTCCCGCCCGAGCCGGTCGAGATTTGGAGAAAAGAGATTCAGGAGCTACGGGCCGGGCCTGCACAGAACTGTGGGATTCGATTGCGAACGGCCGCCGCGCGCAGCGATAAGCGCTTCTGCTCCAATGGCTGCAAGAACTGGGCGTTTCGGCGGAATCAAAACTCGCTCCTACGTGCTTAAGTCGGGTTCCAACGATCATCCTGCCAGACGAAGTAGTATGCTCGACAACCAGACGCTCGGTCTGGGCAGGCGCGTGGCAAAACCATTAACTTGCTGTCCAGTCGAAACTTTACACCCTTAAAATCCAATGGGTCCATTGGAATGGAAAAATAGCCAGCGTGTTGGCCGCCCGTGCCCGCCAAGGGCGGTTGGAAGATCTGTCCTGTAACGGCGTCAACGATAATCGCTTGCCAGTAGTCAGGGCCTCCACCCCACTCGATGACAATGTAGTGGCCGGCGAAGTTTGGACCTGGCCTTTGGGTTTTCCTATCGGAACCCAGGACCCATCTGCCTTTCTCAACCCCTTCCTGAATAATGCTGCTTGCCGCCCGTTCTTCAGGTCGAACGATTTTCGGCGCGGCGGGTATTCCGCCGAAGATTTGCGTGACAGGATAGTCGCTAAACTTGGGGCCACGCTCTTCCTCGCTAGACACAGATCGACACCCAACAGCCCCAAACAATGCGAACGCGAGAATCACTGCGAGAAACCGGCATGTCATTGGTAGTAATGGCGACTGCTTTCAGAGGTAGATCCCGAAGCCGAAAAGCCCCATGACGCTGAAAAGTCTCTCCAAAGTGATTTCGTCGTCGCGCAAGACGATGTCAGTCTCCCAGAGTCCGCTGCCGACCTGCATCCATGGCGGCAAGGACATCTTGGCGCTCAGGTTTGATACGGTTCGCCCATCTGACGGGGAAGTTTGGAGCCTCAGTTGGCCGGTGTTCTTATTGAGATCTACGGTGAACAGGAGGGCTTTGGCCGCTGGGGATATTTCCGTAAGGCCAGCTGCCACTTTGTTTTCATTTTCGCTGCCATCACGGTATCGTCGGTAGCCCCAGAACGGGTGGGGGCTGAGATACTGCCATTCCCGAACACTTGGGAGTGCGCTCTTACTCTCGCCGAGCGACCTTAAGTCATCCAGCATTGGACCGAGTTCAGACAGTTCATCTGTGATCACAATGTAAGATTGCGCAGCCTGCGCCAGGTAAAGCGGAGAGGGCGTCGGATTTCCTTCAGAAGGTTTACTGGGCCAGTTCCACACCGGTGCCTCTTTAACCACGGATATCGGCGCGCTTCTGAAATACTGGCCTACCTTCGGAGTGTTGTGATTCCTCAGGATGAGAACATAGCAAAACCTCGATTGGACCGATCCTAGATGCTTCGGCGGAGCAAAATCCTTCGCCCCCACCAGGACACCTTCGCTGGCGTTCATGAAGTCTGCTTCGGCATTGACGCCGATCGCCTTCAGACCACTCGACAATTGAGCAAACGGAACGCTTAGCGCCTTCCGGTCCCTTTCCGACAAAACGGAGGATGTTGCGCCGCTCAGTAGTTCGGTCGTCGAGTAGAACACAGTCTCGAAATTGTCGAGCAGAGCAGAAGCACCACGCGTCTCCCGGAAGGTTGAAGACATGCCGTGAGACCACAAAGGACACAGCGCCACCAACGTGAATAGAAGCTGGCAGATCCGAGCCGTAGAAGTCATTTGACCCTCTCCACCTCTAAGGACCACCGGGACTGCCAAACAGCCCGTAGTTCCAACCAGCAGATCCGGGAGGCGGAGGCGGGTAAAAGTTCCCTTGAGTACCTAGATAATGTGCCGCAGTGTTGCTATTCGACGTAACCGGGTTGTACTGGATTGTGTTGTTGGGAAAGTTCTGCGCGGCGCTTAGCATGGCGTCCACTTGATTGCAGATGGTAGAGGAGAGGCCGCTACTCCACGAAGTGGTTGCTGACGTGTTGTCGACGCCGCTGGTAACGTTCGTAGATGTATAAACATTGAGATAACCTGACCCAGCGCCAGTAGGGCCGCCTGAAAGAATATATTGCTGACCCGTGGATGTCTGGATGTACCAAAACGAGTGTGTGCCCCCGAAGGTTTGCGCAGTCGGGTCATCGACAGGTCGTGTCTTTAGCTGAGCAAAGCATTGCGGCCCGTTTTGCTGTGCGGCCAGAGCTGCTGCCTCAGCTTCCGCGGCAGCAACGATAGCCGCTATGTTGATGTAGACCATCCCGCCGTAGGGTCCCGGTACCTGAATCCCGCACGGAGTGCCAACCAGCGAGGCATCGGACTCCCACGATGTGTCGCACGTAAAACTGCTAGTGTCACCCCCGTTCGGGTCACCGCCGTCGCCGCCATCACCTGTACCGCTGTCGTCCGTCCCGTTTGGATCGAACCGGTTGACAGGATCACCGCGTGTGTAAGCGTAGCGGTTCCAAGACTGCGGATCACCAGGCTTACCTGTGCCGTGGCCGCCACTGGCCTTGTACGGGTCTGGTGTCATGAACCGGCCATAGGCATTGGAGTAGTAGCGGTTGTTCGCGTAATCCAGCCCGGTGTTCGAATCCTGCCAATAGGTCGCGAAATTCCAGGTGTCCTGCGGATTGGAAGTGCCTTTGGTTTCGCCCCAGGGGAA
>JBEKRO010000179.1:0-3696 GCA_049518655.1 Bryobacteraceae bacterium | reverse complement strand
ATCTCTGCCGCTGATCCTAACCCGGTTTGCCTCTTCCGTGCAAGCGCTTTCCAGATTTGCACAACAGTCGGCGCGTCGGCACGCGCAGCGTCTGCCGCGCCAGCGGCTTCGTTCTAGTCGGCCACTCGTACAAAGCTCGACCCTAAAGGTCTTGCCCCTTGCCAACTCCAGTAGTGAATGATAAAGGACGCTATCGCCAACAACGCGCAATGGCGATCTCCAAGGCACAACCGCCTCTCCAAAATGTCTGTGTTCGCGCAAGCCGTGCGCGAGTCGGCTCGGAATTTCATCCTCCGACAGAAAGGTAGCTAGGATGTTGATGTCAACGTCCTTTATCATTCACTACTTGGGTTGGCAAGCGGCGAAAGGTTTTGGGGCCACTGGGCGCAAGGCCGAACCACCTTGCTTAGGCAGTGCACGCGCGCAGCGCAGTTGAGCCAAGCTTGGTCGAGCCTCAATTCAGTGCGCTCCCGGCGGATGTAATGAGCGGCCGTTCGAGCTCCGATTTGAGATAGACTTAGAAACCTAGCGTCTTACCCAACAGACCATGGCGACTCAGTCTCCGAACCTTTTGAAGCCCGGTGACTTGCTGGGTCCATATCGGATCGATTCGCTGCTAGGCAAGGGCGGCATGGGCGAGGTGTATCGCGGAACGGATACACGGCTAGGCAGAGCGGTCGCGATCAAAATTTCCGCGCGCGAATTCAGCGATCGGTTCGAGCGCGAGGCGAAGGCCATCTCGTCTCTGAATCATCCGCACGTATGCACGCTGTACGACGTCGGGCCGAACTACCTGGTGATGGAGTTCGTGGAGGGCGATACGCTGGCGCATTTGATCAAGCAGGGGCCGATGGCGGTCGAGGCCGTGCTGCAGTATGCGATCCAGATTGCCGACGCGCTTGCGGCGGCACATGAGAAGGGCGTGATTCACCGGGATCTGAAGCCGGCGAACGTTGTGGTGACTACGACCGGGATCAAGGTGCTGGATTTCGGATTGGCGAAATTAGGGCCGGCGAAGTTTTTTGCGTCCAGTTCGGGTGAGGTTGTTACGCAGACGGAGCCGATCACGGAATCGGGCTCGATTGTCGGGACGCTGCAGTACATGTCGCCGGAGCAGGCCGAGGGCAAGGAAACCGATGAACGGTCGGATGTTTTCTCGTTTGGCTTGGTGATGTATGAGATGCTCACCGGGCGGAGGGCCTTTGACGGCGAGACGAAGACGGCGGTGCTGGCGGCGATTCTGAGGGATCAGCCGGCTCCGATTCAGCAGTTTCAACCGATGACGCCAAGGTCGCTGGATCGCGTCGTAAGAAAGTGCCTGGAGAAAAAACCGACGGCGCGGTGGCATTCGGCGCATGATCTGAAGCAGACGCTGGAGCTGATCGATTTGGACGCGCCTGCCAGTGGCTCGGCGAGCGCGTTGTCGGCAGCGAGTGTGAGCGGCGCGAGCGGAGTTCAGGCCGCTGGGCAGCGCGCGTCACGCAGGCGGATTTGGACGGCGATCGCAGCGGCAGGAGTGGCCCTGCTGGCGGCGGGCGCGTGGGAGTGGTGGCGCGCGAATCGCTTCACGGATCTGCCCGTGATCCGGCAGGACGTGGATCTGGGAAGCGACATCGCCTTGCCGGGTCCAACACTGTTCGTTACCAACGTCGTGATTTCTCCCGAGGGGACGCGCATCGCCTATGTGGCGCGGCCTGCTTCGGGAGGCGCGCCGCGATTGTACACCCGCCGGCTGGATCAACCAATGGCGGTGGAGCTTCCGGGAACGGAAAATGCCCGGGGGCCGTTCTTTTCGCCCGATTTGCACTGGCTCGGCTTCATCTCAACCAGCGCCAGGAAGCTGTATAAAATCTCGGTGGACGGCGGCGCGACCGTTCCGCTGATGGACCTGAAGGGGACGCCCGGCGGCGCTTCCTGGAGCGGAAACACCATCGTGGTGGCCCAGGGTGGGTCGCCGCTGGTGCGCATTGCCGACAACGGCGGAGGCCAGCCCACGCCGCTGGGCCCTTTTGCTCCGGGCGAAATCATTCAGGTCTCTCCACAGATTCTCCCCGGAAATAAGACGGTATTGTTTGCGGGGAACACTGGGAACGAAGGCGGGCCGCCCGATCCGGATCGAGGCAGCGTGGAGGCCATTTCCCTAAAGGACGGGCATCGCAAGAATATTCTCAAGGGCGGAGCCTTCCCTCGCTACGTCGCCTCACACGGTGGGTGGGGACACATCCTTTACACCTTTCGCGGAGCACTTTACGCCGTGCCTTTCGACCCGGACAAGCTGGAAGTGCTCGGAGCCGCCGTCCCGGTGCTGAACGACATCATGGGGGGGCTGAATGTCGCCGGGAAGTTCGATGTATCGGGCAACGGAACGCTGGTGTACCAGAAGGGGACCGGGGTCTCGGATGGATTGAGCACCATCCAATGGATCGACTCCAACGGGAAAACCGAACCGCTGTTGGCCAAACCGGGTATCTATAGTTCCCCGCGACTGTCCCCCGACGGGAAGCGTCTGGTGCTTTCGGTAAGAGACGGGCAAAATCAAGACATCGAAGTCTACGAGTGGCAAACTGGAAGAACCACCAGCTTGACCTTCGGCCGGGCGCAGTTTGAATATCCTGTTTGGACGCCGGATGGTCAATTTGTAGCGTTTCTCTCCACCAATGGAAGCACTTACTCGGCTCGTGCGGACGGCTCCGGTCAGCCTCAGCAGATTATGGCCGGCACGGCGGTTGAGCGGCGATATCCTTGGTCATTCACACCGGATGGAAAGCGGCTCGCGTATTTCCAGCCTGTGACTGGCCGTTATCAACTTTGGACCATTCCAGTTGAGGAGCAGGAGGGAGCGCTGCGCGCGGGCACATCGGAGCCGTTCCTTAAATCGGAAGCGAACGATCTGATGCCGCAGTTTTCACCGGACGGCAAATGGATCGCATACCAGTCGAATCTTTCCGAGGGCGCTCAAATCTACGTCCGGCCGGCTTCTGGGAAGCCTGGTCAATGGGTGGTTTCGGCTGGAACGGCTACGTGGCCGGTATGGTCGCGGAGCGGTCATGATCTTTTCTACGCCGACTCCGCGGAGAATCAAATCATGTCCGTCAGCTACACGGCCAGTGGCGACACGTTCGTGGCGGAGAAGCCTCGCGTTTGGTTGGCGAAGTTGGACGGGCTCGAGAACTGGGACGTTTCCCCCGACGGTAAGCGCATCGTCGCGGCGGTCCCGGTGCGGTCCGCGGCCCCGGCACCAGCGCCGCAAAACGTGCACGAGGTCGTGTTCCTCGAAAACTTCTTTGACGAGCTGCGCCGGCGCGCGCCGGCAAAGTAGGATCTGGGATGTTAGCCGGACTTTGTCCAATGACTCCCAAACCGCCGATTTACTCCATCACAGGTTTCGGGTGGTCGGCAGCTCGGAGTTACTTTTCTCGGAACGACGGGTAGTCGCTAGCCTTGATCGGAAACGCCTCGGCGCACGAACGCTGATTAAATGGAGAAAATCTGCGACCGAGGCGTTTTGGATAAGGAGACTAGAAGGAAGCCGCTGGCGTTTGCGGCGGATGCGGTCTGCTATGGGATTTGAATACCACTTTGGTACCCACAGTACTTTGAACCAGAAGGGGCCTGGCTCAAATCGCTGGTGGTGCGCATCTCTGCCGCTGATCCTAACCCGGTTTGCCTCTTCCGTGCAAGCGCTTTCCAGATTTG
>JBEKRO010000178.1:0-5059 GCA_049518655.1 Bryobacteraceae bacterium | reverse complement strand
TGTTCTTGATTCAGCTTGGCCACGTCGCGCAGGAACTTGCCGAGCACGAGCGTGTCCTGGCCGTCAACGGCGCCGGGCGAAGGCACATTCACCGCGTGGTCGTCGAAGTCCGGCATGCGCAGGTCGCGCACCAGAATTCCGCCGTTGGCATGCGGATTGGCGCCCATCCGCCGCTCGCCCTTGGGCGCCAGTTCGGCCAATTCCGACTTGAGTCGGCCATCCTCATCGAACAGTTCTTCGGCCTTGTAGCTCTTCATCCAGCTTTCAAGGACCTTGACATGATCGGGATGCTCGGCATCCACCAGGAGCGGCACCTGGTGCGCCCGGAAGGTGCCCTCGATTTGTAGGCCGTCGACGACTTTCGGCCCCGTCCAGCCCTTGGGTGACCTGAGGACGATCATTGGCCAGCGCGGCCGAGTGGTGTCGTTCTTTTTCCGCGCATTGCTTTGTATTTGGCGAATATCTCCGATGACAGCTGATGCATCTTCTCCGGCTCATCACCTTCCACGAAGTAGGGTGTCCAGCCGCAGCCGCGCAGAAATTGCTCTAATTCCTCATGCTCGATGCGAGCCAGTACGGTCGGGTTGCTAATCTTGTAGCCATTGAGGTGCAGGATCGGCAGTACGGCTCCGTCGGAAACTGGGCTCAGAAGCTTGTTGGATTGCCACGCAGTCGCCAGGGGACCCGTTTCCGCTTCACCATCGCCGATGACGCAGGCGACGATCAGGTCGGGATTGTCGAACGCTGCCCCGAAGGCATGGCTGAGCGAGTAACCCAGTTCGCCACCTTCGTGAATCGAGCCCGGCGTGGTCGGCGCAACGTGGCTGGAAATTCCACCGGGAAACGAGAATTGCTTGAACAGCTTTTTCAGGCCGGCTTCGTCCTGGCTAATGTTCGGATAAATCTCACTGTAGGTGCCTTCGAGGTAGGTATTGCCCACCAGTGCCGGGCCGCCGTGACCGGGACCGGCGATGTAGAACATATCCAGGTCATACTTCTTGATGACGCGGTTCAAATGCACGTAGATGAAGTTCTGGCCCGGCGTCGTACCCCAGTGTCCGACCACCAGCGGCTTCACGTGCGACAGTTTCAGCGGCTCCTTCAGCAGCGGGTTGTCGTAGAGATAAATCTGGCCGACCGAAACGACCGAAAGATAGTTGGCGGCGCGCCAGTAGGCATCCATCCTGTGGAGCAGTTCCGGGGAAAGAGTTTCCGTCATCATGTTTCAATTCCCTTTTCTTCAGCCAAGGCCGAGAACGCGGCAACCCGACTTCGCGATCATGAGTTCTTCATCCGTCTGAATGACGCGGACAGCTATCCAGTCCTGGCGTTACGGAAATCGCTCCCACTCTCGCTTTTGCTTCAACCGGAATGTTCCTTGGCAGCCAGTTCATCGACCCAGTATCCTTGGCGCTTGTAATGTCGATGCAGGTGAGTTTCGTAATCCCGAGTTATCAGAGATTCCTCAGTGTATTCCGGCGATTGCTTGATGTGTTCGCGGAGAAGATTGACGAATACTTTCGACTCGTCCCAACTGACGCGCTCGATCCATTTAGGTGAGAGCAGCACCTTTTTCCCCGGCCACCAGTTCCGTGTATCGATGATTAGATAACGAATCGCCCACGTCTCGTCGTCGATGATAAAATCTTCGACGTGGCCAATCTCGCCGTCTGTGGCTTGGATGGCGTGACCACTCACATCCTGAGTGCTGCGCAAATGACGATCCGGGACTTTCTTACTGTGGGCGGACTCTTTCCACTTTGTTCGGTTACGTACAATATAGGGATAAGGTCCCCACATGTATGGGACGCCATAACCCGGCCATCCATAATATCCGTAGTATGCCTCCTCGAATTGCCGCGAGACGGGCTTGTGAGTGTCCAGGGATGGACTGTCTTCAATCTGTTGTTTGGTCAAATCGACGGCGATGTATCGCTCTTTGTCATTCACTGCGACTAGGGCATACGGGGAGAGCAACACCTGCCTGCCCGGAATCCAGTTTCCAGTGTCGGCGACCAGATAGCGAATCGTCCAGTGGTGGTCATCGAAGTAGAATTCCTTGACCTTCCCTATATCCCCGTCGAGGCTCCGCAACTTGTAATCGTTTAGCGTTTTGGCTTTGTGTAGCATAATAAGTCGTCCTTTGGTTCTTTGAGTTTCGTTGTTGTTCGATGATCTCTTTCGGTTGACACGTGTTTGAGCGATCGGGTTCACTGCGATCTGCACAGGCGCCAATAGCCATTATCGACCGGAGAAAGCAGCCTGGTTATAGGGCGACATCGCGGGCCGAAAACGGATCCCACCGAGCAATTTATTTCGTCGCATGGTCGGAAGTCCTTTGTTCACTCGCCAAACCAAGGCCTAGAACGCGGCACAGCGTCCTGGCGATCATGAGTTCTTCATCCGTATGAATGACGCGGACAGCGACCCGGCTGGCCGTCGCGGAAATCACGCCCTCATTGGCTGCGTTTCGCTTTTCTTCAACTTCGATTCCAAGGAATCCCAACCCATCGCAAATCCGGGCGCGGACCGTGGGCGCGTTCTCTCCGATGCCACCGGCGAACACCAGCGTGTCCAATCCCCCCAACGCCGCCGCGAATGCGCCGATCCATTTCTTGACCTGGTAGCAAAACAGCGCGACCGCCTCAGCCGCCCGCACGTCGTGCGTTTCACGGTCGAGCAAGTCACGCATGTCGGAACTGGTCTCCGACACGCCGAGCAGCCCAGACTGGAAATTGACCATCTCGTTGAATTGTTTCGCGCTCATTTTTTCAGTGCGCGCCAGATACCAAACCAGTCCGGGATCGAGATCGCCTGAACGGGTGCTCATCGGCACCCCGGCTGTCGGGGTGAAACTCATGCTGGTGTCCATCGATTTGCCGTCACGCACCGCCGCCAAACTCGCGCCGTTGCCAAGGTGTGCGAGGATGATCCGACCTTGTGCCGCTTCCGATCCGGCCAGGCGGGCCAGTCCTCCCATCAGAAACGCATACGACAGCCCGTGAAACCCATACCGCCGCACCCCTTGCGCTTCGTAGCGGCGCGGGATCGGCAGCAACCGGGCCACGCGCGGCAGGTCATGGTGAAAAGCCGTGTCGAAACACGCCACTTGCGGCAGGTCAGGAAATCGGCGATGAAACGCCTCGGTCAACAGGATCTCCTCCGGCATATGCTCTGGATCGAATTGACTGAGCCGTTGCAGCTCCTCAATCATTTCCGCGGTTATTCGCTGCGGCTTGCTATACTTCGGGCCGCCCTGCACCACGCGATGCCCCACCGCGGTCAATGCATCACGGCCGCTGCGCTTCTCCAGCCAATCCATCAACACATTCACCGCTACCGTGTGGTTCGGCACGGCCGACGGCCGGGAAAAGTTCTCCGAACCTTTGACTGCAAACGTGGCGTCCGGCAGGCCGATCCGTTCAATACTCCCGTCCAACACGCGGCGCAGCGACTCGCCAGCTTCAAACAGCGCGAACTTGATGCTCGACGAGCCGCCATTGATCGTCAGGATGCGTGGGCTAGCTGGTTTCATGGACGACTCCTTCGTCATCATTCCGCAATCCGAACGAAGCCAGTTTCGCGCACGTGGACCTGTAATCCGTATGAAGAATGCTTCGAATCCCCAAACCTTCTGCTACCTGGAGGAACATTGGGGTGTTTTCGATATAGACCACCTGCCGGGCTGGCGCCTGGGCGATGTCCAGCGCAAGCCGGAAGATGCCCGCGTCGGGCTTGCGGACGTGGACAAAGCAGGACGAAATAAAAGAATCTACAAACCCGTCAAGCTTGAACTTTCGAATCCGATACGCATTCAGTTCACGCGCTTCATTGCTGACCACGGCGATCTTGAGCCCGTGCCGGACCTTGAGCTGAGCGACCAGCTCGATCATGTCGGGATAAGGTTTCGATTGCGCGAACATGAAGCGCCGAAACTGAGCCCGGGTGAACGGCCGCTTTTGGTAGAAGACCACCCGACCTAGATATTCTTCCAGCGTGAGCTTTCCCTCCTCGTAGGTGCCGAAGGTCAGATGGTGCCGATCCTCCATCTCGGCGAACTCCAGCTTGAAGTTCGCCGCCGCCCGTTTGCGGGCATGATGATCCCAGCCGTTGGTGAGCAGGACACCGCCGATATCCAAAAACAAGCAGGTGATCGCAGTCGCTTTCTTCATCGCCTTTTCTTCAGTCGATCGGATCATCGCTGCCACAGGATTCGTGGGTCTTCCAGTGGGATCGCAACGCCGTCCCAGTGCGGTATCACTCGCGCGGTATAGTCCGCTGGCAGACGGGCCGCAGGCACAGCCGCGCTGTAAACGTAGTAGCCGCCCGACGCGCCGGCCAGTTGGCGAACGCGCTTCATCTCCTGCCGCATGGGAGCACTGCCCATGACGCCCTCGGCGTAAAGCTCTACGCGCACCGCCTTGGGGTCGAGTTCATCGAGATACACTTGCACTTCAAATAAGTGCTGGTCACCGTCAGCCTCAAGCTTCATTTCGCCGAAGCGAAGTGCAGTCCATTTTTGGTCCAGAGCGTGCCGCCAATTGACTACCTGTTCGCCGAATGCGCCTTTGTCGGCAGCCCGCTCACGGTAGGCTGAGGCAGCCGGAAAGTAGTACTGCTCGATGTATTCGCGCAGCGCGCGGTTGGTGGAAAAGCGCGGCGTCAAGCGCGCCATGCTTTCCCGCATCCGCGCCACCCAGGCGCTGGGGATACCCTGCTCGTCGCGGGTATAGAACTCGGGGATCACCTCGCGCTCGAGCAGCTTGTACAGGGCTTCAGCTTCGATCGCGTCCCAAGCCGGATCGTCGTCATGTTCCCGGCCATCCCCCAACGCCCACCCTACTTCAGGCGCATAGGCTTCCGCCCACCAGCCGTCCAATTCCGACAGATTGATGCCGCCATTGACCAGTACTTTCATGCCGCTCGTTCCACACGCCTCCCAGGGGCGGCGCGGCGTGTTGAGCCAGACATCCACTCCCTGCACCAAGTGCTCGGTCAAATCCATGTCGTAGTCGCTGAGGAAGACCACATGGGGGCGCGCCTCGGGCCGACCGATGAA
>JBEKRO010000177.1:0-3982 GCA_049518655.1 Bryobacteraceae bacterium | reverse complement strand
AGTTCAAAAATGGCATTCATTTCCCATAGCCAGCGTCCACCGCAAACGCCAGCGGCTTCCTTCTAGTCTCCTTATCGAAAACGCCTCGGTCGGAGATTTCTCCATTTAATCAGCGTTCGTGCTCCGAGGCGTTTCCGATCAAGGCTAGCGACTACACGGGACTTGAGATCGTACGGTCGACGTTACGGCATTTATCGGTCCTATCCCGCGTAATTCCCATTACGGGCGACGCGGTCCTCTAGCTCCGGTCCCCGTTTTCCGGGCTTTCACTCGAAGCTGGCTTGGCGTTCGCGGCCCCAGTTCCATGCTATAGTCGCCGTCTACGCGGGGTCGTGCAGCGGCTCGAATATTGAATCAGTGCTGATTTGAATTGCCGCTTTCAAGCTGCGGAATATGGGGCAATGAGCAGCGAACCAGGTCACCGGCCAAGCATGCGAGTAACTGCCGCGGACAGGCGATTCTGCTCGTCCCCGGCTTCCGCGGTGCGCCAGCCCACGTGAGCATCCGGCCTCACCAGCAGGCACCCGCTCTCGCCGATCTCGCGAGCCTCCGCCCATTCGCCGTAGAGATCCGTGAAATCGCGGCCCGGCCCGATCATAAATCCTTCGATCGCGATCTCATGCGCGGAGGACGCCTTTCGGGCGGCCTCGATCCAGCGTTCGCCCCCGATGCCGGTGAGGACTACGAATCGGCCTTTTCCCGCAATGTCCAGTGTGGAAATCTGCCGGCCATCCTTCTGTAGCCAGACATGCGGCAGACGCGCGCCGGGCCATGTGGTGGGATGGAAGTACAGTTCGGCATCGCGCTCAAAGGGCGGCTCAGGCGTGCCATCGGAAACCACGGCGGCCGAGCGATAGCGCTGGTTCAACTCGACGCCATGCGTGTTGAACTCGTAATTCTTCTGCAAAATGGCCTTGCGCAGGTTCTCGCGCTGTGCCGCGGCTTCGGGCGTGGCGTTCTTGCGTGCTTCCATGTTGCGCCACATCTGGGCGACCTCGATGCCCGGCTGAAGCCCAAGAGCTTCAAAAATCGGTCCGGTCTCCCCGATGCTTTTGTTGGCGCGCTTTACGATCTGCTGCCCGATCGGAACACGCTCTTCGTTGTAAGTATCCAGCAGCCCGGGATTGGCTTTCCCTTTCAGCACCAAAGCTAGCTTCCAGGCGAGATTGTAAGCGTCTTGAATCGACGTGTTGGACCCGAGGCCGTTCATAGGCGGGTGCCGATGCACTGCGTCTCCCATGCAAAAAACTCGTCGCGTGGAGTAGCGCGTAGCGTACATGTCGTTCACGGTCCACAGCGAACAGGAACGAATCTGTATCGGCACGTGTTGATCGCCGATGAGATTGCGGACGATCGCTTCGGCGGCCTGGTCGGTGAGTTGCGGGGCGCCGGCGTTGATGTCGTAGCCCCAGATGGCCAGCCACTCCTTCCAGGGCCGGACCATTCGAATGACCCCCATACCCACGCCACCTACGTCGCTGCCAGGCTGAAGCACCCAATACAGAACGCTGGGACGATACGACACGTATTTGGTAAGGTCGCAGTGAAAAACAATATTCATGCTACCCGCCACGCCCATTTTCCCTTCCAGCGGTAGGCCCGCGTCCTCCGCGACTTTGCTGTTGGCGCCGTCCGCGCCCAGCAGATATTTCGCTCGAATCTGATAAGTCTGGTTAGAGACACGGTCCTTCACTTCAGCACTGACACCCCCGGCATCCTGCCGGCTCGAGAGATACTCGCTGAGAAAGCGGACCTTAGTTCCTCGCTCCGCGGCCGCCCCCAGAATAATAGGCTCCAGGAGATTCTGCGGCAGATCACACATGGAGCAAGGACTTGCTAGCGTATGATCGGCACGACGACGCGGTTCGGTCCCGAACATGCGCAAGCGTCCCAATTCTTCACCGGCCAAACTGGTGCAGAAAACCGCATTGCCCAGTATGTCCTGCGGGCTGGCCTTGGCGATCACCTCCGGCTCGATGCCCAGATCGCGCAGGATTTCCATGGTCCGCTGATTGTTGAGGTGCGCTCGCGGCGTATTGGCGAGCCAGCCGTACTTGGTGACGATCATGTTCGGGATGCCATAGGTGCTCAGCGCCAGGCCCGCGGAAGAGCCCGCAGGTCCGCTTCCAACGATCAATACGTCAGTTTCGATCATTGCTGTATGTTCTCCTTCGTTCGCCTAGAACGTCTAGCTTAACCAATTTGACAAACGCCCCTCGATGATCGGGGCCGCTCACTTTTTTCGCACAACAGCGCGCGGCAACGATTTGCAGTAATTTCGCCAGCCCTAACTGCCACCAACGGTCTTCCTTGACGTGAGTTCTCCGATTGGGAAGGATTAGTTGGCTGGTGTTTACGATTCGTCGCGTGTGTTTCCCAGGTGCAGGCGGCGACATACAGTTTGCCCAATTCAACTGCAAAGGAAGACTCAGATCCCGTATAAACGCGCTACCCTTCCATTGAGAATCCGGTCCCGACCACAGATTCGCACTTTGGGGTTTGCCGACGATGCGGGAGTTGAGACAAAACCTTCGGCGCGGCGGGCGTCTTTTCGTGATACGATCCCACAATCATGTCCGACGTGGTTTACCGGTCTCATGTACGCATTGAGCGCGTGAAGGGCCCGGTGCGCAGAGCGTATCTTCCGGCGGAACAAGAGCCGGTAATATTTGGAGTGCATGGCGCCGTGGCGGAGCACTACAAGGTTCCGCCAGCAGTCCTGGAGCCGCACGCCACTACCTTGGATTACATTGTCGCCGCTGCAGCGGGTTGACTGACCGGAACCTTCGGAGGCGCGCTGGAGGCGCGTCACATAGATGCATCGAATGAACGATTGGTGTCTGAGGCGGTTGGCGAAGTCGAGCTAGAAGACAACGTGCTCGTGATCCGCCGCATTCACGTCATTCTGAAACTGAAAGCCGAGGAGTCGCACAGAGAAACTGCAAGTCGGGTCCACGGTTTCTTTGCCGACCGGTGTCCGGTATATCGCACGCTGAAAACAGCGATCGCGATGACTACCGAGCTGGTTTTCGAGGAGTTGGAACCATAACCGGTTCGATGGTCAGCGGCAGCTCAAATGGAACCGTCTGTGGCGCGTCGCATACGGTGTCGCTGCACTGCTGAAAATGGAGCTGGCCCGATAATACGGTCCTGCCGGCATCGATCGGAAATTTGAGCAAAAGTGAACCCAGCCCTCGGAACGAACCGCCGTACACTGGGAGCGTTTCACCAAGCGCCGCGATCTCCATCGGCCGCGCCTCCGGAAGCTCAAAGGATTGGCGGATGATTTTGGGATCGTCGAAAGTAATCGACGTGGGGGTGTGAGCTTCAGGCAGAGGCGCGCCGTATACGTGCCATCCTGGCTCCAGCTTGAATTCCGCCAAGAAACCGATCTCCTGGCCTGCGAACGCCTTTGCGCCGGAAAGGCCTATCTCAACGGTAAGCGCGCCACATGGAAGGGTGACTGCCGAAGCATCCACGCCCCGCGCCCCGAATTCCCGTAAAATCACCTCCGACGCGGTAACACGGTGCTGATAGTTGGGCACGAAATATTTGCGGATCAAGATGCCGTCCGGAGCTACCAGATAGTCCACGGGATGCGGTACACCATGAGCTCGCAGCCCGGGAGCAATGTTGGTGTTGAAGATCCCAAAGCGGCGGATCACCGCGCTTTCGGAATCCGAGAGCAGCGCAAATCCGATGCCATGCTTCTCCCCAAAACCGCGGAGAACTTCCCGGGAATCGTAGCTGACGGCCGCGATCCGGACGCCCTTCGCTTCAAGTGTTGAACGGGATTGTTCCAACTCGACCAGTTGGGAGCGGCAGTAGGGTCACCAATCCGCACTGCGGTGAAATACCAAGAGCAGGCCGTTGGGCCCAGTGAGATCCGTGAGCGATCTTAAATCACCGTTCTGGTCCGGAAGGGCGAATGCGGGAATTCTTTGGCCTGGCTCCGGACCCGTAGTGTAGCGATCGTTGGTCG
>JBEKRO010000176.1:0-4595 GCA_049518655.1 Bryobacteraceae bacterium | reverse complement strand
TTCCTCCAGCGATCCATACCCGAATAGCTCGTGCTGTGTTTGGTCTTCTCCGCGCATATGGAAAAGACGAACTCGCTGGCCTTTTGGATACTCTCCGGTGGAGCTTTTCAGCAGCCTGCTAAGTGGCACTATTGGAACTGATAGTCCGGCTTCAATTCGCAACGATACAGTTTCGTTTGATCCGCGCCGACTTGCAGAGTACATTCGGCCCACGATAGCTGCAGAGCGGGGCCCAAGGGAAATACGATCACGGCGCCATCGAGGTCGGCTTCGATGCTGGGTCCTTCCGCGGTGGAGGGCAAGGTGAAACTCATGGAGCGCCCATAGATGGCGGGGTAGGCTTGTCGAATAGCGTCGCTGGGCATGCTGCGAGTGACTTCGGCTTCCACCAGAAACGTCACTGTGTCGGACCAGTTGGTCACCTTCACTGTGATGGTGCGCCCCTCGGGAGGAATGGCGCCGGAATCGATCCTGGTGAACGGGCACGGGCCGGCAATGCACGAAACGCGTGCATTCTGGAACTGCTGTCCCTGGCCCGCGTCAATGGTTACCGCGCCGTTAGCGGCTTTCCATTTGCCGTCCGGTGAACACGGAAGGTGGCCCTCGCAAGCGACGTCGCCCACGTTCGGCACGGTGAACGTCTTAGCCGTGCTGCCAACATTGACGCTACTCGAACTTTTTTCCGAGTAGCGGACCCGAACGTCTTTGACCGTGATGGCACGTGCGCCCACGGGAGCGGTGGCCGGCGCGGGAAGGGCGGTCATTCGCACGACGTACAACTCACCTTGTACGGTTGGCGTTGTCTCCCTGGGCTGAAAGCCGGGATGCCGGAAGGTCAGTAATAACGGCTGTTCGCGCCAGCCTCCGTTGGGCAGCTTGAGCCGGAACAGGCCCGACGTATCCGACTCACCCTCCGCGCTTCGGTCGCCTTCCGTCGCCGTGATCTTTACATTTGCGATCGGCAGCTGTTTTCTCGGGTCCGTATCTTGTTTGAGAACCACTCCGGTCAGCATCACGCTGGCATGGCGCACGCGGACAATCAACACCCCGGCGACAATGCCCAGAGCTACCGCCACCGCGGCCCAAATCGCGACCCTGCGTGCTTTGGTTCCCATCCGCCGATTTCAGGATAGCGGCGAAACGCTTTACATTGGAAGTAGTGCTCGCGAGCCGACCCACGCGCAGAAGGCTTTTGCAAGAACTAGCCGCAGCAGGTGCGTCACTGGGATGCGCGGCGATGACCTCCGTTGCCGCTCCCATCGCGGGCGCCGGCGCCGCCCTTGCACCGCAAGACGATAGTCTCCTGGACGAAATTGAGAAGGCATGTTTTCTCTATTTCTGGGAACAGGGCCATCCCGATACGGGGTTGGTGAAAGACCGGTCCAAAGCCAACAGCTCCGACAACAGCATCGTGGCCAGCATCGCGGCCACCGGCTTCGGCCTATCGGCGCTGTGTATCGGCGAGAAACGCGGCTGGGTCTCCTATCCGGAAGCACGCGATCGCGTAGTTATCACGCTCAACTTCCTGGCGCGGAAGATGCCTACGCACCGCGGGTTCTTTTTCCATTGGGCCAACATCACTAGCGGCGAGAGAATCTGGGATGCGGAAGTTTCCTCAGTGGACACCGCCATTTTGCTATGCGGCATATTGACAGCGCGCGAGCATTTCCGCTACGCGGAGATCACCCGGCTGGCGTTTGAGATTTTCGCCCGCGTGGATTGGAGCTGGCTCTCGGAAGACACCATTCTTCTGCCGCACGGCTGGACGCCGGAGTTTGGATTCCTGCCCTATCGATGGGATTACTACAGCGAGCTGATGATGATCTACCTGATGGGCCTGGGGTCCGCATCTCATCCGCTGCCGCCGGATGCCTGGAACGCCTGGAAGCGCACCACTTTTGAGTACGACGGCCTGCGCTATATCGGCTCGTACGCACCGCTTTTCGTGCATCAATACTCGCAGGCCTGGTTCGATTTTCGCGGCAAGCGGGACCGCTATGCCGATTATTTCAAGAACTCCGCGCTAGCGACGGAAGCTCATCGCCTGTTCTGCCTGGAATTGAGCAAGCAGTTTCCCGACTACAGCGACGATCTGTGGGGCATCACGGCATCGGATTCCCAGAACGGTTATGTGGTGTGGGGCGGTCCGCCGGAAATGGGGCCGATCGATGGCACTGTGGCGCCCAGCGCGGCCGGAGGCTCGTTGCCATTTATGCCGCAAGCCACTCTGCGGGTCTTAAGAAACATCCGGACACGTTACGGGTCGCGCGCCTGGAGCCGCTATGGATTCGTCAATGCGTTCAATCCTCTGAAGAACTGGTACGACACCGACGTAATTGGAATCGACACCGGCATCACGATGCTGATGGCGGAGAATCTGCGGACAGGCTTTGTGTGGGAGACCTTCATGAAGAATCCCGAGGCGCAGCGCGGCCTGCAGCGTGCCGGGTTCATGAATTACTAACGGAGCGCAACTGTTTCCTCACGCCAGCACAGCGATGAACCAGCGTCCGGCGTGCAGCGTCCGGCCGGCGCCGAGCTCGGCAATCAGGCCTTCCGGCGTGAAATAACGCTTATAGACCACGTGGCGCGATCCGTCGTTGAGCACACGCTCCTGATGTTCCTCCGCTGGGACATCGTCGTGCTTGGCGGCATCGATAATGAGCATCGATTTTGAGACGCGCCGCGCTTCACTCAGAAAGCGGAGGCGAGCAATTTCGTCGAGGTGCCCATAGAAATGTCCCGTCATCAGACAGGCGAATTGTTTCGATCGGAAGGGAAGTTGGAGTGCGTCGCCCCGAAGGAATGCCCCACGCGGCACTGTTTGGCGAGCGATCGCGAGCATGGACATACTTTGGTCCACTCCCGTAACGTTCCCGCGTAAGCTCTGGGTGAGGAAGCCCGTGCCGCAAGCCACATCCAGCAACGAACCAAACGTCAGGGAAGCGAGAACGGCTTTCAGTGCCTCGAGTTCTTCCGCCCAGCCGGGCCGAACGCGCCGCGCAAACTGCCGCGTGCCGAGGTACCAATCATCGTATTCCGCGGCTCGCCGATCGTAATAGGCACGCTCGGCCTCCGTCATTGGTTCCATTTTAGCCGGACGCTCGCCGATTGCAGCGCTCCCGTCAGCGTTCACCGCTCGCGCGACTCTGAGCCAGAGCCAAATTCTCTCTGCGCTTGGGTGTGAAGACCAGCCTAACCTCCATGCCGCCTTGCGACCGAATATCCAAGTGTGCACGCAGCTGCTCAGCCAGGGCTCGCATCAGACGCAGACCAAGCGACCGCGATGTTGTCCAGTCCAGGTTGTTGGGAAGTCCCACGCCGGTGTCCGACAAGACCAGCGAAACCGTGGTTGCGGATTGAAGCTGCAATAGAATACGGATTTCGCCTCGGTGGCCATCTGGAAAGCCGTGTTTCAAGGAGTTCGAGATCACTTCGCTGATCAGCAGTCCGCACGGAAGCGCGTCATCCAGTTCCAGTGCTATTGGCTCCAGCTGGGCACGCAGGCTAATCTGCCGCCGGTCCACTCCGTACGAACGAAACAGATGGTCCACCATGCGCAGGAGATATTTCGAGAAATCCAGCGAGGCGAGATCCTCGGATTGATAGAGAATCTCGTGGAGCAAGGCCATGGATTGAATCCGATTCTGGTTTTCCTCGAGCATCCTGCTGGTCTCGGGATTCGAGGCCGTCCGGGATTGCAAACTCAACAGGCTCGACATAACCTGCATATTGTTTTTGACGCGATGGTGTATTTCCCGCAGCATGGTGTCGCGCTGGTGCAGCAGCACTGTTTGACGGTCCAACGTGGCTCCCTGGGCAGTGAACCGTTTTTCGCTCTCGTTGAGCGCCCGCTCGGCCACTTGACGTCCCCGGCGCGCGCGGACATCGCCGATCTCCCGTTGCACCGCAGGAGCCAAACGCGCCAAGTCGTCCTTGAGCAAATAATCCTGTGCCCCCGCGCGCATGATGGCAACCGCCAGTTCCTCTCCAATCGCTCCGGAAACCACGATGAATGGAATGTCACGGCCGCTCTCATGCAGAAGTGACAGCGCGGACGCGGCGTCAAACTGGGGCAGGCGGTAGTCTGCGATAATCACATCCCAGGGCCGGTTCGCCAGCGCCGTTTTCATTTCGAGGGCGTTCATCACTCGTTCGGAATACACGATGTAGCCGGCCCTAGATAGGCTGCGTTCGATCAGAGCTGCGTCGTTCAGCGAGTCTTCGACCTGCAGCACATGCAAGACTTCAGTCATTGGTTCGGCTCCCTTGGCAGCCGAATAGGTAATCCGCGGCTTCCCCACGTTCAAATCGCCTCCCCGCAAATCCTGGCGCCATGCCGCAGGCGGTGCAGGATTCAGGCGAGTCCGACGGTTGGCCCATGGCGGGGCGGGCCTACGAGCGCAGTGTGGATTGCTGTGTCAAGAATTGTACACCACGCTGGTCCCGAACCCCAAGGGTATGGCCGATAGGCGGTCCAAACCGGGGACATGGGTAACAGTTCTATCCGGGGACATGGGTAACACTTTATTGGGGTTGACGGTTTTGGGTTCCTCGAACGGCATGCTTGGAAGCAATGCCGTGGAAGGAGAACA
>JBEKRO010000175.1:0-4599 GCA_049518655.1 Bryobacteraceae bacterium | reverse complement strand
TCGCAGGCTTACTTCCCCTGGGGCGAAACCAAAGGCACTTCCAATCCGCAGGACACCTGGAATTTCGCGACCTATTGGCAGGATTCGAACACCGGGCTGGATTACGCGAACAACCGCTACTATTCCAACGCCTATGGCCGGTTTATGACCCCAGACCCATATACCGCTGGGGGCCGGGGATCGGGCAACCCGTCTGATCCACAGAGCTGGAACCGTTACGCCTACACGCGAGGCGACCCAGTGAATCGGTTCGATCCCAATGGAACGGACGACAGTGGCGCGGGTGACGGGGGCGATAGCGGGGACCCGAGTGGGGGTGACACTAGCAGTTTTACGTGCGACACGTCTTGGGAGTCCGATGCCTCGCTGGTTGGCATTCCGTGCGGCATTCAAGTACCTGGACCTTACGGCGGCATGGTCTACATCAATGTCGCGGCGATCGCCGCGGCTGCTATTGCTGCGGCTCAGACGGCGGCACAAACAGCGCAGACGAATTGTGAAAACACCGAAACTGCTTGGTTGTCCAACTATCTATCCCAACGAGGCTCGCCCCTGGCCGCCTTTGCAGGCAGCATCGTCTCCCAGAGCGACGCCGCCGGCGTTGACGATCGCTTCATCGCGGCCCTTGCCGGTGCCGAATCCACTTACGGTAAGAATACGTCGGCGACATGGGGTCAGTACAACGCGTGGAGCGATAGCCAGCACTGCGCAATACTGAGTGGGGATTGTCAGGCTGTGAACCCGTTTTCAAGCTGGTCTCAAGCTATATCCGCGGCCATTGGTAACATCACTGGAAAGAACTACTTTGGAGCCAACCCTTCACTGACCACGACCGATTCGATCTATAAGAGGTATAGCAACGGGGCCTCACCTTCCCTTCTTAATACGATTTACCTGAACCAGATGGGTGGGGGCCTCATTCCTGGAAATCCCAAAGAGGTGGACTTCGCGAGGTGCCCTTGAGACAAGACCGTGAGACTTCGCGACGTTGTCGGGTGTTTGCGCCCCATCGCCGCACGCGAACAGAACGTAGAATGAGTTACAGATTCCTTGTGTACCTTGTAGCTCTGGCTGCACAATGGTCGGCTCCCGGCGCACAGTTTAACAACTCTCAAGACAGCGCCAAATGGCTGACTTTCGGCAGCAAAAGTGGCTGGAGCATCAAATACCCTGCAAATCTCAAGGTCGGAAGCTGCCGACAGTGTCGGGATGCAACAGCTCCGGATGTCTTCGTTGTTTTTACTGATCCTTCGACAAACGACTCGATGATGATCGAACCCCTGCGCGATAAACCGTCCGACCTAAGCATCGGCGATTGGCTCCAGGATCTCAGCAAGACGACAATTGCAAATGCTAGTGTGAGTGACCAATGGACGTTTATTGACGGGCGGCCCGCATTGAAAACTGTGAATAAGGGAGCGAATTCCAATGAGACTTCAAATTTCTATTTAGTTAATGGGCCGAAGACGTTTGCGATCCGAATTTCCAATGCTAACAATGCCCTGTTCCAACAGGTGCTTTCCACCTTCAGATTTTAGGCGGTCTTCGGGCTTGAATTTCGCTCCGTCAACAACCGCTACTACTCCAATGCCTATGGCCGGTTCATGACCCCAGACCCGTATCAGGCGAGTGCAAGCACGAGCAACCCACAAAGCTGGAATCGGTACGCCTACGTTAACGGCGATCCTGCCAACGGGAACGACCCCACAGGCCTTTATCTTCCGCTGCCTTCAGCTTCCAGTGGGTCCACCGGAGATTGGGATTACGGTGGGAGCGGAGCGAGCGGCGGACTCCTTGCTGGCGGCGCTGACGGCGGCGGGGTTGCGATCGACCCCGGGTGGATCGTGCTGTCTTCGGTTTTTATCGAGATCGGTGTCGGCGGTGGAGGGGGCAGCGCTGCGGCGCCAGCGCAGCAAGCAGGCCAGCTGACATGCTCGATTACCCTTTACGAGCGGGGCGTTGCGCACACCGGCGGCGCGTTCACTCACACATACCTCGACGTCAGCGAAGTGTCTGCTTCTCAGTCCACGGATTTCAACGATGTTCTCGAGGGCGGTCCGCAATTTCCTCACAATTTTCTCAGACACCCAAAGGCCGCGTGGGGCAACCTGGAGGGTTTCGAGGAGCCAGTTCCTCCGCCCGGCACTGTCATCAAGCCGAATACATTCTTTCTGGGAACGACGAATCCCTACAAAAATACCGTCATCGGCTCTGAAACCGGTGGCCTCAGCGTGTGCGCACAGATCACCAACCTTCTAGCCAATATCGACATTTACAACGCCGCTCTTCTTGCCCCACAATCGCCGTATTCACTGTGGCCGAGCGGGTCGAGCAGGAATAGCAACAGCTTCACCTACACCCTGCTCAATAACATCGGGCTAAGTTCAGTTTTTAGCCCGTTCGTCTCGAATGCTCCAGGCTGGGGGATGCTCGTACCCGGCCTTTAATCGATGACGGACGCCGCGCGATTTCCGTTAATCCTGGCGCTGGTAGCCTTCGTAGTGGCGCCGCGAGCACCCGCCTGGCTCTCGCGACCAGCGCGGTCCCCAACCCCCTTTTGTCCAGCGTACTTCCAGCCCAATAATCCGGCGCGACTGAGGCTTTTCCCTCTGGACGCGCCGGAAGCCATCGCCAGTTTACCCGGAGGGCTGCCAAGCAACCTGCGCGGCATTGCCTTCAGCCCTGACGGCGAAGCACTTTACGGCCAAGTGGGGAACCCGCTGAACCGCTCGGCAGGGATCTACAAGATAGAGTTTAAGCCTTCCAGATTTAGCGTAGTGCCCGGATCAATAGGCACAGGAGAGGTATGGTGTTTAGCGGTTTCCAGCGTGTCGGGGAGGATTACCCTCTCAGGAAAGTCCTGGGCCCTCGATAGCACCGGAGTATTCGAAATTGACCCCGCCGCAGCAACAAGCATGGTGCTCGCCCCTGGGACGGCCTCGGGCTGCGGAGGAAAGGGCGGGTTCATGTCGCCAGATGGTAAGCGGGCCATAACGAACGATGCAAAGCAACTCCGCCTGGTCGTCCTGAGGACTGGCGCGTCTACCGCGATTAAGGGAACTAGCGCGGATACGCAGTCCGTCTGGTCGCCCGATGGACGCTGGATAGCGACCGTGCGCGGCGGAAGGATAGGCTTGATCGACGCGGACGACCCGACCCGGAGCAGAGGCCTCGGTCGGTCCGGTGATGGGCCCCTTGTGTGGTCTCCCGACTCGAGATATCTGCTGCTCCGAACGTCGCCGCTCTCCTGTGCTCTTACCGTCTACGGCGAGAGTTTGGAGGTGGTGGATGTGGAGACCGGCGGGAGGAACGAGGTCAAGAGTTCCCATTGCACAATCACTGCGGGAACGCTTGGCTGGCTGGACCGCCGTTTCGTGCGGTGAGAGGTATAGGGCTTTCCTGCGAAGGCGAGTGCGCCGGCGCGCGAGGAGGGCGCGGCCAAATGACACTCCCTGACCGCGCTCGGCCGGACGACGGCAGCTAGTAAGTATACCGATCCGCCCAATCGCTTTCCCGGCGCCACACTTCGCGCTCAGTCTGAGGAGAGGTTGATGCTACCTGCCACCAGCCGTAAACCATTTATGATCGCGCCGAAACGCTCTGTTCTTGCAAGCGTTGGAGCAGAAACGTTTGTCGCTGCGGGCGGCGGTGCCGCGAAGGAACCAGCGGCCACAGTTGGGCACGGCGCAGCGGACGGGATGAATGAGACCGGCTACTTCGGCGGCGAAGCGCTGCCAGAGTGCGGCGCTGAGGTTTACCGGACAGTACCGGAGACCCTGCCCGGAAATCTTGAGGTGAAACGGCACGCGGGCGAGGTGCTCGGAGATTGCGCGGTTGAGGCGTTCGCTGGCCGTTGCGGATTCCTGACCGCCAGCCGTCGAATCCCACAACTCCACGTAAGCCCTTAGCGCCTGAATCTCCTTTCTCCAAATCTCGACCGGCTCGGGCGGGAGCACGTCGGCTTTCACGATCTGGCCGGGTGCTGGCGTGCGTGGGATCGAGACCGTGAGCAGTCCGTAGCGGCCAGCGAGCGACAAGATTCGCTCGGCATCAGGCGGGCAGTCAACGAAGATCCGGTGCAAGCAGGGTTGGCGGGCGCAGGGCAAGTGCGGGGTCAACTCATCGTCGGTCCACTTCGGCACCAGGCAATCGGCGACCGCCGATCCGCCGTCGCCGGTTTTGAGCCTACGCTTGGCGATCTCAAATCCGCCATCGGGAATCCAGGTTTCGAGCAGTTCGCTGCCGGTGTGCATGAGGAATCGGAAAATCGTGACGGATAATTATAACTAACCGTCACGCTGGATTGCGTGAGGTGTCGCACAGTCGAAGCTGGTTTCGTTGGTTACCGGAGAGTACCGGAAGGACGGACCGAAGCCGCCGATGGCGGCTGAAGTAGGGGTGACACGCCACCCCGTGCCGGTTGCTGCGCGATAACCGTTGGTTCCCACACGCGAACCTGTTGAAAACAGCGACGAGCATTTTTTCTTTAGCCGCCGATTCCGCCTGAGGCGTCCGACTGCTTGCATGTGTGACACACATGAACTAAGCTGTCCTACATGGCGGAAACATTGCAGCAGACCCAGACGCTATCGCTGCGGA
>JBEKRO010000174.1:0-4971 GCA_049518655.1 Bryobacteraceae bacterium | reverse complement strand
CACGACCACTTCGAGATCGTGAATCTACCCGCGGAACACCCATCCGCCGTGCGAAGGCTATCCTCAAACTCAGAAAATATCGCTGGAACAATTTCGGCCATGCTTTTCAGCAGCCTGCTAGAGCGCGTTCAGGAGCGCGAGATTTCGCTAGCGGATCTCGAAAGACTGCAACAGTGGCCTCAGTGGACGTCTGAAAACCGGCCATTGGTGGACACTTCAAAACCGGCCAACGGAGCAGGAACCAGAACAACATAAGTTATACCTTGCCAGGCATGGTCGAGGCAATCCGCTTTTTCATATGGCGAGCGATAGCCCGATTTCGCTGCTTGTGGTACTTCAGCACGGGAACTGTAGCTCGGTGTTGTTCTCGCCCGAAGCATAATGTAAGCAGACGCGACTATGCCGAGGACCTGGCTGTTCTTTTTTGTGCCATTCTTTTTTCTCATGTTTTTCGGATTACCCCAGTTGCGTGCTCAGCGTGTCTACCAGCGCGGGCGTGACCTCATGTTTCAGGACGGACAAGCGCCATTGAGTTCGTTGGGACACGGGTTCAATGCCGTTCCAATTTCGGATCACAAGTTTCTGCTTATTCGCGGTAATGAGATGGAGTATGGCGAGGAGTCTGGCTGCGAGCGCCCAGCAGCTAAGAACCGGGTCGTGGTCTACGACACAAATACGAACAAAGAGTCCTTGCTTTTTGACAAGCCGCTTTCGGTCCCGATGATGGCGCACCTCGCCACTTGTGTGTATGAACACGCGGATCTATCTCCATCCGGGTCAACCTTATATATCGTGATTCCCTGCTACGCGACAGCTGGCTGCCTTGCGATTATCGATCTCCCTACAGGTAGGGTCAGATACGTAACGGGCGTGATGGATGTTTTCGTCATTCGTGGCGGCTCGAACGCCGGCGACCTGATTTATAGCAGGCGGTTGTTATCAAAGCCCTCAAAGGACGACCCCGGACATCCGTACTATCCGTACATTCACGCTCGGCCTGACGGATCGCAAATCGCGATTATTTCAAACGAAGCTCTCGCTCTGGTCGGGGGAATCGCACCGGCTCCGATTCTACGAGCCTACTTGCGAGGCATCCACGGTCGCATCTTTGTGCAAGGCGAATGGGTTCCTTAAGCAGATCGCATTTGCCATGTCTCAACGGGTCTGCTCGTCACGAAACCTATCCGTTTGCGGACGCATGATGCTGGTAACACCGGTAGGCTGATCGCGAGAATAATCTATACTAAGCTCACCTGAGCGGAGGATACGGCCACGCAGAGATGCGACCGGAGCGCCGACTCAGCGGCCGGAATGGCTCGGAGCGGCGGTAGCCGCCCCGCAAGCCGAGATGTCATTCTGGCGCGAAAGCGATAAATCCCAGGGGTTTGGGGACAGAGTCCCCAAGTAAGAGAAGCCACTACTCCTCAGCCGGAGACTTCCTCTTGCCAAGAATCCAATCTACAAAGCGCTTCTGATGGGCGAAGTCGGAACGCGTTAGCAGAATCGTGCCGTCTCGCAGATAGACGACATACGGCCCGTTGCTTCCGGTCTTACGTGAGACTTCGAGACGTTCGGGAGGAACCGGGCCGGTTCCTTGGTACGGCAGGTAAGCGTCCTCGTACATGACTGTTCCGTCGGAATGGTAAATTCGGCAACGGTTCACGGAATCGCCCTGATCGAGCCAACAGTGGACGTACCAATAGGTCTTAGCCGTGGGGACGTAAAACGCTTGTGTGACGGAACATTCTTCGGGCGACGTTTCGACCAGGGCTCATGTGTTCCGCAGCCGTCGTCTATTGCTGGCAACGTAAACATCAAGCCGATCGCCAGACAGATCCACAGTGTTTTCTTCTTCGCCAAACTGCGGAACTTGATCACAATGGTTACAGTACCACCGCGCTCGTCACTGGCTACCTGACACGGCGGCCTTGGTCCGCCAACTCCGTGGGCCGCATTTAAGGACGTGGCCATGGTGAAGCAACCGATCGAGCATGGCGCTGACAGCGGCGACATCGCCCAGCAGCTTGCCCCAGTCTTCGACCGGACGGTTGGACGTCAGCAGGGTGCTGAAACGCTCGTAGCGGCGCATGATGATCTCCAGCAGATCCTCGGCTGCGGTGTGCGGAAGTTTGCGCATGCCGAAGTCGTCGATGATGAGTAGCGGAACGGTCGCTACCGATTCCATGTATTCTTTGCGAGTGCCGTCCGCAACCGCCTCGGCCAGTTCATCGAGCAGCACGTGGGTCTCACGATACAACACTCGGTAGCCTTGCAGAATGACGGCTTGAGCGATGGCTTGCGCCAGGTGGCTTTTACCCGTTCCGCCAGGACCGAGAAACAGAGCGTCCTCCCGTTTGTTGACGAATGCTCCGGTGGCCAGATCGAAGACCAAACTGCGATTGGTTTTGGGATTAAAGCTGAAGTCAAAATTGTCGAGTGTCCGATCAGGATCGCGGAAGCCGGCCTGTTTGCGGCGGCGTTCGAGCAGCCGGTCGGCGCGGCGTGTGAGTTCGTCCGATACCAGGCATGAGATCAGGTCAATGGGAGCCATGGGTTCGGCCTGGGCTTGGCGGAGACGGGTTTCGAGCACTGAGGCCATGCCTCCCAGCCGGAGTTGCCGGAGTGCACGTTCGAGTTCGATTACGTTCATGATTGGTCCTCCTGACGAGTTCGGTTTTCGATAAGATCGCGGTACAAGGTGAGCTGGCGAATCAGTGGATCGACCTGTCGCAAGCTCAGCGGCAGTTGAGGGTTGTGTTCCAGGTAACGGCGTACGAAGTGGTATTCGCGGGTGCTAGTTTCTAGAGCGAGCGCGCAGGCGTCGTCGGTGGCAGCGATGCCGTACTTTTTGGCCAGCGCCAGCGTACCCAGGATGCGACGCACTGCGAGTTCGCCGTGTTTCGCGTGCATCGCCTGGCACAACTGGCCAATGTGCTTTCCGGCTTTGCCGGCGCGGTGCAGCAACTGTTGCGTCGATAGCGGTGTCCGCCGCGGACGGTCTTCATCGTGGATTCGATGACGGCCGCGCTCTTGCCGCAGGTGCTCGCGCAGTAGCTGACCGGTGGTGGGATTCAGCAAACGAACAACGGCGTCATTCCACTGGACCTGAACGCGGCGGCCGATCCAGCCCGGCGGCGCGCCATAGTAAGCGGCTTCGACTTCGACGCAACCATCCAAGTGCGCTCTCTCGCCGTATTGGTAATACCGAAAAGGTTCGATCGGCAGCGGAAGCAGTGCCGGACGCTCTTCGGCGAACATCGTTGCAACTTGCCGCTTCGTGGTTCCGTGAATGCGCGTATCGGCCCAGCGCGTCTCCCAGCGATCCAGGTAAACTTGCGCATCTTCCAGGCTCTCGAAGCGCTGGCCTTTGAGCGGCGTTCTCTTTGCGTGGCCAACACCGGATTCCACTTTGCCTTTGCGATCCGGGTCCTGCACTCTGCATGGAAGCGCTGTTACGCCGTAGTGCTGCAGCACGTCACGGTACAACGGATTGAGCGTGGGCTCGTAAATGTCGGGCGTGAGCACGCCCTCGCGCAGGTTATCGAGCACCACCACGCGAGTGACTCCACCGAGCCTGCGAAACGCCTTCTCATGCAACTCGGCCCAGACACGCGAGCTGGAACGGAACACCAGGAGGCGAACGGCTTTCCGGCTGTATCCCAGCGTCAGAACGAACAGCCGCGTGCGCCGATACTTGCCCGTTTGCGCGTCGCGTACCATCGGCCCGGTGCCATAATCGACCTGCGCTTCTTCACCGGGTGCCGTCTCGATCACCACGCGCGCTTCCGGCGTGGAAGATCCGCGCAGTTTCCGCACGAAGCGCTTCACGCTGGCGTATTTTTCGTTGAAGCTGTGACCATCCACCAGGTCCTGCCAAATGGCCATGGCGTTCCGGCCTTTGGCCAGCTCAGCTTCGATGAACTCCCGGTACGGTTCGCAGGCGCTAGCCGAGGGAGTTGAGCCTGGTGTCCGGGTTTCGTCCGCAGGCCCATTTTCGTGTCCAGGGTCGGTGGACACCTCAATGGCCGGTTTTGGATGGAGGCGTCCCCAACCGCCTGGAGGTCGCACGGGAATGCCAGCAGCCTTTAAATAGGTCGCGGCAGTTTCGCGCCGAATGTGTACGGCTCGCTCAATCCGCCTCACGGACCAGCCAAGCCGGCCCAGCGCAAGGACTTGTTGTTTCTTTTCTTCGCTCAAGACATTCACCGCCGGAGGATAATCCTCCGTTTCAGTCAATGTCCTGGATCAGCTATCCCGTTGGCCGCTTTTCAGGTGTCCATGAATGGCCGGTTTTGGGTGTCCGCCGAGGCAGTGGGTCAGGTCCGAACCGTTTGCGCCCGATGGCGACTGGTACAAAGACTTCGGCTCTTTTAAACTTTGCGGTTCCGGCGACTACCCACGGACAGTGCTTACCAAGGGCATGGCGGCGTTCGGTCAAGAAATCGAATAGAGTTCTGCTGGAGATGTTTTGGCGCAGAGGGAAGGATTCGAGGGTGGCCCCTCGGCGGAAGCCCAGAACTCAGCCAACACTCACGAAGAATGTTGGCTGGGATTACTAGTTGTGAACTAGCGGCTTGCGCCGGCGGTTTGCTTTTCCGCAGCTAGGGCGGCATCGGTGGTTTGCGCATTCGCTTGCGCCCACTTGGTGTACTCGGTGAGATCCGTGCTCAACTTCGCGAAGTTGCCGGGTGTGTGAATGTTCTTTTCTTTGGTGTAACGCACCACTTGATCGATCTGATTTTGGAGCTTCGTGCTCCGTTCGGTATGTTCTCTGTTTGTCATGGCCCAACAGTACCATGCTTAGGTATAAGTAAATCTTCTATTTTCAGTTATTTCCCGATTGCCGACAAGAACGAAGCCGCTGGCGCGGCGGACGCTTCGCGTGTCGGTTGGCAGCGGCTTATCGGTCCTCATGGGTTGGGATCATGACTCGCTGAACCCATTCGGCTAGGCTGGCGTAGATCCGATGCT
>JBEKRO010000173.1:0-5691 GCA_049518655.1 Bryobacteraceae bacterium | reverse complement strand
GTGAGTCCGCGCTTCAGATCGACAGCGCTTGCGCCCGCTGCCACATTGCGAACTCCTTCGGTTAGAATCGCGTGCGCGAGTAAGGTGGACGTGGTGGTACCGTCGCCGACCGCCTCTCCGGTTCGCTCCGCCGCCTCCCGAATCATTTGCGCGCCGAGGTTCTCTTCGGGATCCTTGAGCTCGACTTCCTTGGCGATAGTGACGCCATCGTCGCAGACAATCGGCCGGCCGAACTTCTTCTCGATCAATACACACTTGGACTTCGGCCCTAGCGTGACCCGCACTGCGTCGGCCAGAACATTAGCGCCTCGTAAGATGCTTTGCCGCGCTTCGGCGCGAAACTGAAACTGTTTGGCTGGCATAGTATGCCTCCAGCTACTGCAGTGCAAACGCAATGCCATGAAACAGCGAGCTGAGAAACTCAGTGCTGGACAAGAAGTTCAAGATACGGGCTGCCCAGCTGGCGCCGGCGATGGCGTGAGTTCCGGCTGGTAATACCGCTGGCATTCTTGTTCCCGGCCTCGAACGATGCGCTTTCGAGCCAGAACGCCTCGGTGCGATGTGATCACGGTGGCTTGGCGCTCATCGAGTCCGCCGTCGTAGTACAGGACCACCCAATCGCGGACGCGCCCAAGTTCGTGCGCGCGTGCCGTGTTGGAATAGAGCGCGGTGTAATTGCGATCGCCACGATGCGTGTGCAGGATTGGGAGCCATGCATCGCCCGTGGGGTTGAAGCGCCGCGGGGTGATTTTGGGCAATTTGCCAGAGGCCGCTTTCTCGCGGTACTCGCGGTCTACATCGAGTAGTTCTCCCACCGGCGGCTCGTCTGGCTCGTGGACGTATCCAGCTTGACGCACTCGGCCCAAGCGCATGGACAAGGTATCGATGATCCCCGCAAGTTTTTTCTTGCCGATGCCGCCGATGTCGGCCAAGCGTCCGTCGTGGGCGGTCGCCTCCAAATCCGCCAGTGAGTCGATGCCCAAGTCTCGATGGAGACGCTCAGCCAAAGCAGCTCCGATGCCGGGGACCGATTCGAGCAGCGCCACGGGATCCGTTTCGCCGCGTAATCGATCGAGCATCGGCAGGCGGCCCGTGGTGACTAAGCTCCGAAGCGCGGCAGCCAGGCGTTCGCCCACGCCGGTCACCGCGCGCAAACCGGCATCGCCTTGCTCCAACCAGATCGCGATCAACGGCCTCTGCAAGTGCCGAACACCCGCCGCCGCTCGCCGATACGCTTGAACGCGGAATGGGTTTGCTCGCTGCGTTTCCAGAAGATCAGCCACCTCCTCCAGACGGCGCGCGATTTCAACATTCTGCACCATCTCATCAGCTTCGTGCAGTTGCGATGCCATTTGGTTCGGAAGTTGCTCCGGAATGGAGAGAGAGGTGATTGAAATGATCGATTCCACCCTGCCCATCGTCACGGACTTGGTTCACGATGCCGCCGTGCCTCTGGTAGGAAGTAGCGCGGACTACGATCGGCTGCTCGAATTCATCGGCGATGCGCGCTTCGTTTTGCTTGGCGAGGCATCGCACGGAACGCACGAATTCTATCGGCATCGCGCTCAGATCACCAAGCGTTTGATTCAGGAAAAGGGGTTCACCGTGGTCGCGGTGGAGGCGGATTGGCCGGATGCTTATCGCGTGAATCGCTATGTTCGCGGAGCCAGCGGCGATGCGGACGCCGCCGAAGCGCTGGCCGGGTTCAGACGTTTTCCCGCATGGATGTGGCGCAATGCGGACGTGCTGGATTTTGTCGGATGGCTGCGCGCCTACAACGACTCGCTTCCGGCCGGCAGCCGAAAGGCAGGCTTCTATGGACTCGACCTATACAGCCTGCATGCCTCTATTGAGGCGGTGTTAGATTACCTGGACAAAGTGGACCCGGAGGGCGCCGGACGGGCTCGCCGGCGTTACGCCTGTTTCGAAAGCTTCGGGGAGGATCCGCAGGAGTACGGCTACGCCGCCGGGCTCGGCCTGAGCCACACGTGCGAGGCAGAAGTGATCAATCAACTCATCGACCTGCAAAGGCGAGCCGCTCAATACGCGCGGCGCGACGGGCGCATTGCAGCCGACGATTTTTTCTATGCCGAACAGAACGCCCGGTTGGTAAAGAATGCTGAACAATACTACCGCACGATGTTTCGGGGGCGTGTATCCTCCTGGAATCTCCGTGACGCCCATATGACGGAGACGCTGGACTTTCTAGTAGAACACTTCGCTCTCCACGGTCATCGACCAAAGGTCGTATTGTGGGCGCACAACTCGCACTTAGGCGACGCGCGCGCCACCGAAATGGGCCGCCAGGGCGAATGGAATGTCGGCCAACTGGTCCGCGAAAAGCACGGCCGTGAAGCGGTCCTGATTGGCTTCACCACCTACACGGGGACCGTTACAGCCGCTTCCAATTGGGGCGGTCCGGCGGAGCGGAAGCGCGTTCGTCCGGCAATGCCGGGTAGTTGCGAGTGGCTATTTCACGAGTTGCGGATTCCGTCGTTTCTACTCACGCTTCCGCGGGGTACGCCGGTCTCCAAGGGACTCAGCGAGACCATGTGGGAGCGGGCCATCGGCGTCATCTATCTTCCCGAGTCCGAGCTCGCTAGCCATTACTTCCATGCTCGGCTGTCCGATCAATTCGATGCAGTGATCCATGTCGACCAGACCCGAGCCGTTGAGCCGCTAGAGCCAACGTCGGAATGGGGCATCGGCGAACCGGCGGAAACGTTTCCTTCCGGAGTGTAGGGTCGAGCGCAGCCGAGTGGCGTTCTCCCCGGCCAAAATCATTCGCTCGACTGCCACAGGACCGGGCACATAACCCGTAAGAGGAACTCTGGGATGAATGAGAACATCCGTGTTGCGAACCGCCGCATGATAATGCGAGGGGTAAGTGCGGCCTGCGCGCGGATGATGAGGATCAATGCCGACGCCGCGAAATAAAGAGCTGACTTCCCAAACATCGGAGCCGATGATGAAGTCCGCACCCATCGCCGGGCATGCTTCCGACGGCAGAACGCGGGTGATGCCGTCGTCTTTCAGGCGCTTCCCTTCGCGTTGAACCGGCTGCCGGATTCCACGCAGGGCGCAACTCGCGCTGATTGCGGAAGCAAGGTCGCCTGTGATGATAACTACCGCACGCTTTCTCGGCAATTCTGTCGTAAGGGCTGCGAACGGGAGCTTGAGGCCCGCGAAAGTGGCAGGCAGGTGCTCCGTACAAAAGCGTTCCAGCGTCTCCCCGTGCAGCAGCTTGGGCCAGAAGGTCCTACGTGCTAACGACGCAATCACGCTCCACTCCATGCCGGCAGCAACCATCGCGCCAATCAGACTGCCTGCGCGGGTTCCCGTTATGACGGCCGGCCGGATGCCCGCCTTGTCCTGCCGATGGCTGAGGTTGAAATTATCCGAGGAGACTCCGAACATGGCGGCTGGAACGCTCTGATTGAGATCGCGAACGAAGTTCGTGATGGCGCTGCGGCGCTCATTTCTCCCGATGGAAGCGGTCCACCGCTGGTCACAAGGATCGGGGCCGTCGCATTGCCATCGGCGATCGGTGCACCTCTCATCCCGGTCGGCGCCGATTTGCAGTCTCTCTGTCTTTGAGCGGCATAAGTGGGACGACGCGCGAAATCCACTGCCGTATGGGCGAATTGCAGTGGCTTGCAGTGAGCCTTTCACCTTCCGGTCGTTTGAAGACGCCGCTTCGCTCGAAAATGCCCGCCAACAACTACAAGCTGCACTCGACCGCGCCCACCGCTGAGGCGCGAAGTGCACTTGGTTTTTAAACACCATGAGATTCGCGACGCCGCGAAAGGATGATCATCATCCTCAATGAAGAAATCGCACGCATGGGCTCGGGTTCTCGCCTTCAAGGGGAAAGATCGTTTCCGCATCATGGCCTACGAACGAGCAGCGGTGTCGTTAGTGACCTGGAGGAGGACCAGGCTTCCAATGCCCAACAAGGAAAACTCCAAGAAATCCCGGGCATCCTCCACGACTTGTCCGAAATGATCGATGAGTATTAGTGACCAGCCGGAACATAGGCTCTAGTAGCCGCCACGATCTCCGCATTCGGCACTTCCGTGGTAAGTCTGACTGACTGGAAACCAGCCTTGTTTCCTGGCTTGGCAAGGAACGTCACGACATATTGATGAACTAAGTGCTCGGACAATTCCGCCAGATAGGGCGCGAAGGAAACCAGTGGTCCGAACCCAAGCATATAGGACTCTCCGCCAGTCTCTTCCGCGATCTGCGCGAGGTGGTTCTGGCCCCAGTTCATGCGCCAAAAGCTGTGACCTCCGTGGCCGGCTGCCGGTGCGTACATCGCGTATACGACGACTCCTGCGCGCTGAGCATGCTCAATGGCGACATCCAAATAAGGATTGCTCAGCCCACCGCCCAACGGATCAATGCCGCTGCTTACCAGCAGAACTTCGTGACGCGCCGCACTGGCCGGCCACCGTTTGATCAAATCGCTGAGGGCCAAGAACGGGCTCGGCATCACGCCGGGATAACCGAGCGGCAGGCGCAAAGCTTTCGCGGCCTTAGGATGATCGGCCGTCAGATCTTGGACAACCTCGACCATGGCGTTCCGCAGGTAACCGATTCCTATGGATGTTGCGGCTGGCTGCGTTTCGATGAATTGGCGCATGTCCTGCAACTGTTGACCCAGGCTCATGCCTGAGGCGTCGTCGATCAGGATGAACAGTTCGAGTGCCGGACGCGCCTCCAAGTCCGTAACCCGAAGGCGTTCGTTCTTCTGAAAGATCATGACGTCCCCCTGTTTCAGAACGGGAACCTCTTTGCCATGGCGTGCCTCGACGGTCACGGTCAGTTGGACCGGCACGGCCGGCGATGGAACGTCTTCTCGAGCCAATAGGAGTATGCCTCCCATCGCGAAAAATGCTGCTGTCAGATGTAAGTTGCGCATGAGTCTTCCTCCAACGGGGCCTTAATTCCTGACAAATACGCCGCATCCAAGGGACCATTTCACCTGGGGGATGTGGTCAACTGCATGCACTGAAGTGGGCCGATGGAACGTCAACAACAACACCGTTGGGTATTTACGGTCGTCAACATCGTCCTGCTCTTCCTGGCGTTCCACTTCATTCTGAAGCTGTTCCCGATCGAAGCGCCGAAGTCCGTGTCCTACAGCGACTTCCTCGCTGAACTTCGCTCCGGCAAACTAAGCGACGTCCAGGTCACCGAGCGAGAGCTGATCGGCGTGCGCAAAGACGATTCATCGCACCCCACTCCGGCTGGCGAACGGACGATCACTGCAACGCGGCTGCCCGGTGTCGATGAATCGTTGCTTTTAAAGGAATTAGAAGCCCAGCAAGTGAGGTTCGGCGGCCACATCGAAAATCCTTCGTGGATATGGAATGCGCTGGTTTGGCTGGTTCCCTTCGCATTCATTGCGTTGATTTACGGAGTTGGCATGCGCCGCATCGCGCAGATAAAGGGGCCGCTGACTTTTGGCAAGAACCAAGCCAAGATTTACGACCAGTCCAGCCGGGTTCAAGTAACCTTCCAGGATGTGGCCGGCGTGGACGAGGCCAAGGTGGAACTGGAAGAGATCGTCGATTTCCTTCGGCAGCCGGCGAAATACCAGAAACTCGGCGGCCGCATTCCCAAGGGAGTGTTGCTGGTAGGACCTCCTGGCACCGGCAAGACTCTGTTAGCGAAAGCGGTGGCTGG
>JBEKRO010000172.1:0-5806 GCA_049518655.1 Bryobacteraceae bacterium | reverse complement strand
ACGATCAAAACATCTAGTCCCATTGCCCCTCCTCATTCGGGCGGATTGCCTAGCAGATACGCTCCGGCGACTTCCCGTAGTCCTTGCTACTGAGAGACTCTATCTCCAGTGCTACGCACCCTAATCCATCGTCGGAACTTGTAAGTTAGTCAAGGCAACGACAACGCCGGGCAGGTAAAGTTTTAGTAAAGAACGCAGCGCGTAAGCTGAGGGCGAGAGATTTTACTAAATCTTTATCTAATTCACGCCTCGCTCCTCTACGGGCGGATGGTGTTACGACGATACTACTAGGGCCGATGCCAATATCTACTCAAACCACCACGGGCAATCGTCTCAGTGGTCAGCAGAAGGCTGCAATCGTCTTGCTGTCCCTGGGCCAAGCAGCGAGCGCAGAAATCATGAAGAAACTGTCTGAACGAGAAGTCGGAGTGATTAGTACGGCGATTGCAAAGCTGCACGGGGTGACTCCACTACAGACAGAGGCTGTTTTGGAAGAGGCCCACGCGGCGCTAACCAAGCAAACTGGCAGTTTTAAGGGCGGCATCGAGCCCGTCCGCTTGATTCTCACGCAAGCATTTGGACCTGATCACGCGACCAGAGTCGTCGACCGTGTTGCGAAGTCCCTGGATCAACAGGCCGCGGATTTCACCAGTCTTCGGCAAATCGATCCGCAGCAGCTAGCCAAGTTCATCCAAGACGAGCACCCTCAGACTGTCGCTCTTGTGCTCTCGCACCTGGATCCGTCGCAAGCGGCTGCACTACTAAGCTCTCTTCCGGTTGAGATACGCACGGATGCCGCGATCCGGATGGCGACTCTGGAACAAATCTCGCCGGAGTCGGTCCGTACCATCGCTATGGTGCTGGGACAAAAAATTAAGAATTTAGGAGAACTTAGCCGTGCAGCCTGCGGCGGAGTGCGAGCCGTGGCCGATATGCTCAATCGGTTGGATCCGACAGCTTGCAACGATCTCCTCAGTGCGGTGGAAAAGGAAAATACCGCATTGTCAGACGTCATCCGGCGCTTTATGTTCCTGTTCGAAGATCTCGCCTCCCTGGACCCGGCATCGATCCGGGAACTGCTAGGAGACGTGGATCGCAAGGTTTTGACCACGGCGTTAAAGGGTACTAGCGCCGAGTTGCAGAAGCGTTTTCTGAGTACCATGTCCCAGCGGGGAGCTGAAATGCTAAAGGACGACCTAGAAAACCTTGGGCCGGTCAAAATCAAGGACGTGGACGCCGCTCAGCAAACCATCATACTGCGGGCGAGGGAGATGGAGCGGGAAGGCAGACTCAGTCTGCAAAACTCTTCCGCGGACCAATTCGTGAACTGATTCTATTCTGCAAACATGAGCCCTCAACAAGACGTGCTTTTAGATGAAATGAAGAAAATCAGCGACGTCCCGATCGCGCTTCGCGCCGAACTGGATCAGACAACTCTGACTCTTGGCGAGGTACTGGACCTGGAAGTGGGCAGTGTCATTCGGTTGTCGCGCCCGACCGGAGAGAATATCGATGTCTACGCGGAAAACGTACTGATCGGATGGGGTGAGATGCTCATGGTCGATGGCGCGTTGACGGTGCGACTTGCCGATCTTCGCAGTTCGCAGCTCCCGACTCTACAGGAAGAAGAAGCATCCGATCCGGGCGCTGCTGAGGAGCGCTCAGCGCAGGACGCGGGCGCATAGGTAAGAACACAATGGCGGCCCGCTGCGTTGTGCGCGATGTTACCGAGGAGGAACAACCCCATGGCGGAACATGACAAAGAAGTAGCGACTACCTTCTTGCAGGCCTGGAGTCCAGAACTTGCAAAGTCCGTGGAGATGTTCACTGGTCTATCAGTCTCTATTCGACCAGGCGGGGAGGCAACGCCGGAACAGACGTTGGGCGCGGGCGATTCGATTCTATGGCAGACTCAGGCAATTGAGTGCGGCGTTACCGGTTCGGTGTGGATCGGAACACCGGCCGCCACTCGCCTAGCTGTGACGGAGTCTTTAGCGGAAGACGCTGCAACTCGTGAGTCCCTTTACAGGGAGCTGTTGCGCCAGTCGCTGGAAGGAGCCACTCATGTCCTCAGTTCTGGGCAGGGACAGAGGATGGTCTGCAAGAAAGCCCTCGAGGATGGCTCTCCCCCGCCAGATCTCGCCGACATGCAGATTGCCTGGCTCAACCTGCCTGGGCGTGAGCCAGCACCTATAGTGGTAGGTTTCCAATCGGACTTCGTCGCACTGATGTTGGCCGTGGAACATGGATCGTCCGAGGAACCACCACCACCCCCTTCGAAGGAACCTTCACACGGATCGAGCAGTCTGATGGATAGGTTGGTGGATATCGAGCTTCCCATGGCGGTGGTTCTTGGACGGGCACGAGTGCGAGTTCAGGACGCGCTCAAACTGACCACCGGTTCGCTGGTTGAGTTGGACAGCCGTTCGGGCGACTCTGTTGAGATCGTTGTTCACAATGCAGTGGTAGCCCGCGGCGAAGTTGTTTCCGTCGGCGGAAATTACGGCGTGAAGATTCGAGAGGTGATCAGCCGGAGCGATCGCGTCGCGCTCCAGACTTCGGCCTCGCGCTCACCACGCGGGACCGTCCAACGATCGTGAAGGCAAGAGATTCGGCCCGACAGCGCCCGCAAACGGAACTGCCATTCCAACAACTATGAAGCGTGAACTATCTCAGCAAGAAATCGACGCAGTCTTTCAGCGAACCGGCGGGATAGCTAGCGAGAACGTTATACCCTTTGACTTCAACCGGCTCGATCGAATTCCGAAGTCTCAAATACGGGCAGTACATCTCCTACACGAAGAGTTCAGCAGAAACTCATCTGCGAACCTTTCAGCGTACCTGCGAGCCCATGTAAGCATGAATCTGGTCAGCCTGGAACAGATCTCGTACGCGGAGTTCCTAGAAGGTCTCGCCTCGCCAACATTCATCGCATTCGTCGGATTGCGTCCCTATGAGGGGGCCGCTGTCATGGAAGTGAATCCGGCGCTGGTGTTCACATTTGTCGAGATGCTTTTGGGGGGTGACGGCAAGGCGGCCGTGAATCTGCATCGCAAAGCTACGGAAATTGAAAAGAACCTCATGCGCAACCTGCTGCGAATTATTCTTCAGGATCTTGGCGAGGCCTGGAAGAGCGTTACCGATATCCGCTTTGCTGTCCAGTCTCTTGCGGATGAGCCACAGGGGTTGAACATCTTTTCTCAAAGCGAAGCGGTGGTGGCGATCGGAATTGAAGTGGGCGTGGGATCGACCACCGGCATGATCAACTTCGCGCTTCCGTCGATCTTCATCAAGCGGCTGAGGCACATGTTTGAGCGGCTGCGCCGCGTGCAGCCCGCGGAATCGAAGCGGCGCGATCAAGCTCACATGGCGGAACTGCTGGCACGCGTCGGCCTGAACTTGGAAGCCCGTCTGGATGGCGTGACCATTTCTACGGGGAACCTGCTGAATCTGGAAGTCGGAGACGTGCTCGTCCTAGATGCTCCGCTCGATCAAAAGATCACCGCATTGTTGAATGGCGAGCCCAAGTTCTGGGGTGAAGTGGGAATTGCGGGAACCAAACTCGGGTTCAAGGTAGACTGCGAGCGAGAGCGGGATTAGCAGTGCTACTCGCCCGAGTTCCAGCGTTGCTCGCAGCAGCCGCGCGATCCTTCCGCCAATATCGATGAGACACTTACCGCGGCCATAATTACGGAGCAGGGCGGCGAGGAGAAACATCGTGAGCGAAGCCAAGATTGCAGTACCTTTCGCAGCCAGTCCGGCGGACTCAGAGATGGCTGGCGCAAGGAGCGCGATCGCGCGGTGCACAAAGCCTTTTCTCAGAAACGAGGTCCGCAGCCGCAGCGCAATCCACTGGCCGCCGAAAACGAAAAGCTGCGCCGCCAGAATCAACGCCTGCAGGAGGACCTGGAGAAAGCGCACATCATCATCGACGTTCAAAAAAGTGGCCAAGCTGTTGGGGCATCCGATGACGCAAGCGGAGAAATGGTGATGGCCGCGGTCGATCAACTCAGTCCGTTGGTGGGCGTGAAGCCAGCCCGCCAGGCGTTGGCAGTGCCGCGAGCCAGTTGGTACCGGCGGCGCAACCGCCGTCTTTTCCCCCGGCCTGCGGCCGGGCTGCGGTTCTCGCCTCGGGCTTTGACGGAAGCCGAGCAGCAAGCCGTGCTGACGTGCCATCACGAGGATCGTTTCCAGGATTGCTCGCCCGTGCAGGTCTACGCGGCGCTGCTCGATGAGGGCCAGTTTCATTGCTCGATCCGCACCATGTACCGGTTGCTGGAAGCGCGTGGCGAAAGCCGCGAGCGCCCCGATCAGCGAACTCATCCGCCGTATCAGAAGCCGGAGCTGCTAGCAAACGTCCACCCGGACGGAGAAGTCTGGATCGTCCGGCAGACACTCGTGGCGCCACGCTGCCAATCGATGTCGCTCCACTTGAGCGCCAGGTATTCACTGGGCCTCATTCCGGTGGTCAGGGCGACCGCAAGCAGCACGAAGCATTCGGGCTGTCTCGCGGACGTGAGGAATCGCCTGTATCCTCGGGGACACCCAAAGATGTCCACCGAGGCCTGCGTTCTTCAACGCTCAGGGCCTCCATCTCCCACCGCTTCAACAGATCAACTCCAACACATGGATCTTCGGCAAGAATTTTCCAGCTCACAGCCTGGCGGACCGCGGATTGCAGAACGGCATTCGTATACTCGATTGTTCGCGGCGATAGCCCATGGTTGAACATCTGAGCATAAACGCTCTGAATGTCGAACTGAGTGATTGCTCCGAGCGGCCTTGCGCCAAGGCATGGACGGATGTGGAGACGCAGCAGGCCTTCGTAATCGGTATAACTTTTCGGCCTCAATCTTGGCTTGGCGGATGTTGCCAACCACTGGTTCAGATAGTCATCGAGTCTGATCGCGGCGGCGCGAGGAAGACGGCCAGTATCACGCTCTTGAAGTTTAGCGTTTAGGTACGTTTGTGCCTCACGGAATGAGCCATGAACCGTTCTGTTGTGGTACTTCCTAGTTCCGGTCCCCGGATCACGGCCAAGCGATACGCGAACGAACCATGTTCGCGTTCCGGGTGAAATCAATTGCCCTGCTTTTCGAGCCATTGGATACCTCCGGCTCGAAAGCAGGCACACAGTCCGCACACACGTGTGGCGGGGATGTAGATTCAGTTGGGGCTTTGCACGCTGCTACTGATATTGAGTCTCAGTGCCACTCTTCCAAAACCTGATGGTTCTGGAATGGTCGGACCCGTCATTCCAACTCCAATGGGATCGACCCCGAACCACCGAAACCACCTGAGGCTTTTTGGAAGGCTGCCCCGCTGCGTCAGCGTGTACTACAATCTCAGGGAATCGTGCGCTTGTCATTAAGCCCGAGCCGATGAAGCTTATTCTTGATGGTCCAAAATCCTAGGAGATTCGGCGCGGCCGCTGCCTGATCAAAGAATTGATCGGTTTGGTTGAGAGCGGCTCAGGCACGGTAGTTGGCGTGGCTGAGCTGACAGGTTGTGTAGGTCCACTCACGCGCGACCTTCGGATTGTGAATGACAACGTCCTTTATCATTCACTACTTGGGTTGGCAAGCGGTGGCCAGTTGGGGCCAGATGTTCGAGTTTGGACGCTTCGCCCAGTGGACGGCTTGGCGGTTAATATCCCCGAACGCCATTGGATCAATGTCCGAGTCGCCGACTAGAACGAAGCCGCTGGCGCGGCAGACGCTGCGCGTGCCGACGCGCCGACTGTTGTGCAAATCTGGAAAGCGCTTGCACGGAAGAGGCAAACCGGGTTAGGATCAGCGGCAGAGAT
>JBEKRO010000171.1:0-6379 GCA_049518655.1 Bryobacteraceae bacterium | reverse complement strand
GTTCCACCGCCATCTGGCGGAACTCTAACGGATGCCTTCCCTTTCGCGTCATGGACACTCGCAGCTCCTTTCCCTGCAAAGTGTGTCAATTGCGAGTGTCTCACTTTAAGGGTTCAGTCCAACCCCTTTCCGGATGACGCTCCAGCGGAATCGGACGCGTGTATACTGATTGGCACCCGGAGCGGAACAATATGTCTTTGGCTATCGTGTTTTTCCTCGTATTCGTTTTGCCCCAGCTTGCGCTCGCGCATCACGGCGGCTCGGAGTACGACATGAGCAAGACCGTGGAGTTCAAGGGCAAGCTGACACGCGTGGAAATGATCAATCCGCATTCGTGGATCTATTTTGACGTCGCCGAGAAGGACGGAACCGTGAGCCACCATCGATGTGAAATGAGGTCGGTTCACGTGCTGCGGCGCTCGGGCTGGACCAAAGAGAATTTCCCCGTGGGCCAACAGGTCACTGTGGAAGCTTCGCCTAACCGGACCGATCCGGCTTCGTGTTACCTGCAGACCATCGTGGCGGCCGACGGAACTCGAATGTACCGCTATGGGCAATACGTCAAGGCGACCCAGGGAGGCATCCAGGAAGTGAGGGGTCCAATCGCCGCGCCAAAAGCGGATCGGCCGGCGCGACGGCCGTCGGGGGAGCCGAACATATCGGGCGACTGGGCGCCGGTGCAACTGGTGATGGTGAATGCGCGCGGCACCGGGGGCGGATTAGTGCCGCTCGATAAATTGACGGAATATAAGCCGGGCGATCGGCCAGCGATTTCCTTCGCAGACGTGCGCGCCGGAGCAGGTCCGAGGCGCTATGGCGGGACTGAGTTGACGGAAGCCGGAGAAAAGGCGGCCAAGGATTTCAAGCGCGAAGATAATCCGCGTTTCCGTTGCGAGACCACCAGCATCGTCTTTGACTGGACGTTCGACGGCCCGGTCAATCGGATCACGCAAAACAAAGATACGATCGTGCTGGAGTACGGGCAGTTCGGGTTGAAGCGCACCATTTACATGAACATGAAAGAGCACCCCCGCAACGCGAAGCCGAGCCGCACGGGGCACTCGATCGGACATTGGGAAGGCGACACGCTGGTGGTGGACACCGTGGGATTTTTGCCAGGGTTCTTGAATACGCCAGTGCGCAACAGCGACAAGCTGCACGTGGTGGAGCGGTTCGTATTGGATACGAACAAAATGGCTCTGACGCGCAGTTATATCGCCGAAGACGCTGTGTACTTGAAGGGCAAATACACGGGGTCCGATACAATCCTGGTGGCCGATGCTCCGTATAATCCGGGTAAATGCAAGGAGTTGAACTTCATCGATTACTCCAAGGAACAAAAGCACTAACTTCCGCGTAGGCCAGCCTATGAGTAGGTATTTGCATGATGCGTTTTAAAAAAACTCTTCTGAGCGTTTTGGCCGCTACCGCCCTGTTTGGCCAGACACCGGCTGCGCGGCCTGAATTCGAGGTAGCGTCCATTAAGCCATCGGCTCCCTTGGGAACGTCCAAGGTTCTTGCAGGCGGGCACGTGGATGGCTCGCAGGTCAGTTGGGCGTCCCTGTCGTTGAACGATTATCTGGGAGCCGCGTATCACGTAAGGAACTACCAGATTTCGGGGCCGGAGTTTCTCGCCTCGGAACGGTTCGACATTACAGCCAAGCTTCCCGCTGGCGGAGCGGCCAAAGATGTTTCCGCCATGTTGCAGGCGTTACTGGAGGACCGGTTCCAGATGAAAATGCACCGTGAGACCAAGGATTTTCCGGTGTATGGCCTGGTGGTGGGCAAAGGCGGGCTCAAGATGCAGGAGTCGCCGCCAGATACGAGCGCGGAGACGAAAAGCGACGATGGCCGGGGAGGCGCCAACGTTGCCGCCATCAGCCGGCCGGGTGGCGTTACGGTCAACTATGGCAATGGCGCCTACTTCACGTTCGCAGACAACCGGTTCGAAGGCCGGAAGTTGCCAGCGTCCGCGATGGCTGACGTGCTGGCGCGCTTTACGGACCGCCCGGTGGTGGACATGACGAACCTGAAGGGCAAATACGATTTCGTACTCGAATTTTCGCCGGAGGATTTTCGCGCCATGGGAATCCGGTCGGCCATTGCGGCGGGCGTTGCGCTTCCACCGCAAGTGGTCCAGCAAGCCGAGGCCGCATCCGGGGATTCGCTCTTCATTGCGGTGGAGAAACTGGGACTGAAACTGGAATCGCGCAAAACGCCCATCGAAGTGCTGGTGATCGATCATTGCGAGAAGACGCCCACCGACAATTGAGCGCCTATAATTGACCAGATGCGAAACACAATCGCCATTTTTCTGATTTGCTCATTTCTAATTTGCAGCCGGGTTGCGGCCGCGCAGGGCGCCTGCGACCGTGCGTGTTTGACGGGCATCCTGGATCAGTACTTGAACGCCATGGTTGCCAACGATTCATCGAAAGCTCCTGTCGCGGCCAACATCAAGTACACCGAGAACGCAGCACGGTTGCCGCTGAATGAAGGCCTGTGGTTCACGGCCGCCGGCTTAACCGATTACAAGATCGTGCTGGCCGATCCAGAAGGCAGCGCGGCTGCATTCGTGGGAGTGGTGACGGAACACATGCCGCCTGGACAAGCGCCGCGCAACACTCTTCTGGCGTTGCGTATCCGGGTAGCCAACCGGAAGATCACTGAAGCCGAGGCGGTGGTGGTTCGCAACGTGAATGAACGAAACATGGCGAATCTGCATACGCCGCGGCCGGCGTTACTCGAGACATTGACTGCCGCGCAGCGCCGCCCGAGGGCGGACCTGGTCAAGATCAGCAATCTATACTTCGACGCGATCGAGCAATCCAGCGGCACGGTGGCGCCGTTTGACGACAATTGCAATCGGCTGGAGAACGGAATGCGCACGGCGGGCCCACCCTTGCCCGGCGGCACGGACAACGGAGGACGTACGCAACGCTGCGCCGACGGCATGAACTCGGGCGTCTTTCAGGTGATCACGGCGATTCAGCCGCGCCGCGTTCTGGTGGTGGATGAAGAGAAGGGGCTCACCTTCGGGGTGTACATCTTCCAGCACAAAGGGGTCACACAGATCACGATGAAGGACGGATCCACGCGACCGGCGCCCTACTTCGTGGGTCTACCGGTGACGATGCCGATGGCGGAGGTCTTCAAGATCATCAACGGCAACATTCGGGAGGTGGAAGCGATCGGCGTTCAGATCCCCTACGGCCTGGGTTCCGGTTGGGAAAAATAACGCACGGGCTGGAACACTCGCTCTGCCTTCGAAAGCTGAACGATCGCCGAACAGTGTCTTGGCCAGCGCCGCCGCCTGTTCCCGAATCTCAGGGACCGCGGTGGTTTCCAGCAGTCCTCCAATTCTCATCGGCCCCATGGCGTACAGCCAGGGCAGCACAGCACCGCAGCGATCCAGCACTGCGCCGCTTTCCAGCGTTCGCACTCCCAAGCCTGGCGAATTCGCTTCCAGCCAGCCTTTAGTAAACAAGGACCGCAGCAATTGGCTATCGACGCGACGATAGTCCTGCTCCGAGCCAGTACAATTGATAACCCGCTGCGCGCAAATGCTGGCGGTGTTTTGCGACCGGAGCAGCACTTCGATCTTCAACTGCTCCGGGTCCTCGGTAATCCGTTGAATCCGTCCGGCATGCACCTGCAGCGTTCCGCTTTGCCGCGCGTGGTCGACAGTCGCTGCCACCTGAGGCGCCATGCGATGCCGGTGCACATCCCAGTAAGCCTTGGCATGACGATAGAAGCGCTCGCGGTCCGGAGGAGTCAAGTTGGTCCAAACTTCGTTGGTCACGCGGCGGAGGCCGTCGATCGCGTCGCGCCAGTTGGAGCCTTGGTCCTCGGCCGCGCGGATGCAGCGGCGTAGCTCGCGAACTAATTCGCGCAGCGTCCCCGGGCGCCAAGCAACGAAAGAAATGGGATTTTTCTTACACGACGTGTGCGGCTGCGGAAGAAGGCCACGTCGCGAAATCATGTGGACGATCCCACGATGCCCATTTGCGCGGAGCGCGATCAGAGCATCGACCGCTGTCAGCCCGGAGCCCATCAGCACGACCGGCGAGTTCGGATCCGGAGTCGCCAGCGCGCCAGGGGCCCAGGCCGATTCATAGAACATCGGATTTGCTCCGGGGCAAGGAAAGAAGGGCAAGCGCCGCGGCGTAGCGTTGCCGAGTGCCAGCACTACGGCGTCCGCCTCCAGCCGTGCTCCATCGTTCAGATGAAGAATGGCGCGCTCACGCTCCCGCTCGATATCCACTACCTCGGCATGATGCCGCAGCAAGACGCCAGTCGGCCGCGCTTCGCGCCGTGCGGCTTCCAAGCGGTCCGCGACATAACGGCCCAACTGCGCACGCGCAACGAACGCCCCCGGATCCACGGGAGCACCCGAATTGTTTCCCAGCCACTCGACAAAGTCGTGAGGCGCAGCGGACGAGACGCTCATGCAGCGCGCCGGTACGTTCAGAAGATGATGGAGGCAATCTGTGGAGTAGGCCAGTCCCTGGCCTGCGATGGAGCGGGGTTCTATCAGATGAACTCGTACCGGGCGCTGGCTCCGCAACAGGTGCAAAGCGGACAGCGCCCCGCTACATCCTCCGCCGACGATGGCAATGCTTCGTGGTGTAGACATGGTTTTGTGGGAGCAACCGGGCCGAGCCGCTCAGTCGGTATAACTCAGCGCGCGACGTTGACGAATGTAAGCTCCCGATCCGGTGGGTAAGAAAATATTGCAGGCCGGCATCTCGCCCCCGTAGATGTTCAGCGTGATCGCCACTCGCTGGGACACATTGCGCGTGACGTGATGTTCGAAGGGCGGCATCACATAGCTGGTGGAGCCCACCGCTACACGCTCAGCCGGCCGGGCTTGAAAGTGGTAATGTCCGCTCTGTTGCCCGATTAGTTCGAACGGCACGGTTTCAATTTCTCCGGCCAGGACTGCCTCCACGCCCCACAGTCCGGAATGATCGTGCAGCGGCGTACTTTGACCTGGGGCCCAAACCATGGCGAGCACAGAGACTCCCGAAGAGGGATCTTCGTAGATCAGCCGCCGGGCACAGCGATCCGGCTGGACAGCGCGGAAGCGGTCAGGAAGTGAGATGAGGCCTAGCAGGATAGCCACTTCTAGTTGCTGGCAGAGCAGGCTGAGCCGCGATGGGATGTCGGGCGTCGCGAGGGCGTTACCAATCCAGACGCCAAGATGTGATTCGAGATTTGCCAACGACCGGTCGAATTTCGTGAGCGCCGGCGTCGCCGTTATGAATGCCTGAGATCCGTATTCCATCTTTCAACCTCCTATTAGTCCACTGATTGAGTCAACAGTTTATGAGAGAACCCGTCAGGAAGCAAACGCAATAGTACTAGTAAGTTCACGGCCGGCAGAAGCCTGGACGGAAGCCAAGTATATCCGGAATCTTAATCATCCCGGACGACATTACCGGACTCGGGATTTGCGTGACAAAGTGTATCCGGCGAGGAACATTGACCCAACACAGTTCGGCTTGGTTCTATATCTAATTAGTAGACATTATGTCGATCGACTTTAGTCCATATACTTTCTAGTTGGAACTTTCTGTAGCGATCTCAGGTCTACACTTCAAGCGAGGTGGTTTGTAATGCGGACAAGGTGCATGAGTTGGATCTGTCTATTACTTTTACTTTGGCTTCCGCCTTTCTCTGCATTCGCGCAGGCCCCGCCCAGCAGCTCCGATCGACATATCACGCTGGATGTGGTGGTGAATGATAAATCTGGAAAGCCCGTCTCTGGCTTGCAACAGCAGGATTTCACGCTCCTGGATAACAAGCAGCCGCAAAAGATCTTGTCGTTCGAAGAGGTAAAGGGGGGCGCTGCGACCACCGATCCGCCGGTGGAGGTAGTTTTGCTGGTGGATGAAGTCAATACCAGCTTCACCCACGTGTCATTCGAGCGAGCGCAAATCGAAAAGTTTCTGCGGCGCGATAGTGGACAGCTGCCGCGGCCCGTGTCGCTGGCATTCCTATCCGATTCAGGAGTTGCGCTTGGAAACATAACCACTCAAGATGGCAACGCTCTGGCTGCGGAGTTAAATCAGAACCAAGCCGGTCTGCGCTCCATTACCAGATCCCAAGGAGTTTACGGGGCGGGTGACCGGGTGGGGTTATCTCTCAACTCGTTGCAAGAGCTGGCCGCTTACGAAGCGCCGCGGCCGGGACGAAAGCTGGTGATCTGGATCAGTCCGGGTTGGCCGTTTCTGAGTGGCCCGCGCATTGAGCTGAGCGACAAAGATCAGCAGAGGATTTTCGCTCAAATTGTGGCGCTTTCCGATAGCCTGCGACGCGCTCGCATTACGCTCTACAGTGTCGATCCATTGGGAACGGCGGACTCGGGGGGATTGGG
>JBEKRO010000170.1:6507-7261 GCA_049518655.1 Bryobacteraceae bacterium | reverse complement strand
CCCTGATATCAAAGAACTTAAGTACGCCAATAACCATTGAAGGAGTTGTCATGAAAGATCAGAAGGCTAGGAAATGCGCGCACATTCCCTGCCGATGCGAAGTGGCAGACGGAGAACAGTATTGTGGAAACGCGTGCCGTGACGCCGGGAGCGAAGACGTGGAAATCGCGTGTCAATGCGATCATCCACCATGCCCACTCGTTGCTTAGATTCTTAGAGGCCACATCCAAATGAGCATCCATGCGGCGCAAGAACCTCGACTTGTAAATGCGGCTCCTGAGGGTTGCCCAGGGTCGTTCGCCCGCATCGAAGAAGCCATTGCGGCTATCCGCGCCGGCCAGATGGTGATCGTCGCCGATGATGAAGATCGGGAGAACGAGGGTGATCTCACCATGGCGGCGGAAAAGATCACCCCCGAAGCCATTAACTTCATGGCGAAGTACGGCCGTGGTCTGATATGCCTCGCGATGACGCCCGATCGGCTCGACGAACTCCAAATTCCACTGATGGTGTCCAATAACAGTTCGCGATTCGAGACAGCGTTTTGTGTCAGCATTGAGGCAAGGGAGCGTACGACGACCGGAATCTCGGCCGCGGACCGAGCGGCTACGGTGCTTGCGGCAATTGATCCCACGACAAAGCCAGCGGATCTTATCCGCCCAGGGCACGTGTTTCCGCTGCGTGCGAGGAACGCCGGAGTCTTGGAACGCACCGGGCAAACGGAAGCTGCTGTGGACCTGGCGCGGCTGGCCGG
>JBEKRO010000170.1:0-6502 GCA_049518655.1 Bryobacteraceae bacterium | reverse complement strand
TCTCCTGCCGGCGTTATCTGCGAGATCATGAACGACGACGGCTCGATGGCGCGAGTGCCCGAACTCCGTGAGTTTGCCCTTCACCACAACATCCTGCTGATCACAGTTGCCGACTTGATCAAGTATCGGCTGCGAACGGAGTCGGTAGTCAAACGCGCAGCCTCTACAAAGCTGCCGACCGAATACGGAGAGTTCCGCCTGCACGCATTCGAGAATCAAATCGACAAGCAGACGCACATCGCTCTTGTGTGCGGCGATATCGGAGATGGACAGGACGTGCTGGTGCGGGTACACTCGCAATGCCTCACGGGAGATGTGCTGCGCTCAGTACGTTGCGATTGCGGGGCGCAACTCGACAAAGCTTTGTGCCGGATCGCGGCCGAAGGCCGCGGCGTGTTGCTTTACCTTAGCCAGGAGGGCCGGGGGATCGGCCTTGCCAACAAGATTCGCGCGTACAGTTTGCAGGACGAAGGCTGTGACACCGTGGAGGCGAATGAACGCTTGGGCTTCAAAGCGGATCAGCGAGATTATGGCATTGGAGTGCAGATCCTGCGCGAAATCGGCGTGCGTTCCATGCGGCTTCTAAGCAACAATCCCCGCAAGCTAGTCGGCATCGAAGGTTACGGCCTATCCGTGACGGAGTGGCTTCCCCTTGAGATCCCTCCGTCATCCTCGACAAGGCCCTATCTCGCAGCCATGCGAAAGAAGCTCGGACATGCCTTGCGTGGGGTGTAAACCGGAGACGCTCACCCGCCTTAGGAAACAGCGCTCTTGAGAAACATTAACGGCAAATCCTGCGAGATCAATGTCAGATTTGTCGGACAGATGCAGCAGCTGAGAAAGAGACACGGAGATTCAGTAGCTCGCTTCATGCTGCAGTACACCCGTCCTTTTCTCGCCTAATCCGCAGCGACGTGATCAGTCTCACGTGAAGCGGCGATATCAATCTTGACGCCAAGCGCCTGCGCTACCCCGGCGCCATAGGCGGGATCGGCTTTTCTGCAGTTTGCAACATGCCGTGCCAATACCGCCCGAGAGGCTCCATTGATCGCGCGCGCCGTGTTGTCGAAAAGCCGCTGTTTTTGCTCAGAGGTCATCTTTCGGAAAAGATTACCCGGTTGCTCCCAGTGATCCTCTTCTAAGCGGTGGTCATAGTGATCAGCGTCCCCTTCGAGCGGCAGCGCCGGTTCAGCGTATTTCGGTTGGTCGTCCCACAATCCCTGGCTATTTGGGTTATAGCTCGTAGTCGCTCCGAGGTTTCCATCGGTGCGCATCTGGCCATCGCGATGATAGGAGTGGAACGGGCACTTCGGCGCGTTCACAGGGATCTGATTGAAGTTAACCCCCAGGCGGTACCGATGGGTGTCACCGTACGAGAACAGGCGCGCCTGCAGCATCTTGTCAGGAGAGAAGCCAATTCCGGGGACCACAGTCGCCGGGGAGAAGGCGGCTTGCTCCACTTCTGCGAAATAGTTTTCCGGATAGCGATTGAGCTCCATGACGCCAACTTCGATCAGTGGGTAATCAGCTTTGGGCCAGACTTTGGTCAGGTCGAAGGGATTGTGTTTGTGTGTCTTTGCCTGCGCCTCCGTCATAACCTGAATGAAAAGTGTCCAAAGCGGAAAATCTCCACGATCGATCGCCTCAAATAGATCCCGGCCGTGGCTCTCGCGGTCATTTGCTACAAGCGCAGCGGCGGCTTCGTCCGTGAGATTTTCAATGCCCTGGTGTGTGCGGAAGTGGAACTTTACCCAAACTCGCTTGTTCTCGGCATTGATCATCGAGAACGTGTGGCTTCCGAAGCCATGCATATTTCGGAATGACTTTGGAATGCCGCGTTCGGACATAACGATGGTGACCTGATGGAGCGCCTCGGGAAGAAGAGTCCAGAAGTCCCAGTTATTCTGAGCGCTGCGAAGACCGGTACGGGGGTCGCGCTTGATCGCGTGATTGGGATCCGGGAAGCGTAGAGGATCGCGAAAGAAAAAGACCGGGGTATTATTCCCAACGATGTCCCAGTTTCCGTCCTCGGTGTAGAACTTGAGAGCAAACCCGCGGATATCGCGCTCCGCATCGGCGGCCCCGCGTTCCCCGGCGACGGTCGAAAAGCGCGCAAACATAGCCGTCTGCTTTCCAACCTCCGAAAAAATCGCTGCCTTGGTGTAGTTCGTAATGTCATGAGTCGTCGTGAAAGTTCCGTACGCACCCCAGCCTTTGGCGTGCATCCTGCGCTCAGGTATGACCTCGCGATCAAAGTGTGCGAGCTTCTCGATCAGCCAGATGTCCTGCAGTAGCGCGGGACCACGACGGCCGGCTGTCAAAATGTTCGTATTGTCCGGTACGGGGGCCCCGGTTGCATTGGTAAAGCGTTCGGGCTTTGACGTCATGAATTCTCACTTTCACAAGTTGGGTTCGGAATGGCGAGTCAACTTGATGGGTTCTGACAGCCGCCATATCTCGGCAACTCTAGTTGCATTTCTGAAACGAGCAATTACGATGCCAGCTCTTCTTCTCCCTGCCTGAGCTTTAGCAGGCGAATCCGAACGCATGTCAACTTCTATGCAACAGTCAAAAGTCAAAAAGCCAGATATTCGTCAGACCTTGAACAGCGGCACGACGGGATCGAGAAGAGAGGGCACTTTTCAGCACACTCCGCAAGCATGACGTTTGGCAAATGGACTGCTCTTACTCTTTCGCCTGAGAAAAACGAGGCGCTCATAACTAGGAGGATTCTTCATGGCAACCATGCCAAAGCCCATCACGATGCCGAAACCGCAGAAGCCCCTTCCCGCACCCAACAGTGATTTTTACGAGCTCGTCGAGACGCTTCCGGCGGAGGAACTGGCGGTTGTGAAACAGGTGCGCACCTTCATGGAGACCAAGGTCGCCCCGATCATCACGAAATATTGGATCGAGGATTCGTTTCCGTTCGAGCTGTTGCCGGCACTCAAGGAACTCAATCTTGGCGGCGTTGGCCTGCAGGGCTACGGCTGCAGAGGAGGAAGCGGGTTGCTGGCAGGTCTGGTTGCCATGGAGATGGCACGCGTCGACACGTCGATTGCGACCTTCTTCGGTGTGCACAGCGGCCTGGCAATGTCTTCCATCTACCTCGGCGGTTCGGAAGAGCAAAAACAGAAGTGGCTGCCGCCGATGGCTCGCTTGGAAAAGGTCGGCTGCTTCGGACTCACGGAACCGCTGGTGGGTTCCGGAGCATCGGGCGGCCTGACGACAACGGCGAAGCGTGACGGCGACGCCTGGATCATCAACGGCCAGAAACGATGGATCGGCAACTCCCCGTGGTGCGACATTGCGATCATCTGGGCGCGCGACGTTGCCGACAATCAAGTCAAGGCATTCATCGTGGAGAACAAGGCCACGCCCGGCTTTAAGGTCGAAAAGATGCAGAACAAGATCGCACTCAAGGTGGTCCAGAACGGCCAGATCACGATGGAGAACTGCCGGATCCCGGAGGAGAATCGCCTTCAAGGAGATAACTCGTTCCGAGACACGGCCAAGGTTTTGCGCGGGACCCGTTATTTCGTCAGCTGGGAGGCGACGGGATGCGCCATGGGTGCCTACGAGAATGCTCTCAAGTACGCCCAGGAGCGCTTGCAGTTCGGAAAGCCGATCGGCTCATTTCAGCTCGTGCAGGATCTCCTCGCCAGGATGCTCGGCAACATTACTGCTTCGCAGTGCCTGGTGGTTCGCATGGCTCAGCTGGAGGCCGAAGGAAAGATGACCGACGCGCATGCGGCACTTTCGAAAGCGTTCTGCACGGCCAAGTGCCGCGAGACGGTCGCTTGGGCCCGCGAGGTGTGCGGCGGAAACGGCATCATCGCTGACTACAACGTGGGGCGCTTCTTCGCCGACGCCGAAGCCCTCTACACCTACGAAGGCACCTACCAGATGCAGAACCTGATTGTCGGCAAGGCCGTGACCGGCTTGAGTGCTTTCTTGTAGGGCGTTTTCATCGGTTTGCTTTCGCGTTCCTCGTGGAATCGAGGTAGCGAATTCGTTTCCGATGATGGCGAGTTATCGAATGAATTTTTGCAAAGGAGCAAGCGAATTCATGGCATCTACCGTAACCAAACCAAAGCTCGCGAAGCCTGCCGCCAAATCTACCTCGGGTCGTCTCTTTTTCTTGGACCTCGGCGCCGGCCGCATTCTCTCAGCGAAGCCCGACGGTTCTGATTTGAAGACGATTGTCAGCGAAGGTCGAAAACTTCCGGATGGGATCGTTGTGGATGCTACGGCCGGCTACATTTACTGGACGAACATGGGCAGCCTCAAAGGGAACGATGGCGCCATCGATCGGGCTGATCTTGACGGCAGCAATGTCACAAGCATCGTTCCGACGGGCGGAACTTTCACGCCCAAGCAACTCCAACTCGATAAGAAGAACGGCAAGCTTTACTGGTGCGATCGCGAAGGCATGCGTGTGATGCGGTGCAATCTCGATGGTTCCAAGATTGAAACCCTGATTGACACGAGCCAGGGCGACCCCCGTCCCGGCCCCGATGCGAAGAAATGGTGCGTGGGCATCGCGCTCGATCTCGACGGCGGGAAACTCTACTGGACGCAAAAAGGATCTGACAATGCCGGGGAGGGGCGCATCTTTCGCGCCAATCTGGAAATCCGTAAGGGGCAGACGCCTGCGAACCGCAAAGACATTGAATTGCTCTACGAGAATCTGCCCGAACCGATCGACCTAGATCTGGACCTTGCAAACCGCACGATGTACTGGACCGACCGCGGCGATCCGCCACGCGGCAACACGGTGAATCGCGCGCCCATGGACGTGGCGCCCGGCCAAAGCTCCGTCCCGGAAATTGTTGTCCACGACCTGATGGAAGGGATCGGATTATTCCTGGACTTGAAGGGCCGCCGCATGTTTTTCGCCGACTTTGGCGGTTCCGTGTACAGCGCGAATCTGGACGGGTCGGACAAGAAGATGTTGCTCTTCGCCCAAGGCAACTTGTCCGGGATCGCGTACGCCGAAGTGCCTGTCGCCGCATAACCGGCTTTTGAATTTATTCGATTGAAGAAGGAGAAGAGCAATGGCTTCGACAGCATCTGCGTTACAACTGCAAAACCTTCTCTACGAGAAGAAAGGTCCGATTGCGTATGTGACCCTCAACCGGCCCAAGGTTCTCAACGCACTGAGCCAGGCAGTGTTCTCCGAGCTCAAGGATGTCTTTCAGGACGCCCGCGATGACGCGAGCGTTCGCGGCGTCATTCTGACCGGCAGCGGCGACAAAGCGTTCGCCGCAGGCGCAGACATTGCCGAAATGTCCACTTCCACCGGTGTGCAGGCGGAAGAGTCAACCCGACATGCGCAGGCAGCGACCGAGCTCATCGAAAACCTTGGCAAACCGGTGATCGCCGCGGTGAATGGCTTCGCTCTTGGCGGTGGCTGTGAGCTGGCCATGGCGTGCACTATCCGAATTGCTTCCGAGAATGCGAAGTTCGGTCAGCCCGAAGTCAAGCTCGGAATCATGCCCGGAGCCGGCGGAACGCAACGTCTTCCTCGATTGATTGGTAAGGGGAGAGCGCTACAACTCATTCTCACCGGCGAAATCATCAATGTTCAGGAGGCCTATCGCACCGGCCTGGTCAATGAGGTGGTTCCGCTCGCCAATCTGATCCCGCGAGCCGAGGCCATCCTTAACCAGATCAACTCCAATGCTCCGCTCGGCGTGAAGTTCTCAATCGATGCGGTTAACAAAGGACTGGATGGAAGCGTCTCGGAAGGTCTTCTGATCGAGGCATCGCTATTTGGGATCTGCGCAGGGTCGGAAGACAAGAAGGAAGGCACAACCGCCTTTCTCGCGAAACGCGCGCCGCAGTTCCAGGGACGATGAGGCGATGAAGTGTACGGCTCGGAGGCCGGGATGTCCTCTCGGCCGCATCTTTGGATTGCCTTGAACGAGAACTCGGAAGGAATTCATAACTCAGGAGATTCGCATGGCAGATGAAAACATATTCTCAGGGTTGAAGGTGGTAGACCTGGCCAGCTTCATCGCGGGTCCCGGTGCGGCGACGATCTTGTCCGACTTCGGCGCGGACGTTATCAAAGTCGAGCCGCCCGACGGAGAGCTGTGGAGAAAGGGGCAGAGGATCCCGCCGCAACCGCGTTCGGAAGAGCCTTATCCCTTCCAATTGGCGAATCGAAACAAGCGTGGCGTTGCGCTCAATCTAAAGGCCGCGAGCGCGCAGCCGGTTCTCGAGCGGTTAGCCAAGTGGGCCGACGTGTTCATCGTCAACACGCCGCATTCCGCGCGCAAGAAACTGAAGCTCGAATATGACGATGTCGCGCAGTGGAATCCGCGTCTGATCTATGCCGATCTTACCGGCTTCGGCGAGAAAGGCCCGGACGCCGCTCTTCCGGGATTCGACATTACGGCCTACTGGGCGCGCAGCGGTTTGTTATCCATGACGCGCGATGCTGGATCGCCGCCCACCTGGCCGGTGGCAGGTAGCGGGGACAATGCGACTGCGGTCT
>JBEKRO010000169.1:0-6625 GCA_049518655.1 Bryobacteraceae bacterium | reverse complement strand
CACACATCCTCGCTTACTAAGATGGTCATGCACCCGTCGTATCTAAGAATCATCGGTATGGGCCGCAGCGTCTTGCCGCTCCTTTTCAAGGAGCTTCAAGAACGCCCTGACCACTGGCTGGTGGCTCTAAACGCTATTACTGGACAGGATCCCGCTCCGAGTGACGGCACATTTGATGAGGCAGTGGCCGCTTGGCTGGATTGGGGCCGGACACACGGATATCTAGGATAAAATGCGTGCGCCCGAGCTAGAGGCAGAATTCCCAGGACTGCTCTCCACGGCCTACGAGGTCAGAAGCCCACACGATCCCAAATACAATTGCATTGCATACGCGATAGGCGACATGAGCCACTTCTGGTACGATGCGAAAGTAAAGGGTTACTACTGGCCACCCGGCGAGCCGAGCGCAGACACCCTGGACGGATGGCTCAAAGTTTTCGCTCTTCACGGATACCGAGAAACTGATGACGATGCCCTCGAACCGTCTTATGAGAAAATCGCGATTTATGCCGGAAGGGAAGGGCCGGAGCACGTCGCAAGGCAAAGGGGGTCTGGTTTGTGGACCAGCAAGATGGGTAAGGGACGCGATATCGATCACGCTACTCTCGCAAGTTTGGAAGGCGACTCCTATGGAAGGGTGGTGAAGATAATGAAGCGCCCCTGCAAAGAGGGAAAGCGGGTGTTGGAATAGGATCCGCAGTCCGCCGTTACCAACTACGTGCGCCGCTCCGACGCCGAGCTGTTCTGGAAGGAGTGATTCCTTCAACCGGCCACCAGCCACTGGCCACGTTCCCCCACCATGCCATCCTAAAAGAGCGCCGCGTGCCATTCTTAAGACGATGGGTGTTCTCCTCAGTGTCTCCGCGCTTGGTAAGCGATTTGGCGCGCGCGTATTGTTTGAAAATCTTTCGCTCAGCCTCTCGGAGGGCGACCGCACCGGCTTGATCGGTCCCAATGGCAGTGGCAAAACCACGCTGCTGGAGATCCTGGCCGGCAATGAAGCGCCTGAGACCGGAACTCGCGCGCTGCGAAAGCAAACCCGTCTGGCTTATGTCCCTCAGGATTCGCTGTTCGCCCCCGGTGACACCATTGGTTCCGTGCTCACGGCTGCCCTCGCGGATCTGTCGTTAGAAGAAGACGAGAAATCCGCGCGTTTGGAATTGACGCTGGGCCGTGCCGAATTCAAGGACACGGGTACGCCCGCCGCATCGCTCTCCGGCGGATGGAAAAAGCGGCTCGCCATAGCGGCCGCATTGATCACATTACCCGACGTACTGCTCCTGGACGAGCCCACCAATCACCTGGACCTGGAAGGCATCCTTTGGCTGGAGACCGCCATCCAAGCCGCGCGCGCCTCACTGGTGGTCACTCACGATCGTTATTTTCTGGAGCGCGTTGCCACACAAATGGTGGAACTCAACCGCGTCTATCCGCAAGGCTCCTTCCAGGTGAGCGGCAACTACAGCGAGTTTCTCGAGAAGCGCGAGGATTTTCTCGAAGCACAGGCCAAGCAGAAAGACGCGCTTGCGACCAAGGTGCGCCGCGAAATTGAATGGCTTCGCCGAGGGCCAAAAGCGCGAACGGGAAAATCGCGCGCCCGGATCGATTCCGCCGGCCGCCTGATCGAAGAGTTCTCGGCCGTCACCGCGCGCAGCCGCACGGGCACCGCCAAAATTGATTTCACCGCATCCGACCGCAAAACCAAACGCTTGATCGAAGCCGAAGGCATCAGTAAGACACTGGGAGGCCGTAAGCTCTTCGAAAACCTGAATCTCGTTCTTTCCCCCGGTGTCCGCATCGGACTGGTCGGCGCTAACGGCAGTGGCAAAACCACGCTGCTCAAGCTACTGGAAGGCTCTATTCAGCCGGACAAAGGCACCATCCAGCGCGCCGATCAATTGCGCATCGTGAGTTTCGCGCAGGATCGTGGCGCGCACCTGGATCCGGACGCCAGTCTGCGCCGAACGCTGTGTCCCGAAGGCGATATGGTGATCTATCGCGACCGCCCCATCCATGTGGCCGGTTGGGCCAAGAGCTTCCTGTTTCGCGACGATCAGCTGGACATGCCGGTGTCGCGTCTCTCAGGCGGCGAGCGCGCGCGTGTCATGATCGCACGGCTGATGCTGACCACCGCTGATGTACTGTTGCTCGACGAACCCACCAACGACCTCGACATTCCCACCCTCGAAGTCCTGGAAGACAGCCTGGTTGATTTTCCGGGGGCGCTGGTGCTGGTCAGTCACGATCGCTACATGTTGGACCGCGTCTCCACCCTCGTGATCGGGTTGGATGGCGGACCCGGCGGCCTCTTCGCCGATTATTCGCAATGGGAGGCATTTCGCAGCGAGGCTGCACCCGATAAGATTCCAGTCAAGGAATCGCGCGCGGCAACTCTATCGGACGAACCGAAGAAAAAGCTTTCGTACCTGCAGCAGCGCGAGTGGGATGCCATGGAAGCGAAAATTCTGGAAGCCGAACAGCAGCTTGCCGCGTCGCAGCGTGAACTCGAAGCCTTCGCATCGGATGCCAACCGCGTCACCGAAGTTTACGAAAAAATGCAGGCTGCGCAACGCCGTGTGGACGAGCTCTATGCGCGCTGGGCCGAACTCGAAGGGCTGGTTGTGAAATGAGCCGCCAAGCCAACCGCCGCCCGGCAAAATTCAAGAATCAGCGGATGCGGATTGCCGGCCACGGATCTAGCCTGCGGCACAAAAAGCGTTCCGACGAAGAATGGATGCGTGCCTGATTCAATAATCCGTACCTCGCCATCCTGATCCTTGCCGGTAATCTCCAGCCCCTGCTTCTCCAGTTGATCCCGATATTCCGGATTCAGTCCGAAATTGCAGTAGAACTGCTCCATCGATCGAGTGGCCTGGTACGCGACTGCAGCCTTGCTTCCTGGCGTGATGCTCACCTCCATCGTCTTTCCAACCAGCGAACAACTCAGCGCCGTGATGAAGAGGCACGACGCATACGGGTCAGACTCGGCATGCGTGGCCTCGGTAAACCCCATCACGTTCCGCGCATATTCGATCACCAGATGTTGGAAGCCTCCACAAGTCCCCATGAACGGAACTTTGTTTTCCCGCGCGTATCGAATGCCGGCCAGCGCTCCTTCCATACTTCGATAGGGGCTGCCGGGGCTGCCGAACAAGCCTTGAAAGTTCCCAAAGTCCTGCGGCCGATCGGTGGCTAGCCAAACCGCTTCGAGGGGTTTACCCAGAATCTCGGACGCGTGCTGAATGCCGTTCGTCGTAGCTACGTGCGTAGGATTCTGCGCGTTGTAGTCGCCGATGATCCCGATTCTGGTAGCCGCCGCCATATCCATCAGCATAGCGGGACCGGCAGGTTGACTTGCTGGAATAGCCCCGACCATGCGAACACTTCTGCGCATGGATTCGTTCACCGTTATTGACGCGCGAGTGCGGGCACATTCCAACTCGTTCTCGCGCGAAGCTGCGGCCTCTTCGGCGCGTATGGGTGTTGCGACATCTTGCCGGAACTTGCCGAGTGAACTTGGCGCCTGGGGGTGTCGGCCGGGGTCGGTTGATGCCGAACTCGCCTAAGTCAGATTTGGGCCGACACAGCCAACTTCATATCTGCGGTTGGCTCGAACCCGAGGGATTCATAAAGCGCTCGGCCCTCCTCAGACGAGCTCAGCGTCACCTGTTCGACGCCGTTGGCCTTGCACCAGTCCAAAATGGCATGCATCAGCCTGCGCGCAAGGCCTTGACGCCGGTGTTTCGGATCCGTGTACACATTGACAACATGGGCCCAATACGCCACGTGAAGACAGCCCGGAATGGGACCCTGCTGCCGCAAAAGGATGCCCGCGCCTGCTATCACGTTGCCGCCACTCTCGATGAGCCAACCGGCGTATGCTCCGGAAATCATGCACTGGGTAATCCACGCCTCCGAGGCGTCCTTCAAACCGGAAAACTCTTGATCATCCAGCAGGCCCATGTCCCGAAACATCGCAGCGCGATGAAGCGCGATGGTGGCGCTGTCATCCAGCTGAGCGGTCCGGAGGGAATATTGCGAATCGTCCACCGGCTAATTCGACACGTTCATCACCGGATTATTCGACGCTTGTCCCGCAATCGTAATCACTACCGGGTAAGCACCCTTTGCGATCTGCGGCACATCAAAATTCGCCTGATAGAGACCAATCGATCCTGGTGTCAAACCCATGTACACCACCGTTGCCTGGACGCCGCCCACCGTTACGGAGTTGTCGCCCGTCACTGGCGACAAGCCGGCGGGCGCCGGGGCGCCTGTTACCAACTTGCCAGCGGCTTGAACCGGACCGCCGCCCGTGAAATACGCCACCACTTCATCGCCTACGCTGGCTGGCGTCGACCCGGTATTCACGCTGCCATTTGCATTCACTACCACCGCGCGGTCGTTTCCAACCGGCTGCACGCCGATCCCCGGTGTTCCCGTGGCAGGTACATACACCGCGGCTGCATTGCTGACTGAGGTTCCGTTCGTGACAATTACCGTCGCCACCGAGTTTCCCGGAATGTCCCACGGCATCTGCGCGTCAATTTGGAGCGGATCCACATAGAAGAGCGGCGCTAGCTCTCCATTCACCGTTACCGTGGTGTTCAGCAGTTGGGTGGGCAGAGTAGTGGTTGCCGCTCCCGCCGGCCGGGTGGCCAGATTCTGCCCGAACAATGCAAATACGCTTCCCGCCGGCGTTGCGCTGTACGCATAGCTCGCCACATTTCCGATGGCCTGGCTCGGATTCGTAAATGCCGAATGCGCGGTACCCGTTCTGACGAATTGCGAGCTGACCGCCAGCATGTCCAGTGTTTCACCGTGTGCGCCCCCGATTACGAAGTTCAAGGTTTGCGAATTCCCTGAAGAATCTGCCAGCGTTGCCGAAGCCAGGCAGCTAAATGCCACTGTGTAGGTTCCCGTTGCCGTAAGAGAAGCCGGCGTCTCCCCACCTTCTGTATCTTTATATGCGGCCGTCACCTTGCCTTGCCCGTCAAACTGCATCACCCCGGCTTCGTCTTGAGAGCCATTCTGCGTGGTTCCCGACAGCGTGAACCCGCTAGCGGTAAACGTGTAGTCTCCCGAGAGGCTGGCCGCTGCGCAACCCACCGGCTCAGTATCATCGCCGGAGCCCGAGTAAACATAGTTCGCGTCGGCCCCCACGATGTTAAACTGGCTGCCGCTGCTCCAGGCCAGCAACGTAAGTGTTGTCGCGCTGGTCGTCGTCACGGTCAGCGTGCCGGAGCAACTGCTGGGCAAACTGTAGGTGCCTGCATAGGAAAATGCTTTACCCTGCGCCAGATTTGTGTTGTTTGTCCCGGCCAGGGTCACATTGCCGCTACCGTCAAATGTCGCCGTACCAATTCCTTGATAAGATCCGGTGAAATTTCCCGCCGCTGATATTCCACGGCCGCTCAGGATGAGCGAGTAAGTGCCGTTCAAAGTGGAAGTACTGCAGGTTCCCGCGGCAGGCTGCGTGGATATGGTATGCCCCCCGCCGGTCAGCAGTAGATTTCCCGACCTCGCCAGGTTGGCATAGAAATTAGTGTTGGTGGCAGTCAGGCTATAGATGCTGAAGCTCATCACATAAGAGTGGGAGCTCGAATCGCTCAGCGTCGCCGACCCGATGCAGTTGGACCCCATGGTGTACGTTCCTGTCAACGCAAGCGGGCTGCTGGCCGCGCCCACGCTCGACGTCGTCACATTCGCGGTCACGTTGCCTTGCCCGTCGAACTGCAGCAACCCAGCGCCATCGGATGCGCCACTCACCGAATTTGTGCTGAGCGAGAAGCCGGTCCCGTTGAAAGTGTACGAGCCGCTCAACGTGGCCGTCGAACAACCCGTGGGCTGAGTGGGAGACTGGGTCACCGCGTTTCCTGTGTAGGAGTACGTGGCATCGTTCCCGGTCAACAAAAAGTTTTTGCCCTGGTTGAAAATCATCACATTCAACGTCGCAGTTCCGCCGGACGTGATGTCTATTACCGCGGCGCAGTTGGACTGCACACTGTAGGTTCCCGACCAGTTCAGGGCCGTCCCCACCGCTTGGTTCGTGTTTTCGCTGACTGCGATCGTTACCGTACTCAGTCCATCGAAGGTCGCCGACCCGCCTGCCTGCAGCACGCTGGTGAAGGTTCCTGAGCTATTGACCTGCCGCCCGCTGATGGCGAGAGCATATGTTCCAGTCAAAGACGATGAGTTGCAAACGCCGCCGCCGATCTGGGTTTGCGCCACCAGCGGCGCTGCGATCAGCCCGGCAAAGAGGAGTGGAAGGGCAGTGCATGACAGCTTCATGGGTGAACCTCCGTTAGAGTATTCTATCTCCCCGTGAAGCTGTCTCGCGAACTTTATCGTGCTGGCTGGGCGTAGTAGCCGGTTCGCGTGAGTGCCTTCACTCCCGGCTTGTCGAGCTTGATCTCCAGGGCATGATACTCGTTGGGACCGTCGCCCACCAGACCGTCAAAGGTGACCACGTAAAACGCATTCGCATCGTTCATGCACGTTGCAATCTCGCCCGTTACATCGTTATTGGAATTGAGAACGCGGCCTCCGGTCTGAGTGGCGATCACTTGCAGGCCAAGGTCCCCAATCTGGGTTTGCCTGGCCCTCTTCACGCCTTTGACGAACT
>JBEKRO010000168.1:0-6741 GCA_049518655.1 Bryobacteraceae bacterium | reverse complement strand
TCTTATGTGGGGTAGGACTAATACCCGCAAACGAGGGTAAGAGAATATCTGAAAAACTCGTCCATCGGGATCGATAAGGTAACGCGGCGAAAATACCATGACACCCACCAATCCTCACAAGGAATACGTTGCCAGCCGCGTGGCGGCGGCGACGCCGGTGGAACTGACGCGGATGCTGTACGAAGGCGCCGTGCAGGCGGTGCAGGAAGCGATGACGGCGCACCGGGCAAGTGACATTCTGGCGCGCGGCAATGCAGTGACACGGGCGGTGGAGATCCTGGGCGAACTGCGTTTCTCGCTCCGGCGCGATGTGGCTCCGCAGTATTGCGATACGCTGAGCGGCCTGTATGGCTACTTGCAGAGCCGGTTGATTCAAGCGCACGCGGAGAAGTCGGAAAGCATGCTGCAGGAGGTTTTGCAATTGATCCAGACGCTGCTGGAAGGCTGGATCGGTGCTATACACAATCTCGGCGCGCTGGATGCCGGCATCGCGCAGGATGCGGGGGGCGCAGCGATGGAGCCGGCCGGTGCGTTTAGCGGCGCTTCAAATCCGTATTCGTCGCAGGCATCGTCAGCGCACTCTTTGTCACCGTACTCTTCAACGACGGCGGCGGGGCCGGAGCCTCTGAATCGGAGCTGGGAGTTTTAGCCTGACCTCGTTCCAGATTGGCCGTCACCATCTTGGCGATGCCCAGTCCGCCGCGAGCCGCCATGGCTTGGGATAGACCCTGTTCGGCCATATCCATGACGAGCGACCCGGTTTGATCGTCCTGCCCATCGTCGCTGGAGAGCCAGCCGCCGCCTGAAGTGTCACGCGCCGATTTCAACATTTGTCCGATCATCAGCGCTTCGAATTGCTTGGCCACGCCGGCGATTTTTTCGGGCGTGTCGGATGCGGATGTCAGAGCGTGATGGAACGTTTCGTTTTCCGGGATGGAGGCGCTATCGGAGGAGGGCGTTGATGGGGACCGGGGGATGGCCGTCAATGCCGCTGGTGAAAGATGGATGTCCATGGAAGAGGTGTCTAGATAACTTCGATTTCCGATTCCAGAGCCCCGGCGGCGCGCAAGCTTTGCAAAATGGCGATGATGTCGCGGGGCGTGGACCCGATGGAATTGAGCGCGCGCACCAGCTCTTCCACCGTGGCTCCTTCCTTGAGCACCACATTGCGAGCCTTTTCTTCTTTGACGCCTACCGAAATCTGGGGAGTAACCTGGGTAGTTCCGTTGGAGAAAGGACCGGGCTGTGACACGTCGTAAGTGGTTTGAATCTCCACCGTCAGATCGCCATGCATAATGGCCACCGGCGAAACTCGCACCTCTTTGCCCATCACGATGGTACCGGTCCGTTCGTTAATGACCACTTTCGAGGGCCGGTCGGTCTGAACCGTCAGCGCTTCGAGTTCGGCGATGAACTCGGTGGTGCGCGTGGAGAAATCCGCCGGGATTGCGACGCTCACCAGGCCCGAATTGTCGGCGTGAGCGATGGCCGGCGTATCCGCCGTGAAGTGATGGTTGACCACTTCGGCGATGCGCGCGGCCGTGGTGAAGTCGGCATCATGGAGTTGGAGGCGCACCTCTTTGGTCGGCTCGACGGCCGGTGACGTACGTTCGACGATAGCGCCGCTCGGGATGCGGCCCACGGTGGGATGGTTGACCGTTTGGGTGGTGCCCGCGCCACCGGCGATAAAGCCGCCAGTTACTACCGGGCCTTGAGCAATGGAATAAACCTGACCGTCGATCCCGCGCAGGCTGGTCATCAGCAGCAAGCCGCCTTGCAAACTGGCGGAGTCGCCCATAGCCGCCACCGTAGCGTCGATCCGCATGCCCGATTGCGCGAAGGGCGGAAGCGTCGCAGTGACCATGACGGCCGCCGTATTTTTCACCAAGATCAGGCTCGGATTCACGGTTACGCCCATCTCCTGGAGCATGTTGGCGAGGCTCTGCGCGGTGAACAGCGTCTGTTGCCGGTCGCCCGTGGCTTTGAGTCCCACCACGATGCCGTAGCCAATCAACTGATTCTCGCGGACGCCTTCGAGCGAGACCAGCTCCTTAAGCCGCGTGGTAGGAGAATCGGCGGCGGCCGGAAGCGGGAGAAGCGTCGCAGCGGTTAGAACGATCAATGAGAGTCGCATGATTCTTGAGAGGCTAGAACGGTAAGATGCCAAGCAAAATACGATACAAAATATTGGGGCGATGAATAGTATCGTTGATGACGCCCTTGCCGTTCACCTGGATTTCCATCTGCGCGATCAGGTTGGACGAGATGCTGTTGTTCGGAGCCAGATCCACCGGCCGGATCACGCCTCGCACCGTGACCACTTGATTCTCGGAGCTTACTTGCACGCGCTTGGTTCCTTCGATGACCAGGTAACCGTTTGGCAACACGTGGGTCACGCGAGCGCTCAGATTCGCCGTGAGGACTGCGCCGCGGCTGGTCTCGCCGGTTCCCTGCAGTTGCGTTTGAGTATTGGTGCCGAGGAGATTGGCTAAAGGTCCGGTAGTTTTTGTGACACCGGCGAGCTGAGCGATGTTGCTTTGGGCGGTGGCTTGCCGCTGGGTCTTTACATCGCCGTTCGCGACGGCAGAAAATGTTTCAGTTACAACTATATTTACTAAGTCGTTCACGCGATTGGCTCTGAGATCCATCCCCAGATTGGAGAAAAGGGCGTTCTGCGACCAGGTGGACCCGGGCGGATGTGCGGCTTGTGGCGAAGAGCCGTCTTTGTACGCATCGCTGATGTATTTGTCGAGGGGTGAGGGCTCCGGAGGCGTTTGAGTTTTCTTCTTCTTCGGCGACTGGGCAGTACAAAGGAAAGCACCCACCAAGAGGAGACTCAGGATCCGTAGCTTCATTGCACCCTCGCCGGCTGCGGGATGGACTGTTCGGGGACGGGCCAGGGCATAACCAGAGCTTTGTCTTTGCCTTCGATGCGGGCGCGGAAAATCTTTCCAGTAAGTGGATTCTTGAGCGAAATCGTGTCGCCTTGTCTGCCCTGCATCTCGGCCAGCGCGGGCATGTGCAGTTCAGCCGCGCCCGCGATGGCGGTCACCTCCACCAATTCGCCCCGCTGTACCTGGAATGGTTCAATCAGATCGAGGCGAAAGACGGGAAGTCCCATGCGGATAGCGCGGCGCGGCATGCGTCCAATCACCTCGTCAAGATTGCGCGCGATGTCGTTGCGGAGAGGGAAATCATCGTAAGTCTCGATTCTCACCTGAGTCGGGCCGACTGTCTGGCCTGGCAGGATTAACTCCGTGGCAACCACGCGAGTCATGGTGGAGGCTACCCTTACTCGAGCCCAGATGGAGAAGGTGCGCGAGCCATGATAGAGCACTTCACCGCGCCATGTGACCGGCGTCTCCGGCCCAGAGAGTGTGGAGGCCAAGAGTCCGGAGATGGGGAAAACCACTTTGCCCGCCGGCGCCACGCTTCTGTTGACGGACAGCACATCGACGCGTGCATCCGGCATTTGAAGAGATTGGCGAATGGCCGATCGAACCACGTCATCCGTCAGCTGCTGCAAGCTCCATTCGAAACACGCTTGCGCGTCTGGTGCGACAGCCACTCCATAAGGAGCGCCGATGCGCTGCAACTCCAGCGATTTGAAAACACGGCGAGCGCCGGGCGTGGGTGAAAAGCCGATCACCGCATCGCCGGGAATCTTATTCGAGAAGCCCGGCAACGCCTTCGCCAGGTCTTCGCCGAGAATGCGGTCGTTCGCAATCGTTTCACAGGGGCCGGAGGAGTGAGTGAGCATGTTGAAAAAGAGCAGCCATACCGTCATTGCTTGAGGTTATTCGCCTGTTGATACATGTCGTCGGCGGCTTTTACCACCTTGGAGTTCGCTTCGTACGCGCGCTGGCTGACGATCAGGTTCACGAATTCCTGAACGATGCTGACGTTGGATTGCTCCACGTATCCTTGCATCAAGGTACCCACGCCATCCGCGCCGCCTGGCGCGCCAATCACGGGAGCGCCGGAAGCGTCGGTCTGCTGGAAGAGGCTGGAACCGATGCTGTTGAGGCCCGAAGGATTGACGAAGTTCGCGAGCTGGATCTGGCCGGCTTGCTGTGCCGCGGCCTGTCCGGGGAGCGTGTAACTTACGGTTCCGTCGCTGCCGATGGTGAGGGAGAGAGCATTCTGCGGAATCGTAATGGGCGGGTCGAGTAAGTTGCCGTTGGGATCCACGATCTGGCCGGTCTGGTTCAGGTGGAAGGTTCCAGCCTTCGTATAGGCAAGTTGCCCGGATGGCTGCAGGACCTGGAAGAAGCCGTTTCCCTGAATTACTACGTCCAAGGGATTATCGGTCTCGGAAAAATCGCCTTGCGTGAAAATGACTTCGTTGGAGACGGCACGTGTTCCCAAGCCCAACTGAAGTCCCGTGGGGACGACGGTGTTCTGCGTGGCGGCGGCGCCGGGCTGGATCAGATTCTGATACAGAAGGTCCTGAAACTGGGCGCGCCGGGCTTTGAATCCCGCCGTGTTGGCGTTCGCGATGTTATTCGCGATGTTCTCCACGTTGGTTTGCTGCGCGTTCATGCCGCTGGCGGCGCTAAAGAGTGCTCGTATCATTTATGGATTCCTTCCGGTCATCTTCCCGACTACACCTTGGCTACTTCTTCGATGGCCTTTTTGCCCATGTCATTGGCAATCGAGACCGCCTTTTGCATCATTTCGAACTGGCGCGACAAGCCCACAATACGCACTGCTCCGTGCGATGCGCTGACGTTGGATGCCTCGATTTTTCCTTGATAAGTCTGCGCGCCGGTGGCGTCGATTGGTTGCTGGCCGGTGTTATTGGAGAAATAGTTCGAGCCGTATTTGGTGAGGGCCGCCGGATTTTGAAACTCGGCCAGCTTGATGCGCCCGATCGATTTGCCGTTCTGGTTGACGTCGCCTTCCCGTGAAACCTCCAGCGGCTGCGTGGTATTCACTTTGAAGGGCTCTCCATTTTGCTGGAGCAGCGGATACCCTTCTCCGGTGATGAGCGCACCGCTGTTGGAGAAACGAAAGTTTCCGTTACGGGTATACAGAGGGCCCGAGGGGCCCTGGACCACAAAGAAGCCTTTGCCTGAGAGGCCGAAGTCCAGCGGATTGTTGGTGGGCTCCAGCAGGCCTTGCGCAAAATCGGTCCATTGCCGTTGGATCATCGGAACCGAAGAAGGGCCCGAGGCATCTTCGCCGGCGGCTTCGGAGGTAAACAGAGTGTAGAACTCGCCATCGCTTTTATACCCGCCGGTGGACGAATTCGCGAGGTTGTTCGCGACGAGGTCGAGCGATTGCATGCGCGACTGCATTCCCGCGGCCGCTAGAACGCTGATCTGATCCATAGAGCGAACATCCACATTGCAACTCCGCAGCCAAAGCGAGCGAACGAAAAGAATCGTATAGTTTTGTTCCGCATTCGCGATAAGGGGTGTGAAGGCGGGCACTCTGAGTCGCCGAAACTAAGTCGGTAATTGCCGAGTTCTCGACGGATGCTCCTGCTAACGCGCTGATAATCGGAAGCGGCCGTTGTGGCCGCGAACCTGCATTAGTTGCGCCGTGATTGTTTCCGCACCGGCGCCTGCCGCTCCCCACGTGCCGGCTGTTTCTCTGACGACGTCGCTGGATTCAAAAGCCGGGCTGCTGAATTCGAAAACGCCGGTGTTGAATTCAAAAGCTCCGGTATTGGATTCGAAAGACCCGAATGCGTCGAAAACAATTCCGTTCAAGAACGTCTTCGATAGCCTGACGCTGTTCGACGATCTGGAGCAAGAGAGCGGCGCACGGCAAGAAGGCGGGGCGCAGGCGGCCGTTCCTAGTTCATCCGCCAAGAAACAATCGCCCCAAGAGTCTAGTTCTGGAACTGAGGAGGCTTCGGTCCTACCGGCTCCGACGACGCCACCGATTCCGACTCCGAATTTGCCGAAAGCAGCACTGATACTGGAGCCGTTATCGCATGGCGTGATGCCCGGGGCGGAGGAAGCTCCGGGAAAAGCACCCGCGTTACAAGAAAGTGCGCCAAATGACCAGAACTACGAAACGTCGGCGCTCATCGCAAAGAGCCAGCCAGCCCTACCTGCGGCGTCCTTAATACATTCATCGGTTCCATTTCCCTCGGCTGCAAACATCCCGGCCCGCGTGACCTCGGCTGCTCCAGCGGTCAGCGCGGCGACGGACGCAATTGCGCCGGTTACACCACCTGCAACAGGCAAGGCGCAAGTGACTGCACCTCCGTTTGCAGTGCAATCGAGTGTTGCTCCGAAATCCGCGCAGCAGGCGGGCCGGCCGACCAGCCAGGTAACAGGCGCGCCGCAATTGGCGGCGAAACCGTTAGCGGCGAATTCTGTTCTAACGCCGTCGAAGCCAGTCGGGCTTGGACCCGTCGAAATTAAGCCAATCGAACAACAAGCAGTCCAAGGCGAAGTCATTCAGAGACACGCGCCGCAGCCAACGACAGCGCCGCGGGCGGTGAGCTCTCTGACTCGCACATCGATGCCCATGCCGGCGGTGCGGCCGTCGAGCACTGTGGTTACGAGCAAGCCGATTGCCACTGGGGCTTCTCGAATCGTTGCGACGCAGCGCAGTTCCACCGCCGAAGCTACAACCTCTAAGACGCGGGAGCTTCCGGTCCAACCCGTAACAACCCCTCGATCGCCCCTGCAAACGCCCGCGCAGCCAGCAACGAGTGTGCTCACCCCAAAGCCAGCGCAGGTCGATAATGACAGTCCGGCTGTATCCATTCCGCCAACTGCA
>JBEKRO010000167.1:0-6752 GCA_049518655.1 Bryobacteraceae bacterium | reverse complement strand
AACCGTAACTTGGGCCGTGAAGCTGGTTATGGCAGGATTCGCGGTCACCTCTTGTATGGCGACCCCCGTGGGTTGCAAAAGCCCTGCGCTGTCCATCCATCCGGTGAAACCGTACTTTGTAGAGCCGTCCGCAGATGTTTGAACCGTACCGGCAGGCTGGCCCGGCAAGGGTGGATCCGTCGGAAACACTAAGAGGTGTTCGCTTCCTGCTGGCCAGCTAAAAGTCACTGCTCGGTTATAGGTTGTGCCATCCACCTGAAACTGCGCACCGGGTGGGTTTGTGGCGATCGTAGTCGTGCTGGAAGTTTGCCCCTGCAAGCACAAACCGCTGAGGGAAAGCAGAAATAGTATAGATAACCGGTTCATAGACGACACCGTTAATTAGATCGGCAACAGTACCGGAAGCCTTTAGGTAGCAGGCGCAGGGACTTAAGGTAAGGTCCTACCCCCCAGCGTGAGCCCAAGACCCGCCAGGGCCGACCCGCAGGGGCCGCTTCCGTGCGGTGTCAACGTGATAGAATCCATCCCGATATGAGATTTCCCTTCGTTGGCGCCCTCACCCGCGCTCTCGGCTCCGCCGCGCTCCTGCTCTCCCCGGCTTACCTGGTTTCCGCGCCAGACGGCGGCGATCTGTACCAGCGCAGTTGCGCACCCTGCCACGAGGCCGGTGTCGATCGCGCTCCCACCCACGAAGCCCTGCATGCCATGTCACCTGAGCGGGTGCTGGCGGCCATGGAATCCGGGCCCATGATCTCGATGGCCAACCGGCAGTCGGAGGCCGCCCGGCGCGCGATCGCCGAGTTCATCACCGGCAAATCGTTGGCCCATCCTTTGGATACCGCGCCGGCGGCCGCCGCCATGTGCACTTCGTCCGCGCCCGAATTTAGCGATCCCTCGTCTGGCCCGTTGTGGAACGGCTGGGGCCAGAACCTGCTCAACACTCGCTTTCAGACTGCCGCGCAGGCCGGGCTCTCCGCCAACAACGTCAGCCGCCTGAAAGTAAAGTGGGCTTTCGGATTTCCCGCCACACTGGACGCCAACGCGCACCCCTCCATGGCGAACGGACGCATCTTTATCGGAAGCACCAGCGGCACGGTCTATTCACTCGACGCGGCTTCGGGCTGCATTCGGTGGTACTACAACGCCGCCGGTGGCGTGCGAGCGGCCATCAGCATCGCTCGCGTCCAAACCGACTCCGGATCGCGCTATGCCGCCTTCTTTGGCGACGGCAGCGCTTTCGCGTACGCCGTCGATGCCAGCACGGGCAAACTGTTTTGGAAGACCAAGGTCGAAACGTTTCCGGTCGGCCACATCACCGGATCGCTGGTGGTCTATAACAACCGAGTCTACGTGCCGGTTGCATCGGGCGAAGAGGGTGCGGGAGCATCACCTGATTATGAGTGTTGCCGCTTCCGCGGAAGTATGGTTGCGCTCGACGCGTCCACCGGCAAGCAGGTTTGGAAAACCTACACCATCACGGAGGAACCGCACAAAACCAAGAAGAACAAGATTGGGACGCAACTCTGGGGGCCTTCCGGTGCGCCTATCTGGAGCAGCCCTTCGATTGATGTCAAGCGCAACGCCCTGTACGCTACTACCGGGGACAACTACAGCGATCCCACCAGCCGAATGAGCGACGCTTTCGTGGCCTTCGATCTCGATAGCGGCAAAATTCTTTGGTCGCGGCAGATGACGGCCGCCGATGCCTATACCGCGGCGTGCCGCATTCCCGACAAGACCAATTGCCCCGACTCCAACGGTCCCGATTTCGACTTCAGCTCCGGGCCCATTCTTGTGACGCTCGCCAACGGTAAGCGGGCTCTGGTAGCGGGGCAGAAGTCGGGGCTGGTGCATGCCGTCGACCCCGACAATCAAGGTGAACAACTCTGGAGCGTGCGCGTGGGCGAGGGCGGCACCAATGGTGGCGTTCAATGGGGTTCTGCCACGGACGGCACCAACGTGTATGTCGCGCTGGCCGATCTCGGGCGCGTGGTCGTTCCCTACAGCCTGAGCACCGATGTCGATCCGAAGCGCGGTGGCGGTATGTTCGCACTGCGTTTGGATAGCGGCAAGCAGGTCTGGCACACTCCGCCCGTGCCGTGCGGGGATCGCAAACGATGCAGCCCCGCGCAATCGGCTGCTGTGACCGCCATTCCGGGCGTAGCCTTCTCAGGGTCGGTGGACGGGCACCTACGCGGCTATTCCACCACCGACGGTTCCATTGTTTGGGACGTCGACACCTTCAAACCTTACCCCACCGTCAATGGTGTGGAAGGACACGGCGGATCCATGGACGGCCCGGGTCCCGTTATCGGCGGGGGCATGCTCTTTGTGAATTCGGGCTACGCAGCCGGCGGAGGGATGCCCGGCAATGTGCTGCTCGCGTTTTCGGTGGATGGGAAGTGAGTGAAGACAGAAGTCAGAATACAGAATTCAGAATTCAGAATCCAGAATGCCGGTACCCGTTCTGCAATCCCGAGTCTTCCGTATTCTGAATTCTGACTTCTGAATTCTTTTTGTGGGATGCGCCTTTCGAATCGCTGTTTCGCCATTACGGGCCTCGGCTATCTGCCGCCATGGACCGTGAATGCCGGCTTCATCACGGGCGACGAGACCACGCTCGTTGTCGATACCGGAGCCAACGCGGCTGCCGCGTCTACGATTCATGGCTACGCGTCGATTGCACGGCCCTCGAATCGGATACGAGTGCTCGACACCGAACGGCATTTCGATCACGTCGGCGGCAACGCCTATTTTCGCGAGCGCGGCATCGAAGTTTACGGTCACGCCAGTATTCAACGCACCGACCACGAGTTTCGGGAGGAAATCTCGGAATTCAACGCTGAGATTTCCAATCCCGCGCGGCGAGCAAGGCAGGAATCGGAAGTGTTCTATCTGGGAACGCGCCTGGCCAATCCGAATTGCCCGATCGCCGAAGACTCACGCATGAGTCTGGGCGCATGCGAAATCGATATTCTGCTCACACCCGGCCACACGCCCAGCAACATCTCGGTGTATGTTCCTTCAGATGGAGTTTTGTTCTGCGGCGATTGCCTGGTGAACGGCTATCTGCCGAATCTGGACGCCGGCTCCATCCTCGATTGGTCTATCTGGCTCAAGTCCCTCGATCGCGTGGCCGCCTTGGCCCCCCGCGTTGTCGTCCCAGGCCATGGCCCGGTGGCGACGGGCGACGACGTACCGCGCCTGATTGAAAGCGTCCGCGAGGTTTTGCACCGATCCATCGAAGCTGGAACATCGCCAACCAGCTAAGATTGCCCCGAGTTTCACCGATAAGCCACTTTGGCGAAATGGAAACCACAATCATCACTAACGGGGTATCTCTGGCCGCAATGCTGCGAGCGCACGCGCTATGGCTGCGTGGAGAATCCGAAGAAGGCCGCTGCATCCTGGACGGCGCCACCTTGAATAACATGAACCTGAGCCGGGCGGATCTACAGAGCGCCGTTATTCGAGGCACGACGCTCTTGGATGCTGAGCTTTCCGGGGCCCAACTAGGCAAAGCAATCATTGACGCCGTGGACTTCCAGCGCGCCTTGCTGGGAGGCGCGGATTTCAGCGAGGCCCGCATCGCCGAAAGCAATTTTGAATCGGGTTGGATGTCCGCGGTAACTTTGGCGGACGCTGAAATCCGCAACACCGGCTTTCGCAAAGCCAATCTGCGGAGCGCTCGATTCCAGGGAGCTTTGCTGGAGAGCTGCAAGTTCTCGGCAGCGACACTGAGCGCGGCGTGCTTCAATCACTCGCGCGTCAAATTGTGCGATTTCTCCGAGAGCGACCTCAACGACGCGCAATTCGTTCGCGCCCGCGTGGAAGGCAGCCGCTTTTACGCGGTCAAAGGGCAAGATTCAAATTTCGGCCACTGCCTCCTGAAGAACTGCGACCTCTCCAGAGCGGACCTGGGACGCGCGCAATTCTCGCGGGCGGACTTGACGGGATCCCAGCTGGATCGGGCGCAGTTACGCGACGCCGATCTGCGCTATGCGCAATTGGGCGGAGTTATCTTTTGCCGCGCCGATCTCAGCGGGGCGCGATTCGCGGGAGCGACGCTCCTGGCAGCGGACCTGCGTGGGGCGGATCTTGGGAAGGCCCGCGAAATGTCCTCACAACAACTCGCGCAGGCGCGCACCGATGAGAATACAATCCTGCCCAATGGTTCGCGCGGGCCTTATCGCCGGAATTCCGGGGCCGAGCGGGCGGGAAACCGCTAAGACCTCAGGCCCCGGCCCCGAACACTTGACCCTTGCGCTCCTTGCCGGACGCCACCACGATCGCGGCAAGCGCGAAAACAGTGACGGCCGTGAGCGCCATCGCGCTTCCGTAGCTCATCGTTCTTGCGAAAACCGCTTCAATGTAAACCACCGAGCTGGCTACCAGGACACCGCATTGATACGAAAACCCGGGCAGGAATCCACGCACCGAATCGGGCGAAAGTTCGGACAAATGCGCAGGGATGATACCCCACGCGCCCTGCACCATGAACTGAACTAGAAACGCTCCCAATGCCAAGAGTGCAGTAGAAGGCGCGTAAACCCACAGCGGAACCATGAGAATTCCACCCGCCAGCGCGCCCACCATGACGCGCCGGCGGCCGAAGCGGTCCGATAGAAGTCCCATGGCGATGCCGCCGAGAATCGCGCCGATCATCGAAATACCCGTCATTACGGATCGTTGCGAGGGTCCAAAGTGCCACTGGCGCTCAAGAAACGTGGGATACATGTCCTGCGTGCCGTGAGAGACGAAGTTCATCATCGTCATCAGAAGCGTGAGGTACAAGAACAGCTTCCAATGCGAAGCAATGGCGCGCCCTAGCCCGCTCCAAGTTTCTTCGCGGCTCTTCTGCCAGACTTCAGATTCCTTCACGCGGAATCGCACGAATAGAGCGAGCAGGGCCGGCAATCCGCCGAGGAAAAAGAGTGGCCGCCATCCCCAGCGCTGAAACAGAAAGAAATAGGAGATGGCAGCCAGTAGATTACCCGCCGCATAACCTTCCTGAAGCAATCCGGAGAGAACTCCGCGCAGCCGTGGCGGGACTTTCTCCATCGCGAGCGATGCGCCAACGCCCCACTCGCCGCCCATGCCGATGCCGAACAGCGCGCGTAGCACCAGGAAGGTGGCGTAGTTAGGCGCGAGTCCGGTGAGCACTTCGCACACCGAATAGAAGACCAGGTCGATCATCAATGGAAGCCGGCGGCCGTATCGGTCCGCCATCAATCCGAAGAGGAAGGCGCCCAACGGCCGGAAAGCCAGCGTCGCGGTGATGGAAAGTGCGATGGCCGAATCCGACTTATGAAACTCCTTGCCGATCGCGGTGAGGCAAAGGGTGACCAGAAAAAAATCGAAGGCGTCCAGTGTCCAGCCGAGAAATCCAGCCGTCAAGGCCGAGCGGTGATCGGAAGGAGCTGGAGTCACGCCGTTGGACCGCCCGCTGCGCCGTGGCGAGAGTTGCGCACGGATGCAGTATAGCAATGGATCGCCCGCTTGAATGCTATTCTCGGGATGGGTGCCACCGATGACCGGGCGAAGGACAGCGTGTTTGCTGGGATGCGGCTTGGTTTTTCTTGGCGCGCTCTATGCGTTTCAGAAGCCCTTCCGGCAACTTCCGGGCGTCGAGTATTTCAGCTTTGAGCTCACGCCGGACTGGCAAACGCCGGGCGAGTGGACCTTTGCGCGCCTGATGTTCCCGCCCGGACCGAACGATGGCTATGCGGGCCGTTTCGATGGCGATTTCCGGCAGGGTCTGTCTTTGTGGACCCAGGATTATCCGCGCGCCGACCGCCATTTTTCGCAAGCTGTCCGGCGTTTGACGCGCATTCAGACGCGTTCGGTTGAGCAGCCCGTCATGATGGAGGACGGCGACGAAGCCTTCAACTGGCCGTGGATTTACGCGGTGCAGGTTGGCGAATGGGGCTTTACTGAAGCGGAAGCCAAGGTGATGCGTGAATACCTGCTGCGCGGCGGCTTCTTCATGGCCGACGATTTCCATGGCGATTACGAATGGGAAATGTTCTTGAAGCGGATTCGCTTTGTGTTCCCGGATCGGCCCATTGTGGAGATTCCGGATAGCGATGCGATCTTCCATACCGTGTTTGACCTGAACGATCGTTTTCAGATTCCTGGCGCCGCGCACCTGTATCAGGGTTGCAAGAACTGCCGCGAGGGCGGCCAGGGCGCGCATTGGCGGGGCATCTACGACGACAAAGGCCGCATCATGGTGGCCATCTCGTACAACTCGGACGTCGGCGACGCATGGGAATTCGCGGACGATCCACAGTATCCCGAGAAGTTTTCAGGATTGGCGATTCGCGTGGGCGTGAACTACGTGACTTACGCCATGACGCACTGACGTGGGGCGGACGCCATCGTCCGCGCCGGACCCCTGGCCCGGACCTAGGTCAAACGTTAACGAGTGGCCGACGTGGGAGGTGGCGGCGGTCACAGCCACCAGCCTTCATGAGCGTTTCCCACTTGCACCCGCAGTCTCCAGAACGGCTTATCTCAAGCGCGAGCGGCACAAGTACGGGATGCCAACGATACGTCCGGATGGGCTTAGAAATGGACAGCCCCTCACCGAATTCTAAGACGCATCATTGAGACCTTTCACGGGACCGTAGCTACAGAAAACCGATTGAGTAAGTGCAGTGGAAGGCCCTTAGGGCTTTGCGGACGGCGGCTGCCAGAGCTCAATCTTATTCCCATCCAGGTCATAGATCCAGGCAAAGCGACCGTAGGAT
>JBEKRO010000166.1:0-6928 GCA_049518655.1 Bryobacteraceae bacterium | reverse complement strand
GTTCGCTCCAGTTCCGCAGCGCTTACCGATCCCGGGTTTGTCAATCCTCAGCATCGTCGCTGCTTGGTTGAGCGGACAGATCACTTGTTCATTCGACCGGACAAATCACATACTAACGACAAGCCTTACACGACAGCCTTGTACACGAGAGACCGCAGGTGTAGACTGCACCAAAGGTGAGTATGCAATCCAAATCGGTTTCACTGGTTTCCAGTTGGACGCTGCCGCTGGTTCTGATCGCAGGCGCGGCCGGCTTGATCTGGCTTGAAACGGGCGCTCGGGCAGCGACCAACGCCGACCGGAAGGGCACCGTGGAAACAATCAAGGTCCACGGCAAATCGCTCGAAGGAAACCTGGAGGGTGATTCGCCGGATCGCGATGTGTTCGTTTACCTTCCGCCCAGTTACGGTACCGAGAAGAACCGGCGCTACCCGGTGGTCTATTTTCTGCACGGATACGGCATCAATGCGGAGGCCTACTGGAAACTGATGACCGTCCCGGAGGCGGCCGATAAGGAAATGACTGACGGAACAGTCCATGAAATGATTCTGGTAAATCCCGACGCGTATACCATCTACAACGGCAGCATGTACTCGAACTCGCCCACTACCGGCGATTGGGAGACCTACATCACGCACGATCTGGTGAACTACATCGACAGCCATTACCGCACCATCGCGAATCGCGACAGCCGCGGCTTGGCGGGGCACTCGATGGGCGGTTACGGAACGCTACGAATCGCCATGAAATACCCTGAGATGTACTCCAGCATTTACGCCATGAGCTCGTGCTGTTTGATGAACAATCCGGGCGCGCCCCGGCCGCCAGCGCGGCAGCCCGCGCCGACGCCAGAGAATCAGGACAAAGGGGAAAAGGCGGGGCGGAGTGGCCGAGGACCGGGAGGCTTCGCGAACGTTCTTTCCGCCGAGGCGGCCGCATGGTCGCCGAATCCGCAGAACCCTCCCAAGTTTTTCGACCTGCCTACGGAGAATGGTACGGTGCGGCCGGAGATCGCGGCCAAATGGATCGCCAATTCGCCGCTCGCGATGGTGGATCAGTACATCTCAAATTTGAAGCAATATCACGCGTTCATGATGGATGTGGGTCTGCAGGATGGGCTGGCGGCTTCCAACAAAGAAATGGACGCAGCGCTCACCGAGGCGGGAGTTCTGCACAAATTCGAAACCTATGAGGGCAACCACACCAACCACGTGAAAGACCGGTTCGAGACGAGCGTCCTACCGTTCTTCTCCGAGAATCTAAAATCCACCGCGACGCGCGCGGCCAAACATCGGTAAATCCGCGCGGGCGAGGAATATCTTCTTTTTCTTAGGCGTTAACAGGTTGGGGTGATGTCCGGCGGCCCTTGGATTTCGTCTCGACTGCTGCCGGTTTGGCCACGCTGGCAGCTGGATAGTTGTTCCGAAGCCACTTCTCCACCGACTCTCGTTGCGTCAATGGCGCCACTCGCTGCCAACTCGTGCGACCAGTGGTAACCGTGTACTCGGCCATCAGGTAATTGTTGGAATTGTACACATGCACAACGTCGCCGGATTGGGAACGCTTACAGTGATAGGAGTCAGAGATGTCAGAGTGATGGTGATGTTGCATTAATTAGAGTTTACCACTTTAATTAAGCCCGCGTCATCTTTACGAAAAAAGGTGACGCGCAAGTAATATTGGAGGTTGGTTAGCAAGAGGCGACTTGCTCGAATTGCGGGCTGACTCAGCGATAAGCCTCGCGTCGATGGCGGACGCCAGTGATTTCTATGGTGGTCTCGCTCCCGTGATCGAAGAAGACGCGGTAGTCGCTACAGCGGAGACGAAAGCCGGTTTCCGGCGGTTTGAGCTTCTTCACATCGCCGGTGCGGTTGGATAGGTAACGGTCAATGCAATGGAGAATGTGGATTGCGGTCTCTCGATCGATGGCCCTCAGATCGGCACGGGCTTCTGGCGACCAGTTGACCGCAATGCGCTCGGGGGCGGTACCCTCGCTCACTGCTTCAGGCCGAATTCGCGGAGGATTTCGTCGTGCGGGATGCCTTCGCCACGAGCAAGTGAAGCACGAGCGCGGCCTAGCGCGGCGGCGGTGTCGGGCGCGAGTCCTTCCTCTTCCACCTCGGCGAGCGCCAATGAGCGCGCCAACGGCTCCACCATGACTTCGAGCAGACGGCGGACGGCATTTAGCTTTTCGGCTGGCAGCGCATCCAGCAATGCGTGAGCCTGTCGGCGCTCTTGATCGAGATTCTGTTCCATGGCTGTGCTCTTGGTGCTGGTTCCATTTTACGCAATTTGTGGGCGAACGCTTCTGTGGGCATGCGGCGCGCGCCGCACAACTGAAACGTTTAACCGCCGTTGTGACGCGTCCGCATCGATGCCGTTGCTACAATGGAGGACTCTGATGAAGCCTTACAATTGGGTGTTGTTGTTCGGTTTAGCCTCGTCGCTTTTGTCCGGTGTCCTGTTCAAGCCACCGAACTACATCGGCGCTACCTTGCTGGTTGTCTGCGGGGTAGTGGGTTTAGCAATGTACTTTAGATCAGAAAACTTCCGCTCACGTTTCCATCGAGAAGAGTTTGGCAAAGACAGGCGGTCGCGGGAATAAGTGGATAGGCCGACACGCCTTGTTAATGCCAAATCGCTTTTTTTACGCTCTCGCTAATTACGTCTACCAGAATCTTCTGAAACCCTTCAGAGACAGCAGGGCCGGCTTTCTCCAGTAGCTGCTTAACTCGCGCGGCTGAAACGACAGTTCTTGGATTATCACGGACAAGGTTCTCAATCAGGTCAGCAAATTCCCGCTGGTCAGCTTCCAACTCTACGGCTGTAGCGTACTCTCTGGCCGCCTCGATTGCTATTTGTGTCCACGGAAACGCACGGCCACACTCAAGGCAGAACGCGGGGCGACGGTAGGGCGGAATCTCTCTTGAGGTGATCCAGTAGCGTCCTCGAATCGACTGGCCGCACTCGCATTGCGTGATAGTTGAGGCTCCACAGCGAGAGCAGAACTTCTCCATGCCCGCGCCTTTTAGACGTTGGATGTCTGCCGTGACGACGTGTCCGTTTGAACAGATCTGCGCTGTATCGTATGCCATGCCGGGGCCCTTCGATTGTAAAACGGAATCCAGGCGTGGCCTGACCACCGGGCTGACCACTTTCGATTCCGCCAAAATGTCTTCCGGCTTGGCTTTTTTGTTTATGATGGGCTTTATGTTTGACCCATACGAACGCGAAGACGGAACCGTTGAGATCCGAACTGAGAACGGGATCGCACACCTCACGAAGGATAAGGACGGAACTTGGACGGTCCGAGAAGACCCCAAAGGGACCAAATTCCCGGATCGGGGAAAAGCATTCGATTGCGTCCGAAAGCTCAGGAAAGTTAAGGATTGATCTTAATCTTCAACAGGCACCACGTGTTCTCTCGAACTTCTTATGTGGCACGAAACTGGCACGGTTGCACCGAAGCTTATGTTGGTAGGTGCCTAAGTGTTTGAGAAGGTTGGTGGACCTGGTCGGGTTCGAACCGACGACCTCTTCCATGCCATGGAAGCGCGCTCCCAACTGCGCCACAGGCCCACAACGGGCGATGCGTTTTCAATATATCATGCGGTCCGCTAACATAGTCACCGGAGTTCACGATTTCACCGGAGTTCAAGATCAAAATGACGCGGGAAGAAGCCTGGGATCTGCTCTGCGAGTTCACTAAAACCGACGGACTACGGCGGCACGCGCTGGCGGTGGAGACTTGCGTGGTGGCGTACGCGCGGAAGTTGGGCGAAGACGAAAGCAAGTGGGCGGTCACGGCTCTGCTGCATGATTTCGACTGGGAGATCCATCCCACGCTGCCCGATCATCCGATGAAGGGCGAGCCCATCCTGGCCGGGCGCGGAGTGGATGCCGAGATCCGCCGGGCGATTTTGTCACACGCCGATTTCAGCGGCGTGCCCCGCGAATCACCGCTCGAAAAGACGCTGTTTGCCTGCGACGAACTGGCGGGTTTCCTGACGGCCTGCTCGTACGTGAAGCCGGGTCGCAGCATCCACGAAGTGGACGTGAAGTCGGTGCGAAAAAAATTGAAAGACAAAGCATTCGCACGGTCCGTGAATCGCGACGACATCATCAACGGCGCGGCGGGCCTGAATGTCGATCTCGATGAGCACATCGGGTTCTGCATTGAAGCGATGCAGCGGCGCGCAGCCGAGTTGGGTCTGGCCGGCGTCCCGCCGCTGTCCACGGCGGAACACGCGTCGCCTCAAAACTGACACAAAATATCCGGAATATCGCCTCTTTTCCTTATTTCATGCGCGGCCCGCAACCTGCGTATGCGGAAGCTCGAAGCGCACAACATGGTGCGCGATTCAGGGGACAAGGAGGCGCCGGTGATTGTATTAAAGTATCTGCTTGAATTTTTTGGTTTCGCCATGCTTGCTGCCGCAGTGGTGTTGGTGGCGATGGATCTCGGAAAGTTGTACCGCGGGCCGCAGCCGGAATTGCGGACGGTACATCTGGAGTGGAGACTGCCGGGCCGGTTGGGCCTGCTCGGTTTGATTCCGCTGCTGGCTGGTTTGAGCATTGCGGTGGTTCCAGCTGGAATGGCGGGCGTTCGGGTCAGTCAAATCTCGGGGACGCTTCCGGAAACGCTGTATCCCGGACTGCACCTGGTAATCCCGCTAGTACAGTCCATGGAGACCTACGACCTGCGCGACCAGATCTATGAGACCGCCGTTCTGCCTGATTCGAAGAAGGGCGAATGGCTGAAAGTCCAAACCAAAGAAGGTTTGGAACTGGGCCTGGCCGTGACGGTACGCTTTCGCTTGGATCCGCACCGGCTGGCGTACGTTCACGCCAATTTGCCGCAACCAGTGGAAAAGGAATTGGTGCCGCCCGTGGTTGCGACGGCATTTCGCGATCTGACGCCGCGTTACCTGGTCCGCGAACTGTTCGCCACCAAGCGCGAAGAGATTCGCCGGGAAGCCGCCACCGCTATCGCGCAGAAACTGGCGCCCGATGCCGTGATAGTGAAGGAAGTGATGCTGCGCGACATTCAGTTGCCGTCCGAATACGCCAAGGGGTTGGAAGGCGTGCTGCTGAAGGAGCAGGAAAACGAGAAGCTGGGCGTGGAATTGGATGTTAAACAGAAGGAAGTTCGGGAAGCGGAGCTGGAAGCCGAAGCGCAGGAGGCTCGCGACGTGAAGGCTGCGGAGGCCCAGGCTCAAGTTACGGTGCTGCAGGCCAAGGCGCAGTCGGACGCCATGCAGTACACGCTCCCTCTGAAGCAAAAGCAGATCGAGCAGACGCGCCTGGAATCGGCGGCGCGGAAGGAAGCGACGGTGCAGCAGGCTGAAGCGCAGGCGGAGGCGAAGGTGATTGATGGCAAAGCGGAACTGCAGCGGCGCAAGCTGATGAACGAGGCCGATCTGGACCGCGTCCAGTTGCTGTCGAAGGCCGATGCCGACAAGATGCACCTGGAAGGCGTGGCGCTGAAGGAAAATCCTTTGTTGATCCAGAAGATCATCGCCGAGAAGCTGTCGGACAAGGTGCAGATCATGATGGTGCCGAGCGACGGGAAGTTCTTTTTCGCCAATGATGTGCTCAAAGGAGCGATGCCCGCTGCCGTGGCCGCGGAACCCCAGGAGCCGGTGCGCGGTCAAAGCGGTTCGCATTAGAAGAGTCGGTGCCGCCACCCGCTGCGTTGTACGCGATCAGTTGGATGTTAGAATCTCGGCTGGAAGCTAGTCTTGGCCGGTGCTGGGCCTGGTCTTCAAAACCAGTTGTGCGGCACTTTGTGTCGCGGGTGGGTTCGACTCCCACTAGCTTCCGCCAAAAGTTAGAAGCCACCTGGATTGGTCACGGCGGTGCCGCGCTCTGACAACAACGTCCGAAATTGCATTCGTTCATTGCAAAGGGCCGTATCGGTGACCGCGCTTTGATCGGACTGACGGTGTACACGTTCGCACGAGTCGGTGCAACCACAAGCATGAACGTTGAGGATTTATACTTTCAAAATCGGAAGTGGTGGGTGCGCCTTCACCAGAAAGGTGGCAAGCTCCATCAGATGCCTGCTCAACCACAATCTCGAAGAGTACGCCGCGGCGTATCTGGAAGCAGCCGGTGTCGAAAAAGAGAAGGACACTCCCCTCTTTCGGACGGCTCGGGGAAAACTGGAGCAGCTCACGGACCGACGAATGACCCAGTCGGACGTGTATCTCATGATCCGCGTCGTGCGACCGGTCCCGCCATCAAAACCTTGATCGGCTGCCACACGTTCCGGGCAACCGGAATCGCCGCTTACCTGTCTAACGGCGGGAAGCTCGAAGTGGCTCAGCAGATGGCCGCTCACGAATCGGCGCGGACAACCGGCTTGTACGATCGGCGTGGCGATGACATTTCACTTGACGAGGTCGAGCGGATCGCGATTTGATTGCGGTTGTTTGCTGCAAATTCGATGTAGTTCGAAATTGGTATAACACATTAGCGCTAAAACTGCATCGACGAACGGTACGTATAGTACGTGGGTCGGTTAGAGCTAATATTGACTCCTCATCCCACAGTCTGAATATGTGCGTTATACTCGACAAACGGCGAGAACCCTTTTTGGTTTACCCGGCGGTGAAAAGACAAGAAAGGAGAAACGCTGTGCTTGAGATTCTCGGAATTGAGAAATTACCGCTGAAGACCGGTCGTCCGGGGTTCGGTCTAATTGAAGGATTCTTGTTATTGTGCTTTGTTAGTTCATCTGTGACGGCATCCACTCTCCAGCCGGAGGTTTTCCAATCGAGCTATGCATGCCTGGGCACGCAACTAATTCCCGAAATGGCTTGCAATCTTGGTGAAGAAGGAGGTGCAGGTCCACTGCCGAGTCCGCTCTATCCCCCCGGGTACTTGACGGGACCGCAGGCGTCCCTTAACAATTTTTCGGCTTCGG
>JBEKRO010000165.1:0-13912 GCA_049518655.1 Bryobacteraceae bacterium | reverse complement strand
AAGATCATGCGCTATATCCGGCTCTATGGAAAAACCGCAAAACCTTTCCAATGGAAGTACACCGATTATCGTCACCGCGTCTCAGCATGCTAAAGATTCAGAGCGGACAGCCCACTAGTGGCGCTGTCTCCGGCATAACGTACAACGCAGCCTTTTCAAGCAAAGATCGCCTTAGAGCGGAGGTTTACATCGATGTGTGGGACCTGGCCCTAAACAAAGCGATCTACGACACTCTGCTCGCGCAAAAGACGGAAATTGAAGCCGAAACGGGTGAGCTGGCGTGGGAACGGCTCGACCAGAGACGGGCCTGCCGGATCGCCCTTGTTCGCACAAATGCCAACATCGACGATGTTAGCCAACAAGGCGAAACGATGCGCACGTGGCTCGTGCAGGCCCTGCTGACGTTGAAGAAGTCATTTGGCCCCCGGCTTGTCGGTGCGGTGGAGTCGGCTCGTCAGATCGTAGGCGAGAAGTTGGTCGAATCCACAAAATAAACGAGCATAACAATACCAGATCGATCCGGATGGGCTCGCGAGAGTGAGTCTCATCGTGTTTCTTTAAGCCTGATCCCTAGCGTTGCGGGGTAGCTTATATTGGATCATGAGGGATGCACCCTGGCCGCTCTCCGGCTGACGGGTGATCCTGTCACCACTCTTCATGAGGCGCTTCATGACCCCGCAACACAGCGGCATTCGGTGGTTGCGTCCCGGATATCCGCCGACCGCCTTGTGAACGTCGCCTGATTCGATGCCAACTGTTCGCAATCCCAGTTCCTCCGCGCGCGCCCACCTGCGGCGTACCTCTTGCTCGAAGTTTTCTGCGCTGGGAGCTGTCACCGACATAGCTTATCGCACGTGACGACAAAAGTCCGGGGGCGAGAAACGTTGCTGTTGTCAGCCGATTAGTCCCCTCAAACGCGCTTGCCGCCGCCTATGATTCCCAACAGACGCATCGGGACGAGTGATCGGACCGATTCCCATGCCGCGCCGACTAAGCTTTGACGGTCTGGAGTACCCGGACAACGGTTCCCACGCCAATGCTCATCTTGTCGGCTATCTTCTCGATCGAGAGCCCGGTTCCCCGTAGGCGCACCACCTCATCGCGATTGAAGATCCGGCGCGGGCGGCCGATCGCATTCCCCGTCTTAGTTCCGTGGGTCTTGGCGGCCTTCATGCCGGCGCTGACGCGTTCACGGATGAGTTCTCGCTCGAACTGAGCCACTGCCGCGAGGATGTGCAAGAGAAGTTTGCTCGCGGGATTTGACTCGTCAGTATCGAGGCCCTGCGAGGTGGCAAATGAAGCGAACTCCGAGGCTCGCCAATTCTTGAATTCCCGACACGCAGTGCACGAGCGACCGCCCAAAACGGTCTAACTTCCAAACGACGACTACGTCGAATTTCGGGCGTCGGGCATCAGCAATCAGTTGATCGAGCCCCGGACGCGAAGCCTTGGCACCGCTCATCTGATCCTGATACGTCCCGGTCAGCTCCCAGCCCCGCCGCTCGACGTACTCCGTCAACTCACGGACCTGGATCGCGTTCGATTGATCAGTTGTCGATACTCTACAATATGTTGCCGCTCTCACAATGCCCTCTGGCATAAGTATCTAAGAGGGGGTATTAGATAGCCAAGCAACACCTGATCGCTCTCTTAGAGGGAGTGTAAGATGGCATTAAAGACATGAAGTCTAGACCTTCCAAGATGAAACTGCCGAAGCCTGTTTTGGAGTTCTTCAAGGAGCAAGGGGCAAAGGGCGGTAAAAAGGGTGGATCGTTAGGCGGCAAGAAGGCGGCACAAAATATGACGGCTGCTCAACGCAAGGAGCGCGCCCGGAAGGCCGTCGCTGCGCGAGAGGCGAAACGCAAGCGCACGGCTAAATCTTGAGTGATCTGATTCGCCCGGCCTGCCGGATCAATGTGCAAGCCAAACAGGTAAGGTTAGAATTATGGCCTCTTCGTCCGCTAAGGATGTCTCACTTTCGGCCGGCCTCACTAGCGACGAAGTGCGCCGCAGGCTCGAGAAGTTCGGCCCAAACGCAGTGCCCGACACGGCTCTTCATCCATTACGCCGAGCACTTGCTATATTTTGGGCGCCGGTTCCGTGGATGCTCGAAGCTGCGATCGTGCTCGAGGTTGCACTTGGCAAGTACGTTGAGGGTGCGATCATCGCGGTTCTCCTGGCCTTCAACGCCGCTCTCGGGTTCGTCCAGGAAGGACGCGCTCAGGCGACTCTTGCCGCGCTGAAATCGCGGCTCGCGCTGAATGCGTCGGTCAAGCGCGATAATGCTTGGTCCACTGTGCCCTCCGCAGGGCTCGTGCCCGGCGATGTTGTGAAGCTATCGCTTGGCGCTGTGGTGGCCGCGGACGTGCGGCTGACCGAAGGATCGGTGCTGCTTGATCAATCCATGCTGACGGGCGAATCCGTCCCCATCGAGGCCGGCGCAGGGTTCGAAACTTATGCAGGAGCGGCGGGGCGAAGCGGTTGCGGAGGTCACGGCCACTGGCGCGCGCACAAAGTTTGGTCGCACCGCAGAACTGGTTCGCACCGCGCATGTCGAAAGCTCTCAGCAGAAGGCAGTTTTGCGCGTCGTGCGCAATCTCGCCATGGTCAATGGCGTAATCATCGCAATGCTTGTGGGCTATGCCTACGCTCTCAGGATGCCGGGGAGCGAGATCATTCCCCTGGTGCTTACGGGGATTTTGGCATCGATCCCAGTTGCCCTGCCGGCTACTTTTACCCTTGCAGCCGCGCTCGGCGCAAAGGCTCTGGCAAAGCTGAATGTTCTTCCTACCAGGCTCTCCGCGGTGGATGAAGCGGCCAGCATCGACGTACTGTGCGCGGATAAGACTGGCACGCTGACGCAAAACGAGCTGAAGGTAACCGCCGTCCATGCCATCCCTGGGTTCGACGAATCGCGTGTCTTGGGGGTGGCTTCGCTTGCAAGTTCCGACGGTGGCGACGATCCGGTAGATGGCGCCATCCGAGCCGCCGCCGCAGAAAGAGCAGTCTCCGGTCTGCCGAAACTGATCAAGTTTGTTCCATTCGACCCTGCGACGAAAATGTCGGAGGCGACTGCCACCGATACGGGCGGCACAACCGTGCGTGCAGTCAAGGGGGCCTTCGCCGCTGTCGCCGCACTAACCCAAGCATCGCCCGACGCATCCAAAACTGCGAATAACCTTGAGGCGCAGGGTTTCCGCGTTCTGGCGGTCGCAATCGGTCCACCAACGGCATTGAAGCTTGCCGGAATCATAGCTCTCAGCGATCCGCCCCGGCCGGATTCTGCAGCGTTGATTGCCGAACTGCACACGCTCGGAGTACGCGCGGTCATGGTGACTGGCGATGCCCCTGCAACAGCAGCGATCGTGGCTCATGCCGTGGGTCTGGACGGAAAAGTGTGTCCGCCCGGTCCGATCCCCGCCGATGTGCGCCCCGAGGATTTTGCGGTTTTCGCCGGCATTCTTCCAGAGGGAAAATACGATCTCGTCAAGGCATTCCAGAAGAGCGGCCGCATTGTTGGGATGTGCGGCGACGGAGCCAACGACGCCCCGGCACTTCGGCAAGCCCAGATGGGAATCGCCGTGTCGACTGCGACCGATGTTGCCAAGTCGGCCGCAGGCATCGTGCTGACCCAGCCCGGACTCGGAGGCATCGTCGCTTCGGTAAAAGAAGGCCGCGTGACGTTCCAGCGCATCTTCACCTATGCGCTGAGCTCGGTCACCAAGAAGGTTGTACAGGTGCTGTTTCTGGCGGTGGGTCTAGTCATGACCGGACACGCGATCCTGACTCCCATGCTGATGGTTATTATCATGCTCACCGGCGATCTCCTGGGCATGTCTTTAACGACGGACAACGTGGTTCAATCCGGGTGACGCGGCGCTGAAATAGTCGAGGCTTGAGGTTGCCCGCAATTGCGCGACGTCCAGCGATTCCTTGATCGCAGCGGCGCATGTCAAGCTCAAATCACGAAACGCATCAACACCAATAGTGATCCGCGCACTCGCAAACCTTGCGCCGGGCGACCTCGTCCTACTCACCTCTATCCGCCTCAAATCCCAGTCGGCCGAGTGGGGCGAGCTCTGGCGATTGTTGCCCATTGGCATAGCTTCTTTGCGACAAAACTCAGCGGATACCTTCAGAGTGCCCAAACTTACTGCCGGGAAACTTGTCGTTGGCGAAGGCGTCAATGTCGTCGAGGGACGGATTACCGGCCCTTACCCAATCGACAACCTCTTTGACGTCGGCTTCGGGCGCGGGAGGGATGTTTACGAGCTGACCGTGCAGGTCCTGTTGATAGCCGGGCTGGAGCGCGTGACAAGCGCTAAAACATTTCGATCGGTTGCCGCCCCACTTGGGCCCGAAAATCCTTACCGCGGCGTACAACATCTTGGCTTTTTTCTCGTTAACGCCTGCAGCGCGGCAGGCGTAGTAGAAAATTCGGTGCACATCTTTCCATGGTTCGGTTTTGGAGTCGCAATACCAGTCGTGGATCACTGCCGCCTCACGATAGCCGCCTTCGAAGGGGCCACCAACGATGCTCCAAAAAGCCTTGGGGATCGATGCGCCATCGGTCTCATAGCCTTTGCGCGCAGTCCAGGCCTTTCCAGCGGGATCAATATAGGTGAAGTCGGCCAAGAGGCGCATGTCTCGATCTTGGCCGCTCTGGCGAACGAATTCCACGCGAACAGGGCCGGTGAAACGTCCAAAATCCATCTTCTTTGCGAAGGCGATAGAACAAACGAGCGCGACCACCGTCGCGACCAAGGCTGCTCCTGGGCGATACTGGAGAGGATCTAGCGAATTTGTCAACTGCATATTCCTATTAAACGCCACATTCCGCAGAACGGCCCCCTGGCAAGCAACTTCCTTCGGCACAAGCTGACAAACGAACCAAAGAGCGAATTGTGTGCCCAGTGGGGTAGCAGATTGGCTCCCGATAATGCGCGACATCAGGCGGACGCCTCGTGCCAGTCAGCTGCCCGGAACGGGAAATGCATGCGTAGCCCAAAGTCCGGATAGCGCCTGGTACGGCCGGAGCGCGGTCCGACGTTTCCCAGATCGAGACCAAGCGCAACTAGACCTCGACCGCGGCTGACCCATTCCGCACCGACAAGATTCACGTCCTCGGGCGACCGCGAGTGACCGCTCTCCGATTTCTGAACGCTAACGTCTAGGATTCTATCCGCAGTGCTCCGGCGATAGATTTTCAAGGAATGAACGAGACCCCTGCCGGAGCATTGCGGATAGAATGCGTTGAACTGAGCCGGACCGCGCTCTATGGGGATTGAATCGATTTCGACCCTTGGATTGTGGGGTAGGTATGCGGTATTCGATACCGCATCCGTCGCCCGTTACCTGCACCAGCGATCGGTAGTTCAGGTCCGGCGGAGGTTGCTGTGATGCCTTCGCGCCGGAAAAGCGCTTTGGAACGTGGCTCTCCCTCAACCTGAGGCAAGGCTGTTTGAAGAAAACCGGCTTTTTGCAACGGATGATTCATGAGGAATCCTGTCGCGGCGATGGTGCAACAAGCCGCGCCGTGGGAGCGATCAGGACCAGAATCATATGGCCGATCTTGCACGCAGGGCATCGCCGATAGTCCAACTCTTCGACCTTCCTATCGTGGTCGGTGACAGCGATCTTAGCCGGAGCGGACGCGCCAAGCAATGTGCGGGAAAGCGCCAGTTTCTTTCCGCGCGCTCGATTGGCCAGAAAGCCGAACTGTCGGATGCGGACAAACCCGGTGGGCAGGATGTGCAGCAGAAAACGCCCGATGAACTCTGTCGCTTCCAGCGACAGGATCTTCGTCTGGTTGCCATCGGCATAATCCTTGTATTCAAAAGTCACGCGACCATCTTCCATCGACAACAGTCGTCGATTGGAGATGGCCACTCGATGCGTGTAGCGCGCCAGATACTTCAAGACCTGCTCCGGCCCACCAAAGGGCGGTTTCACAAAGACAACCCATTTGATCCGCCCCGCCTGCCGGCACAAAGCCTCGAACGCGGCTGGTTGGGCCAGACCGGCCGTCGTGCCGTGGAATCTCAGTCTGCCTTCCAGAAAGGCTTTCCGCAGATAAATCAGAAAAAGCCTTCGGAACCGGCTGCTTAAGACTTTCACCGGCAGGAAGAAAGAGCTCTTCTTGCATCCAATCCAGTGCTCGCCATCCGGGCTGATGCCGCCGCCCGGAACGACGCAATGCAGGTGAGGATGCAAATGGAGGTTCTGCCCCCAGGTGTGCAGCACCGCCAGGAAACCGATGGCCGCGCCCAGCCGCTTGGGATCGGCAGCGATGGTGAGCAACGTTTCCGAGGCCGCACGGAACAAGATGCCATAAATCTCGCGGGCATTCTGGACTGCGAGTCCTCCGATCTTTTGCGGCAGCGTAAATACAACGTGGAAGTACGGGACCGGCAACAGTTCGGTTTCCCTTTCGGCCAGCCACTTGGCGCGCGCCAGGGCCTGGCATTTTGGGCAATGCCTGTCGCGGCAGGAGTTATACGAGATGACGCGATGCCCGCACGTATCGCACTGCTCCACGTACTCCACATGGCCGCCCAGAGCCGCCGTACGGCAGTCGCGAATCGCTTCGAAAGCTTTTCGCTGATGAGGGCTGAGTACGTGTCCCCAGTGCGGGAAGAACTCTTTTTCGTACGTGCGGAAGACATCGGCCACTTCGAGCCGATGCTCTCTCATCGTTCCGGCGGGACGGTGTTTGCAGCCCGGACGAGATCGAGCGAGCCCAGCATTTCCAGCGGGCTTTTCGTGGAACGAAGGGCGCTGTCGGACAGGTGAAGATAGCGGGCCGTGGTTTTGAGGTGCACGTGCCCGAGCAGCGTTTGAATCACGAGCAGGTTCACTCCCCCATCCAGCAAATGGGTCGCGAACGCGTGGCGCAGTGAATGCGGATGAATCGGTTTAGAAATCCCGGCCTTCCGCGCGGCCGCCACGCAAGCTTTAAAGACGCTATTGGTTGCGATGGGGGAATCCGGCTTGTTGCCGGGCCGAGACCTTCAGGCTGGCTACTTCGGATACACGCAGTCCTGCGCCGTACATGGTGGCCAGCATCGCCCGGTGCTTCGGGTTCCTTGGCGCTTCGAGCAGAGCCTTAACTTCGGCTTTGCTAAGAATAACTGGGAGCTTCTTTTCGTACCGCGGCAAAGGAATCCGGTCGATCTCGATCCTCCGGTGTAGCGTGTTCTGGTAAAAGAAGCGGAGCGCGCAGACGGTCTGGATGTAACTGGAGAGCTTGACGCGTTTTTCGTTGAGCAAGAACAGCTGATAACGGCGAACCTCTTCGGCTCCGAGTTGGTCCGGCGGTTTGTTAAAGTGCTGAGCGAACTCCGCGACCACGCGGATGTAGCACCTCACGGTTGCGGGAGCATAGTTGCGAATGCGAAGATCTTCTAGCATTCGCTGCCTGAGTGCAGTCATCGGTGAAACCTCCACCGATCACGACATCAGGTATCGCATCCCGAGGAAAGAGCCCCCGTGAGCAAGAGCCACTGGCGATTTAACATAATACGGATTTCCGAAGTTTCCGGAAAGGAGCCGTTCACGTGGCCAGCACAGCCATAATTTTACGTAAGATAACTTATGCGACTTTCCGAATCGCTCGCTTGAGGACGCGCTATGCTCTATCCCATCTCTCGCTTTAGAGGCGGATCCCCGGAACAGTCGGTTGGATTCATTGACGCAGGCGGGGTGGTCAGGATTGAACCTCGTTTCGCTAGCGCGGGATATTTTTGCGAAGGTAAAGCGTCCGTGCTGGAAGACGGCGGTCTATCCGGATTCATAAACTGTCGAGGTCAAATCGAAATAGCACCCACCTTTCGGGGCATCAGCCATTTCAACGAAGGCGTCTGCATGGTCGGGACGGAAACAGCCATCGGCTACATCGACCACTGTGGACAGTGGCTGATAGAGCCGAGGTTTTTGATCGGCATGGCGTTTTCCGAGGGTCGAACATTCGTTTCGAATGACGGGGAGAGTTTTCACTTGGTCGATATGAGCGGTTCGACGGTCAATGAGCAATCGTACGAGCGCGCCCGAATGACACACGCCGGATTAGCTCCCGTCATGAAGGATGGTGTTTGGGGGTTCGTGGACAGGAGCGGTTGTGTTGTTATTCCGTTTGTATTCGAGGATGCACTCGCCCAGCACTTCCTCTGCGGCCTCGCGGCGGTAAAGGTTCGAGGCAAATGGGGGTTCATCGACCGGCTCGGCGATTTTGTGGTCAAACCTTACTTCGATCAAGTCCTTCCGTTCTCGGAGGGGCTCGCCCCGGTGAAGCTGGATGAGAAGTGGGGCGTTATCGATCTCGCTGGCCGTGTCCGCCTGCAACCAAGATGGGACGTTCTCGGCCAGTTTGTGGGCGGATTGGCAAGTGCGACGCTGGCGGGAAAGACAGGTTACATCAATCCTACCGGATCGTGGGCTATTGAACCCACTTTCGATGCCGCGAGGGCGTTTTGTGGGGATCTCGCACTTGTAAAGATCGGGGGTGCTCCGGCATACATCCGAGTCGACGGAACCGTTGTCTGGGAGTTTGAGCCGCATGCAATAGTGCCCCGCCCGCCAGTACCGATTTAGTGAAGCCCACCAACCTCGTTCTGGCAATCAATGGTGGATTTACTGCGGTCCCGAAGTTGGTAGCTAAAAAGAACGGAGAGCCGTGGCGTACGCACAGCTCGTGAGTTCAAGAACGACGCCCCGTCGGATTGCCGCTTGCGGCTTAGTTCAACGTCCTTTATCATTCAGTGCCTGAGTTGGCAAGCCGGCAGGCCGAAAGAGCTGGATCAGGGCTTTGTACGAGTGGCGCGTAAGAACTAAGCCGCTGCGCGGCGGACGGTGCTGTGTGGTGGTTTGAAGTGGGCGGTACGATAGCGTGGCAAGTCACAGGAAGGAGTTTCTGTGACCCCACTACGTCAACGAATGCTGGAAGAGCTCCAGCGCCGTAACTACAACGCCGACACGATCCGCGGCTACATTCACGCGGTCAAGGAGTTTGCCGAGTACTTCGGGAAGTCTCCGGAGCTGATGGGCGTGGAGGAAGTGCGCGATTTTCAGCTCCATATGATTCGTGAGAAGAAGCTCGCACTCAGTACCGTCGCGCTCCGAATGGGTGCGCTTCGTTTTCTTTACAAGAAGACTCTCCGTAGGCGAGACATCGACATCGATGACTTGCCCCTGGTGAGAGCACCCAAGAAGTTGCCGGTCGTTCTCAGCCAAGAGGAAGTTATTCAGCTCATCGAGGCTGCGCCGAACCTGCACCATCGCACGTTGCTGATGTTGCTCTATGCTACAGGTCTGAGGCGAGCCGAAGCCGTACGGTTGAAAATCAGCGACATCGATACCGCGCTCATGTTGATCCATGTGCATCAGGGCAAGGGTTCGCGTGATCGAGATCTGCCTCTGACCCCCAGGCTGCTAGAAGCGTTGCGACAGCATTGGCGAGCATGCAAGGTGAAACCTCGGATTTATTTGTTCCCCAGCCGAGTCGAGCCGATTCAGCCCGAACGGCCGATGTCCGATAAGGTCGTTTGGTATGCCTGCCACGAAGCAGCGCTTCGCGCCGGGCTTACCAAACGGATCGGGCCACACACTTTGCGGCACAGCTTTGCGACACACATGCTGGAAGCAGGAACCGATCTGCGGACAATCCAGCTATTGCTGGGGCATCAGCGGCTGAAAGACACCGCTGTTTATCTGCACGTCTCCCGCCGGCACCTACAGGCGGCGATCAATCCGCTGGATCAGATCACGATCCGCGACTTCCACAGAGAGAACGAGCCTCCTAAGAACAGCTAATAATGACACGACCACCCTGGGAGGTGGCCGATGTCATTCATCGCGGCGGCAGTCGATTTCTGGATCGTTATCGGAACACCTTGACCTGGCCACAGATCAAGGTGTTCAATGCCATCACGCGTTGCCGCACGGCTGCGCTCGGTGGTCATCGCGATCAGTGCGACCGCTGCGGACATCAGACCATCTCGTACAACTCCTGCCGCAACCGGCATTGCCCGAAGTGTCAGACCAACGCACGTAATAAGTGGCTTCAATCCCGACAACGGGAGCTTTTGCCAGTCACTTACTTTCACGTCGTCTTCAGTGTGCCGCACCGACTTGTCCCGCCGATCTGGCAGAACAAGCGGACGTTGTTCGCGCTCCTGTTCGAGCCCATTGCCGCGACGCTGCTCGAAGTGGCCGCCAACCCCAAGCGGCTCGGCGCGTTGATCGGGTTCTTGAGCGTGCTGCACACCTGGGGCCAGACGTTGCAGCCCCATCCGCATGTCCACTGTGTGGTGCCGGGCGGTGGACTATCGCCAGACCATCAACGCTGGATTCATTCACGGCAAAGCTTCTTTCTCCCGGTGCGAGTTCTGAGCCGGGTGTTCCGGGCCAAGTTTGTTGCCGGGCTGCAAGACCTTTTTCGCAAGAGGCGGCTTCAGTTCTTCGGCGCCTGCGAACCGTTGTCCAGAGACCGAGAGTTCGATGCCTTTGTGCGCACACTGTTTCGCGAAGACTGGGTCGTTTACGCCAAGCGGCCTTTTGGCGGACCGGAGCATGTTCTGCACTACCTGGCTCGCTACACGCATCGGGTTGCGATCTCCAATCACCGGCTACTCAATGTGACCGACCAAGAAGTCACCTTCCGCTGGAAGGACTATAAGCATCACCGCAAGCCGCGCACCATGACGCTGACTCACGAAGAGTTTCTGCGTCGGTTCCTACAGCACATACTGCCCACCGGGTTCCCCCGCATCCGTTACTTCGGCTTCCTTGCCAATCGTTGTCGCAGCTTGCTTCTGCCGCTTTGCCGAAAGCTGCTCGATGTGCCCACTACCGTCATCGCCGCCACTACTCCAGCTACATCGGGCCATTGCTGTCCCCGCTGTCAAGCTCCCATGCGCGTCGTGGAACGCCTCACTGCGGGCGAACTTCTTAAGGAGGACTACCGGCTGACCGCCAGCTTTGACAGCTCATAATGGCACTCTACCTTTGGCCCCCAGGCGTGCTCTCGGGCACACCACATTGGAGGTGTATCCAAACGGCGACTTCAGCGCCCTGGCAAGCTGCTTCGAACCCCGGCCCCAACCCTCCTCAGCGACTGACGCAGGTCACAACCGCCTCGCAAGAACTTCTCCTGCGCATCCACGTCACGGCAATCCGGTTCACGGAAGCAGGGCAGCGTTCAAAAACCCATAACGGCGGGATGCCAAACCGCCGCGCAGCCGCTTCCTTCTTACGACTCGATCCGAAGCGGCCCCGGCTCGACCATTACCACTTCGTGCAGGTTTTTTCTGTCGGGCCGCTTCCGATAGAGATCTGTCGTGATGCAGGCACAACGCGCATTGATCGGCTAAACTGAGTGAGCCGCTCACTATGGCGTTCTCCGCAGGCGAAAGGCTCGGCCCGTACGAGATTGTCGCGCCCATCGGCGCGGGCGGCATGGGCGAGGTTTACAAAGCCACCGACACTCGCCTGGGACGCACCGTCGCCATCAAAACACTGCATGTCGAACACGGCGACCGGTTCGAGCGCGAGTCTCGCTCGATTGCCGCGCTGAATCATCCCAATATCTGTCAACTCTACGACGTAGGCCCGAATTATCTGGTGATGGAGTTTATCGAGGGAACTCCGCTGAATGGTCCGCTCCCGCTCGCTCGGGCCTGCCGCTACGCCGTCGAGATTGCCGATGCGCTTTCGGCCGCGCACGCCAAGGGCATCACGCACCGCGATCTGAAGCCCGCCAATATTCTGGTGACGGCCTCCGGAATCAAGCTGCTCGATTTCGGACTCGCGCTTTTGAGCCGCGACGGCGACGGCCGCCCGCGAGCGGTGGAAACCACGGCGACAGTCGGGCTCACCCAGGCGGGCGTGGTCTTAGGCACCGCCGCCTACATGTCTCCCGAGCAGGCCGAAGCCAAGCCTGTGGATGCGCGCTCGGACATTTTCTCTTTCGGATTGGTGTTCTACGAGATGCTGAGCGGGAGGCGCGCGTTCACCGGCGATTCGGCCATCGCCATCATGGCCGCGATCCTGCACAAGGAGCCCGAACCGTTGGATGCCACGCCGGCGCTCAAAACCATCCTCACGCGATGCCTGCGGAAATCGCCCGCCGATCGTTTTCAGTCCATGACGCAGGTGAAGGAGGCGCTCCTGGCCGCCAGCGGCGTGAGTTCGCCGGCCAGCGAGGTTTCCGGCACTCCCCAGCCGCCGCCCATCCCTTCCATTGCCGTTTTGCCGTTCGCCAACATGAGCCGCGACGCCGATGACGAATACTTTTCCGACGGTCTGGCCGAAGAGATCATCAATGCGTTGACACAACTCCCTGGGCTTAAAGTCATCGCCCGCACATCGGCGTTCGCCTTTAAAGGAAGGAACGAGGATATTCGTGGGATCGCAGAAGCGCTTGGGGTGACGAATGTTCTGGAGGGCAGTGTTCGCCGGGCCGCGAATCGCCTGCGCGTGACCGCGCAATTGATCCATGCCGCCGACGGCACGCATCTTTGGTCCCAGCGCTACGATCGCGAGATGACAGACATATTTGCACTCCAGGACGAGATTGCGGGTGCCATCGTGGGAGCATTGAAGGTGACGCTAGCGGGTAAACCCGCGACAGCACGAGCGCACGAGCCGAATCTGGCCTCCTACGAGGCGTTTCTGAAGGGTTTGCATCAAGAACAAAAGTATTTGCCTGACGCATTCGAGCGCGCTGAGGATTGCTTCAAGCGGGCGATCGTACTGGATCCGCATTGGGCCACTCCGCACGCTTACCTCGGTATTCAAGAGTTTCGATTTGGGTTTTTCGGCTTGCGCCCTATGAGCGAGATGGCGCCCCTGGCGCATGCTGAAGCCCGGAAGGCGCTGGAACTTCTCCCGTCCGAGCCGATGGCGCTCGCCTTGCTCGGCGTCATCGCGGCGGTGCATGACTACGATTGGAGAGAAGCCGAACAGCAGTTCGGGCTGGCCATGAAATCCGAATCTCTTCCACCGGCGGTTCGCGACGCCTATGCTATGTACTTTCTTTCGTCATTGGGACGCCACGAGGAAGCGATCCAGGAACGCGCGAAAGCCATCGCACAAGACCCGCTGAATCCCATGTGGCGCTGGCGTCAGGCGCTGGTGCTGCTTTTCGCGGACAGATACGAACTGGCCATTGCCGAGGCGCGGAAGGCGTTGGAGTTCAACGATCAGAGTGTTCTGGCGTACTACGTGATCGCTCAGAGCTACTTTCTTCAGGGAAAGCTGGCTGAGGCGCGGGAGGCGGCGGAAGAGGGTTTCCATGCGGGTCCGTGGGAACCCTCGGTGGCAGGACTCCTTGCCGTCCTCCTGGTGGAAATTGGTGAAAAAGAGCGCGCGGAGAAATTGATTTCAACTGTTCGCGAAACGGCTCCCTTCGTCATGGTCTTCTATCACCTGATGCGCTCGGAGATCGATGCTGCGATCGATTGGTACGAACTGTTGATCGAACGGCGCGAGCCTTTAGCGGCGCTGAATGCCTCCGCCGGATTCCTCAAGCCCTTGCGCGCCAGCCCACGCTGGCCCAAGCTGGCGAAAATGATGAACCTGCCGGCGAGCGTCTCCTGAGCGTCGGGAGCTGGGAGCATCCCTTTATACGGGCAGAGCCCTTTAGTCCGTATTGTCGCTAGCCTTGATCGGAAACGCCTCGGCGTCCGAGCGCTGATTAAATGGAGAAAATCTGCGACCGAGGCGTTTTCGATAAGGAGACTAGAAGGAAGCCGCTGGCGTTTGCGGCGGATGCGGTCTGCTATGGGATTTGAATGCCACTTTGGTACCCACAGTACTTTGAACCAGAAGGGGCCTGGCTCAAATCGCTGGTGGTGCGCATCTCTGCCGCTGATCCTAACCCGGTTTGCCTCTTCCGTGCAAGCGCTTTCCAGATTTG
>JBEKRO010000164.1:0-7505 GCA_049518655.1 Bryobacteraceae bacterium | reverse complement strand
GATGCCGAGCGAAATGGGCACATCCTCGCGGCGAAAGACCTTAATCGGCTGCTCAACGCCATTTTCAAAGACCTTGAACGCCTTCTGCTGCAGGTCGGTCACCAGCTTGCCGTCCTTGTTCAATACACTGACGGGCAGCACCACCAGGCGCGTGCCAACAGTAAAGGTCGGATCGTCGGAATTCGCGGATGGAGGCGGCGGGCTTTGGGCCCAAACAAAGCAGGAGGAAGCCAGTAAGGAAAGGGCAGCGATACTACTGAGAGGGCGCATAATACCCGAGGCGGAAAAATGCCTTGAGCGGAGGAAGGCCACGCGGCTGCACCAGCTTAACGTTGACGTGACGATACTTGCCGTCTCTGGTCTGATTGGTGGAGCTATAGTAGAGCACGTATTGATTGCGAAGCTCGATTCCGATTTTTGCGGCGATGTCAGCAAGTTCGTTGAGATTCTCCACATTGTAACTGCGGCCGCCGGTTAGCTCTGCAACCTCGCTCAACAGGCTCGGCCCCATCTGCTCTTCCGGAGTGCGTCCGCGCGATCCAACGGGCTCGAAAATTCCGATGCCATAGATCTGCACGTCCGCTTCGCGAACCGCGTTTTTGATCTCACTTTCAGTATAACGGCTGTTGTTGTCGCCGCCATCGGAGATGATCAGAATCGCCTTGCGCGGGTTGCGCGCCTTCTTCATCTGATTCATGGCCATGTAGACGCCATCCAGAAGCGCGGTCTTGCCTTTCGACTGCGCAAACTCCAGCCGGTTCTGAATATCTTCGGTATCGGCGGTAAACGGCACCACCAGCTCCGGCCGATCGTTAAACTCGACCAGGAAAAATTCGTCCTCCGGATTGGCGGTCTTGAAAAACTGCACGGCGGCTTGCCGCGACTTCTGCAACTTCGGCCCCATACTGCCGCTGGTGTCGAACACCAATCCAATGGAAAGAGGCGCATCTTCGCTCGAGAAGTCCCGGATCTTTTGTTCGATCTTGTCTTCGAAAAGGCGGAAATGCTCTTTTTCCAGGCCCGTGACGAAGCGATTCAGAGGATCTGTGACCGTCACATTGATTTGGACCAGCGTGGTGTCTACACGGATGCTTCCGGCACGCTCTTCCAGAATTGCCGCGGCAGTGTCTTTTTCAGCAGTTTTGCCGCGGGGAGTGATGGAGACCTTGTCGTCATCGGCGGAACTAGCCGCCGACGTGGCGATGAGCAACCCAAGAACAGGGATGAGAGATGCAAGAAGGCCGAAACTTCCAACCCGTGCTAAGCCGCGCGCCACCGTAATTCACCCGCCTACGCTACAACTTTTTACAGTATAACATCGCCCTCCGCCCCTGAATATGAGAATCTGAATTTCCATGTCGTGATTCTTGCACTGACTGCGCCCGAGGCTGCCTGAAAAAATTGCAATCCCCAGGCCGTCGCCAAGCTTTACATGTGATCAAAACAAAGCGCTTTCAGGATGGTGATGTAGTTGCTCGAAGTAACGCTTTAGTCTTCGCGATGCTAGGAGGAGGTCCACCCATGAATCAGCTAAGCGTGATCCTATTATTTACTGTAGGGTCTTTACTTCCTGTCGGTCTGTGGGCGCAAGTTCCCCAGCCTCCACAGAACAGCGGTGACCAGCCCATCTTCCGCGTCACGGTGGTGGAGCGGACTACCAACGCGGTGAGCTATCGTCATCGCAGTGGTTGGACCAAGGTAGACTTGCGGGGCACGCCGCTCGCCCCCGATGCCACGGGACATGCCGATGTGAATAGCCGGCCCGGCTACATCGAAGTGAAAACGGAGATGCACAAGCTGCTTCCCGCTTCCCAGTACGGGCCCGAATATCTCACCTATGTGCTCTGGGCGATCACTCCAGAGGGCCGCTCGAAGAACTTGGGCGAAGTAGTGTTGGACGGCGGGAGCTCGCACTTGGACGTCACCACGGATTTGCAGGCTTTCGCGCTGATCGTGACGGCCGAGCCGTATTTCGGCGTCAGCCAACCGAGCGATGTGGTGGTGATGGAGAACATCATTCGCGAAGACACGCTCGGCAAAGTTGAGCAGACTAGCGTGAAATACGATTTGCTGAAGCGGGGCTCCTACACCATGACCGGAACCCCCGGGAAGTTCCACGCTGTGAAGACTGACAAAACCGTGCCGTTGCAGTTGCTGGAAGCGGAGAACGCCGTTGAAATCGCGCAGGTGGCCAACGCGGACCAGTACGCCAAGGACATCTATGACAGCGCCGACAGCCTGCTGCGGCAGGCCGAGACGTACCAGGCGCGCAAAGCCGGCTCGAAGCCCGTCATCATGACGTCGCGCGAAGCGGTGCAGAATGCCGAGACAGCCCGGCTGCTGGCTTTGAAACGTGAAGAAGACGAACGCATCGCAAACGAGAAGAAGGCGGCGGCGGATCGCGAAGCGGCCGCGCGCGCAGCGGCGGATGAATCGGCTCGCCAAAAGGCGGAAGCGGATGTGCACGCGGCGGAGTCGGCTCGGATGGCTGCCGAGCAGGCTCGAAAGGCGGCTGAGGACAGGGCGGCGGCGGAAGAGGCGCGGGCCCGAGAGCAAGCCGAGCGGCTGCGGGCTGAACAGGCCAAGCTGTCGGCGGATGAACAGCAGCGGCAAGCCGAACTGGCCCGTTTGCAAGCGCAACAAGCCGAGCAAAAGGCGCGAGAAGCGGACCGCCTGCGCGCGCAGGCCGAGCAGGCTCAGCAACAGTTGCGCCAGCAGTTGCTGGAGCAGTTCAATTTGATCCTGGAAACGCGCGACACCGCGCGCGGGTTGATCGTGAATATGTCGGACGTTCTGTTCGATTTCAACAAGTACACCTTGCGTCCGGCAGCGCGCGAAAAACTCGCCAAGATCTCCGGCATTATTCTTTCTCATCCCGGCTTGCGCCTGGAGGTTGACGGGTACACGGACAGCGTCGGCAGCGAAGACTACAACCTGAAGCTCTCCGATCACCGCGCCGAAGGCGTGCGAAGCTATCTGATCGGCGAAGGCATCGCGCCCGACAATGTCGACTCGAAGGGCTTCGGCAAAGACAATCCGGTGGCCTCCAACGACACAGCCGCTGGCCGTCAAAAGAATCGCCGCGTAGAGATGGTGGTGTCAGGCGACATTATCGGCACTCCGATTGGTCCATCGGTGAAGCAATCGCCGTAGGCACGGACGACCCGAGCGCTCCGGTCTGGTCGATCGACGTTCAGTTATTCTCTGGTGGAAATCAGAATCAGTCTTGGTGACCCGATCTGATAAGCCTCCCCACTAAATGAGCCAAGCAGTTCCGTGGGGCGGAGTCCTGCCCCCCGGTGCATCCGGCAGAGTTCCCCCGCTGTGAAGAGGTAACTCGCGGTAGGTCGCGTCTCTACGTGGCCATTGCTCACGAACGTGTAGTCTATATCGAGGCGGCTTTCTTCCGGATGATAGCGGTTCTCGCTGAGCATGAGGATATCCCCCAGCCGGAACCACCTGGTCCTGGCCAGCGAGGGCAGAAGCGATTCCGCCACCATTCCGGTATCCACCACCAATCGCGCGCCGGGTTTCAACGCGCGTGCTACCGCGGCCAGGAATTGGCAGGCCTCATCCCATGCCAGGTAGCCAAAGCTGTTGCCGAAGCAATACGCTCCATCGAACTCAGAGACCGCGGAAAGCGAACGCATGTCGTCTTGCACCCACCGGATCGGGTGGGTCGATGCTTGGCGCGCTTCCGCGATAAACTCCTCGCTCAAATCGAGGCCCGTCAATTTGTAGCCACGAGCGGCGAGTTCGATTGCGTGCCGCCCGTTGCCACACGGAATGTCGAGTAATTCCGCGCCAGCCTGAATATTCAACGCCCGTTCGAGGAAATCCACCTCGCCGCGGGTCATTTCATTAGTAGTGACGTACCGCCAGGCGTCCAATGCGACGCCGCGAAAAAATGGCACTTGCCAATTCGATTGCATGTTTCTCCTTCGAGTAGACACACGAACAGTTGCAGTTGTGGGCCGCGAAGAAGAATTATCGGACGGCGTTAGAAGTCAAAGGCGCTCACTCAAGATAACAGATCCGGGCACGCTACTAGCGTTCGACCAGGATCGCTGAGATGGCGCCGTCGCCATTGGAGCAAAAGATCAACTTGTTGTCGGCATCGAAGTCTATCGCGTCCACCCGCGTGCCGATCGGTAGCGTCGCGATCACTTTGCCCGTGTCCCCATTCATCACCCCCATCCCTTACTGCGGCATCCGATGAATAAGCGCGAGTTCGTCGCATCGATGGCAAGCCCAGTGCCGGTGACCTTCCCATCCACAACGCTTGCTTGGGCTGATCGCCGTAGCTTCGCGCCGATCCATAACCCTGGCACTCATCCCACCCGTAGTACGTGTGGTACGAAAGCGTTAGTTAAACGGTACAAAAGCACTGTTGTTTAGAAAGCAGAAACCGCCTCTTGTTGGAAAGACCTTTCCAGTTTAGTAATGACTAAGACACCTGAACTCGTTCATTCCGATGAGCGAGGCGAGCGCATTTGATCGAGCAAAACGGGCCATGCCGGCCTAGTCCGAGGAGAGACTATGTTTAAAACGTTATCAATTGCGGCAGTTCTAGTCGGCTTTGCCGTTACACTGTCCGCGCAAGTATCACCGTATCCTGACACGTTCAAAGTGAACTACTTTGCGAACGCAAACACGGAGGGCTGTCTGGACGGTACCCTGCGCATCACCAACGTGGGAACCCAGACCGGCTCCACGACCGATCCTTCCGGTAACCTGTGCGCCCTGATTTACGTGTTCGACGCGAGCCAGGAACTGTCGGAATGCTGCGGCAGCAAGATAACTCCGGATGGCTTGCTGACGCTGAGCGTCAACAACGATCTCACATCCAACCAGAAGACTCTGACTGACGTTCCCCTGGTCACCGGAGACTTGAAGATAGTCTCTTCCACCAGCTGCAACCCGACGAAACCGGCGCCAGCAGCCGGGGTTCGCGCTTGGATGACTCACATGCAGACCTTCGTTCCTCCATTCGCCTTTCAAACCGAGACGGAGTCTTCCGATAGCAACCTGAGCACGGGAGAATTAGACGGCCTGGCAGCTCGGTGCGCTGCTATTCACTTGGTCGGCAGCGGCTTCGGCATCTGCACGTGCGGCACCAGCACAGCACCATAGTGGCTTCTGACTGGTAGCGGCGGCTGGCCGGGATGAATCGTCGCCAGCCCCCGCCACTTCGGATGTACTCAGCGCGCAGGATTAGTATTCAAACTTTAGCGAAATTCTTTTATCAAATCCTTCAGAATACTTACTCATTTCGCCTCGAGTGGCAGGGACGATACGCAGCAAGCAACGCGAGCACCAAAGGTACCGCCAAGCCAACCTGTTCCTCGGTGTAGCACATAACACCGCATAGAACCACAACTGACGACAGGATCTGGACATTCGCGTCAACACGGGCGCATGAAAATGCGCCTGACGCCCGAGACAGGCAGCTAAAGCTCATCATTCCTTATGACTTACGCGCCTGTACGCCGGGGCAGAATCCGCGCTGCGCGTGCAAATCCCCCCGGGTGAGCCAGCGGATACTTATCGCATCGTTAGTACGTGCGGTACGAAAGCGTTAGCTAAACGGTACAAAAGCACCGTTGTTCCTATGAGAAAGCAGAAACCGCCTCTTGTTGGAAAGACCTTTACCGTTTAGTAATAACTAAGACACCTGAACTCGTTCATTCCGATGAGCGAGACGAGCGCACTAGATCGAGCAAAACGGGCCACGCCGGACTAGCCAGCCGGCAAGAACCGCCAACGATTATTCTTTGGCGCAATAAATTGCTTCCGAGGAGAAACTATGTTTAAGACGCTATCAATTGCGGCAGTTCTAGTCGGCTTTGCCGTCACACTGTCCGCGCAAGTATCACCGTATCCTGACACGTTCAAAGTGAACTACTTTTCGAATGCGAACACGGAAGGCTGTCTGGACGGTACCCTGCGCATCACCAACGTGGGAACCCAGATCGGCTCCAAGACCGATCCTTCCGGTAACCTGTGCGCCCTGATTTACGTGTTCGACCCGAACCAGGAACTGTCCGAGTGCTGCAGTTGCAAGGTAACTCCGGATGGCTTGTTGACACTGAGCGTGAACAACGATCTCACATCCAACACCCTGACTACTATTCCCCTGGTGACCGGAGACGTGAAGATCGTCTCTTCCACCAGCTGCAACCCCACGAAACCGGCGCCGGCTGCTGGGCTTCGCGCCTGGATGACTCACATGCAGAACTTCGTTCCTCCATTCGCCTTTCAAACCGAGACGGAGTCTTCCGATAGCAACCTGAGCACGGGAGAATTGAACGGCCTGGCAGCTCGATGCGCTGCTCTCGCACTGGACGGCAGCGGACACGGCATCTGCTCGTGCGGTCTGACGACTGGCAGCTGAGTTGTTCATTAAATGAATTCTGCGCCAGACGTCGCAGCAGGGGCCTGGCGCAGAACGGTTGCCGTTCCGCAGAGCGCTCCGCGTCCTGTGGGGAGAGAGTTCCAGGTCAATCAGAACGCCTCTGCCGAGGATTCCTTAAGCACAGAAGAGCAGTTGCATGCGGTGTTAGTGATATAAATGGAACAAGGAGCGTAGCTGACGCTGGCTTCGCGCCGTGAAATCGACATCGTAACGCACAACGCCGCCGCGCCACGAAGCCGCCAGGAATTCCGAGTCACACCCCGCGCGCCGCAACGTCTCGGCGAGGTAGGGAAAGCCTCCTAAGCCGGATAGCCAGAAGCACGTTTCTGGGCCGCCTCTAGGTTTTCGATTGCTTTACTCATAAGAAGATGCTCCTTCGTGTGTAGTGTGGGTAAAATCAGTCTGAATTTCGTGGGCTTACTCGCTCGGCACGTCCCCGATCTGGTGAAACTCGGCCTGTTTGCCAAGCAGGCGCCGCAGGGTGGCCCTTTCGTCGGCCTCCAGGCCATCGAAGAACTCCCGGTCGTTCTGGTCCGCGATCTCCGCCAATTGGGGAAGAATACGGCTGCCCCGCCGCGTCAGGGAAAGCAACTGGGCGCGGCTGTCCCCTGGCTTGGTTGAGCGCGCGATCCAGTTCTTCGCTTCGAGTTTGTCGATGACCTTGGAAATAGCGCCGCGTGTCAAATCCGGGGCTTCGGCGAGTTTCCCCGGGGTAATCCCCGGCCGTTCCTGGGCATGGCACAGCACGACCCATTCGGCAACGGAAGTATGCCTCGTCTGCAACGCCCGGGCGAATGCGCCCGAGACGTGATTGGAAACGCGCCGTAGCCAATATCCAAGGTGCAGCTCAAGGTCCGATGCCCGTCGCTGTCCCGGCATGATTTCCATGGAAACCATCTGTCAAGCCCGGAGCCCGATTTTGGCGAGCGACACGAACACCGCGACAACCTTGGCTGGTTTGGGTGGATAGTCGCTAGCCTTGATCGGAAACGCCTCGGCGCACGAACGCTGATTAAATGGAGAAAATCTCCGACCGAGGCGTTTTCGATAAGGAGACTAGAAGGAAGCCGCTGGCGTTTGCGGCGAACGC
>JBEKRO010000163.1:0-7660 GCA_049518655.1 Bryobacteraceae bacterium | reverse complement strand
CGCCCACTTCGAGGTCGTGAATCTACTCGCGGAACCCTCATCCGCCGCGCGAAAGCTGTTCTCAAACTCAAAAAATGTCGCTGGAACAATTTCGGCTATGCTTTTCAGCAGCCTGCTAAGAGCACCTCGAATTCCGGCCCATATCGTGCTTGCCACCAGCGCGGATACAAGCGGGTGAGCCACTGGGCGAGACGCTTCATGCGTGCTTCAGCCTTTTCAGCCCGGTCTTGACGATTTGATTCAATTCCGAAAGCTGCTCCTCCAGATGGCGCCGGCCGTCGGCACTGAGGGTATACGGCTGTCGCCGATCCTCGGAGGATTTTACCGGTCGAATCCAGCCGCGCTCTTCCAGCCGGGTGATCGCTCCATACAGCGTTCCTGGGCCCAGGCGAACGCCCGCGAAGCGCTGGATGTCCTCCATCATGGCGTACCCGTGTTTATCGCTTTCGGCGAGGCTCGCTAATACCAATAGCGTTGGATCAGACATGTGTGGCGGACGGTTTACTACGCGTCACGTAATATCGTGCCACGGAATACCGAATGCGTCAAGAGGAATTCGACAATCGGCGCCGTCTGACGCGGGATGAGATGTCCGGCTTCCGGAATATAGCGAACCTCTGCCCGCGGGACGTTGCGCTCCAATCGACGTTTGGTCTCCGCCGAATCCATCAGCACGTCTTTGCCGCCGACAATCGCCATCACCGGCATCGTCAGCCGCTGCAAGGCTTCATCGCTGAAGACGGGCAGCTTGACCGTGCGCGGGCGTAGATTCTTGTGGATCAGCGCCATGAAATCTAAAAAATACTGAACCGCCGGCGACGGATTGCCTGGCGCTTTTCCCAGAACCAATTCCGCCGCCTTGCGCCTACCCCAGCGCCCTAACATTCGTAGCGGAATTGTTTTAAACGCAATTCCAATCTTCTGGCGTCCCACTCCCGCGGGACAAAGCACCGCTAGGCTTTCCACGCGCTCCGGACGCCGCGTCGCATAATCCAACGCCAGCCATCCGCCCAGCGACACGCCCACCATCGACGCTTGCGTGAGCGACAAAGCCTGCATCACATCATCCAGCCAAAGCGCATGCGCATCCGACGCCAACGGCGGCCGCGACGGCGCACTCAAGCCCGCCTCGCCAATTACATCCACCGCGTAAACCCGAAAGCGCGCAGCCCACGCCGCAATGTCGCCCATCCACATCGCCGAATTTGCCATGCCCCCATGTAACAGCAGCAACGGCGGAGCGTTCTGGTCGCCACACGCTACGACAAACGTCTCGCCTTCGCGCGTTGGCACGCGGAGCTGCTGATTAGGCACAGGCCAGTGTTTCAAAATCTCGAGGTAGCGCTCCCGCACCGCGCGCTCACCCTCGGCGGATTTGTATACGCTTTTCACAATTCGCGCTCCAGCAGGGCCCCGATCATCTTGAGGTACGAAGTATTCATCTCCATGCTTCCCACCAGAATGACTTTCATCCGGCCGCGCTGTGGGTCGTAAATGCTCTCCACCCGAATGCCGCTCGCACAGCTGACGAGGACGTTCGTTAGCCGGTTCGCCGCTTCCGGGCTGATGGCATCGATCTCCACGATGCTTGAAACCTCGACATGCCGCTCCCGACGCACCGGTTCGGGTCTAAATGACGACACAGGACGCCCCGTCATCGCAGCCAGATCCTCGCCCGCGATCCGATACTGCTTGCCGATTCGCACCGCCTTCAGGCGTCCCTCGCGCACGTAGTTGCGGACCGTCTTTACGTGCAGCCCTAGCTTTTCAGCAACTTGTTCTACGGAATATAGGTCTTGAGTCATACCCTAAAAGCACTCTATCATAAGTCACAATAGGACGCAATAGGGACGGTTGAGGATTATTGGGGATGTTTTGGTCGCTGGATTCCTAGCCGCCGCATCCGGCTGCGCAGGGTGCTGGGATTGATCTTGAGAATTGCGGCCGCGCCTTGGGGCCCCTCGATCAACCATCCCGTGGATGCCAGTACGCTCTCGATATGGTCCCGCTCCGTGGATTCCAAGCTGCGCGAATGCTTCCCTGCCGGGGTCCCCGATTCCGCCACCAGAACGGGCATGTCGAGCGTGTCGCCGGGACACAACACAATGGCCCTCGCGAGAAAGTTTTCGAGTTCGCGGATGTTACCCGGCCAGAGGTTCGCCACCAGCTCGCGCAGCATGCCTTCCGAGATCCGCTCTACGCGTCGGCCGAACTGTCGCGACAAGCGGCGTACAAAATGCGAGGCCAGCAGCGGGATGTCATCGCGACGCTCCCGCAGCGCTGGCACGTCCACGGGCACCACCAGTAGCCGATAGTAGAGGTCCATCCGAAAGCGGCCTTCACGCACCAGTTCCGCCAGATTTCGATTGGTGGCTGCAAGCAGCCGCACGTCCACTTTCAGCGTGCGATTCGAACCCACCGGCTCGAATTCCTGTTCCTGCAGCACCCGCAGCAGCTTGGCTTGCGTCTCCAGAGGAAGTTCCGTCACTTCGTCCAGGAACAAGGTTCCACCGTCTGCGTATTCGAACCGGCCGACGCGCCGCTCGGTGGCGCCCGTGAAGGCACCCTTCACGTGTCCGAACAGTTCGCTTTCCACCAGTCCCGCCGAGATCGCGGCGCAGTTCACCTTCACCAGCGGCCGGTTGCTGCGTGGGCTGAGATTATGAATCGCCCGCGCCACCAGCTCCTTGCCTGTTCCGGTTTCGCCGGTAATCAACACTGTGGCCGTCGTGGACGCCACCAACTGAATGCGCTCGGTCAGCTCGCGGAATTTGGGACTGGCGCCCACCATGTCGCCCAGGTTGTGTTCGGATCGGATTTCGTCCAGCAGGTACGCGTTATCCTGTTCCAAACGCGCTTTCAGGGCGGTGAGCTGCTCCAGGTGCCTCTTTAGCTCGTCGTTCAGGCGCAGCACCTCGGCTTCGGCCTGCTTCAGCGCGGTGATGTCGCGCGCCGTCACCCAGACGGACCGCAGCTGGCCGTCCTCGATCACTCCGTTTCGAGTGATCAGAAGATCGCGGCCACCCAGTGTTCTCTCCACCTGGGAGGAATTCCAACCGCTGCGGATTCCCGCGCGCATACGATCCATTTGTCCCGGTTCAGAGCGCGGGGTGATCACTTCCAGTGGCGCGCCGATCAGCGCTTCGGCGCTGGCCGAACCGAAAAGTCTGGCCGCCTGATCGTTGCTGTCGGCCACATACGCGTATCGGTAGTAGTGTTCGATCTGCTCATCTTCGGGAGCATCCACGGAGACTGGCTGCTCCAGCTTGATCCACAGCACGCCTTCATTCCCGTGAACGACGAACGCCCGAAAGCGCTCCTCGCTATGCATCAGGGCGTCTTCGTAGTTCTTCCGCTCCAATTCGGTGGCCGCGCGGGTGGCGAAGATCCTGAGCAGCGCTTCAGCCCACTTGGCGTTTGGTAGCGGCCGCTTGGTGATGGCGCAGATCAGGCCCAGGCAGCGTCCGCTGGAATCCATCAGGGGCGCTCCCACGTACCCTTCGGCGTCAGCGGCGACCAGCATTTCGTCTTCAGGAAAGAGTTGCCGCACGCCGCTTGGATACGAGCAAACTTCCTGGCGGACGACGTGCGCGCACGGCGTACCAGCCAGGCTGTATTGCAGGGCCGCTCCTTCTCCTTCGGGGTCATGGAGCGCTAAGGTTTCGATCCGCTCGCCATTCGGATGCAACGCGCCCACCAATACGTAGTCGGCGTCCAGTACCCGCGCCAGATGCGCGACCAGCGAACGGAAGAAAGCCTCGCCGGTCTTACCGGATACAGCCTCGGCATATTCGAAAATAATGCGTTCGAACGATCGATCCGCTTCACTCGAGGGACTCATGGCGCTCCAGTGGCTGCGGGCTTTTAAAGGCTTGCGCTAATTGTAGACGAGCTAAATGCCGGGTGCAATCACGCTTGGCTCGGATGGCTGGTGGAAGTCAGGCCTTGCTGGGGCCGGGTTTTGGATCGCTGGTCCAGCGCGTCCATCGCGAAAGAACATACTTCATTTTGTCGAACAGAAAAGGCTTGGGCACTACATCGTTCATGCCGCCCTTCAGGCACTCATCGTGCGCCTTTCCTGATGTGGTCCCGATGATCGGCGTTACATCTCCGCCCGGCATGGTACGGATACGCGCCGTCGCTTCGATGCCATTCATCAGCGGCATCTGCCAGTCCATCAGAATTAAGTCATAGTCACCGTCGCGAAAGTGGTCCACTGCCTTCGTTCCATCTGTTGCGACGTCAACGGAGCAGCCCAGCTGCTCAAGCATCATGCGCGCCGCTTTTGCGTTCACTTCGTCATCTTCCGCAACCAGCACGCGAATCTTCTTCGTCGACATGGATCTCCTTGCAATCCCCAACTTGCAACCGGAGCTCCATTTCTAAGTAACTGAAATGTAACAGTGTCGAAATCGAAAGCCACGTAATATCGCGGCGTGTCTCGCGGCTTCCGTGTTATCGCACGGCGCTAGGCTGGATTCGCGCGCCAAGAGCGTTGAGGCGCTGTAGGAATGCAGATGACCGGCCACGACGAGCTTGGCCCGAATTTTCGTTCACCATCATGGGCGAAACGTCCACGGCTTCGAAATCCGCGCCCGTGATTTGTCCGAGGTTGTGAAGATCGTCATCGTTCCAGCGAGAATCCGGAGCGCCAGAGATGTACCACGCACTGCCATTGTCGGCGACCATCATTCCGTATTTCTTCAGCGCCTTCAAGATGATCTGATTGGTGGCCGAAAAGCTGGAAATATCGAAGTCGGCGCGCAGGCGAAAGCGGGTTCCCATGGGCGGATATTTGGGAGCGGTCAGGTTCGAAGCGTAGTGCCGCGCCGGCCACACATAGTCTTGTTGGGTCTGCGGCACCGTGAGCCGGATCGCGTGGTGGATGGCTCCGGCCAGCACTTCGTCGTACTTCACCAATCCCGGAAAGATCGCGAGACCCGCGGCGTCGGCCGATGTCCATCCCGCTGGACGTAGCTTGTTCGACTTCAGATTGAAAATCGCGCCGGACCCCGCTTCCCAGCTCGCCGACTGCGGATACGCCGCATACATTTCATACAAGATGCAATTGGTAGTGTCGATCGCGATCACGTGCCGGTCGCCCGTGCTGGAACTGCCGCCCTCGATGGGAGCGTTCAGCGGAACCGCATAGGGGCCAGGATCGCTCTCGTCAGCGTAAGCGAATGTGGCGGGGTACTTCGTCTCGGTCCCCGCAACGGTAACGTAGGGGATTCCATTCGGCGCGCCGTCATACACGGTGCCAAAATCCGGATGCAGCTTGGTTCCCGAGCCAACGGTGCTCACATAGGTGGTCGAATTGCTGGATACCGGCAACTGATCCACAGACGTGTTCCAGATGTTGTCCGCCGGAAACACAGTGCAGGAGCCGATCACAGGGGCTTGAGCCCATGCCAAGCCGCCCAACATAAACAACAGCAATGTTTTAGCCATCTAGAGTTTCTCCCGTAGCACTCGACCCAGCTTAGTCCGGGAGCCAGGGCGAAACACCTGAGGAAACCACTGACGGATTCGCCTTTTTCGCCTTACAACCTTGTGCTTCGAACCAGGTGAACGCGCTATTTCTCAATAATCGGCAGCACTCGCCCCACCGATCCGCTCGGCGTATTCACTCCCAGCAGCGCAGCCAGCGTGGGCGCGATATCGGCCGTGCGGACGTTCTCGTCGTAGCGGCCAGGTCGAATGCCGTGCCCCAGGAAAATCACCGGCACATGCGTGTCGTAGCTGAATGGCGTCCCGTGCGAAGTGCCGCTCTGCGACGCCAGCCAATAGGGCTTTTGAATAATGAACAGGTCCGCCGCCCGGCCGCGATAGTAGCCGCGTTGCATCAAGACCCCGATAGGATCGCCCGCCAGATTTTCGTGCTCCAGTTGAGCGCCAGTGTATACGCGGAAAATATACGGCAGCTTTCTTACCGCATCCGCCGCAATCTCTTGGGCCTCCGCGAGCACTGCATGTTTTTCCCGCAGCAGATCGTGATCCAGATAGGGCGCCAGTTCGGCTCTGCCCACGATCCATTTGCCCGGTCCGTACTTCTCGCTGAGGGCCGACTCGATGGTTTGAGAAACTTCGACGCCCGAAAATCGCCCCGCCGGAATCCCGCGTTTCGTCAATTCCTCGGGCTTGGGCGCAACACCGTGATCGGAGCTGAACACCACCACGTAATTTCCCGCGCCCGCTTCAGTATCCACCGCCCGCAACAATCGCCCCAACACGCGATCCGTCTGGATGCACGTGTCGCGCACTTCCGGCGCGTCCGGCCCCACTTGGTGCCCCAACAAATCATTGCTCGAAAAGCTCACCGTCAGCACATCTGTCCCCGAATGCCGGCCGAGATGTTCCTCTTTTATCGCGTCCTCCGCGAACGCCTCCAGCATGTCGTTGCCATAGGGCGTCGCGATCATGGCTTCGTAATAAGGCTTTCCCAGGACCGAAGGAAGCGTCCGAAAAGTCCCCCATTTCGCCGACGCATACTTGCTGGCCGCATCGCTCTTGTTGAACGCCTGCACCCACGCCGGCAGTTCTTTCATGTAATAAGTGCTGGTGACGAATTGCCCCGACTCGTGTTCGAACCAGTAAGCGGCGTTTGCGGCATGTCCCGACGGCAAAATGGCCGCGCGATCCTTCAGCGAAATGCCGATCACTTCCGTGTCCGTCGGGCCGGTGGCTTTGATCTCATCGCCCAGCGTAGTCACGACTAAGCGTTTCGGCGATGACCCCACGCCTCCATTGCCGCCCACCAGCTTCGTCCCATCATCCGACACGCTAGTCACCGTCTTGCCGGTCTCGCGATCGAACCACTCGTTGCCCACAATGCCGTCAATCGCTGGGATTGAGCCGGTCATGAAGGCAGCGTGCCCCACTGCTGTCACCGTCGGGAAATGCGCTTCGTGACCATCGGTGAAGAACGCGCCCGAGTCGTGCAGCTTCCGCAGCCCCTCATGATAGTCGCCATCGAAACGCGTCATGTAGTCGTAGCGGAACTGATCGACGATGATCGCGACAACCAGCTTGGGTTTTGAAGCCGCCTGGGAGGAAACAACCAAGAGGAGGGCGATCAGCCAGCGTCGAATAATTTTCAGGTCGGGCATCTTTCGATAATGCCAGCTTTTAGGTGGCGCACGCCTCAGCGTGCCGCGTTCACATTCATGGGAACTCGGTTCATGATCGGACTCAAGGTCTAACAGTCTCTAAAAGCCCGTAGGCCAAAACCCAGCCCTCCGCCCCAGCGTGCGGGCCATTAAGAACCCTCACTCTTTCAAGAGACCAGGATGTCGGTTGTGGCGGGGTGCCTGGTTCGAGAAGCTGATCTCCGCTACAGTTGCGGCTTTCCAGGGCTTCCACCATCGTTAGGGCTGAGATAGAGAGTACACCTGGCTCACCGGCGCACAAGGGAGTCGGGTCCCGAGAAAGCCACAGACCCGGCCGCTCAACTACGTAACGAACTTTACTCCACCTCTCAACTTTCGCCTCTTCGAACTGGCGTAACAGCGGAGCGGTCAAGCAAAAGACTGCGATTCCTAGCAGGCTGCTGAAAAGCATGGCCGAAATTGTTCCAGCGATATTTTCTGAGTTTGAGGATAGCCTTCGCACGGCGGATGGGTGTTCCGCGGGTAGATTCACGATCTCGAAGTGGTCGTGA
>JBEKRO010000162.1:0-7671 GCA_049518655.1 Bryobacteraceae bacterium | reverse complement strand
GGCTTCACCCCTGACGCTGTTGCCGCCGCCGCCAAAGAAGAGCTGGCAAAGGCACAATAGAGATAGGGACGGGGGAACGGCGAGCAGCGTGTCGCCTGTCTCAAGATTTACCAACGACGAGAGGAACACCCAGTGACTAACACCACCAGCGCGACTGACACCAAGAACGCCACCATCACCACCTCCGCGGCCACCACCAATCCTTTGGTGGAACTTCGCAAATACGGGCAATCCGCTTGGCTGGATTACATCCGGCGCACACTCATCACCGAAGGCGAGCTCAAGCGCCTGGTGGATGAAGACGGGCTGGGCGGCGTCACCTCCAACCCGGCGATTTTCGAAAAGGCCATCACGGGCAGCACCGACTATGCGGACGCGCTGGTCGAGTTGCAAAAGCGCAAAGACCTGGACGCCATGGGCGTGTACGAAATCATCGCGATCAAGGACATCCAGGACGCCGCCGATATCCTGCGTCCGGTGTATGAGCGCACCAAGATGCGCGATGGCTATGTGAGCCTGGAGGTTTCTCCGTTTCTCGCGCGCGACACCCAGGGCACGCTCAAGGATGCTCGCCGCTTGTGGAAGGCCGTCAATCGTCCCAACCTGTTGGTGAAAGTGCCGGCGACGCTGGAAGGAATTCCAGCCATCGAGCAACTGATTGGCGAAGGTATCAACGTCAACGTGACGCTGCTGTTCGCGCAGGAGATGTATGAAAAGGTCGCACTGGCCTATATCGCCGGATTGAAGAAGTATGTCGCGGGCGGCGGCGACCCAAGCCACGTATCGAGCGTTGCCAGCTTTTTCATCAGCCGCATCGACAGCATGGTGGACGCGATCGTAAAGGCCAAGCTGAAATCGAGCACCGATCCGAAGGAGCAGGCGCTGCTAAAGAGCCTGCCGGGCAAGGTGGCTATTGCCAACGGCAAACTCACTTACCAGCGATACAAACAGATCTTTTCGGGGCCAGTGTGGAGCGCTCTGGCACAGAAGGGCGCGCAGACGCAGCGCGTCCTGTGGGCCAGCACCAGCACCAAGGACCCTTCGTATTCGGACGTGTTGTATGTCGAAGAACTGATCGGGCCGGATACCGTCAACACCATGCCGCCGCAGACGCTCGATGCCTTCCGCGATCACGGGAAGCCGAAGGCGAGTCTCGAGGCTGGCTTGGATGCCGCAAAGCAAACCATGGACAATCTGGCCGCGGCCGGCATTTCCATGAAGAAAGTGACCGACGACCTGGTCACCCAGGCGGTGAAGCTGTTCGCCGAGCCATTCGACAAGCTGCTGAACGCGGTGGACGCCAAGTGCAAGTTCGCCTCCCAGGCCGAGGTGAACGCGCAAACCACCACGCTGCCCGAGGATATCGGCACGAAGCTTTCCGAGGCCGCCGACGATTGGAAAATGGCGGGCAAAGTCCGGCGGCTTTGGGGGCGCGATGCCTCGCTGTGGAGCGGAACGGATGAAGGCAAGTGGCTCGGTTGGTTGGGCATCACAGAGGATCAGCTCGCGCACAAGCAGCATCTGGAAGACGTCGCCAAGGACGTGAAGGCGGCCGGTTTCAAGCATGCTCTGCTGCTCGGCATGGGCGGATCGAGTCTATGTCCCGAAGTTCTGCGAATGACGTTCGGTAAAATTGAAGGCTTCCCGGAGCTGTTCGTGCTGGATTCCACCGATCCCGCGCAGGTGAAGGCGTTCGAGAACAAGGTAGACCTGGCGAACACGGTGTTCATCGTTTCGAGCAAATCGGGGACGACGCTGGAACCGAACATCTTCAAGCAATATTTCTTCGATCGCGTCGAAAAGACGTTGGGAGCGGGTAAAGCGGGCAGCCGATTTATCGCGATCACGGACCCGGGCTCGAAGTTCGAACAACTGGCGCAGACCGACGGCTTCCGGCACATCTTTCACGGCGATCCGAGTATTGGCGGGCGCTACTCCGCGTTGTCCGATTTCGGCATGGTTCCGGCCTCGGTAATGGGTATTGATGCGTTGCGGTTTCTGGATCGCGCCGATGTGATGGCGATTGCGTGCTCATCGTGCCTGCCGGTGGATAAGAACCCGGGCGTGCAGCTTGGCTTGGTGCTGGGTGTGGCCGCGAAGGCCGGGCGCGATAAGGTGACTTTAATCACCTCGCCGGGCATCTGGGATTTCGGAGCTTGGCTGGAACAGTTAATGGCCGAGTCTACTGGTAAGGACGGCAAGGGTCTGATTCCGGTGGATGGCGAGGCGTTGGGCGCGCCGGAGGTGTACGGCAAGGATCGCGTGTTCGCCTATATTCGGCTGGAGAATGGCGCGGATCCGGCGCAGGATAAGGCCGTGGACGCGCTCGCTAAGGCTGGACATCCGGTGGTGCGCATCGCGCTGTCGGATATTTACAACCTCGGGCAGGAAATGTTCCGCTGGGAAATCGCGACGGCGGTGGCGGGATCGGTGATCGGCATCAACGCGTTCAATCAGCCCGACGTGGAGGCGAGCAAGATCGAGACGAAGAAGCTGACGTCTCAATACGAAAAGACCGGAGCGCTTCCGCCGGAGGCGTCCATTCTTTCAGAGAACGGTATTGAGCTGTTCACCGACGAAACCAATGCCAAGGCGCTGGCATCGGCGGCTGGTTCCGATAAAACGCTGGTGGGATATTTGCGCGCGCACCTGAATCGGCTGAATGCGGGCGATTACTTCGCGCTGCTGGGCTACGTGGAGATGAACCAGCCGCATGAAAAAACGCTGAAGAGCATCCGGACCAGCGTGCGCGACAAGAAGAAAGTCGCAACGTGCCTGGGATTCGGTCCGCGCTTTTTACACTCGACGGGTCAAGCGTACAAAGGCGGGCCGAATACGGGTGTGTTCCTTCAGGTTACTTGCGACGACAAAGCGGACATCCCGGTGCCCGGCCAGAAGTTCACCTTCGGCGTGGTAAAGGCCGCGCAGGCTCGGGGCGATTTTCAAGTTCTGGCCGATCGCAATCGGCGAGCATTGCGCGTGCATTTGCATGACGTGGATAGCGGCTTGGCGGCGCTGCAAGCGGCGATCGCGAAAGCATTGTCTTAACAGGACGACAGAAAGGTAAAGAATGCAATTGGCGGAAGACACTGCTTCTAGGGGAATTCTCGGCGCGGGCCGTCCAGGCGATCCGTGCGTGATGGTGATCTTTGGGGCGTCGGGTGATTTGACCAAGCGCAAACTCATCCCGGCGCTCTACAATCTGGCGAAAGATAACCTGCTGTCCAAGGAGTTCGCGCTCGTGGGATTCGCGCGGAACGAGCTTACCAGCGAGCAATTTCGCGACGAGATCGGCAAAGAGATCGGCGAGTTCGCCACCACCACCATCGATCCCGATCTGTGGCATTGGTTTTCGCGCCGCATCTATTATCTTTCCGGCGACTTCGCCGATCCCAATGCTTACAAGGGGTTAAGCGAGCTGCTGGAGCAGATCGACAAAGAACATGGCACGCGTGGCAACTACTTTTACTACCTGGCCACGGCTCCCAGCTTTTTTGGGCCCATCATCACGCAACTGGGCGACGCCGGGCTGGTGCAAGAAGACCACGGCTGGCGGCGGGTGATTATCGAAAAACCATTTGGGCACGATTATGAGTCGGCGATTGCCCTGAACAAAGAAATTCGCAAGGTGCTAGAGGAAAAGCAGATCTATCGGATCGACCATTACCTGGGCAAAGAAACGGTCCAGAACATTTTGGTGTTCCGCTTCGCCAACGGTATTTTCGAGCCGATCTGGAACCGGCGCTATATCGATCATGTCCAGATCACCGTATCCGAAACGGTGGGTGTAGAGCAGCGCGGCACGTACTACGAGAAGGCGGGCACGCTGCGCGACATGGTGCCCAATCACATCTTCCAGCTCATCTCGCTGACCGCGATGGAGCCGCCTGTATCCTTCGATGCCGACGTGGTTCGCGACGAGCAGGCCAAAATACTGAAGGCGCTTTCGCCCATGACGGACGAAGAGGTGCTGACGCGCACGGTGCGCGGCCAATATGGCGAGGGAGTGGAAGGCGCCAACCGGGTGCCGGGGTATCGCGTTGAGCCCTACGTGGCGGCGGACTCGCGCACCGAGACGTTCGTCGCGATGAAGCTGTTCATCGACAACTGGCGCTGGGCGGACGTGCCGTTTTATCTTCGCACTGGAAAGCGGCTCCCGCACCGCGCCACCAAAATCGTGATTCAGTTCAAGCGCGCGCCCTTCGTGCTGTTCCGCAAGACTGCCGTGGATAAGTTGGAACCCAATCGGCTGGTTTTGCATTTGCAGCCGGATGAGGGCATCAAGCTGAGCTTCGGCGCCAAGATTCCGGGGCCCGTGGTGCAGATCGGCGACGTGGACATGAACTTCAACTACACCGACTACTTCAACGCCACGCCGCAAACCGGCTACGAGCGTTTGTTGTACGACTGCATGCTCGGTGACGCGACTCTTTTCCAGCGGTCCGACATGGTGGAAACCGCCTGGCACGTGGTGGCGCCTATTCTGGATGTGTGGGAAGCGCTGCCGCCGCGCCGCTTTCCGAACTACGCCGCGGGGTCCTGGGGACCGCCGGAAGCCGACGAACTGCTCACCAAGGATCATCGCCACTGGAGCAATGAGTAATGATCCTGGCGGGCGACATCGGCGGCACCAACACTCGTCTTGCATTTTTTGAAGGAACGCCGGATCGCCTGCAGCCGGTTCATTTGGAGGTTTATCCTAGCCCGCAATTTTCCGGACCGGCACAGATCGTCCGCAAGTTTCTTGGCATGCACCCGCAGTCGGTGGATGCAGTTTGCTTCGGTCTTCCGGGCGCAGTGGTCAACGGACGCGTGGAAACCACCAATCTCCCCTGGGTGGTGGACGCGCGGCAAATAGCGTCGGATTTGCGTTTGGCCTCCATCACGCTGATTAACGATCTGTTTGCCAACGCGCACGGGATCGCGCTACTGGAAGAGGCGGATTTTGTGGTTCTGAATCCGGGCGTGCCCAACAGCACCGGGAATCGCGCCTTGATCTCGGCCGGTACCGGTCTGGGCGAGGCCGGGTTGTTCGCCGATGGGCGCGGCGGCTATCAGCCCTTTCCCTCCGAAGGGGGCCACGTGGATTTCGCTCCCCGCAACGACCTGGAAATGGACCTGCTCCGCTACTTGATGGGCCGCTTCGAACACGTCAGTTACGAGCGTGTTCTTTCGGGACCCGGGCTGCACAATATTTATCAGTTTTTGCGCGAAACCGGGCGAGGCGAGGAGCCGGCGTGGCTGGCCGAACAAATCGCGCAGGGCGATCCGTCCGCCGCGATCTCGAAATCCGCGCTTGAAGGAACGTCGGCGATTTGCGTACAAGCTTTGGATATTTTCGTGTCTCTCTACGGCTCCGAAGCCGGCAATCTGGCTTTGAAGATGCTTGCCACCGGCGGCACCTATGTCGGGGGCGGGATCGCGCCCAAGATTATCCGCAAGCTAAGCAGCACGGCGTTCATGAAGGCCTTCAGCGCCAAGGGCCGCATCGGCGGCATTCTGAAGGACATTCCAGTGCGCGTGATCACCAACGATAAAACCGCGCTGTTGGGAGCCGGTCGCGTGGCAGCGCTTTCGCTGGCCAACCGTCGTTAATAGAGAATTTCAGAAAACCACTCTCACACTCAGCTGAATCTCGCGCGGAGTTTCATTGAGCGGCGCCACCGCCGGGAACCCGGATGGATACCCTTGGCGGCCGTAGGTAGCCACGCCGAATTGAGGATCATTCAACTGAGCGTCGGGATTGCCCAGGTTCGCGTGGTTCAGCAAGTTGTAGGCATCGGCGCGGAGCCTAAGCTGGCCCGATTCGCCCAGCCACGGCAGATGAAACGCCCGCGCCAGCGATAGATCGAAGCTGTAGAATCCAGGTCCAGTGAAAGCATTGCGGCCGGTGTTACCCAGCATGCTGGGCGCGGCGGAAGTGAACGCCGCCGGATTCAGCAACTGCACGCCTCCCGAAACCGCCGCCGGATTCGCGAACACCGCTTGAGCCGGGTCAAGAAGATTCGCGCGATTGTTCAGGATGAGCCCTTGGCCGGCGATAGCCGAGGAGGTTCCGTAAACGGTGTACGGCAGCCCGGAGCGGAACGCTGCCAGCCCCGCGAGAGTCCAGTCGCGCAACACAATACCGGCCTTCGATTGAGCAAACGGCGCGGGCAGATTCCAATACGAGAAAATCACCAGATTTTGCCGCTGATCGAAATCGGAGTTGCCTCGGTCCGAATTGGGATTGAACTGCTCGGAAAATGTAGAACGTTGCGCCGATGTTGCCGCGGTTTGAATGCTGGTGAACGTCAGATTGAAGAAATCGCCAATCAGAGGATCGCTCTGATTGTCGATGGAGTGGCTCCAGGTATAGGAAGCTTGCGCCATGCCACGCGTCGTGCGATAGCGCAGCACCGCGGTAAGCGCGTTGTAGTCCGAGAAACCCTGGTTGGCGCGATACGCAATGTCCGGCAGACTGTTGTTATAGCGGCCATCCAGTGTGGAGAAGCTGCGATTGATGACGTCGGTGGTAATCAGCGCTCTTCCATACGTGCCCAGGCCGTTCACTTCCAGCGTCAGGCTGTCGGTGATCCTCTGCTGCACCCCAGCGAAGTAGCTTTTGACGCGGCCATTGCGAAGGTTGGGATCAACCAACGTCAGATCGGGGAACGAACTGGCCAGTGTTTGTCCTTGGAAGGTTTGGAGCACGCTGGAGACCGGCGCTAAGAAATTCGTGGTTCCGCGCGGCAATTGGAGCACCGGCAGGATGAGATTGTTGTCGCGAACGTTCTCCCAAAGATTGTCGAAAGGCCGATCGTAAAAGGTCCCGAAGCCGCCGCGCAGCAGCGTGCGCCCGGTACCGAACAAATCGTAGGCTGCGCCGGTGCGTATTTCAAAGTCGTTGCTCGACCGGAAGAGCTGCTCATTGCCGGAACTACTCGGCTGCACCAGGGACGCTCCCACCAGTTGTTGCGCCAGCGTGCTACCTGATCCGAATTGAACCAAAGAGTCCTTGGACGATCCGGTATTCTCGGGTCCGCCATAAAACTCATACCGGATGCCGTAATTCACCGTCAGCCGTTGAGTGATCTTGTAAGTGTCCTGGGCGAACAGGAAATCCTGACCGTATCGATAGGCGCGGTTGGAATCAGGTTGCTGAATGGAAGGCAGGGCTGTACGATCGATCGCCGCTTCCAAGAAGCTGGGCTCGCCGAGCGCGAACGAAAGGACGTTTCCGAATAGGTATTGGCCATCTTGCCCGGCCGTCAGATAGCCATTCGAACTGCGCCAGAGCAAGCCGCCGCCCACCGTCACCAGATGCTGGCCGCGCGTCCAAATCAAGTTATCCAGCACCTCCCAACTGTCGTTGACGTTCTTGTAAGCATAGAACGCCGCACTGCCGGGCAAGGTCACGCCCGAATACTGCACTCCGTTCACCACGTAAGAATCGCTGGTGGTGAGCGAAGGAATCTCCGGATGCGGACGGTTCCAGCCCAGACCATCCGTGCTGTAGCTCAGCCGCGCTTCGTTGGTGAGATTCGACTCGAATGCGTGGATATAGCTCACGCCGGCCGCAATCGTGTTTTCGTGGAGCGACGAAATGAAGTCCTTGTAGGGACTCCAAATAAAGTCGGGCTCGTCTAAACGATTGATCAGCACGCGCCCCATCACTCGTTCTTTGCCGTC
>JBEKRO010000161.1:0-15195 GCA_049518655.1 Bryobacteraceae bacterium | reverse complement strand
TGTACCGGTGGATTCCCCAGCTCCGCGTTCTGCATCCCTATCCCTATGCCCGCCTCGCCGCCACCCATCCTCGGTAAGAGCCGTGTGCGTAAACGCGCTCGCACGGATCTGTGCGGGGGGCGATCAGCGATGGTCGTCCCTACCGCGACAGTTAGGCGGTAAGGCCGTGGGACATTGATTCCCAACGCTACCGATAATGCGCGTTAACGTTCCCTTCGCAGGATCGAGAGAGCGCCTCCGGCCAAGCGTCCGCTCTACTCGATTGCGACTCTAAGCAGTAATTTGAAATCCGTCAACATTTTGCCGGTCCCAAGGACCACGCTCGTCAAAGGATCTTCGGCGATCGATACGGCCAACCCCGTCTCTTCTCGTATTCGCTTATCTAAATTCCTTAACATGGCGCCGCCCCCAGTCAAAACAATTCCGTGGTCGCTGATGTCGGCACTGAGCTCCGGAGGTGTTCGTTCCAGGCCGACCCGGATCGCATTTATGATTGGGGCCACGCACTCCGCTAGTGCTTCTCGAATCTCGCTGTCGTCGATGGTTAGGGTCTTGGGCACTCCCTCAATCAAGCTCCGGCCTTTAATTTCCATCGTCAGAGGTTTGTCCAATGGAAAGGCCGACCCAATCTGATTTTTGATCGCCTCGGCGGTCCGCTCTCCGATGAGCAGGCTATATTTGCGTTTCATGTACTGCAGGATGGCGTTGTCCATCGCGTCCCCCGCAACGCGCACAGAACGGGAGTAGACAAGGCCGGAGAGCGAGATGACGGACACCTCGGTGATGCCGCCGCCGATGTCCACCACCATGTTGCCAAAAGGTTCGCTGACCGGAAGTCCGGCGCCAATCGCCGCCACCAGAGCCTGTTCGACCAAATACACTGCACTGGCTTTGGCCCGGTAAGCCGAAGCGATCACGGCGCGCTTTTCCACCTGCGTGATTTCGCTGGGAACACCGATCACGATGCGCGGATGCACCAGCAGCTTGCGGCCGTGCGCCTTCTGGATGAAGTAGTTGAGCATGCACTCGGTCACTTTGAAATCGGCGATGACGCCATCCTTCATGGGACGAATGACCACGATGTTTCCGGGCGTGCGGCCCAACATCTCCTTGGCTTCCTTGCCCACCGCCAGCACTTCACCATCGGCTTTGTTGATGGCGACGATGGAGGGTTCGTTCACGACAATCCCCTTCCCTTTGGCATAGACCAGCGTGTTCGCAGTGCCGAGATCAATCGCGAGATCGGAAGAGAACAAACTAAACAGCGATCGAAATTTCATGTCCAGGCTTGCGGCTCACTTGTGACAAGTGAATACCAGAGCGGGCGGAAGATTAAGGAATACAGGCTTTGTGCTGACACTTGGGAAGTACCGTCTCAAGAATTCGCCTTCCTGGAATCGCCGGAGTTGCCGGTTGCGTAGATCCGGAAGGGGAGTGAGCGATGTCACGTACTGGAACTGCATCATGATACCGGCCGGAGCCAGGCAAGCTTCCGCTTGCCGGACAATCCGCGTACGGTGCTCCGCAGTCATTGCGGTTAGTCCAAGCGAGGAGATCACCACATCAATCGTCCTTGCGTCATGCACGGCCAGCTGATTGAGCAGTTCGGAAGCATCAACGTGTAGCACCGCTAATCGAGGGTCTTGGCAACAAGTCCGCAAGTGCCGAACAAAATTACGGTTGATTTCCAAAGCGAACAGACGGGAGTCCGGGGTCATGCGCCGCAAAATCTCTTGCGTGATAACACCAGTACCGGATCCCAGTTCCACTAGGTTACGCACGTTCCGAAAATTCACCTGGTCCACCATGGCGGTCGTTAGGAAGCGTGAGCTGGGCAGCACCGATGCGGTAACGCGGATCTTGCGTAAGGATTCCCTCAGGAAAAGTCGATACGCCAAACGGGTTTGCGAACCACTGATCTGAGGGCTGTAGGGTGTGGGCATCGTGGTTTTACTGGTTTCGACTCATGATACCGCCCAAGGGTTGAGCCGATTTGCTTAGTTTGGGTCGGCAATCCGAGCCACTCCCAAAATGGCATTCTGGGACGCTGCCGATAATGGTGGACATCAGGCGTGAGCTTCGCTCGCGGCAAACTTCCCACATGCGGACTTCTGGCTCGCCTCGACCAATCTCAGTTTGCGGCTTGCGCGTAAACCAGGACTTGAACGCCTCCTGATCGAGTAAACTGAGTTGGTTCACTCGTATCGCTTTCAGAGTCCGGCGGGATTCTTACTGGAGATCGGCGCTGACAATGATCAAGGAGGACACCGATTACGGATTCGACCAGACGCACCATACTCGCAACGGGCACCGCGGTGACGGCGCTGGCCGCAGCGCCGCGATTTGCTCAAGCGCCGCGAGTGTTTCCCGATGCAGCCGCGCCGTATCGATGTCCTCGCAGGATGGCAAATAGCGCCAGTTTGCAAAGCCCTGATCCTCATGGCGCTGGTGCTGTCGGTGGTGACACGGGTCCTGGCATTGGGTCTGGTAGCGGCAGTGCGGCCTGTTTTGGATGCACCGGCGCTGAGAGGTCCGCTGGGGGGTGTTGCTGGCGGTAGCGGGATTTCGGGCCGCACTGGAACTCGCGTCGCCGGCCACATTGTCGCGGCTAATCATAGAACGCGCGCTCGCGATGACGCTCGCCTGGGCCTCGCGTGGGCGGGAGCCGTGGTAGTGGATCTGTTAGCCGAGCGCTGGCGCGTCCGTCTCGATCCACGGGTGCATGGTGTGAGTTATTCCGTGCTTCCCCTCGGTCGACAGGATCTTCAAGCTCTCGCTGTTCCTTGGATCGTGCTTTCGGCGGGGAACTGCGCCGCTGCGGGAATCGAGAGAAACACCATCGCCGCTGCGGCCAGCATCGAACCAGCAAGTTTGCTTCTCACGTGGAACTCTTCTCACTCTTCTCTTTATGTAGGCCTCTGGCCCGAGGAGGGAACCGGTCGCCTAGGCCACTGCGATATCAACCTGGTTCAATCTACAACTCGCGTCCATTCTCGTGAAACTCGCCCTACTGGCCCCTACCGCTATTGCTTGTTTTCTCCGGCGTAACTTCAGACTGGCCCTCGTGGGCTGCCTTCTCTGCTCGCTTCTTTTCTTGCAGCCGCGCTCCACGGAGGATATCCGCCAGACCGTAGTTGCCCTCGTTGCATGCGTACTCGAAAATTGGTCCCTTGATGGCGGTCATCGGAATGATTCCGGTCCAAGGCCGAGTAAACGTCGTCGGGTCGTCCACCGTGAATTCGTACAGCAGCACGTTCGGCGCAACCCTCATGAACCGCTCGATCACATGCAAATTCCTTCCAGAGCGCTCAACGCCGCCTTCGTCGTTGAAATTCGTCGTATCGACTACCAAGGTGTTTCCTTCCCAATACCCTCGTGAGTCGCCCAGCCAGAGGCGGATGCTTGGCGGCACATGCGGACTGCCGTCTGTCGGGATAATGCGCACATCGCGCCCACCTTCGACTTGAATCATGACGTAATTAGCCGTTTGGATGATGTGATAGTTGCTGTCGTAAATCGCCGGAAGCATCGGCGGGCCAGACGTCTGCTGCTTGATGCAGCGTGACATCAGGGAAAAGTCCGTCGGTTTGTCGGCAAGACTGGGCGTCTTGCCGTCATATCCTGGCGGGCAGACTCTGGTTGGGTCCGCGCACTTTTCCTTGAGTTCGGCCGCTTCCTTTGCGATGTCCTTTTGCACGGCTGGCGTGAAGGCGGGAATCGTCCCGTCCGGCGGATCCACAACAATGGAAGTCTGCAGCGTTACAGCAACTTTCGATCCCCGATCGTAGAACGCATCGTTATACGCACGAGCGAGGTCAGTGGCGGCATCTCCAGTACGAATGTCCTGGTTGCGACAATTGTAAACGCAAGATGGGTCGTTGGTCCTCTCGATGGAAGCTGCCTCCTCGGGCGTATAGAATAGCTTCCCTGCCAGCGCCTTGGGCCGTGTTAGCGGTGTAAGGCTCACGTTGGTGTAGTATCCCTGCAGGTCCGGCTGTCCATCCGGTGTCCGAGGGACTGCCCAGCCCTTGGGGGCCAGCGATTCCGCTTTCTTTTCCACTGCTGCCACCGCAGGACTTTGCGCAGTTGCATGGGCGGGCACTAGCAGAACGATGGCCGAAGCCAAAGCAACGACACAGGATGAAGTCAAATTCGATTTCCTCATTGCACAACTCCGGTTCACTTCTCCGTCTCACTTGTTGCCAGCGGGCTTACCGTCTGGCTTACCGGACTTCCTCTCCAGCGTGCCATACAGCACGGGCTCGGCAAACGGCACGCACTTGTACTCAAGCAATTGGGCATTCTTCTCGATGTGCCGGTAGAGCGGTAAACTGATTTTCCATGGTTTGGAAAAAACTTTGGGATCTTCGATGGTCGCTTCGTAATTCATCGTATCCAGTCCAGTGCGCGTGTAGCGCTCGATCACGTGCAGTTGGTCGCTATGGTAATCGCCCGCACGATCGAACCACGTCTGATCGACTTGGCCCGTCACATCGACCACCCAGGTGTCTCCTTCCCAGTGTCCCACTGACCAGCCCATCCAACTGTCCGTCGGGGCTGGACCAGGGTCGTGCATATATATCGTACGGACAGAACCAGAATATTCGTACGTGATCATGATCAAATCCGGCGTTTGCATAATCTGAAAGGGAAAAGGCATGTATGTCGCTCGCGGCACGCCGGGCATGTAGCACTTCACTTCAGGATCAGCCGTCAGGCGGTTCTGAAAATTCTGTTTCCGCTGGGCAAGCGCGGACGACAAGTAAGGAATCTGCCCGCCTTCGACAATTCCCAGCCCCGGCTGCACGGCAAATTCCGCGCCCAGAGCCTCAACCGGTCCTGCTTGTGCCGGATGCGGCTCAATATCCCAGTCCGCCGAGGTATCCAGAGCTTGCCAAATCCCGTTCAGATCTGGCTTCCCATCCTTAGTCCGCGGCGGTTGATACGGAGATTGCGCGACGGCCGACGTTCCCAAAAACAGCAGAGCAGCGGCAAAAGCACTCACCGCGATCGCAGACACCCCGAATCTTGCGCCCCGGCGTTTTGCCGGGCCGTTGCTCTCTGGGCTGTTAGTCATTGCCACTCCCACATTCCGAATTCTGTCACCCTCATTATTACAAATAGATACCGAGTTCTTTGTGCCCGACAGCCACTAGAACCCCCGTTCAAGATCGACGGCAAACTTTACGAAGAACCGACAAGTGTGTTTGCGTGGCACTCTTGCGCGTTCACTGGCTTTCGGCCAGACACCAGGGCGTCGTATCGTGTTTCGATCGCCTGCCGCATGGCGCTCGAAAGGTTTCCATCCAGGCCGTACCGAACGCTGCACCCGCGCGGACCGAAACGTTCGCCTGAAGAAGCGCCGCACGCCGCTAATTGCTGCCGGGCACACCACAGTTCCGCTTGCACCTGGGCGGAATCGTAAATTTATCCTTGATTTTGTCGCGGAACGCCGGATACATCGTTTCCGCACCGCCAAGCGACGCTTCCTGCGGAATATGGTAGATCTTGTCCATCTCATCGACGAAAGGATTCTTCCCCGGAAGATAATGTGGAACCCTGCCCTCCTGCACACCTTCATATCCAACGATGCAGGGCGGCCCCACGACGGCAACAGGTGTGGGAGTCAACACATACGAGCGCGTTATGATGTAAGGCTCGGTCAAGAAAACCGGATCCTCCATGACTAACGCCAGCGTCAGCATGTCTCCATGACGGAAAAACGTAGTGGTAATGGTAGCTTGGTCGCTGCTCGCCGCGCCGTTACGACGGATATACCCGCTCTTCATGTGCGTTGTATAGGCGGTCAGCACGTCACCATTCCAGGTGCCAGTGGTGAAGCCCGTCTGATCGTGCGGAGCATTCTTCGACGGATGCGGACGGCCGTCCATCCAGATCGTCATCGGTGCACGATCCTCCCAGCCGCCAATCACCCACCCGATAGTGTTGCCCGTGAGAGGATCGTTTTGACTCCAAATTCTGAGGCTGAACGGGCCTGCCGCGATATGCCACTGCGTCTGGAACCAGCAGATGCGTTCAGGCATCGATATGATCGATTGCGAAAAACTGAGCGCTTTGGCGCGGCCCGATTCGTTGAACGGAAGCCCCGCCCAGTCGTCCGGGTACGGGCCGGCGCCACGCTCCATCGCGTCCTCATGATTCTCGGAAGCCCAGGATCCCGACAGGTCGACTTCCGCCAGCGCCGGCAGGCACACACAAAGGCACATCGCCAAATTGAGGACGATCTTATTGCACATCATCTTTGATTCTTCCCTGTGCAACCTTCCCAGAATTAGACTTCCAACTCGCCCGCACGCTCGAACGTTGAAGATCAGACTGACACGGCGTCCGGTGGATCAAGTGGAACGACCGCGGAAGAAGCCGATGCTCAACAGGTCACATGGAGGATCGCGTTGGTCTCATCAGAGTTCTTCTTCAGTGCCGCGATAGCTTTGGTCGTCGGAAGCGCCAGTAATTCGATCTTGCGGCGCGCGGCTTCTCGTTTTACCTCATCCATCACGGGCAACGCTCCGGAACCGGTCCCGATCACGAGCCGCCGGCAGTTCCAGGGTATCTCTTCATCCACAGATAGCGGTGTATGTCCAAACGCGTCGTGGAATCTTTTGGATGGTTTCTTCTTGCGCTTGCGGACTTGCCCATGGTCGATCACAACGTCATGTTCGTAGGTGGTCCCATCAATGCGGATCGAGCCGAAAGAGAACGCTTCGAAGCGCATGCGCACCTCCGCCAGTATTATACCTATGGCATGGGCAACGGGAGCCCATATACGGCGGCGAAAGTGAGGCCTTCAGTAATCTGAGGGGCGCCCAACTTTCATCAACCTGGTAACTAGCGGGGTACGAACACCGATAGTCGGGCCGCGCCATCTAGGTCATAGTGTCCTGAACAGCGTTCTGGGGGAGCTGCCCATAATGTTGCTTATCGGACTCACTATCCAACGAACCGACGAACGCCTAGGCTTTCAGTGCTTTCGGTGTTCTAAACATCGACCGTGCACAAGATCAGGCTCATCCTTTGCTTAGTAGGGTCCGAAGCTCCGCTGCTTTCAGCAGCTCCCGCTTCTGCTCGTACGCGCCCAAGATGACCCAAAACCCGAAAACGAGACAGCAGATAAGTTGAGAGCTGAGCTGGGATGTGATCCTCTGAACGAAGGCAGAAGGAGGAAACATGCCGAGGAAGGGGCACAGCGAAGAGGAGATCGTGCGGGCGTTGCGGCAGGCCGAAGCAGGCCAGAAGGTGAGCGAGATCTGCCGCGAGATGGGCGTATCGCAGCAGGCTTTCTACAGTTGGAAACGGCGCTACGCTGGATTGGCCTTGAGCGAGTTGCGCGAGCTACGCCAACTGCGCGAGGAGAATCGGAAGCTGAAAACTCTAGTAGCGGACCTGACGCTGGACAAGCACATTCTGCAGGAGGTGCTGTCAAAGAAGGTCTGAAGCCTGCGGTACGCCGCGAGCTGGTGCGCGAAGTACGGCAGGCGCATGGGCTGAGCGAGCGGCGTGCTTGCGGGCTGCTCGGGATCACTCGCTGGATCAATCGCTATCAAAGCCTCAATCGCTATCAAAGCCGGCGCGATCCTCAAACTGGGCTGGGGATGCGACTGCGCGAGCTGGCCGGCAGCCGAACGCGCTACGGCTATCGGCGATTGACGGTGCTGCTGCGGCGCGAAGGTTGGGTGGTGAACGCCAAACGAGTGTATCGACTCTATCGGGCCGAGCAGTTGCAGGTGCGAACCAAGAAACGAGCGAAACGTGCGGCGCAGGTGCGTGTTCCACTGTCCGGGGCCACTCGTCCGAACCAACGCTGGAGCATGGATTTCGTGAGCGACCGGCTGGCCGCTGGACGCTGGTTCCGCGTTTTGACAGTGGTGGATCGGTACACGCGGGAATGCCTGTGTGCTTTTGCGGACCGCTCCCAAACGGGAGAGAAAGTGGTGGAGCAGATGAAACGGCTGGTTGCCTTGCGCGGAGCGCCGGAATCGATCACCACCGATAATGGCGGCGAATTTGCCGGCCGGGCGATGGAAGCATGGTCCTATCGAGTGGGAGTACAGATGGACTTCATCCGGCCAGGCCGGCCCGTTCAGAACGGTTTCATCGAGAGTTTCAATGGTCGATTGCGGGACGAATGTCTGAACGGGGAAGTGTTCTTCAGCCTCGCCGATGCTCGGGAGAAAATCGAACATTGGCGAAGCGACTATAACCAGAACCGCCCGCACAGCGCACTCGCCGATCGTACACCAGCAGAGTTTGTTCGCGCGGTGGAGTGTCGGCCCTTCGTTTTCCCAATGGTAAATAAGGCAGACCCGCAACCGTGTCAAGGGTTCGCTGGCGCCGGGCAAAAACCGCCCGCCCTTGACACGGTTGCGGCCCTGCCTTCTGAACCTGATAAGAAAACGAAGGGCCTGGCTGAATCGCCGGTTTTGATTGAGAGGTTCAATTGAGTTACTTTAGGCCACAGCAGGCCGAAAACATGGGGCTACGGATCGCATCCAAGGTCTGGATCTCAACTTCCACCCTGTCTCAAAAACCGGGGCGGGTCAAAACGGGGAAGTGAGTTCATTCTCCGTGTCTCACCCAAGGGGTTCACCCCGCTTATCTGCGTTCATCCGCGTTTATCTGCGGCTAAATCGTCTTTTCCAGCATCCTGTTAGTGACCATCCACCCTTGCATCGCAGTGGGCTGCGCTGTAAAATTCGAATGCAGGAGAAACGGGCATGAGGCTAACAAAATTCGCGCACGGCATTCCGCAAGGTATAGCAAGATTTGGTCTTTTCGGCATCGCAATCGCGTGTGCTGGGACGGCTGCGGCAGCCGAGCAATATACGGTTTTGAATCCGACCGGCAATCCCCCACCGATTGAGCGCCGGGCCATCGCGCCGCGTCCCGCGAGTCTCTCGGGCAAGACGGTGTACCTGGTGGACGAGACCTTCGATGGCGGCGACAAGTTTCTGCAGCAGATGCAGGCGTGGATGGCCGTTCATATGCCCGACGTCAAAACCGAATTCCGGGAGAAGAAAGGCTCGTATGCCGCCGATGACCCGGATCTGTGGAAGGAAATCAAATCCGTCAATGGCCTGATGATCATGGCCATAGGCCATTGAAGCACATGCGCGCCGGCGGTCGTCGGCCATGTTGCGGAAGTGGAAGCGAATTATGGGATCCCCGCGGTAGGCGTAATCATTGATGCGTTAGTCGATCTGGTTCACGACAAGGCCTATGAAGAAGGAATGCCGGCTCTCCGGCTCGCATTCACCCATACGCCCGTGGGAGGGAAGACGCGCAAAGAGCTTGACGCATATATTGCCGGTGACGATCCCGTCACCAAGCGGCCTTTCATGGCGGAGATCGCCGACTATTTAACGAAACCGCTGAATGACGAAGAGAAAAAGACGGGTCTGGTCCAGCGCGAGAAAAAACGATTTATCGGGCCGGACACATCCGACAACATCCAAAAGTATTTTGATGAGCGTTTCTGGACGGACCAGCTTCCCATCGTCATGCCCACCGAAGAGCGGGTCGCGGCCATGCTCAAGGCCACCCATCACAAGCCCGATGAAATCGTCGGGAAGATGCGGGTGACAGGAGAACGGGAGGCGTGGCAATACACCGTGGAGACGGTGGCCATCAACGCTGTTATGGCGGGCGCTAAACCTGAAATGTTCCCCGCAATCCTCGCATTGGCCGCCTCGCAGACGGACGCGCATTCCAGTTCCACATCCTCTATGGCGGCGATGGCGGTTGTCAACGGCAAGATCGTGAACGAGCTGGACTTGAACTCCAGCACCGGCGCCCTGGGACTCTACAACAACGCGGGCGCACTCATCGGGCGCGCATGGAGCTTGTTATCGATGAACGCCACTGGCGGATCGGTGCCGGGCCATACCTACGAGGGCGTGCAAGGCAATCCGATGTCAGACGTGCCGGCCGTATTCGCGGAAAACATCGCCGGTCTGCCCGCGGGTTGGAAACCGCTAAGCGTTCAGAAGGGTTTCCAAGCGGACGACAGCGTGGTGAGCACGTTCGACGGCTGCCAGAGTCAAAACACGATGATGGTCCTGCAGGACGAGGATTGGCAATACACGCTGGAGCGGTTTATCGGCGGCCTCGGCTCTCCCCAGCGCGGCGGCAAGCTGCTGCTGATCGACCCCTCGGTGACGCCGCCCTTGCTTCGCTTCGGCTTCGATAGCAAGGAAAAGCTGATCAAATGGGTGAAGGAGAACGTGACCATTCCCAAGAACCATTATTGGCTCGACCAGGAGGTCATCAACTATAAGCTGGGACCTGCCCGCGCCGGAGTCGAGCCCTACGCCTCGTGGTTGAAGCTTCCTGGGGACGCGCCCATCCCGTATCTCAACAACGTCGAAGTCGTTGTGGTGGGCGGAAGCGGCAACATCCGGTGGAGCGTGAATGAGTGTTCCTATCGGAGAAGCGTCAAGGTCGATGATTGGAGATAAAGAGACGATTGGAAATAAGAAATCCGATGTCGATCGCCTTGGTCCTGTTATGCGGGATCGCCTTGCAGCCCGCCAGGTCCGAAACTGCGGTGGGAGTCTGCGACGCCCATGCGAAAGTCGCGGATCTCAACCTCACGTTCAAGGACATCCAAGGCAAATCCGTCAACCTGTCCGACTACAAAGGCAAAGTCATCCTGCTGGACTTCTGGGCCACCTGGTGCCCTCCTTGCCGCAAGGAGATTCCCGGGTTCGTCGAGTTGTATAACACTTACAAATCGCGCGGTCTGGTGGTGATCGGCGTTTCGATGGATGATGCTGACGACATATCGGATGTAAAACGCTTCGCCGCGCAAATCAATATGAACTATCCGATTCTGCTCGGCGCCGGGCGGGAGGACGACCTCAAGCCGGCTTTTGGAGAGCTGCCGCTGCCGACGTCTTTCGTCATCGCGCGCGACGGTAGGATCTGCGCGAGACACGACGGACTTACGGCCAAAGAGCAAGTGGAGCGTGAAATCGCCGGCCTGCTCCAATAGCTGGTCTAATGAAAAGAGGAGGTTCTATGGCGCTGAATTCATCCTACACGTTGCTCGCACCGATGTTGCTGCTCGGTCTCCTCGCGCCGGCGTCCGGCGTTGCCCAAGATTGCAAGGGAACTTTCGTCGACGGCGAATGCGTCGAAGGTTACGTCTACGTCCCCGATTTCATGTCGCCGCAGGAGTTAAAGAAGGATATCGACGAACATTCCAAGGACATCGTGATTGTCGACACGGCAGCTCCTCCCATCTGGGAAGAAGAGCACATCCCCGGCGCCGTGAACCTGCCGTATTCCAAGAACATTACCGCGCCCGCGGAACTGTCACGTGAAAAAACTCTCGTCGTCTATTGCGCCTGCAAGGATGACGACGACTCCAAGGAAGTGGCACGCCAGCTCAGTCTTCTCGGTTACCGCAAAGTGAAGGTTCTCAAAGACGGTTGGTTTAAGTGGCTTGAGCTGAAGTACAAAACGGTGAGCGCGGAAGACGAGAAGGGATCCAAGGGATGAAAAGCCAACTCCTGTTCCTTCCGCTTCTTCTCGCCTCACTCGCGCCGGCGGCTGATGTCGTTTCCGGTCCCGCGGTCGGCGCCACCACGATGTCGATTCCCGTCTCCGATGTCACCGGGCAATATAAAGGGCAACTCATCTGCTACGTCTGCGATTACGACAAGGCGCCGGACGTCCTGGCGTTTTTCCGCGATACCTCTGACGACACAGCGAAGCAGATCATTCAACTCAATGATCTCTATTTGAAGAACAAATCCCGCGGCTTCAAGGCGGTTGCGATGATCATCGCCGGCGAAAGCTCCAAGCAGTGGCTCGAGGACTTGAACCGCTCCGCCCATCTCGAAATTCCTTTGACGTACTTCAGGAAGGGGCCGAAAGACGCCGCGGTGCGTGTTTACAACCTGAATCCGGCCGTCGCTAATACGTTCCTGGTCACCGTGAACCGGTCCGTGGTCGCTAACATCTCCGATATCGGGCCCGACCAGTTCAGCCGCGTTGCCGACGCCACGTCGGAAATGCTCGCCAGCGTCCGGTAATCGCGCTCTTGGGTCTCACGTCATTCCTGACCATCCCGCACGCGCGATAATGACTTTGTGTACGTCCCAACCGGATTCGTAAACCTAGGGCAACTCGAAGCAGCCGTGTCCGAGGCGACCAGGCGGCTGAATGCCCGCGAGGTCCGAGATGTCCGCTTCACGCTTGGATCGGATGCAAACGGCGAACCTTCCATATTTTTCGCTATCTTGCTTACTCCCTACGCAATCCACGCATCCCGGTTTGCCGACGTCACCGGAAGAGTGACAACGACGCTCTTTGACGAACTTCAGCCCTTCAATCGATGGGGACTTCAGCCCTACTTTAACTTCACCTCCGACCTTGCCCATTTCAAGAATCCGGGCTGGATGTGATCAATGGCGTTTGCACAAGACCTGCTGAAGCAGGCTTTTCACCTTCTTAACAAGGAGTCGAAGAATCCTACTCAGGCAAGCTTGCGGCGATCCGTCTCGACTGCCTACTACGCTCTTTTTCATCTCTTGATTCAGGATGCTTCTGCCAATTGGAGCCGGGCAGACACACGCGACTATCTTGCGCGGGCATTCGAGCACAGGACGATGAAGCAGGCATGCACTTGGGCAGAGAACGCAACCTACGACCCAGCGATCTCTCTCCAGGTAGTCGCCAAGTTGCGCTCTGTCGCAAGGGCATTCAGAGAGCTTCAGTTGCAACGTCACCTAGCAGATTACAGCAACGCCACAAAATGGGACCGGATCAAGGCGTCCGCAAAAGTCAATCAAGCGAAGACCGCCTTTAGCGATTGGAAATCGATCCGCAACGAGTTCGTCGCTCAGAAATATCTGGTTTCTCTTCTGAGCAACTACAAGGAAGAGTGAGGATTCGACGCTCCCCATCGCTTGCAGCGGCTATTCAACAACGCAGGTGTAGCTCGCCGCGGAGTTCTCCGTTCCCGGTGCGCCCGTGAACTTTGGCCACTTCGGCCATTCACACAAAGGCCGCGTGCGATTGGCGCCCGGATTCCCGTCCATGACAGTGAGGCCGCTGGGCGCTTGACCTTTTTCCACCCAATTCTGCAGTGCAACAAGGCTGTCGAACTTCGCGTTGAACCGGCCAAAGCCGTGGCCGAAACCAGGAATCTCGTAAAACCTCAGGAAGCTAGTCAAGCGCTCTTGACCAAAATGGGCGAGTTGCCGCTGGTAGTATTCAATCGAGTTATGCGGCGTGATGAAGTCGTCCGCCGTGCCGTGGGTCAGGATGATTTTCCCGCCCTTGGCCCGGAATTTGTCAAGGCTCACGTCGGTCACATCCATGATCGAGGCTACCGCCGCGATACGCTGTTGCCACTGCTTCGGATCGAATTTCATCGGATCGGAGTGTGGGTCGCGGGTGATAATGAACTTCACCGTCTGATCGCCGGCGGAATAGAGCAGGGCTTCCTTGCCGGAAAGCGGGTTCGACGGCTGGCTCACCTGCCCGAAGTTCGACGGTCCCTGGAAGAGCGCGCCTTCCAGCAGCGCCCATTTCGGGAAGGTATCCATCCCAGCGATGGTGACGCCTGGTTTGTAGCTGGAGGTGATTGCTTGAACCGTTTTGATCTGTGCGTCCGAAAGACATGTGTCGCCCGTGTCCGCTCCGCTCGGGCAGCGTAGCGTTGACACGTCGAATGCCGCATTACAGCCAGCGACGTTACTGACGATTCCATCTTTTACACCGTCGAGCGCGTCGCATTTGGCGTAGACGGCGTCACCGATCAGCTTCGTCTTCTGCGGACTGATCCATCCGGCGCCTCCATCCGCGTACAGGGCCTTGCCCACGTTCAGCGATCCAAGGTGCAGCATCGTGACGTTATACGCGGGGTAATGCGCCACCACCCCGTCATAGTCCCGCGGATAGCGTGCGGCGGCATCCAGAGCTTCATGCCCACCCTGCGAGCCGCCGATAAAGTAGAACCGCGCGGGTCGCTGTCCGTATGCCTTTCGGATGATGGACGTCGCGGCATCATGTGTTTTCTTCACCGACTGCTTCCCGAAATTCAGCAGCGCTTCATCGTCCATCCCGAAGCTGCCGTCGAACCCGGCCTTGCCCTTATGGCCGCCGTCGCTGCCTAGCGTCACGTAGCCTTGCTTGAGAGGCGTATCGCTGTTGGGTGTTTGATTTGAATATACGGTTAGGCCGGTCACCAGCGAGCCGTCGTATCCGCCGCCGCCCATCTGCAACGCGCGGCGGTTCCACGCCTGCGGGAGGTTTACCTCGAATTCGAGGTTCGGCGAGTTGGGGTTGCGCGGTTTGACGATGCCGGTCACCTTACAAAAGTCGCCGTTGATGTTGCCAGTCTCCGATGCGGCAACAAAAACCGCCATCTGCACCAGGGCACCCGCGTTCGGCAGACCAATGGCCGAGACGGGAATGGAGAATCCCTGGAGGCCCGTGCAGGTCTCGCGAGATAAGGGGATTGGTTCTTGGTTCCCAGAATCGCCGGCCATGGCCAGCCCGATGCCGCCCGCAATAAGGAGCACGCGACCAACAAACTGCAAACTATTTTGCAAGGTGTGCATAGTGAGGATCTTTCAAGGCTATCGGCTGCGTTCCCGCAATGCAACTCAAGCGGTGGTTCTCAAGTAAGCCTGTCTTGTGAAAAGATAACCGCTAACGAGCCGTTAGCGGTGGCTCCGGGCTTTCTTCTTGACTCACGAGCGCAGCCGTTCGGCAGCGCGCGATGGCGTTCAACACCTTGACCTGCGGCCAAGTTAAGGCATGTTGGTAGCGATCCAGAAATCGGCTGCCGCCCCGGTGAAATGACCAACCCACGATTCAGGGCCTGTCACGCTCCTGCGATATACTGGCTGGTCGTTAACCGGCAATTTCTGCCGGACTACAAGACCCAAGCCGTAGGAGAATCATTATGCGTCGTTGGATTCGTGGATCGGTTTTATTTGCCGCCGGACTCCTTCTGGGGATGGTTACGATCAAATCGATTGAAGCCCAACAGGATAAGGGCATAGGGGTTCGTGTGAACCACGTCGGGATCTACGTCAAGAACCTCCAGGAGTCGGTCGACTTTTACACGAGGACTCTGGGCATGCGCGAAGGGTTCGTCATGCGCGATAATAGCGGCAATCCGACCACCATGTACGTGCAGGTCGACAAGTACACATTCCT
>JBEKRO010000160.1:0-7712 GCA_049518655.1 Bryobacteraceae bacterium | reverse complement strand
CAGGGCGTCGAGAGGAGTCTCGACGCGGCAAACACGAGTGTTCGCGCCACAATGGCGGGTTGTGTTGCATCCCTTAGAGCCGCCCTAATATACTGGACAGTTGCATTTCTGCATATTTCAAGAACAGGAGCCCTCATGAAAATCCTCCGCTCCAGCGTAAGGGTTGCATTGCTGTGCGCCGGCATCGTTGGCCTGATCACCTTTCCAACCCAGGCCCAACAAACCAAATACGTCAGCCCGCCGGGCTACATCTCGGGGACCGTCCAGGGTGAAAAAGGTCCTGAGGCCGGCGTGTGGGTTATAGCCGAGACCAAAGATCTGCCAACCAACTTCATCAAGATTGTGGTTACCGACGATCGCGGCCGGTTCGTCCTGCCAGAGCTACCCACGGCGAATTACAAAGTCTGGGTGCGCGGGTATGGCATTGTCGATTCGTCGCCCATCGACGCGAAACCCGGCAACACCGGGGTGGCGCTGAAGGTCACCTCCGCGAAGACTCCGCAAGAGGCGGCCAAGGTTTATCCGGGCAATTACTGGCTGTCGTTGCTGGAGCCGCCGGACAAGAGTCTGTTTCCGGGCACGGGACCACAAGGCAACGGCGTGGGAACGGGGATGCTGACCCAGAATCATTGGATCAACTCGCTGAAATCGGACTGCAATTTCTGCCATCAGCTTGGCAACCAATTGACGCGCACCGTGGACGATGTATTCAAAGCGAAGCCGGAGTTCACCACCCACACGCAGGCCTGGGAATGGCGGCTCGGCTTGGGCGTTCGCGGCACCAATATGTATTCGGTGCTCCTCAGGCAGGGCAAAGATCCGTCGCTCAAGGCATTTTCGAGCTGGACCGAACGCATTGCCGCGGGTGAAGTGCCGCCCGCGCCGCCCCGGCCGGCCGGGATTGAGCGCAACGTAGTGGCCACACTTTGGGACGTAGGCGACGACCACTCGTTCATGCACGATCAAATCTCCACCGACAAGAACCACCCCACCGTCAACGGGGGCGGCCGTAACTATGCGGTGAACGCCGGTCACGGTCAACTGGTGGTTTTGGATACGGCCGAGAACAGCACATTCACGCTGGACATTCCCACGCGGGCCCCCAGGGATCAAGTCCCCTCGCGCTTCCCCGCACCCAATCGCCCTTCGAATTTCTGGGGCATGGAACATCTGTGGTCGAACCCTCCCTATGATCCCGCCGATCCGCACAATCCCATGATCGACAGCAAGGGCCGCGTTTGGTTAACGTCGAAGATCCGCGGCAATCAGGATCCGCCATGGTGCAACGATCCGAACAACAAATTCGCAGCCTGGTTTCCACTCCGCAACAGCGGGCGGCAAGCTGCGTTCTTCGACCCGAAAACGCGCCAGTTCACTTTGATCGATACGTGTTTTTCCACGCATCATCTGCAATTCGACAACGATGCCGACGAGACGCTGTATTTCAACGAGCTGACCGGCCCCATCTTCGGCTGGATCGACACGAAGGTGTACGACGAAACCCACGATGAACAGAAGGCGGTGGGATGGTGCGGCCAGGTGCTGGACACCAACGGCGATGGCAAGATCACCAAACCATGGAATGTTATGAAGCCGGGCAGCGGCGGCGAGGTATCCATCCTGTACGCCAGCGATACAGCATCGGGAGGCGGGGGCGGGCGCGCCAGCAACGCGGCCAATGTCCCGTTCAATCCCAAGCTGGATACGCTCATCAGCTATAGCATGTATTCCGTAATTCCAAGCCCCGTGGACGATTCCGTGTGGGGGATCTCGGAGTTCTATCCGGGTTACCTGATGCGGATGCAGCGCGGCAACAATCCTCCCGAGTCCTGCAAAACTCAGCTCTTCAAGGTTCCGGAACCGGGCTTCGACCCGCGCGGCGTGGATATCGATAGCCATGGTGTCGTGTGGACGGCGCTGGCCGCCACCAGCCATCTGGCCAGCTTCGACGTTCGCAAGTGCAAAGACCTGGGTGGACCGGCGAAAGTAGACGGCAGCCAGTGCCGCGAAGGCTGGACGCTGTATCAAACTACCGGCCCCAAGCTAAAAGGCACGGACATTCCGGCCGACTTCCACTATTACAACTGGGTGGACCAACACAACGTAATAGGTCTGGGCGCGGACACGCCCTTCGCAACCGGATCAAACTCCGATGCGTTGATTGCGCTCAATCCGCAGACCAAAAAGTGGACCTACTTCCGCATACCGTATCCGCTCGGTTTTTACTCGCGCGGGATGGATGGCCGCATCGACGATCCGAACCTGGGTTGGAAGGGCCGCGCGCTTTATTCCAACTACGGCACGCATTTCGTCTGGCACATCGAAGGCGGCAAGGGCACCAAGGGCAAGATCGTGAAATTTCAGCTTCGACCCGATCCCCTGGCTCGATAGGTCTTCGACCGGTAGAAGATTTTCTTTTGTACCCGAATTTGTCGGAGATTCTGGCCTACCAAGGCGCAGCAACTATGTACTATTCTTAGCTTGGGAACGGTTGTGGAAGAACCGGCGCATTATCTTGAGTCCCCGCGAGTTCTGTGGGGAGCGGCGGCATTAACAATTGCCGCCGCCGTGGTCGCCGTGCTTGCCGTTCGCGAGGTTGCCGTTCGGGTGCTTCACCCCGATCCGAGGTTCACGCCACTCAGTCTAGGCTCTCCTATCGTTGCCACTATGGTCTGCACCGGGATGGCTATCTACGTTTTTGTAGGAATGGTGTCTTATCCGAACCCGGCCCGCACATGGCGTCGAGTTTCGGCTATAGTCCTGATCCTGTCGTTTTTGCCCTGCGTATTATTGGCGATTTCACATATAATGGGCGGAGGCTGGCCCGAGGCTTGCGCTCTCATGACGATGCACGTAGTTATATGGGCGATTTGCGTAACGCTTTTACCGTCGCTTGCGATCACGAAGCACCCTCCCAAAAACCAGGCCCCTGACCGCCCTCTCTCGATTCTCTAGCTAGGTGGCGTCGAAATAAATTGCGCTCTTAGGCGGGCGCCACGGGTTCGCGGCGGCAACGCACCTCGCGCACGGCGTAAATGCGGCGTCCCTGGCTTTCGAAATACGTGCGCATTAGCACTTCGCCCAGCAGGCCGGTGCTGAACATCATCAAACCGCTCAGCAACAACAGCGCTCCCAGGATCACCAGGGGACCGTGGTTGATCATGATGGCCTGCCCCCACAATTTGGGAACGGACACCACGCCCAGAATGATGAATCCGGCCGTGAACGCGGCCAGCCCGAGCCGGCCGAAGAAATGCATCGGCCGCGTGAAGTATTTCAACAAGAACTTGATGGTCAGGATGTCGAACATCACGTTAAACGTGCGGCCCAGGCCATAATGCGAATCGCCCGCCACGCGCGGCGTGTTGCGGATGGGAACTTCGGCGATGCGCGCGCCGTAGAAACTGGCCAGCGCCGGAATGAAGCGGTGCAGTTCGCCGTAGAGATTGATGTCCTTGAGTATTTCGGCGCGGTAGGCCTTGAAGGTGGTGCCGAAATCGCGCAGTTGGATTCCCGAAGATTTCGCCATGAGCCAATTCGCGATCCGTGAGGGAAACTTGCGAGTGATCGCATTGTCGACGCGGTCCTTACGCCAGCCGCTCGCGATGTCGTAACCTTCTTCGATCTTGGCGAGCAGCGCGGGGATGTCCTCCGGTGCGTGCTGCAAATCGCCATCGAGGGAAATGATCACGCTCCCTTGTGCCTCGTCGAAGCCCGCGGAAAGAGCGGCGGTTTGTCCGAAATTTCGGCGCAGACGGATTACTTTTAGCCGGCCGTCGGTTTCCACCAGATTGGCGAGCAGGTCGAAGCTGCGATCTGTCGACGCATCATCCACCGCGATAATTTCGTACGGCTTCTGCATCGACTCCAGAACCGCCGTCAGCCGGTCATAGAGCGGCAGGATGGATGGCTCCTCGTTATGAATCGGGATCACGATAGACAACATGAAGGTGAATTACCATCTTATCCTACGGATGCAATTCCGCGGCTACAATAGTCCGTAGGTTCTAAGAACCAGCGTGCGCGGCAATCACTGGACAGAGGAGAATCGATGGAACCGGAACGTCATAAATGCACTGCCTGCGGCGGAACTGGGGATTGCCCGGTCTGCAAGGGAACCAGCAATGGTGGTCAGTGTGAGAAATGCGCCGGAACGGGCCGATGCCCGAACTGCCGCGGCACCGGGCGCGACCCATCCAAGCCTGCCGGCTAAAAGCTGCTACGCTGAGAGAAGTCAAAACTAATCGCAAAGGGGTGATTTCCGTTGGCTGAAGTTCAACTTCATGAAGGCGAAAGCCTGGAGAGCGCGCTGAAGCGCTTTAAGCGAAAGGTCCTGCAAGAGGACATCGTCAAAGACATCAAGCGCCACGCTTTCTATTTGAAGCCGGGTCAGAAAAAGCGCGTCAAGCAAGCCCTGGCTCGCAAACGCGCCCGCAAAAAACGTACCAGAGACAGCGAGCCGGATCGCAGTCCTTCCTAAGCTTTAGCACTGAACGCCGGGGCATCGCTAGATCGCCCTGGCTTCGAACTCCGATACCTCGTCATCCTTCACCGTGTAGTGCACCTCAATGGGACGACAGCACACCTCGCAGTCTTCGATATAGGTTTGTCTCTTCACTGACGTGTCCAGCACCATCGATATCTGTTCCGAGCAGTACGGACACGCGAAAAAATACTCCATCCCGCCCAGCATATCGCGGCACGGATTGCGCCAAGGAGCCTAGCCCCAAAGAGCCACAACTCAGAACCCCACCAGCCGTAGTATGATCGCTGAACGCGAGGAAACGATCATGCGAAAAATTTGGCTGATGGTGCTTATGCTGGTAGCCGGCATTGGCATTGGTTTAACGATCTCGGGCCGTCTGGCGCCTGTCCAGGCCCGCTCAAAGCCGGGAACTGGGTTCGCGGCCGTTCCAGGAACCCTCGGGTCAGAGGATCTGACGGGACCCTACGACGTTGTCAAGAACTGGCCGCAAGACGTCAGCACCCTGCCGGGAAATGAGAAGTGGACCTACGGCGCGGGTGAAAGCGTCTTCGCCGAAAGTCCGAATCGCATCTATATGCTGTTCCGCGGGGAACTGCCGAAGATGGCCCCGCCGAAGGCCACCTTGCTTCCGCAACTGGGCCCCAGCCTCACTTTTCCGGTGGCCGGCTTTTGGCGCGATGCTACCGTGGCTTCGCTGCCCGGAACCGGCGGTACCGACAACGATGTCAGCGAGTGGCTGACGTCTTGGGAGGGCAAGGCGCCAGACCTTGGCATCAAGGGCCCTCCCTATCGCCAGCTCGGCGTGGACGCGAAATGGGAAAACTGCGTCGTGGTTGTGGATGGCAGCGGCAAGATCATCGAGACCTGGAAGCAGTGGGACAAGTTGTTCCGCCGGCCGCACTCCATCTACATCAGCCCGTATGATCCGGAAAAGAACGTCTGGATCGTCGATGACAACATGCAAGTCATCTACAAATTCACTCACGATGGCAGCAAACTGCTGCAGACCATCGGCACCCCGGAAGTGGCTGGTGCGGACGCTACGCACTTCAACCGCCCCACCTACATCGATTGGCTGCCCGACGGCACCTTCTTCGTCTCCGATGGCTACACCGGCACTCGCGTCGCGAAGTTCGATAAAAACGGGAAGTTCCTGATGGATTGGGGCAAATTGGGCGGACCCCCGCGCGGCCCCATCGACACCCGTCCCGGCTACTTCAGCAATGTGCACGGCGTAGCAGTGGACCCGGCCACTCACCATGTTTTTGTGAACGACCGCAATAACCATCGCATTCAGGTGTTCGACGAAAACGGCAAGTATCTCTACGAATGGAAAATCGACGCCGACCCATCCAGCCTGCATCTGTTGTATATCGGATCGGGGAAAACCATTTGGACCTACGACCGCACGACCAACAAAATGGTCGAGTGGGATCTGCAAGGACACCTACTTTACTCCTGGGGCAGCATGGGTGAATTCCCGGGCGGCCTGTGGGGCGTGCACGGAGTCAGCGTGGATCAGGAAGGGAATCTGTACGTCGCCGAAGTGGACGCCGGTCGAGTTCAGAAATTCCGTCCGAAGCCGGGCGCCAACCCGGAATTCCTGGTGGCCAAGCCTGTCGCTTCAGTATGGAAATAGGTCGGTCGCCGTTAGCTAGCGCGCGTTGTCGTGATGCTCGGAATTAACGTAATGGCCGGCGTCGTTGTCCACGCAGGGGGCGGCTTCATCCAGCGCGTCCTTTTGTAGCGTCAGCGTACGCGAAATGGTCCACGGCTTGGCGAGAACCGCCGGATCGTCGGCCGTCATTTGATACTGAATCGTATCGCCGACCCGCCGCAGCCGCTCCACGACGTGCAGCTTGTTGGTGTGGAAGAAGCCGTTGTCGGCGAGCCATGAGTCGTCGGTTAACCGCGTAACATCCACCACCAGCGTGTCGCCGTCCCATTTGCCGATCGAGTCGCCATTATACGTTCCCTCTTCCTCGGGATTCGTACTGTGACCGCGTCCGTCCACCGGAATCACTCGCCAGTGATTGCCGGTCAAATCCGCGTAAAGGAACACCAACTGTTTGGACGTCTGTACGATTTCTTGCGGAGGGCCCAGCCTCGGCACTCCCGGAGGCCCGCAGTGCAGCGTATGATCTTCCTTCACCTGATTGTCATTCAACATCTTCACCTTGGCCGCGAATTGGGGCTTATAATCCGGATCCGGATCGGGCTTCGCTTGCGGCGCGGGTGGACCACCGGCGGTAGAGCGCGGTACGGACTGTCCGAAATTGAGAGTAAAAGAATTCTCGCCCACCGCTTGCACCAACCCGCCAAAATAGTGATGCCAGACGCCATTCAGATCGGGATGTCCATCCGCCGTGTGAGGCGTTGGCTTGGAAGCCGCATCCGGGTATCTGGAGGCTTCAATGGCGTAACTGGTGGCCGGAGGGCCATAGTTGCCTGCTGCCTGGCCGAAAGCGTTTACAGGAATCACCAAGGCCGCCGACAGCGCAAGACTAACGGCGCCCGCGGCATGCATAGCTAAACGGAATTCCATAAGTTCCTCTCTCTTTCGCCCGTTACTTCGCCTGGGCCGGAGCCGGGGCTGGTGTCGCGGCTGGCGCGGTACCGCCGCCGAGATTATAGAAATGTCCATCCGGATAGGTCAGCTTGAGCAAGAACCCGAAGTCGTCGGTGCCATCTTTCGCCGGATATAAGTCAATCGTAGCCTCGGAACCATCCAGTAACTTGTCCTTAGTGAGGCCGCTGCCTTTGAAGAACAGCGGGGGAAGCGACTGCAGCCTCCACGTAGTGACCTTTCCGCTGTCGTCTTTCACATCAAAGTAGACGAAGATGTGCGGATTTACCCAGTCCACTTTGGAGACAACGCCCTTCAAGGTAACGATTTTTTCCGAGTTGAACTCGGCCGACACCGCGTGATGCGCAACCAAGGGCAATGCGCAAAACAGCGCCGCGGCTGCGGCCAACGCCAGATTTATCTTCGTTCTCATGCTGATCTCCTTCGTTTTGACCACGCGGCTAGGTGCGACCCACTTAGGTATATCGTTCAGCGAGGACGGTGTCAAGTGTCCGGAGGGCTGCCTCCTTGCCTGTCTTCCAAGTATGATATGCACATGGTGCGTCCTGAAAGACGCGTTCTTCTAACAAGTGTAAGTCTTGTCCGGGTAAGCGCCGGAGCGCCCGGTAGCAGGCCCCAGCCGGAAGGAGAGATCCTTGC
>JBEKRO010000159.1:0-7784 GCA_049518655.1 Bryobacteraceae bacterium | reverse complement strand
CCATAGCACTCCGAGGTGGAAGTGATCATGAACCGCGCCTTGTGCTGTCGCGCGATCTCCAGCATATTGCGTGTTCCGGCAGAACCGACGTCCAGGGTCTCGATGGGGTGATCGAAGTAATCCTTGGGGCTGGCGAGCGATGCCAAATGGAGAACGCCATCCACGGGTCCTGATGGCTCAAAGGGCTGGCACACATCCCATTTCTTGAACTCAAACGCCGGATTGCTCTTCAGGTGCTCCAGATTGCGAGCATCTCCGGTCATGAAGTTGTCATAGCCAACCACCTGATGCCCTTCGGCAATCAAACGGTCACTGAGGTGCGAGCCGATGAAACCTGCGGCCCCGGACATTATGAATCGCAAACGACTCCCCCTAATTCATCTATCGTAGCCTAGGGCAGGCGTCTTTATAGGGTGCGATGAAATATCGGACGTGGCGTAACGTAGGCCTGCGCTACACTCGCAGTTGGTGCCCCACTTGACCTGGCCGGAGTCGGCCCTTTTCCTGGTTCTGCTAGCAGCTTCCATTTTTGGTTTTTGGTGGCGATTTCGTAAAGTCTGGCGTATCGTCTTTCACTCCAAGAAAGACGCCGATTTTCACATCCAGCCCGTCGCGCGTCGAGTGGCCGATTTCATTTGGGAAGTGATGCTGCAAGGAAAGGTAATTTCCCAGCGGCCTCTGCCAGGCATCGCTCACGCGTTGGTGTTTTGGGGATTTTGCGTTTTCGCGTTGGTCACCACCAACCACTTCGCCGAGGGCGTGGGGCTTGGCTTTCTTGACCGCGGCGGCGTCATCGGCTCTATTTATTTCGATATGGCCGCGGTCTTTGCGATCGCGGTGGCGATTGGGATCGCCGGTTTGGCCTTCCGTCGATTTGTGATCCGGCCGAAATGGCTGGGACCCCTATCGCCAGAATCCGGCATCATCGCGCTGCTGATCTTTCTGCTGATGATCACCTATCTTGCGACATTCGTCCCTGGCTGGGAATCGAGCCGTTTGCTGTGGTGGGCGCACACACTCACTCTCCTGGTCTTCCTGCCGTTGATCCCGCATACCAAGCATCTGCACCTGGTGCTGAGTCCGGTGACGGTCTTCTTGAAACGCGATACCTTTAGCAAGATTCCACCGCTCACGGGCGATGAGGATTTTGGACTCGACACCGGCAAGGACATCACGGAACTGATCTCACTGCAAGCTTTCACCTGCGTCGAGTGCGGCCGTTGCTCGGAGCATTGCCCGGCCACGAACACGGGGAAAATCCTAAACCCGAAGGAGATTGCGCTTGGCGTGCGTGGATATCTCAGCGAGTTCGGCCCGGCGAGCGAAGAGCCGCTGCTGGGAGTGCATTTGTCCCAGGAAGCAGTCTTCCAATGCACCACCTGCGGGTCCTGCGAGTTTCAATGCCCGGTGGGAGTCCAGCATTTGCCCATAATCATTGGGCTCAGGCGGGGCGCCGTCAATACCGGCAAGTGGGAGGACGATTACGGCACGAAGCTGTTTTTGAACTTGGAACGCAACGGCAATGCGCTCGGCTTCTCGTCGAGCGAACGCGATAAATTCATCCAGAAGCAGGAGCTGCCCATCTTCGACGGCACGCAGGAATATTGTCTATGGCTCGGCTGCATGGGCGCGTACGATCCGCAGGGCAGGGAAATCATCGCGTCTTTGGTGCAAGTTTTTCGAGGGTTAAACGTCACCTTCGGTGTTCTGCGCAAAGAAAAGTGTACGGGCGATCCGGCGCGGCGCTTGGGCAACGATCTTGCCTTCGGCCAACTGGCGGAAAGCAATCTGGAGACGCTACAGCAGAACAAGGTCAAGAAAATCGTTTCCATCTGCCCGCATTGCGTTCGAACCATCGGTACGGATTGGGCGGAATATGGACAAGCGCCCCCGATCGAACATCACAGCGAGTTCCTGGCGCGGCACTTGGACCAGCTGCCCGCGCGGACGGGCGAAGGCGAGAAAATCGTGTATCACGATCCGTGCTATCTGGGCCGTTACCGTGGCGTGTATGATGCGCCACGCAATGTTGTGAGTAAGTATGGAACGCTCACCGATCCGCCGCGGTCGCGCGAGCGTTCTTTCTGTTGCGGCGCGGGCGGCGGGCTGGCGTTTCTGGGAGAAGAAAAGGGCAAGCGGATCAGCGTGGAGCGCGCCGAAGAATTGGTGGCGACGGGCGCCAGCGTGGTGGCTGCGGCCTGCCCGTTCTGCAACACCATGTTTCGGGACGCGCTGGCGGGCGTGTCCGAGACCCCGCCCCGGCTTTTGGATATCGCACAAATCGCGGCGGCCTCACTCGCGCCCAGAGGGAACGAGTGATACAATCGAAAAGTTGGCGCGAGCGAACTTTACGAAGCGCCAGCATCCTGCGAATGATTCCCGAATCGGGCGCGTAGCTCAATTGGCAGAGCAAGTGACTCTTAATCACTAGGTTGTAGGTTCGATTCCTACCGCGCTCACCACCCGAATCAATAACTTGCGGATCACTGAATTGCGGTCGGCTGGCTTGCTACAGGGACTTTCACAGGGACTCCCTCCGAATTTGTGATGCTTGGGCGCAGTCTGACCCCCGCCATCGCGTCCCTCTTCGCAGTCATGCGAATGTGGCTGTACCGTTCCAGCATGGCCCGGCTCATGTGGTCCATCAGAGCAAGCATGGTGGATTCAGAAACCCCGTTCTCGGCCAAGTGCGTGGCGAAGGTGTGTCTGAGATCGTGCAGGCGGCACGAAACTTTGGTGTCCTTCCGTAGTTCATCCCAGCCCCATGTAACGTCCGTCGCGTGGCGCGTTGGGTCAGAAGGAACCGGCTTGCCCCATGGAAAGAGGTGGTGTCCTGGCAGCGGCTCACCAAACTCTCCGACGAACCAATCTCGATGCGCCGCGAGAACGGATGCCAGATCGTCGTTGATCGGGATCATGCGTCCGGTTCCATTTGAAGTTTTCGCGCGACCTACTCGCAGCGTCCTATCCATCAGATCGACTTGCATCCATGTTACGGAGAGGGCCTCGCCTGCACGCATTCCTGTGAGAAGCAACAACGGAATTAGCGTAACCAAGTGAGGCGTCCGGCGGTTCTTCAAACCTTCGAGAAGTGCCCATTGCTCATCCGCAGAAAGCGCCCGCCCAACGGCCTTTCGTTCTTCGAGCCGCTTCACACGCGGCCACAGTTCTCGCCACGTACGGCCAATCGCGCGCGACAGTTCGCCGATCTCCATGTTGATCGTGCGACCAGAAATCTTAGCGGCCCGCCGAAGGCGAATGTAGTCCCGAATGCGATCGTCGGTCAGATCAGAAAGCACAACGTTGCCGAGAGCTTTCTTCACCTGCTCCAGCCTCCCCGTCGAGAAGACGATGCTCTGCGGGCGATGGCTGAGCTTGTAGCCCGCCAAGTATGGCGTAATCACGTCTGAGACCGTTCGAATGCGCGCGGCCTTCTGTTGCGTGGGCAAGCCCGCCAAAGCATGACCGAGCAACCCGCCTCCCAGATTGGAATACTCATACTGCGACCCAATATCGCGCGGCAATTTGTACGACGCCAGAAATTCGTATAATTGCGCCACCGTGTAGTCGGCGTAAGGATTGGCCATGTCCTTCGGTTTGAAGTTCCCGGGCAGGCGCGGCAAACCAGAAGTGTGCGTTGCCAGATCTGCAACGTGATCTGGCGCCCGTTCCGCTGCCGGAACCTCCGTGCCGGCGGGAAGGAATTTGGCGACGGGATCGGTAAGCGCCACCTCGCCCCGCTTGACCATGTCGGACAGCAGCAGCGAAGTGAAAACCTTCGTCACCGAACCGATTTCAAATACCGTGTCGCCGTTCAGCGTGCGCGGATGTCCTTCTCCAGCGCGCCGTAACTCACCACCTTGCGCCCGTTCGCGTCGATCATGCCCACCACGATCCCGACGCTTTGGTGGTAGTCGTCCACACGCTGCTTGAGGATTCCACGGATAACCTCGTCAGAGGGAAGCTGCGCGCAACCCATAGACGCGAACAACAGCAAACAAAGTCCGGAATTTCTGATCACGATCTGCTCTCCTTCTCGATTTCGTTCAGCTCATCGATCTCCCATTGAAGATCCCGCTTCCTTCGTTTCCTCACCACCGCAACCCCTATCGCCCATATCGGAAGCAGCGTAAAAATCGGGATTGCGTTTCGCACTATCCGCGCCTGCTTTTGAGAGTCCGGCTACCGTTGGTCACGCCCACCACGTTTTCCGCGTTGCCCCCGGCGGCGCACAGGCATGCCGTGAGCGAGGTAAGCGAACGACCGGTGGGTGTGTGGTCACCGTTTGGACAGCAATTCGATCGCTTTCAAAATCTTCCTGGTGGAGCTGGCCACGGTCATCCACGTCCTGAGCGCGAGGACCACCTCTGCCAGAAAAAGGAATCCGACCTCGGACATTAAGAGCACTTTGACATCGAGTTTTAGGCTAAGGTATGCCAGCGCTTCCAGCCCAATTACAACGACGACGACCAGAATGACAGCCGTTCGCTTCATTCGTTTGTTGTTGCGATCAACCTCATCAAGGGGCTTTCGCAGAATGCTTTCAAGATCTTCGGTCATTGAACTTTCCTTTCTCAGGTAACTGTTTGCGGAGCGCGGCCAGGCCGCCGGCGAGGCGCGACTTGACCGTACCTAACGGAATCTCAAGAACTGCCGCTACCTCCGGAAGCGACAACTCCTGCTGGAAATGCAGCGCGAGAACCGCTCGGGTGGCCGCCGTCAGCGTATCCGCATCGAGCAGGCTCTCCAGTATCTCGGTCGAGGCGCAACAGCCGATATCGCTAGTTCTTCGAGCGGGACCGGCTCATCTTGTACCCGATCCGGACGACGCTTTTGTTTTTTTAAATGCCGGAAAGCCTCGCGGCTGGCTATGCGATATATCCAGGGCCGAAACAGTTCCGGCGTGTGCAAGGACGCCAGCTTTGTGCAAATCAGAATCAGGACATCCTGGAGCACATCATCGGCGTCATCCTCTCCGACCAGACTGCTCAAGTAGCGATGGAGCCGTGGTTGTACGTCGCGCAGCAGGGATTCGAGAGCTTCGCGGTCATCGCACTGTGCTCTAAGGACCCACTGCGCTTCCTGTATTGCGGTCGCCACCCACCCCCTTTCATCATTTAAAGAGGCTCGATATCGTGACGGGTTCGGATCTGCGAAAAAAAATGCGGCCGCGTTTACGCCACTCGCGGGCGGGACACGCGGGCGTGCGGCCGGGTCGCAAAACATTTTCGCCGACTTCCGTCCCTGGCCGAAAACGTTCCGGGATTTCGTGTTGAGGAAAGCCTGTTTTACAGGCATTTCATCGGGCTCGATCAGTATGGCCGCGCCCTATCCTTTCCCGGCCAGGCAGGGTTCATCATACTCCAACCCGCGCCAGCATTTCCCCGTAATTCCACGGCATCCACGCCGCCGGGTTGGATGCCAGCTCCGTGGGATGCTTCTGCAACTCAGCGAGGTAGTCGAACGGATTGGCGCCCGATAGCTCGCAGGTGTGGATCGGACTCATGAACAGATCGCCGACCGCGGCTCCGTTCAGCGTTTTGTAGAAGAGCGCGTTCTTGCGATGCAGCACCGCACGTTTCAGGGCACGTTCACAAACATTGTTGTCCAGCGGTGCGCCGGCTTCCCGCAGAAACGCGGTCAGCCCTTTCCAATGCCGCAACAAATAAGTGATGGCTTTGCCCAGACCGGAGTTTGGTTCCACTTGCTTCAGTGCAAACTGCGCTGCCAGCCACTGCTGCAGTTGCCGCATCACGGGGTTCCGAGATGTGGCGCAAAGACGCGAAACAGGACGCCGTGCCGATGCCCGGCAATGGCGAATGGGCGCTGTCGGCTTCACGGCGGCCTCAGTACCGGACCCAAGACAGCGGAAGGAATCGAGCGAATCCGGCGGGCTGTCACCAAGCATGGACGTTACGCCAAGGTTGCGAAAACTGAACAGCAGCGAGTTCGCGAATTGCTCCGGCAGGCGCGAACATTATTGAGCGAATTGAAACGGAAACCAGAAATTCTCGAACCTGACATCTAAGCGGCCCGGACTCCTTTATTAGGTCTCCAGCTCGTAGCTCCTGATGCTACTCTTTAGCACGAGACAACGCGAATGGTAGGCAATACAGGCTGGCTGGACGAAATAAAAGATGAAGCCGACAAGCTTTTCAAAATGAAAGAAGGAGCTCAGGCTGATCTGAAGGCCCTGCACGACTATCTAAATGAACAGCCGACCAGCACCCCATGGTTTTTCAACACAATCACAGTGCTCCTTCGCGCGTTGCGACGGGAATATCATTATCTAAACATCGGATATACGAAGGATGGCCGTTTACTGGCGTGGGCTTGCCGGAATCTCCTGGAGATCCATCTGTTCACTGAGTATTCTTTGCGGTCTGAGGCCCACGCAAGAGCCTTCACTGATGACCAGATCGTGGACGCCCTCGATATTTTCAGCGCGTTCAAGACGTGGATCATGTCCGGGGACCCGAATGGAACCACGCCGATTCTTGACACAACTCTTGTAGAGATGAAGCAGGCCAAAGCCCAACTTGGCGTCACCCGTACCAGATATCTCAGAACCGAGGACATTGCCAGCGAGTTAAAGCGACACGATGAATACAAACATTTCAACAAGGTCACGTCCAAGCTGATCCATCCCACGGCATACTCTCTGCTGTCCGTTCAGATAGATTCCGAACAGCTCATGCTAAAGCCATACCTGTACAGGACCGGTACGTGGTATTTCACTTCGGCGTTCAAGTTAATCAAAAACCACGTTGAGAAATTTGGAACGGCGCCACCTCCGTCGTCCTAGCCGAGATCATCAGGAATCCGAGGCTAGTGGCGGTGCGCTGCGAGATGTCGAACAGGAGCCTGTGAGCGACCTCGCGCCGCTGGTTGGGCTCTTTCGCTTATTGCGACATGCAATTAAGATTCGTTCGGGACATCCGACAATCAAGGGAACTGCATTTTTTCTTTCTCCGATCAACTCCTTCGCGCCGCCCGACTGCACTCGCCGTTTACTTACTTGAACCTCTCATCGATCTTTGAAAGAAGTAAACTGGCCAAGTACAGGAAGTGAATCGCGCGTTCGGGCGCTTCTGACCTACAACCAATCAGACGCCTATTTGATTTCCGGTACTGCGCCGATCTTCACGAATAATGCTGATTGCGAGCTTCGTTTCAGAATGAAAGCGCTGATGTATTTTCAAGCGGACAGTTGGACAAGCAGGAAGACAAAGCTGCAACTCTGACTGGCTGCTACTCTGCTACGATTCTTGGGAAGGATGCTGAGTCTTCCTAAGCAACTGGACCTGGAAGGGTCACCAAAGTACCATCTTGCGGCGGTACATCTGCTCCATATACAACCCACAGTTTTAGAACTTTAATTGGGGCATGACGCGATGCAACTCCTGCAACGGATTAGTAACCAGAACCGATTCGGAGTGCTTTACTTGTGGCGCGCCCGTCCCTGGGGTGGCCAAACCGGTCTGGTACCAGAAGCGGAAAGCCAAAGCAGCAGCGCCGGTGACGCCCATTAGTAACCTGCTATTCATGGCCTCGCTGGTACTGACGGGAGTCTCGTTCCTATCGAATCAAAAAATGCCGCTGCCGGTCAGTGCCACGTTATCCGGTGTTTTGCTGGTGGCCAGGATTGTGACGGACCGCAGGGCTGACCTGCTCTCGATAATTTAGACCAGTTAAACTTGAGGATCTTCAGATCGGCGCGGCAGGAAGAAGCGACGAAAGGAGATTCGAGATGAAGAAGGGTCGATTCACGGAAGAGCAGATCA
>JBEKRO010000158.1:0-7929 GCA_049518655.1 Bryobacteraceae bacterium | reverse complement strand
TCATCTCAAGAATCGGGACACTAGCGCCGATAGGAGGGGATGCAACCGCTGGTGAGGGGCGACCGCGACATTGGCGCAGTACTGCCAGTCTTTATTCCTTCATCGTTCGTCGAATCCGCTGGTGGCTGGCCCGGCCCTTGTGAAGTCTTGCAAGCAGCGAGCGTCGCACTGGCATGGGCCGTTCCGCTGCCCAACGATACCATCGCGTACATTCTTCACGAGACGCAGCGAGAATGGGAAGCTCAGGGTATCGACTGGAGGGCGCGCGCGCTGCAAAATCTCCGCGACCTTTCCCCGGAGCCGCTGGGCACTGGCGCGCTCTTTCGCGACCATGGCGAAACGTGGCTGATCTCTCTAATGTACGCCGATGGGCTGGGGCCTTCCCGATTGTTGCTATCCGATCAGCTGGAGCGCTTGTTTCCGAACGGCTACCGAGTGGCAATGCCTGAACGCAGCCGCGGATTCGCATTTGCCGCGGAGCTTGACGCGGAAGACGCGGATACGGTTGAGAGTCTCATCCGAAATAGCTTTTCGAAAGGTGACGACCCTTATCGTGCGGGATCTTCGAGCCGAGTGACCTGCTCAGCGCAATCCCGAGCAGCACGACGTAGAAGGCATCCAGCGGAAAACGATACCGATTGTTCTCGAAGCTGGATAGGAAGTTCGCTATGGCGGTTACGTAGGCGATGTTCACTAATAAGAACCCGATGAGAATCGCCGCCGGCCGGTGGAGCGTTTTGTGGCGCACTCCACTCACCAGATAGTAAAGGCTCCAGAGCCATAGCGCAGGCAGGCCAACCATTAGGAAGATGCCAGCATAAAGCACCAATGAGGCGCGCGCGCCGTGTTCGGCCAATCGCCGGAGTTCCTTGCGATCGCTCGCTTCTTTGAATTGGCCGAAGAATACAATGTTCCAGATGCGGTCGAGCTTGTGAATCTTGGGCTGATTGAGGTCGAAAAACGGAAAGTCTCCCGCAGGCAGAAAATAAGTGAACCAAGCTACTTCCACCGATCGCAGATAGACCACCGGATAGTTTCTCAGTAGGGCCAGCCCATCCTTCGTGTATAGCCGTTGGACCTGGAGGAAGGCCAGGCAATTGAAGTTGGTTGCACCGGTGGACGTGACGCAATCGTCCAGCACGGGGATGCCGGTAAGCGCGGGCATTTGAATATAAGGGCGATAGAGATTCAACGGCGAGCCAAGATCCCATAGCGAAACTCGAGAGATGACACCTCGGCTCACGAAATCTCGAGGTTCTTCGCTGGTCAACTGATGCGCCGTGATGACGTCCATATTCATGCCCATCCATGTGCTGCCGGAGAAGGTTCCGAACAGAATCTGGTTCTTCGCGTAGAGTCCTAGAATCGCGAGCATGGGCAGAGCGCCACAAATAAGAACCGTACGACGGCGCGAGGGGGAAAGAAACGCCAGCACAGCCAGAATAGCGATGAAATAGGCGAGATGGAAGATGTTCCTCACCAGTACCAGTCCGAACAACGCCGCAAAGAAGAGCATTGGCCAGCGAGCGCGAGCGTCCTGGAAAAAATGAACCAGCGCCACGGCGGCGCCTAGCAGCAAGAAGGCCACTAGATACTCATAAAGCATGTAGTTCTCAAAGAGCACGACACCCGGGCTTACGATGAACCAGATGGCTAAAGAAAAAGCCAACCAACCACTTACTTCGCAGCTCCGCATCAAGTAATAAATCGACCAACATATTCCAAGTCCCAAGAGTAAGTGGATGATGTGGAATACCGTGGCGTAAGATGCCGGGAAGAGCTTCAGAACCGCGCCCGTATACAGATTCCAGCCCGGCGGCTGAATGTGCAGATAGAACAGGCTCTCGAATAGCCGGTGCTTCAAGAGCTCCGGATCGATGAACTGATAATAGTGGAGGACCGGCCGAGCGTCAAAGCGGACGCCGAGCAGGTAGTAACCGAGCCGCGACACGACGAATGCCATCGCCAGTAACGCATAGAGCGTGCGCTCTTTCATTAGATACTTGAGGAACCAAGGAGCGAATCATGTTATTGCTATAGGCCGGCGTCTAGCCGCAGAGCGAGCAACTCCGGCAGGCCCGCTTCGAGGATCTTTCTTTGCGCGGCAGCTATATCGTATTCGGCGCGGCACAAAGTTACCAGGCGCGCGTCGGGATCATAGATGGCATAGCCCGCCCGGCGATCGCCATCGCGTGGTTGTCCAACCGAACCGGGATTGATGAGGTAGGTGACGTCGCTCTCCAACGCGATCTCGTCCTCGCTCGATTCCGGATCCGCGCCGATCAAGCGCTTAACTCCGTTTCGATGGCAAAGGAACGCCCCTTGCAAGTGCGTGTGACCGAAAAAAGAGACTGGACAGTCCAGATAGGGCGCTACTTGGGCCACATCCTGCTCAGAAGTAACATATTCGTCTTCATCGAGCGGAGATCCGTGCAGAATCTGGAATCCGTTGATCCGTTCGGGGCCCTGGGCCAAACTTCGCAGATACTCCGCGTGCTCAGGCTGAATGACGGCCTGAGTCCAAAGGGCCGAGAGGCGCGCCACGGGGTTGAACCACTCCAAGTCCTCCAAGCCAGCGCAGGCCTTGTCGTGATTGCCGCGCACTATGCCATTGACGTTTTCCCGAACCCAGCGGACCACCGCATCCGGATCGGCGCCATATCCCACCAGGTCGCCACAGCAGACGATCCGGTCATAGCGGGAAGCGGCGCAGGCCAGCACCGCGCCCAGCGCCTCCCAATTGGCGTGAATGTCGCTGAGGATTAAATAGCGCACAGGCGAAGAACCGAAACCTCAGGAGGCGCGCCAAGCCGGACCGGGACGCCAATGGTGCCCAGCCCGTTCGACACATAGACAGACGAATTTCCCCGCCGATAGAGGCCTTGTACAAAGGGAGTGAAGTAGCGTGCGACGTTCAAGTGCTGATGCAGGATTTCAACATCCACCTGACCGCCATGCGTATGGCCGGCAATAGTGAGACCGTAGCCCTGGGCGGCAGCCACGGGAAATACATCCGGGTTATGCGACAGCATGACGTTCAGGACGCCGGGGACGATCAACTGCTCGGTGCCTTTCAGATAATGCGAGTTCATTCGCTGATAGTCGACTCCAGCGAAATTGATCGCCGTATTCCCGAATCGAAGCTGCCGAGCCTGATGCCGCAAAAACTCAATTCCAATACGGCGGCCTTGTTCGGTGACATAGTTCTCTACGCGCGCATAAATCTCATGATTGCCGAGACAGCCGAGCACGCCAGCATCGGCACGAAGCCGAGCCAATTGGCGGAGGCATGCATCTAACGGATCGCCCGGGCGGGTAATCAGATCGCCAGTCACCAGGGCGATGTTTGCGCGTGTTTCGTTCGCCATGTCGATAGCCATTGCGAATTCACGTTCGCTCAGAAACGGACTGAGATGGATATCGGTGATTTGCACGATCCGCAATCCTTCCAGGTCCTTGGGCAGATGAGGGATCGGGATCGGCACTTCGGAGAGCCGGAACTGGTTCCGGTGCACAATCCCAAAAGCCGTGGCCGCCAGTGGCGCGACGCAAAGGCCCGCGCCCGCCGTCTGGAGGAGCTTCCGTCGCGCGGGATTGAACTGCGGGGCACTGCGCCAGAGCAGAAGGGCCACCGACAACCCCATCAACCATATGGTCTCAACCAGCGAGGCGCATTCGAGCCACGTCCACCACTGCACGGGGAAATATCGGAGGACGCGCTGGAACTCCAGTAAGTAGCCGGCCACGAGCAGAGCCGTGGAAGCAGCCGCGCCCAACCAGATTAAACGGCGCTGGCGGTAGGAATCCAGCAACCAGCGGATGACTGGAATCTGCAGGCCGAGGCCGACAAAAAGCAGGCAGAGCCCCGGAAAGAAGTGCACGCGCAAAAGCACTGCTACCATTCTACCGGGTTGCTTCCTTTCAGCGCCCGAATGCTACACTGGTGCTGTAATTCCCTCCCAGAGATCCCCGGTCGTCTAATGGTAGGACAGCGGCCTTTGGAGCCGTGAATCGTGGTTCGAGCCCATGCCGGGGAGCCACACCTTTCTTGTCAGTAGGTTAGAAGCATTTTTTCCTGTCGATGTACGGATTTTGTACCAAGCCTTCCTGCGCGTAAATAATTGCTGCAATTGCACATATACGACAGGGCATGGATTTCAAAATGGAATCCATGGAGCGAATAGGCTGCAATCTAGTCGGAGCCGGGAACGTCAGCGCGATAGCCTCATCCGCTACAACATGCCGGTTTATCCCGACGCTCTCCGGGTTCGCCGTAATTCAGGAGTTGACCGCCAGCGGAATGGCAGCACGGGTGACTTCTACGAGACTACACTGCCACTCCTTGTAAATCCGGAGTCAACGGATGCAGCGGGAATCGAGCGCGGGCTCTTGCGAAAACTGATATCCTCCGGCCATGAGTACACGCGTGATAGTGCTAGGGGCCGGATTCGGCGGCCTTGAGTTGACGACGATTCTTTCCGACGCCTTCGGCGATGGCATCGACATCATGCTCATCGACAAGAGCGATACCTTCGTCTTCGGCTTCTCCAAACTCGACGTGATGTTCGCACGCCGGATGCCGGCCGAGGTCCGTCATCGATATAGCGACATCGTCAAGCCGGGCGTGCGGTTTCTGCAGTCCACGGTGCGATCCATCGACCCGGCCGCCCGGCGCGTGGTGACCGACGATGGAACGTTCGACGCGGACGTGTTGGTGGTCGCACTTGGCGCCGACCTCGATCCGGCGGCCACTCCAGGGCTTGTGGAAGGGGGCAACGAGTTCTACACGGTTGCGGGAGCCTTCGCATTGCGCGACGTGCTCCCGCGCTTCGAACGGGGCCCGGCCATCATCGGCGTGACAGGGAAGTCGTTCAAGTGCCCGCCTGCCCCAAGCGAGGCGGCCTTGCTGCTGCACGATTACCTCACGGCTCGCGGGCGGCGTGAGGCGACCGAAATCTCCGTGGTGATGCCCTTCGGTACGCCCATCCCCCCTTCGCCCGAAACCTCGCAAGCGATCCTGGCCGCATTCGCAGCGCGCGGCATCAGGTTTGTGAAGGACAGCCTAGTGAAGGCGCTCGACCCGGGCAGGAAGGTGGCCGTGTTGAGCGACGGGACCGAGATGCCATACGAGTTGTTTCTCGGCGTGCCGGTGCATCGTGTGCCGCAGGTCGTCGTCGAGTCCGGGCTTGCCGCCGATCCCTATGGCTGGGTGCCGGTGAACAAGAAGACGCTGGAAACGAACTTTCCCGGTGTCTATGCCGTGGGCGACGTGAATGGCGTGGGCACTCCCAAGGCGGGTGTGTTCGCTGAAGGCGCGGCGCGCGTCGTCGCGGCGGCGATCATCGCGCAGCTCCGCGGAGGGCCGTCGCCGGAGGCTTACAAGGGGACTGGCTCTTGCTATGTGGAGTTCGGCCAAGGCCAGATAGGACGCGTTGACGTGGACTTTCTGAGCGGCCCCAAACCCACCGGCACCTTCCAGGAGCCATCCGAGGCGCTCGTCGCAGAGAAGGCCGATTTCGGATCCAGCCGGCTCCAGCGCTGGTTCGGGCGCCCGCCCGGCGCGGGCGCCTGAGCCGGCGTTATCGAGGCGGGTTGGACGTGGTATAGTCAGGCTGGCCGCGAAGGCACAATGGAAACCGTGGCTAATTTTACTCGCACAGCGAGAGGAGACAAGCCATGTTGCGCATAAACGACCAGGCGCCCAATTTCACCGCCGAAACATCGCAGGGCACGATCAACTTCCACGAATGGATCGGGAACGGCTGGGCCATTTTGTTTTCGCATCCCAAGGACTTTACACCGGTATGCACCACCGAACTAGGCTACATGGCCGGGCTGGAGCCGGAATTCGGAAAACGTAATTGCAAAATCATCGGGCTGAGCGTGGACCCGGTGAGCAGTCACAGCAAGTGGGCCGTGGACATCGAAGAGACGCAGGGTCATAAGGTGAAATATCCCATGATCGGGGACCCGGAACTCAAGGTGGCCAAGCTTTATGACATGCTGCCGGCGGACGCCGGCGATACTTCTGAGGGCCGCACCGCGGCCACGAACGCTACCGTGCGTACCGTGTTCGTGATCGGTCCCGACAAGAAGATCAAGCTGATGCTCGCCTACCCGATGAGCACCGGCCGCAACTTCGACGAGGTGCTGCGCGTGCTCGATTCGATACAACTCACGGCCAGCCACAAGGTGGCCACGCCGGTGAACTGGAAACAGGGCGAAGATGTAATCATTCTGCCGGCGGTTTCAGACGAAGAGGCCAAACAGAAGTATCCTGGCGGCTGGAAGGCGCCCCGGCCATACCTGCGGATCATTCCCCAGCCGACGCAGCCGTCCGCAAGGAAGGCTAGCGGAACGTGATCTTCAAGCAGTTCTATCTGCCGTGCCTGGCGCACGCTTCCTACATTATGGGAGACGAGGAGACAGGCACCGCGGCCGTCGTTGACCCGCAACGGGACACGGAGCAATACATTGCCTTTGCCGCCGAGCACGCGCTCGAGATCAAGCACGTATTCCTGACGCATCTCCACGCCGACTTTATCGCCGGGCATTTGGAGCTGCGCGACCGCGTGGGCGCAACCATCTATCTCGGCGCCGCGGCTAAAGCGGAGTACGCGTTTACTCCTCTTCACGATGGCGACCTTATCGAATTCGGAGACGTACGCCTGAAGGTGCTGGAAACACCGGGCCACACTCCGGAGTCGATCTGTATCGTCGTTTACGACTTGGACGCCAGCGCTACGCAACCGCATGCCGTACTTACCGGAGACACTTTGTTTATCGGCGACGTAGGGCGGCCCGACTTGCACGGGACGCTGGGCTGGTCGGCAAGCGATCTTGGCGGCCTGCTGTTCGATTCGCTGCACGGCAAGCTGCTGCCACTGCCGGATGCATGCCTGGTGTATCCGGCTCACGGCGCGGGCTCGCTCTGTGGGAGGTCGCTCAGTAAGGAAACCGTATCAACGATGGGGGAACAGCGGCGATTGAACTACGCGCTACAGCCCATGAGCAGGGAAGCCTTCATCCAGGTGGTGACGGCTGATCAACCGGAAGCTCCGGCCTACTTCATCTATGACGCTGTGCTGAACAGTCAAGAGCGGCCCACGCTGGACCAAGCGCTGGCACGCGAGCGGAATCCGCTGACGCTCGACCGCGTGCTGGAATTGCAAGCGGACGGCGGGCAGATTCTCGACACGCGCGATCCCAGCGACTTTGCGGCGGCGCACTTGGCCGGCAGCATCAACATCGGCCTCGACGGCCAGTACGCGACCTGGGCTGGAACGGTGCTCGATCGAAAGCATCCGATCGTCATCATCGCCGAGGCTGGCCGGGAGAACGAATCGGCCATCCGGCTCGGGCGCATCGGGTTCGATCACGTGGCCGGATATTTGAAGGATGGATTGCGCAGCCTGGAATCGCGGCCGGGCCTGACCGTCACCACGGACCGCCTCAGCGCACAGTTCGCCGCGGAGCTTCTGTCATCGAATCAGCCGCCGTTCCTCGTCGATGTCCGGGCGCCGCGCGAGCGCGAACAGAAATACATCGCGGGAAGTTTGTCGATTCCGCTCAATCATCTTGTGGAAAAACTGGAAACCCTGCCGAAGGACCGTCCCCTGCTGCTTTACTGTGCGGGCGGCTACCGATCGTCCATTGCCGCGAGCTTGCTGGAACGCAACGGCTTTGACCAAGTCAGCGAAATTGCCGGCGGCATCGCAGGATGGGAATCCGCAAAACTGCCGGTTCAGACGGCTCAGGTTCCGGCATAGAAACTGCGGAGCCGCCAGCCTCGACCACGCACCTTCATTCCTCGAAAGAATGAAATCGTAGAAACGCGCGCGTTCGTGTCGCATACGTTGACTTGCGATTGGGCGCAGCATAATATTCGCCTCCATGTCCGATTCTTCTCCACTTTCCGGCCGAACCATT
>JBEKRO010000157.1:0-8045 GCA_049518655.1 Bryobacteraceae bacterium | reverse complement strand
AGAGTATTTATCACAGCGTTAGCCGATTCCGATCGCGCGGCCGAAGGCAAATCGTTCAGTTGCTCGAAGCTGAGCCCGACGGTTAGGGTTACGGGCGCGGCTAATACAAAGGTGGCGCTGGGCTCATAGTTCAGACGGGAACCATAAGCGCCAGGGCCACTGAGGGAAGACTGGGAAGAACTGTGGGACGCGTCCAGGGCTGTGAGAGTAGAAGTGGCGTATTGATCCTGGTATCCATCGAACTCGAAGCCTAGGCTGATACGGCCGTTGGCAGCGACGACGCGCTCGTACTTGGCTTGTACGCCGGAGAAACGCTCGATCAAGGTGTCGCTGTCGCGCAGCATCCGAAAGGTGAACGCGTTGGGACCGATGGTGCTGGAGAGCTGGCCTGTTCCCGTAAATCCGAGAGCGGAGTTGTAGCTGAGATTGGGAACGGAGGCATCGAATGAACCGCCGGCTCTATCCACCTGGATAAGCACGCGCACCGATTCGGGCTGGACGCCACGCGCCAGCTTAAACGTGACATCATGAGCCCGCAGCTCTCCGCGAATGCGCAGCGCCAGCCGATCGAGCGCTTCAGTGCTCACCTTAGCGCCCACCAGATGCCGGATTTCGTCTAGAGCCGAGGTGCTGAGCTTGTACTCACGCTGGTCGACGAAATTGATGCTTTCGATGGTGTACCGGGAATTGACGTTGAGGTCCGCAGTTTCCGCGTCCTGGGGCGGAAGCGATTGGCTGAACAGCGAGGCGGTAGCCAGGAATGAGAGGAAGACCACCTTGAGTGCGGGGGACATTGGACTCAGTTTGGCAATTCTATCGCCACTACCAAGCTATTGCAAAGGTGGCATTTAGCAACATGCGAGTGTGCGGTGACGGCACAGGTGTAACAAAGAAGCCAGAATTCAGAAGCCAGAATTCGGAAGTCGCGCGGCCAGCTACGATACCTTGGCGACTTGGCTGCGCCGGTTGGCGGCTTCGAGCACGCCATCGATGGAAGGAACGATCAACTGGCGGCGTCCCAGCCGGATGACGCCTTTACGGGCCAGATTATTCAGCGTGGTGGAGGTTGTCTCTCGCGTTGCGCCAATCAGGCTGGCCAATTCGCCCTGTGAAAGCGGGATGGAGTACTCGGCTCCGTTGGAGCGAGCGCCGAACATTCTGGCGAGATCCGCCAGGTAGTAGAGAATGCGGTACTCGACATCGCGCAGACAGAGCAGCTCGATTTTCTTTTCTAATTGGCGCTTGCGCGCGGTGAGCAAGCCGGACATTTCGCGCCACAGCTCGGGATGCTCGTCGCAAGACCTGAGAAATAGATCTTTGGGAATGACGTAAATCACGCCTTCCTGGAGGACCTCAGCGGCAATGCTGCGGGAAGGCTCGTTCCCGAGCGCCTGCTCGCCGAAGAGCTCGCCTCCGGCGACGATCTGCAGGATGATCTCTTTGTTGTCGTCTCCCCGTTTGTGTATCTTCACCAAGCCGGACTCGAGAAAGAAAAGCGAGTCCAGCGGACTGCCCTCCGAGTACACGGTTGCGAAACGCCGATTAGGCGAAAATTTCGTGACGCCGTCCAGGTTGATCAATTCGCTCCGAACGACGTTCGCGATCGATATAGATTGCGGGTCCATTGATCCTGATTATTATAGTCCGAATGTCAAGTGAATTGTCATACAAAATGTTAATGATCTTAAACTGCTTGTATGCACCGCTATGGCCCGGCGCCAGAACGGTCGCGGACCTGAGCCGCAAGTCCTGCCGCAGCGTCAAAGTGGCGTCGCATCGCGTTCCCTTCTAAGTACTTATGGAACTCCTGGAGCTGGGCGATATAGCTTTCCAGCGCCAAGGTAATTTGATGCCGGTTGGTGTCAAAAATATCGCCCCAAATATCAAAAGAGCTGAGCGCCAAACGAGTGCTGTCAACCAAGGCGGGGCCATAGACGCCCGTTTTCGGCTCAGGACGGTCAGCTAACAGCGCTGCCAAGGCGGTAGAGGCGAGTTGTGGCAGATGCGAGGTGAAGGCCACGGTCCGGTCGTGTTCTTCGGGGTTCAGTATCACCGGAAAAGATCCAATGCGGGGAATCCACGCGAGAAGTTCCCGTGCCGCCGGAGTTTCCAGCTCAGCTACCGAGCGCGGTGTCAGCACGTAAGGCCGGCCTTGGAAAAGATCCGCTTCGGCCGCTTCCACGCCTCGCCGCTCGCGTCCGGCCATGGGGTGGCCGCCCAGGAACTGGGCGCGCGAAATCACCTGGCTGGCGCGATCGACAATGGCTTGCTTGGTGCTGCCGGCATCGGTGATCAAGGCTTCGGGCTTGGCCCAGGCATCGAGCTCGGCGAGAGTGCCGATGATCCTGTGAATGGGCTGAGCGAGATACAACAGGTCGGCCTGCGCGGCCGCTTCCGCAGCCGGCAGCGCTTCATCGATGACATGGAGCGCGAGCGCCGCTCGAATGGTGTCGTCTGAGCTGACCCCGATAATGCGTCCGGTGAAACCGGCCTTGCGAATGGCGAGCGCGAATGATCCGCCGATCAAACCAACACCAAAGATGGCGACTGTGTCCATGCCGCCTATATGGAACGTCCCACCGCAGTGGCGATCATACGCAACTGGTCCATCAGCTCGGCAAACTGCTGCGGAAACAGGGACTGTGCGCCGTCGCTGAGCGCGTGATCCGGATCGTGATGGACTTCGACGAGCAAGCCGTCTGCGCCCGCCGCCACTGCCGCGCGTGCCATGGGGAGCACCTTGTCGCGGCGTCCGGTTCCGTGCGAGGGATCGGCCACGATGGGCAGATGGGAAAGCGACTTCACCACCGGGATGGCGGAGATGTCCATGGTGTTGCGCGTGGAGGTTTCAAAGGTGCGGATGCCGCGCTCGCACAGGATGACTTCGTAGTTGCCCCCGGAGAGAATGTATTCGGCGCTGAGCAACAGCTCTTCGATGGTGGCGCAAATGCCGCGCTTCAGCAATACGGGCTTGCGCAGTTGTCCGAGCTCGCGCAGCAGGTTGTAGTTTTGCATGTTGCGCGCGCCCACTTGCAGGATGTCGACGTAAGCGGCGATCAGCGGGATCTGCGTTTGGTCCATCACTTCGCTGACCAGCAGCAGGTGGTTGCGGTCGGCCGCTTCGCGCATCAGCTTCAGGCCCTCTTCGCCCATGCCTTGAAAACTATAGGGCGACGAGCGAGGCTTGAACGCGCCGCCGCGGAGCACCTTCGCGCCGCTTGCGGCTACGGCCGCAGCCACCTGACCGATCTGATCGCGATTTTCGACGCTGCAGGGTCCGGCCATGACAACCACTTGGCGGCCGCCGATCTCGACGTCGCCGATCTTGATGATGGTGCCGGCGGGTTTGAAGTGGCGGCTTGCCAGCTTGTACGGCGAGACGATGCGGTGGCATTCCTTGACGCCCGGCATGACTTCGAATTCGATGGGATCGACGTCGCCGACCGGGCCCACTCCGCCCAGCACGGTGTGTACCATCCCCGAAGAGCGATGAACGATGAAGCCCATCGACACCAGCCGGTCGATGACCTTTTGGGTTTGCGCCTCTTCGGCGCCTTCTTGCATGACCACCAGCATGAGCTTCCAATATAGCGGACGCGGATATACTGGGGGATCAGTAATTCCATGCGCCGTTGGATCGCGTTGCTGGCTATGCTTGCGCTGCTGCTCTGCTACGCTTCCACGCTGGGCGGAATAGTACACCAATGGTGGACCGACGAGGACATGGGTTACGGCTTCCTGGTTCCGTTCGTGATCGGGTGGATCGTCTGGCGCGAGCGCGGGCGCTGGCGGACCTTGCCCGTGAAACCAAGCCTGTGGGGATTTGCCGTTCTGGCGTTGGCGGCCAGTCTGCAAATTGCGTCGGCATTGGGCGCGGGTCTTTTCGCGGGGTCGCTGGCGTTGGTGTTGTCGTTGGTGGGCTTAGTCCTATGCTTGCTCGGGTTCGCGTGGCTGAGGGCGTGGGCCTTTCCGTTGCTGCTCACGCTCTTCATGCTGCCGAAGCTGGCGATTGTCTACAACCAGATCACGCTGCCGCTGCAGCTTCTGGCAACGCGGCTGGCGGGCGGAATGTTGTCGACGGCCGGATTCATGGTGGTGCGGAGCGGGAACATTCTGAACGTGGCCGGGCACAGCATCTCGGTGGTGGAGGCGTGCGACGGGATCCGGTATTTGCTGCCGCTGGCATTTCTCGCGTTGGTGTTCGCTTATTCTGAGGGCGCGAAATCGTGGATGCGCTTGGCGATGTTGGGGGCGGCGATTCCGACGGCGATTTTGGCGAATGCGTTGCGGGTCGCGTTTTCAGGGCTTTCGCCCGCGTTGACCGAAGGGATTCCGCACGTATTGTTGGGAACCCTCATTTTTCTCTTGTGTTTGGGGTTATTGGCTGGCATTTACCATTTACTCGTGCTAACGTCGGTTCGAACGCACGAATCATGAACACAATTAGGGTAGTAATGGGTTTATTGGCAGTGGAGGCCCTTGCTCCGGCCCAGGTTGGGGCAGGCCAGGGCGGAGGCGCCGGAATTTCGACCAATATCAAAGCCGGGGCGCCGGACCCGAAAAGCGCCTTCATGGTCCACTAATCGCGCCGCTGACCGGCTACTGCTCGCGGCACGCAGCAGGCGCCAAGCTACAATCGGATTTGCAAAAACGGGATGCAATCATCGTCGGAGCCGGGCACAACGGCTTAGTTTGCGCTGCCTATCTGGCCCAAGCCGGGCGTCGTGTGCTGGTGCTGGAACGGCGCGAGCTAGTGGGCGGATGCGCGGTTACCGAAGAGATTTGGCCCGGTTACCATGTTTCCACCGCCGCGTATTTGACCAGCCTGTTGCAGGAGCGCGTGATTCGCGATCTGGAACTGGCGCGTTTTGGATATCGCGTGGATGCGAAAGATCCGGCGTTTTTTTCGCCTTTTCCCGACGGCCGCCATTTATTCATGTGGCAGGATCGCGCGAAGACGCTGGAGGAGATCGCGAAGTTCTCGCGGCGCGACGCCGCCGTTTTTCCCGCGTACGAAGATCATCTGGAACGGCTCTCGCAAGTGGTGGAAGGTCTGCTGCTGACCACTCCGCCGGAGTTCCCGCCGCAAGGTTTGGGAGATTTCATCGATTATCTAAAGCTGGCGGCCAAGATGCGCGGACTCAACCCCAAGGAGATGGTCGGACTGGTCAAGATCTTCACGCAAAGCGCGGTGGAGTTTTTGGACGAATGGTTCGAATCGGGCGAGATCAAAGTGACGCTGGCCACCGATGGCGTAATCGGGGCAAATGGCGGGCCGCGCTCGCCCGGCACTGCGTACATCCTTCTGCATCACGTGATGGGGAGCGTAGGCGGGCATCGCGGACTGTGGGGCTTCGTGCGCGGAGGCATGGGTGCGGTTTCAAACGCCATCGCGGCGTCGGCGCGCAGCCGGGGCGTCGAGATCCGGACCAACGCCAGCGTCGAGCACATCAAGATTGCGAACGGCCGGGCACGCGGCGTGGTGCTGGAGGGCGGGGAAGAGATCGACGCAAGTATTGTGATCAGCAACTTGACGCCACAGCTTACGTTTCTACGCTTGATCGAGTCGAGCGCGCTTCCCTCCGATTTTCTGGACGCCATCGTCAAGTACCGCAGCGAGGGCACGTCGTGCAAGATTAACCTGGCACTCGACGGCCTGCCGAACTTTCGCGCGCTGCCGGGCGCGGAGGGGCCGCAGCACAGGGCGACAATGCACATCTGCCCATCGCTCGAATATGTGGAGCGCGCGTGGGACGACGCGAAATACGGGCATCCCTCGCAGTCGCCACTGTTGGAACTGACCGTGCCGACGATGTACGATCCCTCGCTTGCGCCCGCGGGCAAGCACATCATGGGCATTTTCATTCAATACGCGCCGTATACGCTGCGCGATAGCAATTGGGATGAATTGCGCGAACCGTTCGCGTATCGTTGTTTGGACCTGATCGAAGAATATGCGCCGGGATTTCGCAATCTGATTATCGATAAACAGGTGCTGACGCCGCTGGATTTGGAGCGCCGATTCGGGCTCACGGGAGGTAATATCTTCCACGGTGAAATGTCCCTGGATCAAATGTTCGTGATGCGGCCGGTGGCGGGGAGCGCACGCTACCGGACGCCGGTCAAGGGGCTGTATTTATGCGGGTCGGGAACGCATCCGGGTGGCGGCGTGATGGGGGCGCCGGGGTACAACGCGGCCCGGGAAATTTTGAAGGATTAGAAGACCGCTCCTACGGTCACGGTTTGGAATGCAGCGCTGCGGTGTTTGAAGTGCCTTTTCTAGATCTGCGCGGAGCCTTCCAGGCTGCGCCACAAATACCAGACCGCGACCGACGAATAGGGGCGCCACGCGGCTGCGAGTTCCTCCATTTGCTTGGGAAGCGGGAGCTCTTCCAATTGATACGCCTTGCGGATGGCCACCCGGACGCCGAGATCGCCGGTGGCCAAAATGTCGGGACGCCGCAGCGCGAAAATCAGGAACATGTGCGCCGTCCAGACGCCGATGCCTTTCACTTGCGTCAAATGCTCGATGACTTCGAGGTCGGTCAGGTCCACGAGGGTCTCAAACTTTACGTGGCCCTTATTCGTCTTTCGCGCCAGATCGCGAATGTATGCGGTCTTTTGCTTGGAGAGCCCGGCTTTGCGCATGCGGGCCGGGGTCAGCTTTAGAATGGCGTCCGGCGTGACTTTGCCGCCGGGCAGCATGGCGATCAGCCGCCCCAGGATCACCGTCGCTACCTTACCGCTGAGCTGTTGGTAGACAATGGATCTGACAAGAGTTTCAAAGCTCGGTTCGCGATGTTCGATCTTGTATGCGCCCACGCGCTCAATGATCGCGCGCATCACGGGATCGGACTTTTTGAGGTGAAGAATGGCTTTGCGCATTGGAACGAGAATTAAAAGCTATGCATCTACAACTATAATTCTTATGCGTCGTCCGATTGCGATAATCCTGGTTTCCACATTGGCCGCGTCCGCTCTGGCGGCGCTTCTGCTCGCCCAGGACGACGCCTCGAAGGACAGCACCACCCTCAAGGTGGAAGTGAACCTGGTCAACATTCTGTTCAACGTGCGCGACAAGAAGGGCGGCCTGGTCGGCAATCTCAATAAGGACGACTTCAAGGTTTTCGAGGACGGCAAGGAGCAAGCGGTCAAGTATTTCAATCGCGAGACCGATCTGCCGCTGACCATTGGGCTGCTCATCGACGTGAGCGCCAGCCAGATGAACCTGATTGAAATCGAAAAGAACGCAGCCTATCAGTTCTTCGGATCCGTCTTGCGGAAGCAGGACCTGGCGTTTCTTATCAGCTTTGGCGAAGACTCCGAGCTGCTGCAGGACTATACCAACTCTCCGAAATTGCTGCGCGCCGGGTTAGAGGACCTGCATGTGAGTTCCGGCGTTGGCGGGTTCGGCCCGGGCCCGGTGCCGACCATTTCGCAACCGCGGGGAACCGTCTTATATGACGCCGTCTATGTGGCATCCGCCGATCAACTCAAGGGACAAGTGGGCCGCAAGGTTCTGGTGCTGATCACGGACGGCGAGGATGAGGGCAGCAAGTACAAAATCTCGCAAGCCATCGAAGCCGCGCAAAAGGCGGATGCGATCATTTACGGATTCTGGTACGTGGATCGCCGGTTCTACATGTCGCGCGGCATGGTTTTCGGCGGAAGCAGCGACTCGGCGTTGCGCCAGATGTCGGAGGACACGGGCGGCCACGTGTTCCACATCGACAACAGGCTGACGTTGCAGGACGCCTTCAACCAATTGCAGGACGAGATGCGCAGCCAGTACGCCATCGGCTACACCCCCAACAATCCCTCCAAAGACGGCACCTTCCGGAAACTGGAGATCAAGACCGGCAACAAGGACTGGAAGGTCCAAGCCCGCAAGGGCTATTACGCTATTAAGACTGACAATAACTAGCTAGTGGGCTGTCCGCTCTGAATCTTTAGCATGCTGAGACGCGGTGACGATAATCGGTGTACTTCCATTGGAAAGGTTTTGCGGTTTTTCCATAGAGCCGGATATAGCGCATGATCTTGCG
>JBEKRO010000156.1:0-8101 GCA_049518655.1 Bryobacteraceae bacterium | reverse complement strand
CTGGTTTCCATCAAAAGGGCGGGATGGATAAAGCCAATCTCGCTTTAGCCGATTATCTGTTAGAGCGTGAAATTCCAGTGCATGTTGTCACTCACAGCGTGGATCCGTCGCTCGAGAAGCATCCGCTGGCTACCGTGCATCTGGCGGCCCGTCCAGCGGACTCGTTCTTCCTGGGGGAATTCGCTCTGGCTGCACGCGGAAGAAGAGTAGCTCGTCGAATCCTCAGGGAGTATCCCTTGGCGCAGGTAGTGGTCAATGGCGGAAACTGCGTCTGGCCGGGGATTAACTGGGCGCATTACGTCCATCGGGCTTGGGCAGCTCCCCAGCGCGGACCGCTGGCGTATCAGTTGAAAAATGCCTTGGCCGCCAACCGCGCCAGACGCACCGAGAAGGCCGCGTTCCAGCGAGCGCGGCTGATCATTTCCAATTCCAAACGCACCACCGATGAATTGGTGAAGTATTTCGAAGTGGATCCGGACCGTGTGTACACGGTCTACTTAGGGAGCGATCCCGAGTGGGGGCCGATTTCACCCGAAGAGCGCGCCGCCAGCCGAAAGCTACTGCAGGTAACCGAATCGCGCAGCCTGGCGGTTTTCGTGGGAGCTCTCGGATACGATGATCGGAAGGGTTTCGATGTGCTGTTTCACGCTTGGAAGAGGCTTTGTTCCCGGCCCGATTGGGACGTGGATTTGATGGTGGCCGGCAATGGACCCGCAGCACCGGAATGGCACGCCAAGGTCAAGGAAGCGGGCTTGGAAGATCGTATTCGGCTGCTCGGGTTCACCGACCAGGTGAAGAGTGTACTGGCCGCGGCCGACTTGCTGGTCAGTCCGGTGCGATACGAATCCTACGGCCTGAACGTACAGGAGGCGATTTGCCGCGGCGTTCCGGCCATGGTCTCGGCTTCGGCGGGCGTTGCCGAGCAATACGACCCGGAATTCGCGCCGCTGTTGATTCCCGATCCCGAAAATGTTTCCGGCATTGTGGAGCGGCTGATCGCTTGGAGATCCAACAAAGCACAGTGGCGGGCGCGTTTCCAACCGTTCGGCGACCGGCTTCGAAGCCGAAGTTGGCGCGATACGGCTGCGGATTTTGTCTCCATTGTTGAAAAGGAACGTCCGGCGCAAGCCACTGGTTTATCACGCCTGGTTAGTAATCCAAACTCATGATCGCATTACTTCTTTGCGCCCTCGGCGCGTTGGCGGCGTTTTTCATAGGGCGTCGATCTTTGTGGGGCGGGATCGTAGTTGTGATGACCGTCGGTTATTCGTATGGAATTGTTCGTGCAAATCTGGCCTCGACGTTCTCCCATTTCATTTTTGACGCTGCTTTGGTTGGACTCTATGCAGCACAATTCCTTGGCAGGCGCAAGAATCAGCCAACACCCAACCATGCCTCGCTGAATATGTGGATGTACATCCTCATCGGCTGGCCACTCCTGATGGTCCTCATGCCATTTCAGCCGTTTCTGGTTTCGCTGGTGGGTCTGCGTGGCAACATGTTTTTTCTTCTCGCCGTATTTTTGGGGGCTCGCCTGCGCGCTCAGGATCTACGCCCCTTGGCATTTGGCCTCGCGGCCTTGAACCTGATCGCCCTCGCTTTCGGTGTAGCGGAGTCTTTCAAGGGTATCGAGCCCTTCTTTCCGTACGGGCCCATGACCGTGACCATGTACAACAGTTTGGATTCCGGCGGAGGAAGTCGCATTCCCTCGATCTTCCAGAACGCGCACACCTATGCGGGTGTCATGGTGTTTACCGTTCCGATTCTATTCGGCGCCTGGTCGCTCAGCACCGGCGCCCGCTGGCGAAAAATGTTCCTGCTGATCGGCATGGCGGCCGCATTCATCGGCGTTCTGATGGCGGCTACCCGCCAGGGCATGATCATGGCTGGAGTAGTGGTCGTGATTGCCAGCGTGAGCGGTAAACTGGGCCCGCTCAAGCGCGTGGTCTGGGCTCTGGCGATTGTCGCGGTGGTCTGGGCCGCCATGCATAATGACCGATGGCAGAGATATAAGGAACTAGATAGCCAAACCGTCGAAGACCGGATCTCGGGAAGCGTCAACCGCACCTTCTGGGAAGTGTTAGTGGAGTATCCGATGGGGAATGGACTCGGCGGTGGAGGTACCAGCATTCCCTACTTTCTTGCTTCCCAGGTAAGGAACCCTGTTTGGGTTGAGAACGACTACTGCCGGATACTGCTGGAAGAGGGGCTGGTTGGATTGTTGTTGTGGACTGCTTTCATTGTTTGGTATGCCACCAATCGAGTAGCCTTCGTGAAGGATGAATGGCTCACCGGGCGCCGCATGGTCTGGTATCTGTGCATCCTGACTTTTCTCATTGGCCTGATCGGAGTCGGGATGCTGTCTTCGGTACCGAACACCTTCCTGTTCCTGCTGTGCGTGGGTTGGACGTCCGTGCGCCCCGAAAAAATGGCGGCGGTGGTGCAAGACAAGGCGGCACGGCGGGTCGCGATGCCCGTGGTTACGGGGGCTCGATCATATTAGGAACCCGGCGAATCTGTTGGCGGCCGGAACGTCCGTGCGCAATAGGCCCCGTAAAAACCCGGGAGCCGCAACGCCCACCGGGATTTAACCGAGCCGCCACGCCAGGAAACCAGTAGCTTCCTGTGGCGGACCAACCGCACATAATTACTCATGCAAGTGCTCCATATAGCGCCGGCCATCTTTGGCGAGGACGGTGTGGTGGGCGGCGCCGAACGCTACGCGCTGGAACTAGCCAAGCACATGGCGGCCCAAGTTCCCACCCTGTTCGCCGCATTCGGCGAGCACGCGCGAACCGAGCAGGTGGGCGATTTGAAAGTGCACGTGCTTGGCCCGGCGTCTTATGTGCGCGGGCAGCGCGCCAATCCCTTCGCCGCCTCGCTGCTTTCCGAGATCCGGCGGGCCGATATCATCCACTGCCACCAGCAGCACATCCTGGCTAGTAGCGTGGCGTCTCTGGCCTGTCGCCTCACCGGCCGCAAGGTTTTTGTCAGCGATCTGGGCGGTGGCGGCTGGGATGTGTCGGCATACGTATCAACCGATCGCTGGTATCATGGACACCTCCACATTAGCGAATACAGCCGTAGCGTCTTCGGCCACGCCGGCAAGCCATGGGCGCATGTGATCTATGGCGGCGTCGATACCCTTAAATTTTCTCCCAGCGAACAGGTTCAAAAAGACGGCTCCGTGCTTTTCGTGGGCAGACTCCTGCCCCATAAAGGCATCGACGACCTCATCAAGGCCCTCCCCCAGGACATGGCGCTTGAAATCGTGGGGCGTCCCACCGACGCCCGCTACTTTCAGGATTTGAACGCACTTGCCGAAGGCAAACGAGTGGCGTTTCGCACCGGATACTCCGACGACCAAATCATCGAAGCTTACCGGCGAGCCAGCTGCATCGTCTTGCCCAGCGTGTACCAAACCATGTACGGCGCGACATCCAACGTGCCGGAACTCCTGGGTCAAACCTTGCTCGAAGGGATGGCGTGCGGAACGCCCGCGATCTGCACGGACGTCGCCAGCATGCCCGAGGTTGTCCGGGACCAAGTCACCGGCTTCGTCGTTCCACCCAATCGCCCGGATGCATTGCGCGAGAAGCTTCTGTGGATGCGCGATCATCCCACCGAAACCAACGCCATGGGGCAGGCTGCCCGGCGGCGCGTTCTAGAGAAATTCACCTGGCCCGCGGTGGTGCGGCGCTGCCTGGACATCTACGGCACAAAATCGTGACGACTTGGGACTCGATGGCGTCACGGCAGCCGGCCAGGAACGCGAGATATCAATGAAACTCTCTCATCGCCTAGGACAACTCGCGGCTCGTTCGATAGCACGCGCCGTCCCCAAGCGCCTGATGTGTTCTCCGCGTTTCTTCTCGATTTGGGAAGAGAGCGGCTATCACGTTGTGCCGGTCTTTTACGAGTCGCCCATACCGCCGGCGCCGGAGCTTCCCGCATCGCTCTGGCAGAAACCCTCGGAAATGGTGGGAATCTATCCGCGGACCAGCGCCCAACTCCGGCTGCTCGAAGCATTTCAATCGCGCTTTAGGTCCGAGTACGACGCCTTTCCTCGCGGCGCTTCGAATGGCGGGAACCAGTTTCACCTGAACAATGGCTGGTTCGAGAAGGTCGACGCCGAGATTTTATATTGCATGATTCGCCATTTTCAGCCTGCTCGTATGATCGAAATTGGATCGGGTTTGACAACCATGCTATCGGCGCAGGCCATTCTTAAGAATCACGAAGAGAATTCCAGCTACCACTGCGAATTCACATCCATCGAGCCGTCTCCAGTACGCCTGAATCCGGCTGCGCTTCCGCCTGATTTCAGATTCATTCAAGAACGCGTTCAAGAAGTACCGCTCAGCACCTTCTCCGCGCTGGGAGTCAATGACATCCTGTTCATTGATTCGAGTCATGTCTGCCGCACCGGCTCGGACGTGAACTACGAGATTCTGGAAATCCTGCCGCGCCTCAACAAAGGAACACTGGTTCATTTCCACGACATTTTTCTGCCGTGGGAATATCCCCAGTCCTGGGTAGTCGGCAACCATCGATTTCTGAGCGAGCAATACATGCTGCAAGCTTACCTGTCGAGCAATCGGGACTTTGAGATCGTCTGGGGCTCGTATTACATGCTTCGCAAACGCCCGGACGCTTTGGACCGGGCTTTTACAACATTCCGAACGGATATAACGCCTCCGGGGACTTTCTTGCCAGGCAGCTTCTGGATCCGGCGAGCCACCGCCGCGCCAGACGACAGCGGGCTGGCCGGGGACCCCGACTGAACAGTCTATTAGGGCGAACTGAGGCGCTAGGCAGATAGTGACGCCGGAACCCATTGCATCGAAGCGTGACGTGCATAGAGTACAGCGGCATATCATCACGTCTGAATATCCTCCGCAGCCAGGAGGAGTCAGCGACTATACGAAGCTGGTTGCCGAGGGCCTCGCTCAGAAAGGGGAAGAGGTGCATGTGTGGTGTCCGGGAACCGCGGGAGAATCCATCTCAACGGGCGGCGTGTCCGTCCATGCCAGCCTCGGGCGAGTAACGCCGGAGGACCTCGCAAGGGTCGGCGAACAGCTGGATCGATTTCCTGGACCGCGCCACATCCTGGTCCAGTATGTCCCGCACGGCTACGGCCGCAGGGCCATGAATGTGCCCTTCTGTGTGTGGCTCTGGCGGCGCGCGAAAAGGCGTGGCGACCGCATCGAGGTCATGGTTCATGAGCCTTTCCTTAGCTTCGAAGGTTCCTGGCGGCAATATGGCGCCGCGCTGATTCATCGCCTGATGACTGTCATTTTGTTACGAGCGGCCACCCGAGTTTGGTTCTCGGATCCCCAATGGAAGCGGCTCTGGAAGCCGTATGCCATGGGCCGCCGCGTTCCTTCTCAATGGCTGCCGGTTCCCAGCAATATTCGCGTAACCCGCAACGAAGCCGAAACCCAGACGGTTCGCCGGCGTTATCTGCCGGAGGGCGGAGGACTCCTGGTTGGACACTTCGGAACCTACGGAGCGCCAGTGCTCTCGGTTCTCGAGCCGATCGTTGTGACGATCGCGCGGGAGATCCCGGGGCAGACGCTGCTGCTCATGGGTAGAGGTAGCCAGGAATTTAGAAAGCATTTGCTTGAGCGGCATCCTGCCTTCGAGAAAACTCTGTTCGCAACCGGTGCCCTGGCGCCCGATGAACTATCCAGCCACATCGCCGCCTGCGATCTTCTGATCCAGCCCTACCCCGACGGCGCGACCACACGGCGAGGCAGTCTCATGGTCGGTTTATCGCATGGCAAGGCCATTGTTACCACCAGGAGTGAAGTGATCGAGCCAGTATGGAAGGATTTTGTTCCGGTGGGTCTCACGCCTTCCGGAGACGCGGAGGCATTCGTCAAGGCACTGCGCGAACTCTTGGAAGATCCCCAGGAACGCGCTCGAATGAGCCAAGCCGCTAAAAAGCTCTATCGGGAGCGGTTCGATATTTCCCATACCGTCGCAGCTCTTCGAACGCCCGCATCCGAGATGGCCGCTTCGGAATCAGTCGTATGCGCATCCTGATCGCCACCTCTCATCGCAACCTGGTGGGCGGGGCGGAAAAATACCTACAAAAGATTATTCCCTGTCTCGCGCAGCGCGGTCACCAACTCGCGCTGCTCTACGAATATCGTTTTGATCCTGAAAAGGAGCGTGTCGACCCCTTGGAGCTTGATATCTCATCCCTCGGGATTCAAGAAAATGGCGCGGAGGCGGGCTTGCGGTTCGTCCGCGATTGGAAGCCCGGCGTGGTGTATTCGCAGGGATTGGATGATGCCGCACTTCAGTCCGCTCTGCTGAACGAATATACGACAGTTTTTTATGCCCACAATTACGTAGGCACCTGCGCCAGCGGAGAGAAATGTCACGCGTTTCCGTCCCCCCAGCCGTGTGACCGGAAGTTCGGTCCTATGTGCCTGGCTCTCTATTACCCGCGCCGGTGCGGGGGCTTAAATCCGGCAACGATGTGGAAAATGTACCAGAGCTCGGCGGAAAGGAACGCCCAGCTTCCCCGATACGGAGCGATTTTGGTGGCGAGCGACCATATGCGCCGCGAGTACGAACGGCATGGCGTGAAGCCCGAGAAAGTCCATCTGGCGGCGCTCCCCAATCCGCATGAAGGCGCAGAGTTGAACCGGCCTACTCAGGCAACATTGAGGGGCCATCTTCTCTTCCTGGGTCGCCTCACTAAACTGAAAGGCGCCAGCCAATTGATCGAGGCGATCCCGCTGGCCGAAAAACGCTTGGGAAGGACGCTTGACGTCACGATTGCCGGGGATGGCCCGGAACGCCACCGTGTTGAGGAACTGGCTCGCCGCAACCAGCTCCAAGCGCACTTTACCGGCTGGGTGGGGAGCCGCCAGAAAGTGGATCTCATTCAACGCGCAGATCTGTTGGTTGTTCCTAGTTTGTGGCCCGAGCCGTTTGGCTTGGTTGGAATCGAGGCTGGCGCCTACGGAGTGCCCTCGGTGGCCTTCGATGTGGGCGGGATTCCCGAGTGGCTTATCCCCGGCCTCTCCGGTGAACTTGCTCCCGGAAACCCACCCTCTGTCGAGGGGCTGGCAGAGGCCATCCATCGGGCTTTGTCCGATCCATCCCACTACGCCGAATTGTCTCGCGGCGCCCGCGAAATTGCCGCTCGTTTTACGCTTGCCGCGCATGTTTCTAAGTTGGAAAACACGCTGGAAACAGTCTTAGGAACGATGGACCCGGTGCCCGCTCGATTGGAGCGTGGAGAAGAAACTACGCATGCCGAAGCTTGATACCCAGAGAGCGCCGTTTCCCGAGTACGCGCTCTTCCGATCCGTTTGCAGCGATGGATTATCCAAAATCCGTCCGCTCCGAAATGGAGCTGCCAAGAAAGACGATCCTTGGGGCTGGAATTATGGCAGCGGCTGGCCGCCCTCCTATTGGGCCTATGGCCGCCTGCGCGCCATGATGACTCTGATGGAGGCAGCCGCGCTGGCGCCTAAGACTGTCCTGGAAGTGGCGGCCGGAGATGGCGCATTGTCAGCCTGCCTGGCTACGATGGGCTGCTCTGTATCCGCTAACGATATTCGAGCCGACAATCTGGCTGGCGCCGTAGCCAATTTCACCAACGCCGAAAGCATTCGATGCCTGCCCGGGAATCTGTTCGATCTGGATCCAGCGGAAATCGGGCAGTTCGACCTGGTGATTGCCTGTGAAATCGTGGAGCACGTGGCTCATACCGTTGACTTTCTCCGCCAACTGAAAAGGTTTGTCGCACCCAGAGGCCGCATCCTCATTACCACCCCCAACGGCGCGTATTTTCGGAATAAATTGCCGACTCATTCCGAGATCCAGGATTTTACCGCACTCGAACAGCAGCAGTTTAAACCAGATTCGGATGGACACCTGTTCCTGATCACGCCGCAAGAAATGGAAAGCCTGGCCCATCAAGCTGGCTTGGACGTGGAAAGAATGGTTCTATGGGCCACTCCAGCGGTTACAGGCCACGTTCGGCTGGCGATGCTGTCCAATCCAGCCTTTTGTTGGGGCTGCTATCAACTGGAGCGTTTGTCTCAGAGTTTGCCTTTTCGTCTCAAAGAGAAGGCCT
>JBEKRO010000155.1:0-8313 GCA_049518655.1 Bryobacteraceae bacterium | reverse complement strand
ATTCCACAAAGATATTCGCGGACTCACGCGTCGAGCGCAGATTGTGCTGGCACGGCACTCCTGGCCCGGCAATATTCGGGAACTCGAAAACGCACTGGGCAATGCCTGCATGATGGCCATGAGCGACATGATCGATGTCGAGGACCTGCCTGGATCGCTTCGACAGAATGAACGCACGGTGGCAGCCGCGGCGGGGAATTCTTACGAACCCGACCAACCGGCGGAATCGGCTGTATCCCCGAGTGTTGGCTTGGGCGTATCGTTTGACGAGCACGAGAAAGTGCTGCTGGCTGATGCACTGGAGCGCTCCGGCGGCAACCAATCGGAGGCAGCCAGGATGCTGCGTATCAGCCGCGATCGCTTGCGCTACAAGATGGCCAAGTATAATCTGCGCTAGATCACTTCGCGGCCGTCTCGCCCAGTTTTTTCAGCAGAGCCGCGGTGTCTTCGTGCACGTCGATGCGCTGGCCGCCCCGGCTGTTGCCGCCCGCGCGTCCCATGGCGGAATCGATGGGCGTCTTGCCCTTCAAATCCACCGCATTCAGGTTGGCATGATGATCCACCAGGAACTGCACCACTTCGTTCCATCCCCAGAAAGCCGCGCCATGCAGGGGTGTCTGGCCCCGGCTATCGGCCGCATTGATTTCGCCACCCGCGGCAAGCAAAAGCTCAAGCGAAGCGAGCGATCGCTGCTGAACGTCGGGCGTGGTGAAGACGCCGCGCGTATCGGCATCCACCGAGCCCAAGCCGGCCGCCGCCATGGTAGGCGTGGTACCGCGAATATTCGGTAGGTTCACCAATGCGCCGTGCGCGAGCAACAGCTTGATGGCCGGAGCATCCAGCGCCTTCGCCGCGCGCAGCAGCGGCGTCACGCCGATGGTCAACATTTGATCCACGCCGCGATCGGCGCCCACGGAACGGAAAGGAGGCAGCAGCTTCAACTGCAAATTCGGGTTTGCGCCTTTGTCCAAAAGCAATTCGATGATTTCGAGGGGCGTGGTTTCATCGAGCGACGGGCCATCCGCTCTTCCCCCGTGCGGGATGGTGTTCATATCCACCGCGCAGTACAGCGGGCTGCGGCCCCACCAATCCCATTTGTCGACCATCGCGCCTCTTTCGATTAGATACTTTGCGGCATCGAAATGAGCGTTGGTGATCGACATGATGAGCGGGGTGACGCCCTCTGGATCGGGCATGTTCAGTTTCGCTCCGGCTTCCACCAAGCTCTGGACGCAGGATAAACATCCTTCGCGAGTGGCGTAGAGCAGCGGAGTGAATCCACCGTAGGATTGGTGCTGGGCGCGCGGCTCAGAGCTGACTTGCGCCAGCCATTCTTCAACATGCGAGCGGGCGTTGACATCGGCGCCGTGTGCGATCAACTCGCGCACCATGGCAGGCTGGCTTTCCGCCGACGCCCACATCAGCGCGGTCTGTTCCTTCTGTTTTTCTCGGGCATCGACATGCGCGCCATGATCCAGCAGCAGTTTTGCGGCGGCCACGTTATCGGTGCGCGCTATCAGCATCAGAGCCGTCTGTCCGTCGGCGCTCGGTGAATCCGGGTCCGCGCCGGCTATCAGCAGCTTTTCGATGATCGCGACGTTTCCGAGGAACGCCGCTTCCGACATCGGCGTAGCGCCGAATTGATTCTTGGCTTTGGCATCGGCGCCCGCGCGCAGCAGCCGGTCCACTAAGTCGACGTCGCCGTTATGCGCGGCCCAATGCAATGCAGTGGTGCCATCGGACGTAGGCGTGTTCACGTTCGCATGATGGTCGATCAGTTCGATCGCCGCGTCGCGGTTGCCCTGCTTTACCAGATCGACCAGCGATGCATCGCCAGAGACGCCAGCGATCAGCGGGACAAAACCCATAACGGCGAAGGCGAGCATTGCTGCGAGCGAAGTTTTTCCGCGCATGTTAGACCTCGGCGAACTTGCCCGAACTGTCGCCGAAGCGATCCAGCGGCACTCCGGCGCGGTCCAGTACCGTGAGCAGCATATTTGCGAGCGGCGTCTGGTCGGGGGACTTCAAGTGCTGGCCGCCTTTCACGGTCTTCCATCCGCCTACCAATGCGGTGGGCAGCGGATAGTGGTTGTGCAAATTGCTGTTGCTCATGTTGCTGCCGTACAAGATCATCGAGTGATCCAGCAGATTGCCGTCGCCATCCTGCAACTTCGCCAACTTGAGCAGGAAAGCTGCGAAAAGCTGGGTGTGATACGTCTGGATTTTCACCAACCGGTCCATCTTGGCTTGCTCGTTGTTGTGATGCGACAGAGGATGGAAGGCGTCGGGAACGCCGATTTGGTTGTAAGTGAGATTGCTGACCTCGGCCGCCATCATCATGCTGAACACTCGCGTCATCTTGGCTTGAAAAGCCAGCGCGATCAGATCGAACATGAGAGAGATGTGCGGTTCGAATTGCGCCGGCGTCGCGCCGGGCGCATTGGGAAGGTTGAGGTGCGTCAGATCGTGCGCTTCCATCTTCTCGATGCGCCGCTCGATTTCGCGGACTGTATCCAGATAGTCGCTCAGCATCACTCGATCCTGGGGACCCAAGGTGCGTTGCAGATCGGTGGCTTCGGTGGAGATTAAGTCCAGGATGCTGGCATATTGTTTTCCCAGCACTTTGCGCTCGGCCGCCGTATCGCCCTGGCCAAACAACCGTTGAAACAGCTTGCGCGGCTCGGTTTCCATGGGAAGCGGAGTAGTGGGAGTGCGGAACGAAATGGTGCCCGAGTAACTGCAACCGAAATCGCGATCGCAGGAACCGCCGCCTCCGCGTCCTTCAATGGCGACTTCGAGCGAGGGCAATGGCGTATCCTGTCCGATATGAGCGGCCGCGATCTGGTCGATAGTAGGACCACAGAAAGGATCCTGAGTCGCCCGGGGATGCACGCAATTCAGCCACGTTCCGGGGGTAATGGCGTGGACCGCGGGGCTGATCGCGGGCTTGTTCTCCAGGCCGCTGACGATTGTCAGTTGTTTTTGGAAAGGCGCGAGCGGTTTCAGAATAGTGGGGAGATCGAAAGTGCTGCCTTCCGTCTTCGGCGTCCAATGCTCCATGATGGCGCCATGCGGGAAGTAGATGAATCCCATATGCGGCGACGGAGTGGCGGCGGTCTGCGCCAGGGCGGTGTTCGCCGGAATCATGGCGTCCAGCAGCGGCAGCGCCATGGTGGCGCCTATGCCGCGCAAGAAGGTTCGGCGCTCGAGATGTTTCTTCGTGTTGAACATTCGATCTCCTTCGAATTACTCAATGCTGCGCCGAAGCAACCTGGACCTGCTTTGGCGCGGCCTCCGGCACTCTTTCCATTTGAAACGGCGCACTCTGCGCGATTCCCATCACGATGGACGAGAAACGATAGTTGTCGCGCGCGGCATCGCGCACGATCTTGCGCACGGTCGGCATATCGTAGGGCTCCAAGCCCCGGCCCAGCGCATAGATCAAGAACTTTTCGGTCATGGTTTGCACAAACTCGGCGGGGCGCGACATCAGGGCTTTGCGCAGGTCGTCCGGGCCGGCCACCACGGTGCCGTCCATCAGCTTGCCGGATGCGTCGATAGCGGTGCGCGTGAAACGGTCTTTGTTGCGCCACGCACCCACGGTGTCGAAGTTTTCCAGAGCAAATCCCAGCGGATCGATCACGCCGTGACAGGCGTTGCAAGTAGGATTGGCGCGGTGCATTTCCATGGTCTCGCGCACCGTGTGCGGCTTCTCGCCTTCTTTGTTTTCCTTGAACGCCGGGACGTTGGGTGGCGGCGGGGAAGGCGGCGTGCCGGTGATGTTTTCGAGGATATAGTTGCCGCGCAGCACCACCGATGTGCGGTTGGCATACGACGTCACCATTAATATCGCGCCCTTGCCGAGCAATCCATAGCGCCTGGAATCGGGCAGAATCACGCGCCGGAATTCTTCACCACGCACGTCCGGAATGCCATAGTGCAGCGCCAGCCGTTCATTGACGAACGTATAGTTGGCCGTCAGCAGATCCAGGACGCTGCGATCTTCGCGCTGGATGCTATCGACGAACAATTCCAGCTCGCGACGGAACGCCGCGCGCAGGCTGGGGTCGAAGTTCGGATAGATGAATGGGTCGGGATCGATCTGGTCGATATCGCGCAGCTTCAGCCATTCGGACGCAAAATTGGTGACCAGCGACCGCGATTTTTCGCTCGAGAGCATACGGCGAACCTGCTGTTCGAAAACCTTGGGGTCCTTCAGCTTGCCCTGTTCCGCCACGGCCAGCAGCTCGTCGTCGGGAACGGTGCTCCACAAGAAAAACGAAAGGCGCGACGCGAGTTCAAGATCGCTGACGCGATAGTTGGATCCAGGCGCCAGGCCAACCGGGGGCGGTTCGGCCCGGTAGAGAAACTTTGGACTGGCAATGATCGCGATAATGCCGTTCTGAATTCCGCCCTCGAAATTGCCGGAGTTCGTTCGGCCTTCTTTGAAGAAAGCCATGGGGGCCACCAGATCCTTCTGGGTGACGGGACGCCGGAAAGCCCGGTGCGCAACGCTCGCAAGAATCCGGGCGGCGCAGGAATCTTCTTCACTTTCACTGGGCGGCTTGCAGACAAAAATCCGGGCGCGGCTGTCGGTCTCCACCGCTTTTCCGGTTGGATGGAACGGACCGACAATCGTAACGCCCGGTCCGGCGGGAGCCCTACGGCCACCAGGTCCCGGACCGCCGGGAGGAAGACCGTAACCCGGAAACGCACGGCCGGGAACGAATGACTGCAGCATCCCCTCCGGTTCGGCGAAACTGCGAGCGGGCGCGGTCAGGCCCAGCTGATGCACGCCGGCTTTCACTTTCACGAAACCGTTCAGCGACACCGGAAGCCCATCAAGAGTAAGAACGGGATCTGGCCCGCTGATAGTGAACTCGTAGTCTCCATCGAACGGGAACCGATATTCCGCCACAATGCCGCCCCGTGTCCCGAGCGGTAAACTCGCCGGATCGGCGGGCTCCCCATGCAAAACCACTTTCACCGGTTCGGTGGGCGGCGGATGCGCGATAGCCAACCGGCTCACTTCGCGCGCGGCGGCGATGTATTGATCGAGAAACGAGGGTGAGACCTTGAGAACGCTCGCGATGTTGTCAAAACCGTCGCTGATGTCGTCCCGGGGCAGAAGCGCGGCAGCATCCACGTCCACGCCCAGAACATCCTTCATCGCGTTGGCATACTCGGCGCGATTCAGCCGGTGCAACGAAACGGTCCCAGGATTAGGAGACGCAAGAGCCGCCTGGTCGAGCGACGCCTCAAGAAACGTCACGAACGAATTGACCGTGGCTGGATCAGGCCGGGGCATGCCCGGAGGTGGCATCATCCCACCGCGCAACTTGCGAACGGCTCGCTCCCAAACGGCGGCGTCCAGGCCGACGTGCGCGAGATCCATGGTGTCGAACGTCAGATTCGCGGTCTTGGCCTTTTGGTTGTGACAAGTGACGCAATAGTGATCCAGCATGGCCCGATGCGCCGAAAGGGAAGCCGGGGGCGTCGCCGATTGCCGCGCGGGCGATGCGGCACGCAGATGGACCGATACTGGTACTACCAGCGCTAGCGAAACCGCCACAACCCAGTGACGCATTGTTATTCTTGTTCTCCCCTGTCCTTAAACGATCCCGCCCAGCTCCCGAACGTGTCCCCACAAGCCCCGATACGAAAGCTCGATGAACAGATCCGGATTGCCCCACTTCGCGTCAAAATCCTTGGTTGGCGCGGCGGCGATGATCTCTTTCGGTCCCAGCCCCTGTTTCATCAGTTTTACTATTTCGGTCTTGAGCGATGCCAGCATCTGGCTCTCGGCTTCCAGGTCCGCGTATGTCAGTAAAGGTCCACTTCCAGGGACGATGCGCGTGTCGGCATTGGTTACTTTTAGCAGGGCCTTTTGCCCATCCACCATGCCTCCCAGCCAGCCGCCGGTGCTATAGTCCACGATCGGGTAAGAACCGGAGGAGACCACGTCGCCGGCCGCCAGGATACTCGGCCCCGGAAAGTAGACGTAGATATCGCCATCGGTATGGGCCTGCATCATGTAACCGTATTCGACCGGCTCTTTGCCGAACGTCATCTTTTGCACGCCGGTATAGAAGGTTTGGTTCGGCAGCGATGATTTCGGATGCGGCTCATAGGTCCGCTTCTGCCATCCGACGTCGATTTCGGTGCCCAGCCAGAGCTTCGTATTTTCGTGCGCGATAATTTTGGCGCCGGCCTTCCCGAGCGATTCGTTGGAACCGGTGTGTATCGGGTGCCAGCAGGTATTGAACAGCACTTTCACCGGCTTGCCGCCGGAATGTTCAGCCACCAGTTTCAGCAATTCCTCGGATCGTTCGGCCGAGCCCCCGTTTACCAGCAAGACACTATCGGGGCCAAGGACCGCCAGAACATTGCCGCCGGCGCCGGTGATCTGGAGGAACGTGTCGGTGAGTTTGTTGACTTCCAGGGGTGTTGCCGCCGGCGCCGAACCGCTCTGGGCGAATGCGCGGTGGGCAAGGGTTACACCAGCCGCGCCACCAACGAGATTCCGCAGGAATCCTCGGCGGTTAGATGAATGACGCACTTCTAACAGTTTACATCCGATTCACTTATATCGGCGATCATCTACAAGCAATTAAGTACTTGTCGATGGATTTGGTTTGGAATAACGGATCGCTATGATAGAATCCCTCCAGAACGGAGACCCGATGAGTCTTTGGCGCCCCGACCCCACCTTCTATCCGTCCCCGAAAATGGCGATGCAAGCACCCCCCGAAAAGCTGGCTTACGTGGCAATGTTGAATGCGAAGTCGAATGCGAACGGCAAACAGCGCCCCGATGCCCTGGGTGTAGTGGATGTCGACCCGCAGTCGAACGCCTACGGCCGCTTAGTTGGACAAGTGGACATGCCGAACATCGGCGACGAGCTGCACCATTTCGGATGGAATGCCTGCAGCGCGAGCCTTTGCCCCTACGCGCCACATCCGCACATCGAGCGCCGCTACCTGGTTGTGCCTGGCATCAACTCTTCGCGCATCCATATCATCGACACCAAACCCGATCCGAAGAAGCCGCAGATCGTGAAAGTGATCGAGCCGGAAACCTTGGCCGCGCGTACCGGCTATGCGTCGCCCCACACCATTCATTGCGGCCCCGAGGGAATCTATTCGAGCGCACTGGGCGCTACCAATGGCGACGGTCCCGGCGGCATTTTCGTGATCGATCACGACAGCTTCGACATTCTGGGCAAGTGGGAACTCGACCGGGGTCCGCAATATCTGGCCTACGACTTTTGGTGGCACCTGGGCTTGGACACCGTCATCACCAGCGAATGGGGCACGCCCAACATGGTGCAGCACGGCGTGAATCCCGAGATTCTTCTCAAGGGCGGCTACGGCCACAAGCTGCACGTTTGGGATCTGCGCAAGCGCCGCCATTTGCAGGAGCTGGATCTGGGCGCCGAGTATCAGATGGCGCTGGAGCTGCGTCCCGCACACGATCCAACGAGGGCGTATGGATTCCTGGGTGTGGTGGTTTCGTTGAAGGATCTTTCCGCATCCATCTGGGTGTGGCATCGCGAGAATGGCAAATGGGGCGTGAAGAAGATCATCGATATTCCCGCTGAGCCGGCCGATCCGGAGAAGCTGCCGCCGTTATTGCAAGGCTTCAAGGCCGTGCCACCGCTCATTACCGACATCAATCTCTCGCTCGACGATCGGTTTCTGTATGTGTCTTGCTGGGGCACTGGCGAGTTTTTGCAATATGACGTGTCCGATCCATTTCACCCCAAGAAAACCGGCTCTATTCACTTGGGCGGAATCGTGCGGCACGCCGCGCATCCACGAGCGCCGAAGACCGAGCTGAACGGCGGTCCACAGATGGTAGAGTTGAGCCGCGATGGCAAGCGTATCTACTTCACCAATTCGCTGTACTCGCCGTGGGACGAGCAATTCTATCCGGAGGGCGTTCGAAGCTGGATGGTGAAACTGGATGCCAAGCCGGACGGCGGGATGGAGCTCGATCCCAAGTTCTTTCTCGAGTTCGGAGATTTGCGCGGGCACCAAGTGCGGCTGGATGGCGGCGACGCGTCGTCTGATTCCTATTGCTATTCATGATTTCCCTCGGCTGGAGCTGGGGCTGGCCGGCGCTGTTTCTTTTGGGAGCCTACCACGGCATCAATCCCGGCATGGGCTGGCTGTTTGCGGTTGCGCGTGGGATGCAGGAGCACGCGACCAAAGCCGTGGCCCGCGCGCTGGTGCCGATCACTTTGGGACACGCGCTTTCTATTGGACTGGTTGTCGCGCTGGCTGGCTTAATTCAAATCGTGCTGCCGCTCGG
>JBEKRO010000154.1:0-8436 GCA_049518655.1 Bryobacteraceae bacterium | reverse complement strand
GCGAAAGCCACATCAGTCAGATCATCGTTAAGCCGTGTGCAGGAAAACTGCACGCACGGTTTGAAAGGGGTTCTTAGAAACGGGCCGGTGTAAACCGGTACCGCGCTAAAATCTACCAATGCGATTTTTGTTGGGCTTACTGGCCGCCGCTTTAGTAACAGGAGCGCACGGGCAGGACGCCGGACCTGCGCGGGCGGATTGGCCGACTCACGGCGGATCGCAATTTGCCTGGCGCTACAGCGCGCTCGATCAGATCAACACCACCAACGTGAAAAAACTAGGGGTGGCGTGGGCCTTCCAGACCGGCGACTATGGCGATAGTTTGCAGTCGACACCCATCGTGGTCGACGGCGTGATGTACGTTTCCACCTCGTACGCGCAGGTGTTCGCATTGGATGCCGCCACGGGTCGGGCGATCTGGCGCTACAAATACCCGCTGTCGGCGAGCGTGGGCCGATCGGGAGGCGAGGCGTTTCGCATCAGTCGAGGCCTTGCGGTGAGTGATGGCAAAGTGTTTCTGGGGACCCCCGACAACTTGCTGGTGGCGATCGATCAAAAGACCGGTCGCGAATTGTGGCGCGTGAACGTGGACGATTCGAATCAATGCGGGTGCAGCATCACGTCGGCGCCGCTGGTGGTGAAGGACAAAATCGTCGTCGGTGGATCCGGAGGCGACAACGCGCATCGCGGCTATTTGACGGCATTTTACGCCAAGACCGGGCGGCTGGCATGGCGCTGGTACGTGATTCCAGGGCCCGGTGAAAAGGGGCACGAGACGTGGAAGGGCGAGAGTTGGAAAACAGGCGGCGGATCGCCGTGGCTGACTGGCTCGTTCGATCCGGAGCTGAATCTGTTGTATTGGGGAACGGGCAACGCCGCGGGGGATTTCTACGCGGGCGATCGTAATTCTGGCGAGACAAAGGACGTCAACCTGTACACCGCGAGTGTGGTGGCGCTCGATCCGGACACCGGTAAGCTACGCTGGCATTTTCAAGAGATCCCGAACGACGTTTGGGATTTTGATTCGGCCTACGAATGCATTCTGATGGATCGCACGGTGAACGGCCGCATGCGAAAGCTGCTGGTTCACATGAACAAGAGCGGCGTGACCTTTGTACTAGATCGCGTGACGGGGGAATTTGTCGGAGTGTTCAGCGTTCCGGAAGTTCAGACCTGGATCTCAGGCGTTACCGAAGATGGAAAGCTGGTGGGGCGGCGCGAACCCGAGGTCGGCAAGACGATGAACTTCTGCCCTACGCCGGCGGGCGCAAAGAGTTGGAACGAGATGGCGTACTCGCCGCGCACCGGATTGATCTACACGCCGACGCTCGAAATATGTGTGGACATTGCGGCCGAGCACCAGCAGGCGGACGAAGGTCGCTTCTTTATGAGCGGGAGCTGGGATTTGAAGCTGCCGCCGAACCGCGAGACGTACAGCCACGTGGATGCATGGGACCCGGTGACGCGCAAGCGGGTGTGGAGTTATCCGTACAAGTACGTGCTGCTCGCGTCGATGCTATCGACGGCCGGCGATCTGGTGTTCACAGGCAATCCGGAGGGCGAGTTCTTCGCGCTGGATGCGCGCACGGGTGCAAAGCTGTGGAGCTTCCAAACGGGCGCGGGGCATCGCGGATCGTCCATCAGCTACTCTGTGAACGGGAGGCAGTACATCGCGACGCCGACGGGATGGCCGGTGACGAACATCGGCGCTGCGACTCAAGCCTTGTTTCCAGATCAAATTTGGCGCAATGGATCTACCGTAATAGTGTTCGCGCTTCCGGATGGTTCGAAATAAGTGCGGCTGAGTGTACTGGATCAATCGCCGATCGCGGAGGGATCCACGGCCGGAGATGCACTGCGCAACACCATCGATCTGGCGCGCTGGGCCGAACAGCTCGGTTATCAGCGCTATTGGCTGGCCGAACATCACGGGACTCCGGGACTGGCGGACGCAAGTCCGGAGGTGATGGTGGGGCCGGTGGCGGCCGCGACATCGCGCATGCATGTGGGCACGGGCGGCGTGATGCTACCGCACTATAGTCCCCTGAAAGTAGCCGAAACATTCAGCATGCTCAGCGCTTTATATCCCGGGCGCATCGATTTGGGGTTGGGGCGCGCAGCGGGTACCAGTTCGGGCATCGCTTATGCGTTGCAGCGCGATCGCCGGCAGCCCGCGCCGGACGATTTTCACGAACAATTGCAAGAGCTGTTAGGGTACCTGGAGAATCGCCGGCCATCCACGGGACCCTTCCGTCAATTGGGGGCGCTGCACTTTGAGAGCCCGGAACCGTGGCTGCTGGGATCGTCGGCGCAAAGCGGAATCTGGGCAGCGGAGTTAGGGCTGCCATACGTGTTCGCCGATTTCATCAATCCAAATGGCGAAGCGATCGCGGAGTATTATCGCGAGCACTTTGAGCCGTCGGCTCGATTGCAGCAGCCCCGCATGGCAGTGGCTACTTGGGCGATTTGCGCGGACACCGATGAAGAAGCGCAGCGGCTGGCATCCAGCATGCGAATGCTGATGCTGATGTTGTATCGCGGGCAATTGATCCCTGTGCCGTCGGTAGAAAAGGCGCTGGCGTTCCTGGCGAACGAAGGCGTAGCGGCCGAGACGTTGCCGGTGGGGCGCCGGATCATTGTGGGAACGCCACCGAAGGTTCGATCCATGATCGAAGAAGTTGCGGCCGACTACGGGGTGGAGGAAGTTTTCATCGTCAACATCCTGCACGAGCACGCGGCCCGGAAGCGGTCGTATGAGCTGCTCGCGCGGGCATTCGAGCTGTCTTAAGCATTATACTTTACACTATAAAGCACTCTATGATAGTCTGAACGTATGACCGAAAGCGATTGGGTCCGTTACTTCCGCGCGAACGCAGTGGAACCGTCCTTGCCTTGGGATGATGGCTATCGATTGAGCGGCGCCGAACGGGCCGTGGTGATCCAGTCCATCCAGCAATTTCAGCTCGGCGAGAACGCGCAGGGCCGGCGCTTGCTGGAGCGGGCCAGGGCGGAGGATGCAGATTATCTCCAGGCGCTGCAACTATTCATCAAGGAAGAGCAGCGTCACAGTGAACTGCTCGGCCGGTTTCTTGCGATTCAGGGCGCGCGCTGCCTGCGACGGCATTGGGTGCACGCGGTGTTTCGGCGATTGCGTGCTTTGGCGGGCTTGGAGTTGCGCATGCGCGTGCTGGCAACAGCCGAGGTGCTGGCGATTCCCTATTACACGGCTCTGCGGAATGCCACCGGGTCGCCCTTGCTGCGCTCCATTTGTTGCCGCATCCTGACGGAGGAGGCAGAGCATCTGCGCTTTCAAGCGTTCACGTTTGGAAAATGGGGATCGCGCCGGGCGGCAATACTTCGCGCGCTGACGCACGCTGGGCATCGCTGTTTCCTGATGGCTACTACGCTGCTGGTGTGGATGGAGCATCGGTTGGTATTCCTCGCGGGAGGATATTCGCTGCGCGAGTTGTGGAGACAGAGCCTTACTGAGGGTGAAGTTCTGCTGACGCCGGAGCTTGCTCGCGCCACAGGCCAAGGGCCTTCTGCACGGGACGGTCGGAGAAGCTGAATAGCACGGATTCTTCTGCGGATCGGTGCGAGACGGTATACCAGGACGGCACGACGAAGATGTCGCGCTCCGACCATTGGAACGAGCGATCTCCGATGCGGCTGGATCCTCTGCCTTCGGCGACGCAATAGACGGTGGAATCGGTGGAGCGATACGGTAGGCCGTGGAATCCGGCGGGCAAAAGTTGCAAGCTCGCGCCGAGGGTACGGGTGACCGAAGCACCGTTACCGTTAACGTACTCGATCTTCACGCCGTGACAAGGATGCAGCAGCTTGTTCCCGCTAAGAGCTTCGCGCGCCGGTGCGTAGGGGAACGCAAAAGCCGAGGAGGCAGCGGCAACGGCATCCTGGGTAGCCTCATCGGGAAGATGTTCGGCGAAACTACTGTCGAAAAAGTTCACAATCGGAATGTCCAAGCCGTCGAGCCAAATGACGGGCGTAGAGCCGGGATTGCCGTGATCGTGAAAAGTCCACGACGGTGTGAGGATCAGGTCGCGCGGATGCATGTCAACGCGCTCGCCATCTACGGCCGTGTACGCGCCTTCGCCCTCGATGATGAAGCGCAGCGCGCACGCCACGTGACGATGACTGTTGGTGAATTCGCCGGGCAACACCAATTGCAATCCGGCATAAACGCTTTGCGTGATGCGTGACGCGCCTCGAAACCCGGGATTTTCGAGCATCAGTACGCGGCGCTCGGCCTCACGCGCGGTAATCAATTGGCCCGATTCCATCAGGAACGGCCGCAATTCTTCATAGCGCCAAAGCGCCGGTACGGATGCCGAATGCGGTTGCGCCCCAACAATTTCGCTCAATACTTCCCAGAGCGGCGCCGCGTTGAGCTTGGCAATGCGTTGATAGAATTCCGGGCGGGCGGCGGAAATCATGCCGGCAGGGACGCTAGCGCCAGGCGCACTTCCTTGCGAGGATCGTCCACCACTTCGCATTTGTCATCCAGAATCATGGTGGCGCGCTTGGCTGTATTGTAGGCTGGCCAAGCGAGCCCTTTCTGGCTGGGATTGCCGGTGCGTGCGAATGCCACCCACGCGCCGCTAATTTTTGCCGCGAGCGCATAGCGATCTTCACCCGAACCGGTCATCGGCTTGCCCGCATCCGGAATGTCGAACACGAAGGGGATTTCCATGCAGTGCATGGCTTTCAGCTTGCCGTCGCGCACGGGCGATCGCCACTTGAAGTAATACATGTACGCGGGAGCCTTCCCTAGCGCGGCTTTGCGTTCGGCGGCAGTCAGGGCGTTTGTCCAGGCAAAGGAATCCGAAGCGGATTCAAGCGCCACGTCGATGTTGCTGATGGCGGGGTCCACCTGCTTGTAGACTGCGATGATTTTGTCGGTATCGGCATCGCTCGAATGGAAGGTTTGTTTGACGCGTGCGCGCATCGCGGCCTCGTCGATGGGATCCAATTGCTGCCCCGCGAAGAAGGTAACTTCGGTCTGCACCGTACCGATGAGCAGCGGAACGTTAGCGGAAATCTCGGGAGCGGTGGGATCGAAGGGATTGGCCGGGAGCGTCTTGCCATCCACCACGGCGCCGAAGCGGCCTCCCACCAGGCCCTGCACCAGGCCATCCACCGGCAGGTTCTGCAGTTCGTCGATCTGGCTCGGCTTCAGGCCAACTTTGGCGAGGAATGCTTCCGTGGATTTATTGGCCGCGTCGCGAGGAATTCCTCGTAGCGATGCTCCGCTCTCGATCACGGCGCGATGGAACAGCCCTTTCGCCGCCGGCATCGCCAGCAATGTGCTGACCTTTGCACCGCCGCCCGATTGGCCGAAGATGGTGACATTCGCGGGATCGCCGCCGAAATTTGAAATATTGTCGCGCACCCATTGCAGAGCGGCCACGATGTCCAGCATGCCGACGTTGGAGGAGTTGGCATATTTGGCGCCGCCCAAATCGGCCAGGTAAAGATAACCGAAGGCGTTCAGGCGATGATTGATCGTAACGACCACCACGTCGTGCTTGCCCGCCAGATTGACGCCGTCGTAAATCTTGAAACCGCCGGAACCGGAAGTGAATCCCCCGCCATGCAGCCAAACCATCACCGGGCGCTTGTGCGTGGTGGCTGCCGCGCTCGGAGTCCAGACGTTTAATACTAGGCAATCCTCACCGGCGGGCTCGCCCACGTCAACGGCGGCCACTTCAGGGATGAGCGTCGAAGGACCTTGCGGCGAGCGATGGCCGAGCTCCAACGTGTCCTTGACGCCGGTCCAAGGCTGCGGTTTTTCCGGAGGCATGAAGCGATTGGAGCCACCTGTGGAAGCGCCATAGGGAACGCCCCGGAAGACATTGACCTTGTCCTCCATCGCACCGCGAATTTTGCCCGCGGTGGTTTCGACGACCGGGCCGGACGAATCGCCAGTGGCGGGCGCGGCCCAGGTTTTGGCCAGCGTGAGGGCACCGGCGGCGAGCGTGGTGCGATTCAGAAACGAACGTCGATCCATGTTCATTTGGATACTCCTGGAGGGCTCCTTTACAGGTGGAGTTGGCAGCGCAGCCGTGAGAATTATACACCTTTGGAGGCGCGCATAAGAGATGGATCTTGGTCCCGCGCGAGCACGCCGTAGTTGGGAGGGGTGCTATAGCGGATGCGTCGGGCTGATTCCCAAAGGACCGTTTGGGCATCACTCGCGGCACACGGGCGGGCTAGCAAATTCTCGCTCACATGGTCTCTGCGGATTTCACGGGGAGCAGTAATTAGCGCATGTGCTTGGCTGTCGTTCCTAAGGCCAGCTGTCAGCTACCAGGTTGATTCTCACTCCGCCACGTAACGCAGCAGAGGCAATTTGCACACCTTCACGGACTCCGCCGATCTGTATAGTGCCCATACTCTATTTGCGGTGGGGCGCACGGGTCGGGTCATGCTGACACACCTGGGGGCGATCGTCACTACTCATTTTCTATATCTGGACGGCGGCACACAAAGTGCAGAGTGGAGGTTGTGAAAACCCCGGTTCTTGTATTCCTATTGCTGCCGGTGGCCGCCAGCGCAGCTTCCTCTTCACTTCAGTTCGTTCCCGGCGGAAATATCGCGGCGCAGGGCGTTCTGCCACTGTCCGGCGGAAAAGTCGCCGTGTTTGGCGCCATGGTGGCCCCGGGATGCACGGCCGGACTGAATGGAAGCTGCAATCAAACGACGACACCGCTGCTGGCCGTTCTCGACAGTTCCGGTAATCTACTGTCGGCGCTGGCAACATCGGCGCTGGGAGGCGGAAATTCCAGCATCTCAGCCTCTGCTACCGATGCGAGCGGAAATATCTGGATCGCCGGCCAGACGGACTCCGACAATTTCCCACTCGTCCAGCCGCTATTTTCGCAAAAACCCGATTACCAGGCAATCGGGTTCGTGGCGAAGCTCGATCCCGGCCTGAACATACTGTTTTCGACCTTCTTCGGCGCTCCCGGTGCATCCAGCCCCATCTGGCTCGCTGTTGACAGTTCGGGAAACGCGTACATAACAGGGAGCACCGTATCTGCCGGTTTCCCGACAACGGGACCCATCCTGGGAAGTCCGGGATCGTCGAACAACCCGGCAAGCGTGGTGATTTATACCTTTGTTTCCAAAATATCGCCGGACGGCGGAGCGTTGCTTTTCAGCCGCCTGCTCGGCGGAGACGGCAGTTCCTGCATGGGCGGCAGTGCGTGCATCGGATCTTCGGCCGATACCGTTCCTTCCGCGATCGCAGTGGCCGGCAATGGCGCCATCACCGTTGGGGGATCGACCAACGCAACGAACTTTCCTGTAACCGCTAATGTGTATACGACGCCTGGCGGAGCCTTCGTCAGCCGTATTTCGGCGGATGGGTCGCAACTGATCTGGTCCACGGAGATCGGGAGCTCGGCGGGTCCAGGCCCATATTTCGTCTACAGTTCAATCAAGTCGATTGCCGTCGACACCGCCGACAGCGTGTACATCGCTGGGATTGCGCCAGCCCCTATTACGACGACCCCGAATGCATTGCAGCCGACGATTCTGCTCGGCTCCCAAGTTAACCAACAAAACGGGTTCACCATGAAGCTCAGTTCCGATGCGACCCAGGTTCTTTTTGCCACTAACCTCGGTGGTTCCACTGGCGCAACTCTGAGCGGACTAACGCTGGATGGCGCGGGCAATGTCTGGATTTCCGGAAACACCAACTCCTCAAACTTTCCAGGTTTATCGATTGTACCTTCGAGCGGCGTCGATTTCGCGTTGGAACTCAATGCCAACGCGACAGCGATTCAGCAAATATTCGATTTCGTGCCTGCGACGGTCACTCAATCGCCTGCCTTCGATTCCAACGGAAATTTGCTGCTTCTTGCATCGGCGGGAAACCTGCTTCGTCTGAACCCTTCGACGGCTCTCTCGTCTCCCGCAGTTCTGGCTGTGACCAACTCCGCAGTGGCGCGGGAGGCCGTTGGCGTCGGGTCCGGAGAGCTTGTGACGCTCTACGGAGTCGGCCTTGGGCCTTCGACCCCGATTGCCGGAGAACCGGACCAGAATGGGCTGTACCCGACGCAACTCGGCGGCGTCACGGTTACCTTCGGCGGCGGCGGTCTGCCGAGCGTGCCTGCGCCGCTCCTTTACGCGGCGCCCGGACAAATTAATCTTCAGGTGCCATTCAACATCCTTAGCACCAATACCGTCACCGTCATGACACCGAACGGACCCCTGCCTGCATTGCAATTACAGGAAAACGGATCCCTCGGCATCTTTGGAGTGGTGAACCAGGATGGGACGGTCAACAGCGCCGCCAACCCGGGTCCGCAGGGATCGATCGTATCGCTGTATATTACTGGCTTGGGTGCGCCCTCCCCCACGGCGCAAAACGGCCAGGTCTCTGTATCGGCAAATTCCTTTTTCTCGGGTCAG
>JBEKRO010000153.1:0-9182 GCA_049518655.1 Bryobacteraceae bacterium | reverse complement strand
GCCCGTTGCGCCGTCGGGGAGTGGCTCAGCCTGGTAGAGCACCTGGTTCGGGACCAGGGGGTCGGAGGTTCAAATCCTCTCTCCCCGACCATCTTTTCTCTCGCTCTTTCAATTGTTTACGCTGCCTTCAGGCAGGGGTCGAACTGGTAATTGGCCGAAGGCTCAGGTGTGGGACTGAGCGCCGCACACGCGGCGGAGTTCGCGCTGGTTCCTGGCAACGGGAAGTTCTGGTCGTAGTTTTCGGCTGTCACGTGTTGAGATTCGGAGCCTACATACGCTAAGGTTCCAACCGCATGCGGGAAAAGCTCGCGCTCGACCGTCAAGCTGTAGGTTTCGACTCGCGCGGCCTGGAAATCCGGACCAAAAGCCGCCAGCGATACCGGGCCAAGCGTATTCTGCACGGCTCCGAGAAGGGGTTGGCTGATCAAGCCGTTATTTACGGTTGTGCTCTGGACAAACGGCGGATTTGGAAGAAATGCAGGATTTAGTTCCAAGGCGACTGGCGTATAGCCGACACCGTAGCCGCCACGCACTGAAGTCTTGTTGTCGGACGTTAGAGCGTAGGCGAAGCCAACGCGCGGGCCAAAGTAATTTTCCTTCGGGTTGTAGAAACCACGGGGTGTGCCGTTTTGCCCAGCGAATACCAGGCCGTTCGTGAGGTTGGCGACAGATCCACTCCCCGTTAATGGCTGTCCGTTGCCGTTGAAGACGAAGCCGCCGGTTGCTTGCTGAATGAGCGGCGCATTCGCGGGAATGAAGTGGTTTGTGGAAAAACTTGTGAGCTGGTTGCCATCCATGGTCTCTGGCATAAAATACGACCAGCGCAGTCCGAGGTTCAGAGTAAGCCTAGGCGTGATTTTCCAGTCGTCCTGTGCGTAGCTTTCGGTCCAGCCGTAGTGGAAACGGCCTCGCCGCTGCAAGTTCGCCTGAGTGTAAGTGGAATCGAGTCCCAGCAGATAGTCAGAAACGATGTCGCCCGTGTGAATCCCCGTGACCGTGAACACTCCCATGGGCGCGGGAAAGACCCCGGCATTCTGGCTTTTAACTCCCTTCATGTACAGGAATCCGAATTGGAGGACGTGCTTGCCTTTCACCCAAGTAAGGTCATCCGAAAGAATCGTATCCCCATCGCTGGAAATTGTCGGCAAAGCACCCACTCCAAGCCAGGCCCAATAGCTGCTCGAAAAAATAATGTTCGGGATGCGGTTGAGCGGGTCAGCCCCCGGATAAGCCTGAGCGATCGCAGTCCCGGCCGGCATCGTGTAATTGGAGATGTTTGAGTGGCCCTTCGTGTAATTCTCACCGATGCTTACGTTATTGATCAATCTCGGAGTAAAGTTCGAGGTCCAGCGCACCGTTCCGTTAAATCCTGGCGTGTAGACTGAGGACCCAGGCTTGGGGGCAGGGTCGTTGAAGTTGCGAGACGCCTGGATGTTGTCGGACTCCTCATAACTGATGCGAGCCATCAGCGCGTTATTCGAATTAATCGATTGATCCACACGGTAGACTTGATCGATTTGGCTATTGTTTTGAATGCCGTTGTTGATGTACCCGCCGACGCCCAGCGACGGATCATTTGGTAAAGGCCAGTACGCATTCATGAGCGCGACGGAGGTGGGATCGAAGCACGCGGAATTGACTTGGTTCACCACTCCATCCGACCCTGATAACAAACAAGTGGATGGATTGAGCCCCCTCGCCGCCAGCGCGGCTTGGCTGCTGGCATCGAGCGCAAGCCCGCTCGTCGGCAAGAAAGGGTCCCCACTGAGATCACCGCTCCGCATGGGTTGTGTAAACATTTTCCGGCTGGATAGAGTTGCCGCAATATGGCTGATTCGCCATTCGCCGGCGGCAAAAAAATAGGTCTTTTTACTTCCCTCCGAATTGTAGACGTGCGGAATTTGAACCGGACCACCGAGCGTGTACCCAAAAATATTCTGGTGTAGGGCCTGAGGCCCGACTTGGAAATAGTTCCGCGCTGCAAAGCCGTCATTGCGAATATAGTCGTAAGCCGCACCGTGGAAGACATTACTCCCGGACTTGGTTTCGACCAGAATCTGCCCAGAACCGGCCATCCCGTATTTCGCACTGTAGTTAGTCTTGAGAACGCGAACTTCTGAAATGGAATCGAGGACCGGCATGACATCAATCTGGAAGAGCGCTGCGGGCACCGTGTCGTAGATCCCGTCAAGGGAGAATGCTGTGTTCTCGACTGAAGCGCCGTTGACAATGACGGTATTTAATACCGTCTCGCCATTGCCGGATAGCTGACTCGCACCTAGGATATTGCTGACGCCCGGAACGATTTGAGTGAGCGATTGGAAGTTGCGGCCGTTCAGCATCAGGTTGGAGACTTCCTTTGCACTGATCGTTCCACTCGACTCGGAACTTTCCGTCTGGACCGTCACCGTGTCCGCCTCAACAGTTACCTCGAAGTTCGCCTTGCCCACCTGGAGCTTGACATCAACGGTTCGGCGCTCGCCTGGATCCAGATGGATGTTCCGGATTAATGTCCAGGTGAAGCCGTCCTTCAAGATCTTTGCCGTGTAGTCGCCGGAGGGTAGAGCTTCGATCGCGAAGAAACCCTCGTTCGAGCTTGTCTGTTCTCGTGATATGTTTGTGGCTTCATCGGTGATCCTGACCGTTGCTCCGGCAACGAGTGCACCTGAGGCATCTCTTACGGTTCCGACGATTGCACACAGGTTCCCGACCTGTGTGTTGGCGTATCTCGCCCCCGCGAGGAAAATCAGGAGCGTTACGAAGATTCGATTACGCGCCATATCACTCCTGATTCTTCGGCTAAACATAGGCTTCCGTTGTCCCAGCGGTCAACCGCTTCATCCAGTTACACGAACTCCGTGCCTGTCAGAGTTAGTCTCCGTGTACCTCCCAATAGCCTTTCTCTGCCCGGTCGGTGGGTTTCGGTCTTCGTAACCGCCAAACTCCGACCACCACGACGAGCGCTACCAATGCGATCGTGATCAACGCGATGGTCATAATTGTTAACACTCTCTTCGTCCCTCAAAACTTGTCTGAACCCCTTATCGCATCTCCATTGAGTGCTTATTGTGAGAAGCACAACGGGTGCCAAACGGGACCTTCGCGGCGACGCAAGACCCTCTCGCGGCGACTCTTGAGTAGCGAATGATCTTGACGGAAGGAGACGACAGATAATCAACAAAGGCGATTACCTTAGCCTTGCGCAAGCTTTGCTCTCAGACGTGTTGTGAGCGCCCGTCTCAATTCCGCTGCTTCTCGCGCTTTCACATTCTCGATCTCGCCCAGGTAACGTTCGTGCAGGAGTGGGTTGATCTCCTTCAAAACGCTGTCAAGGGCGTCGAGTTTAATCTGGCTTTCTACCAAGAGGTCAACGACCTCTCCGAGAGCCTTCATTGAGGGCTGGCCGGTTACTCTGCTCATCGAGATTTCCCTTCAATTCTGTGGTTCAATCTCCCGCAACTGGCGACCAATTGGCTTTCGTGGCCGGCACACCGAGGTGTTCATGCCTGCCAACGAACTCATCTTCGAGAGCAGCCCATTGCGGCAGCCCAACGATGTCTTCATACTCTCCGAACGTGACCGATTCCTCTGCTGGCATCGGGCGGCCTGCCTTGAGGTCCGCGACCGCCTCTTGAATCGCGCGAGTCACGCGGAAAATGACTGTGGAGGGATAGAGGAGCATCGTGTAGCCGAGCGCGTACAGGTCCTTTGGGTCCATCCAAGGCGTTCTGCCCCCGCCTTCGAGAATGCTGGTCGCCAGCGGGACTCCTCGCAATCTCTCTCCGACCTTCTGCAACTGCTCCGCTGTCTCCACGGCCTCGATGTACACTCCGTCGGCTCCCGCCTCCAGGTAGAGTTCGGCTCGGCGGAGCGCCTCGTTAAGGCCAAGCGGCGCAAGCGCATCGGTCCGCGCCATAATGAACGTCTCGGTCTCGTGACGGGCCGCAACCGCGGCGCGAATTTTCCCGGCGTGGACCTCGGCCGGCACGACCTTCTTGCCGAGCATGTGGCCACAGCGCTTCGGCGCCTGCTGGTCCTCGAGGAAAATTGCCGATGCGCCCATCGCCTCATAGCCCTGCACCACGCGGATCACGTTCTTCGCGTCACCGTAGGCATCGTCTGCATCGACGAGCACAGGCAGTGAGGATGCGGCGATCGTATCGCGCATCACCGCGCTGTTCTCCCCGAACTGCGCGAGGTCGATGTCCGGATAGGCGAAGCGCGACCCAACCAGCGCAAACCCGCCGATCTGATAGGCGGGATACCCGGCCAGTTCGATCAAGCGCGCAGTCAGTGCATCGTGCGCCACGGGGAGAAGCAGCGGGGCGCTCTCGCTGAGCACCTTCCGCCAGGTCTTGCGCGAGCGCTTATTGGTGCCAACGAATCTATTCATTCTCACAGTCCTTTCACACCCAACCACCCGCCTGCACGCATTCTTCCCATCGACACGGGCCCACCGCTGTCCGGAGAAGTTCTGATCGAAACATCCATCGGTTGAATGCCGGCCTCAACTGACTGCCCGTTCCTCATGCGCCCAGAACCGCTCACGCAGCATTCTTTTTAAGATTTTTCCGGAGCCACTCTTGGGTAACTCGGTATCCAGGAACTCGACGCGGCGCGGGATTTTGTAACTCGCGAGACTCTGCCGGCAGTGCGCGACAAGCTCCTCCAGAGTGAGCGCCATTCCCGGCTTCGGCACAACGCAAGCCATCACCAGCTCGCCCCATTTGGGATCAGGGATTCCGAAGACCGCGGCTTCGCGAACAGCCGGATGCGCGTAAATAATCGCTTCGACCTCCCCGGAGTAAACGTTCTCGCCTCCGGTGACGATCATGTCTTTCAGGCGGTCCAGAATGTAGAAATATCCGTGGGAATCCTGATAGCCGATGTCGCCGGTGCGAAACGAGCCCTCTTGAAATGCAAGGGCGGTCTCCTCCGAATTATTCCAGTACCCGCGCATCACGTTAGCGCCGCGAGCCACCAATTCGCCTGGCTTCCCAGCCTCGACTTGCTCCCCAGCTTCGTCCAGGATCCGCAGATCGATGCCAGGACAAGGGCGGCCGCAGGACAATAGCCGGTCCTGCGTATGTTCTCGGTCCTGCAGTCCCGTCAGGAAGCCAGTCTCGCTGAGTCCATAGACCTGAACCAGTTTCGACCACGGCAGAAGTTCCTTCGTACGCTGAATGAGTTCGGGCGCCATGGGAGACCCGCCGTACGCCAGTACATCCAGACTGCTCAAGTCGTACCTCCCAGCCTCCGGGAACTGAGTCAGCAAATTGATCATCGTCGGAACCAACACGGTATGGCTGACGCGCTCGCGTTCGACGGTCTCACAGAAGGTCTGCGGGTTGAACTTTGGAATCGTGACCTGCGATGCGCCGAAAGCCGGCGCCGCAAACATGGCGGGAAAGTCAGCAATATGAAACAGGGGTGCCGCGTGCAAGTAGACGGCGCCTTCGGTGTAGCGCATCCAGTAGTTGAAGTGGTGGATATCGGCCAGGACATTCGCGTGAGTCACCATTACGCCCTTCGGCCGGCCAGTCGTGCCGCTCGTGTAAATGAGAGCCAGTATCGCTTCCGGGTTATACGCAACCTCGGGGGGAAGATCCCTACGAATCTCCAGGGGATCTTGATCGAGCACCCGCTGCCACGATATCCGGACCGTTGGAGAGGGTAACGAGGAATGACGGACCAGGCCATGCGGAGCCGCATCGGCGAGCACCCGATCAATTTCCGCCAAAGAGAGCCGTGTGTTGATTGGAACCGCGATGACTCCAAGCCAGCTGCATGCGTACACCAACTCGATGTACTCGGGGATGTTCGGTAAAAGCAGGGCGAGCCGGTCTCCAGTGTTAAATCCATGTGAGCTGAGAGCGGCTGCTATGCCTTTAACCCGCGTTTCCAGTTCGGAGAAAGATAAGCGAGTCCCCCCGGGAGCAAGCGCCGTCCCCGCCGAATAGTATCGGGACGCGCGGCCGAGTGAATGGACATAAATCATCGCTTGCTCCCAAGAATGGAGATATTGGCCGTGAAGCAACCCTCGCTGTGCTTTTATGCGCTGCGAGCAGCTTTTGCTTCGCTCCCGACCGCAGCCTGAGCTTTCTTTTCGTCCTTCGCGCGAGTGGCGAGCAATTCCAGCAGCATGGCATCGCGCTCGCCTTCGAGTTCTTCGATCGAACGGTTACCGGCTTCTTTCAAGACCCCTTCGAGCAGCGTTTGCTTAACCTCGGGGCTGAATTCGGTGATTTTCCCGAGATCTTTCCACCATGCCGCCAACGGGCCCGTGAACTGCGCCAGGAAATGCTGCATCCCACCTTGACCGCCGCCCAGGTGAAACAGAAGATTGGGCCCCATGACACCCCACCGCAGTCCGGGCCCCCAACACACTGCTGTATCCGAGTCAGCAACATCGAGCACGCCTTGCTCGATGAGGTACACGACTTCGCGATAGAGGGCGGCTTGTAGGCGATTCGCGACGTGGCCGACTACCTCTTTGCGGACATGAATCGGCTTCTTGCCGATCGATTCGTAAAAGGCGATCGCCTGTTCAACGGTTTCCGGTGATGTTTTCGCGCCAGCAACCACTTCGACCAGAGGAATGACATGGGGAGGATTAAAAGGGTGCCCGGTCACGCAACGTTCGGGATGCTTGCAGGCAGACTGCATCACGCTCATGGTCAACCCGGATGAACTCGAGGCGATAATTGAATCCTCCGGGGTCGCAGCGTCCATATCCGCGAACAGCTTGATCTTGAAGTCCTGGCGTTCGGGGCCGTTCTCCTGAACTAGGTCGGCGTCGGCGAGTGCCTTCTTCATGTCGGTCGTGAACTTCAGATGTTCGCGGGATGCGTTCGGTGAAAGTCCGATGACGGCGAGATCCTTCCAGGCGGCGTCGATGAACTTGTGTAGGTTGGCTTCCGCGTTGGGTGCTGGGTCCGTAGCAGTGACGTTGAAACCACGCGCCAGGTACAAGGCCGCCCAACTCGCGCCAATTACGCCCGTACCGACAATAGCTATGTTCCGAATCTGCTTGTTCTTTGCCATGAGTATGCTCTCCATTCTTGTTTACGCAACTGCTGTTTTCGTGGAAGTTTGCTCCGCAGCCTTCGCCGCCTGTGATCCATGGTGATTCACGATGAGTCGTGAACCTCGCTGGCCGGTGAAATACGTCCAAACCCACTGCAGGAAGACCGTCAAACGGAGACTCGAGGTCGCCAGGAACTGCAGGTGGATGGCCGCCCAGGCAAGCCACGCTCCGAAGCCGCTCACTCGTACCTTGTGACTTTGCAAAACTGCAAAGCCCTTGCCTACCACCGCCATGTTTCCTTTGTCGAAGTAACTAAACGGACCCGGCGGCGCGCTGCCGGTGATGCGGCTGTGAATCACTTTTCCTGCATAACGTCCTTGCTGCATTGCGACCTGCGCAACACCGGGAAGCGGCTTGCCGTTTTCCTCGAATGACGCCGTATCTCCCACCACGAAAATCTCGGGGTGTCCAGGCACGGTAACGTCTCCTTGAACGCGCACTCGCCCGGCACGGTCGGTTTCCACTTTCAGCCACTTGCCCGCTGGCGACGGTGCAACCCCCGCCGTCCAGATCACTGTCTTACTGCCGATACGTTCTCCCGCGACGACGATGCCGTCGGCGTCAATGCGATCTACGCTGTGCCCGAGCTTTACTTCGACTCCTAAGTCCTCGAGCCTTCGCTTCGCAGCCGCCGAGAGATCCTCCGAGAACGGGGGCAAAACTCGCGGGGCCATGTCGACCAGCACAATTCTTGCGGAAGCGGGATCGATCCGGCGGAAATCTGACTTCAGTGTGGTTCGGACCAGAATCGCCAGAGCGCTGGCCATTTCTACACCTGTTGGGCCGGCGCCGACCAGGATGAAAGTCAAGAGCTCAGGGTGGCGGCTCGGATCTTCTTCGGCCTCCGCCTGCTCGAATGTCTGCAAGATTTTATTTCGGCTCGACACGGCATCCGCGAGGCTCTTCAGCCCGGGCGCGTACTCCTCAAATTCGTTATGACCGAAATAGCTGTGCGTAGCTCCCGTGGCGAGGATGAGGTAATCGTAGGCAACGGGCACTCTTTCGCGATCCGCATCGCTGGCGAAGACGCACTTTCGCTCCTTGTCCACACCTGTGACTTCTCCCAAAATGACTGTGACGTTCTTCTGCTTCCGGAAAATGCTGCGGATTGGCGTCGCAATCTGGCTAGGGGTGAGCGCTGCCGTTGCCACCTGGTAAAGCAGTGGCTGAAACAGGTGGTGGTTTGCCCGGTCGATCAAGATGACCTCTGCGGGAACATTCTTGAGTGCCTTGGCGGCGGCCAGTCCGCCGAAACCTCCGCCGACGATGACGATTCGTGGTTGAGCCATTTTGTTCCTCGAGTTGCCTCAGTCCGCCGCGACCGACGCGTGTTGCGGAGCTGGGATTGTGCCGCTTGCCCGAAAACCGGCGATATCGTCAGTGGTGAAGCCAAGCTCTTTCAGCACCTCGTCGTTATGCTCGCCGATTCCGGGCGCGCGCCTCGCAGATACTTTCGTAACGCCGTGCACCTGAATAGGACTGCTGATAGTCGAGGTCAGCTTCTCGCCGGCTCCTTCGAGCGGAACGACAATGTCATTCGCTCGCAATTGCGGATCATTCACGACTTCGTGCGGCTCACGCACGGCGCCGAAGGTGACCTGAACGCCGTTGAAGACTTCATACCAATGCGACATGGGCTGCGAACCAAAGATCTCATCGAGAATCGCCGTCAGTTGCGGCCGGTTCTGCGCCAGCTTGGCTGCATCGGAGAATCGCGGATCGGTCAGGATATCTTCACGGCCGATGGCTTTCAGGACCGCGGGCACCTTGTCGGGAGTAACTACAAGAACGAACCAGGTGCCATCGGAGGAGTGATACACGTTCAAGGCCGCATTTGCGGGATGCGCCCGATCATGCAGCCCATAGAAATTCGCGCCGCATAGAGCGGCCTGGATAAAGACGCTGGCCGACCAGACCCCTGCGGCTAGGAGTGAAGTAGTGACGTAGGATCCTTTGCCGGTGCGTTCGCGACGATAAAGCGCGGTCGCAATCGCGGCATAAATGCAGACCGCAGTCGCATTGTCCCCGCTGCCTGCCACCGGCCAGGTCGGCGGCGATCCCGCGTCGCGTGTCATGGATAGCAAACCGCTTCGCG
>JBEKRO010000152.1:0-9403 GCA_049518655.1 Bryobacteraceae bacterium | reverse complement strand
TGGCGGCCGTTGCGAGCGCGCCAGTGTAGGCAAAGAGCGCCATGAGCAGCTTTTTGTTTGGACTGAAATCGGCGATAGTGCCGGCAATCGGCAGGGCGAAGATTTGCGTTACGACGGAGATGGAAACCAAGTAGCCCCACCAAGATCGTGGATCCACCGGAATACCGAGCGGATGAACGCGGCCATCGACGCCGGCGGCTGCTTTTGCGAGCGCCGTCAGATACGGGCCAAGGAATAGCGTGACGACGGTGCTTGAGAACGTGGAATTCGCCCAGTCGTACATGTACCAGCCACGCTGCTCGCGCTTGCTGTAAGGCAGGGGGCGGTTGGGCATGATTCGCGAGGGCATCGTAGGCGCTACCCGCGAAGCTATTAGAGCACACGGTACAATGAGAAGGTTTTGGCTGCTCACATGGGAAACATCGTCGTACTTGGTGCGCAATGGGGTGACGAGGGCAAGGGCAAGGTCGTCGACCTGTTCTCGGAGAAGTTTTCAGTGGTGGCTCGCTACCAGGGCGGCCACAACGCCGGGCACACTGTGTTCATTGGCCCGAAGAAGTTTGTTCTCAAGCTGATCCCAAGCGGCATTTTGAGGCCCGGTATACAGGCGGTGATCGGCAACGGAGTGGTGATCGATCCCGCGGCGTTGATCGAGGAGATGGAAAAGCTGGAGCAGGCGGGCGTCGATGTCAGCAAGCAGCTGGCCATTAGCGATCGCGCGCACGTCATTTTTCCTTTTCATCGCATCGTAGAGAAAATGTCCGAGGGCCGGCAGGATCGCGTGCCCATTGGAACCACTTCGCGGGGAATTGGCCCGTGCTACGAAGACAAAATCGGAAGGCGTGGCATTCGCATTGCCGATCTTTATGAGCACGACAGCTTCTGCGCCATGTATACCGCGCTCGCCGAGGACAAGCAACTGCTGGCCCAGACCTTCAACATTCAGGAGACCATCGACTTCGAATCGATTCGCGATCAATACCTGGGCTACGCTGAACGCCTCCGGCCCTTGGTGTGCGACACGGCCCAGCTCTTAAACGACGCTATCCGGGCGGGCAAGCGCGTGCTGTTCGAGGGAGCGCAGGGCACCATGCTGGATGTCGATCACGGAACGTATCCGTTTGTGACGTCTTCGAGCGCCACGGCCGGCGGGGCGTGCACCGGCGCTGGAGTGCCTCCCACTGCGATTCACGGTGTGATCGGCGTTTCCAAGGCTTACACCACCCGCGTAGGAAGCGGCCCGTTTCCTACCGAGCTACTGGGCGAGGATGGCGAAAGAATTCGCAAAGCGGGCAACGAGTTTGGCGCCGTTACCGGACGTCCGCGCCGCTGCGGCTGGTTCGATGTGCCATTGCTGCGCTATACCGCTATGATCAACGGCTTCTCCAGTCTGGTGATCACCAAGCTGGATGTGCTGGACCAATTCGACGAGATCCTGGTTTGCACCGAATACAAGAATGTGAAGGCCATGCCCGCGACGTTTCGGGGCCTGGAAGCCGTGGAACCGGTCTACAAGAAGCTTCCCGGCTGGAAGTCTGAGACCCGTGGCCTTGATCGAGAGCGCGATCTACCGCAACGTGCGCGCGACTATCTCCGCTTCTTGTGCGATCACGTTGGCGTCGAAGTCGGCTGCATATCCACGGGACCAGAACGTGACGAGACCATCCTGATCGAGAATTCGCGCCTGGCCGACTTGCTTTAGCCGTCAGTACCTGGTGACTGTAATCGACCTCCAGGCTTGATTTCCAGCGGCATCGCTCGCATAGATCATGATGGTGGTTGTGCCCACGTAGAGCGGAATTGCGACGGTCGTCCAATTGCTGGTGCCCGTGGCGACGCCCGCCGCTCCTGTAGAGCTCGACCAAGTGACTTGCGACAATCCCAGGTTGTCTTGGGCCGTACCGCTGACAACGATAGAACTCGCCGATGTAGCAACGGTGGTCATTGCAGGGGACAGGATGGTGACCGATGGTGGAACTGTAGATTCGCCCGTACCTGGGTTAGCCGGTGGATTCCCACCGGTTGGGTTGTCCGCTGGAGGATTCGGTAGTTGGCTTGTTACGGTCACGCTCTCCGAGGCCTGGTCCTGCTTGGCGTCGGAGGCGGTTACCGTGATCACGTTCGCTCCCACACTCAAAGGAATCGCGGCGATTGTCCAACTCGACGAGCCTTGTGCTGTTCCAGACGTGCCTTGATTCGTCGACCAGTTCACCTGTACCGATCCCGACCCGCCGGATGACGTCCCGCTCACCGCGATGGATGACGCGCTCGTCGTCGCCTGCGGCGATTGAATTGTCAAAGTCAACGGCACCGCTGGCTGCGTTGGGGAGAGCGACGCCGCATACTGCTGCTGAATGGCCGCGATATCGCCTGGTCCCAGCGCCGACACCATTCGATAATACGGGTACATAACGTCGCCTGGACTATCAGAGTGCCCCAAGCCCAATGCATGCCCCGTCTCATGCAGCGCGACGCTGAATACATCCACGTCCGCCCCGATTTTCCAGCTTACGTCGTTATTGAAATGCTGGTGTCCCGCAATCGACTCCGGGTTGAGAGGATACGGATAGAAAGTGTGCGCCAGCACTCCACCTGGGCCAGTAAACGGATAACCATCTCCGTGCGCTCCGCTTGCAAAGAGCACAGCCAACGTCCGCGGCCCGGTGGAATCGCTGGTCTGGGTAAACGTGACCTGCACATACTTGGCCCATTCCGCGTAGGCGCGCTCGATCTCCGATTCCACCGAGTCGGCCGGCTGTTGCTCAGTCACATTCACGAAGGCATAGCTGAGGTTGGCGCTTCCGAGTCCCGGGCCATCCCACCCATCGCCCACCAGCGGAACGGCCTGACCCACCGGTCCCGCAGTGGTCAGCGCTCCCGCGCAAGCATGTACCGGCAGACCGCGAATCAAATCGCCGGATGCCGGAAAAATGTACGACACTTCGTCCCACCCCGCCAGCCGCCGCACCTGATCGACCGTGCCTTCGATCAACAGATGGTGCGGCAGCAAGTCCGGGTGTTCGTGAATCGCCGCGCCATTCTCCATCGCGATTGCGCGCGCTTCACCATCGGGGACGTCGGAGTAAAACTCCACCAGCACCGGCGGGGCCTGACCGGCCACCAGCTTTCCATCCAGTTCCGGACTCAGCTTTTCGCTTGGTCTTAGCCGCCCCATCCATTGAATGCCCAATCCGCTCAAACTTGTCCCGTCGCGCATGGAGATGGAAAGTGCTGAATCGGGAACGTAGGACAGGACAGTGGCGCCATGATCGGCCAAAGCTTTCATTTGTTCCGCATCGGGCTCCGCCGCGAATTGCACCAGATAGTGCGACCGGCCGGGCGTCCGAGTCTTCGCAAAGACAGGCGCGGCCTGCGCACTCGAACTTGCCGGCTGAAAGCCCTTGAGCCGCAGAGCAGGTTGAGCGCTGGCAACGCAGGCGATGAGGGCGAACCCGATAAAACAGGAGATCTTGCTCGTGAGCCTATTCACGATACTTCCATCGGAAGTGTTCTGAGAGTTTTCCATCGGGAAGACACACTACTCCTGGCAGGAGTATCTGTGGTTAGCTTTCATCGACTCGTTCTGCTCAGCCTGCTGGGTTCGGCGTGTATTCCAGCGGCCGACACGTCACTGGCTTCTTACATCATTCAAACCGTCGCGGGAAGCAATAACTCAGGCGATGGCGGCCAGGCTCTTTCTGCCGCGTTGAGCCAGCCGGAAGGAATCGCGGTGGATCGCACAGGCAACGTTTACGTCGCCGATGCCGCCGTCCACCGAGTTCGCAAGATCGCGCCGGATGGTTCCATCCAAACTGTCGCCGGCACCGGCGTGGCGGGCTTTGCGGGCGATGGCGGACCGGCCCGCTCCGCGCTGCTCAATCAGCCCTACGGGCTGGCGCTGGATCATGCGGGCAATCTCTATATCGCCGACCTGGGAAACGCGCGCGTGCGAGAAGTAATGATCGACGGCACAATCCAGACCGCGGCAGGTGGAGGCGCGTTACCAGCCACAAATACCGGACAAGGCGGTCCTGCCACCACTGCGCAATTGTCGCAGCCCCGCAATGTCGCTCTCGATGCCGCAGATTCGCTGTACATTTCCGATTTCGGCGCTAATCAGGTGTATCGGGTCACATCCAACGGCATCTTGTCGTTGGTGGCTGGTACCGGCACAGCGGGATTTTCCGGCGTCGGCACGTCCGCTTTGCTCGCCGAACTGGATGCACCCGCGGGACTCACCATCGATCCAACTGGCGCTCTCTATTTCGCCGACAGCGGCAACAAGCGTGTTCGAAAAGTCTTCGACGGGGTCATCATCACCGTATTCAATACGCCCGGGCCGACCGGTGTGGCGCTCGATTCCTCTGGCATGCTGTATGTCGCGGCCGCCAGTTACTTTGGCACAGTTTCGCAACAGATTGCCGGCATCGCATCGGCGAGAGATGTAACGCTCGATGCCGCCGGCAACATCTACTTCACGTCGGGCGTGTACGTCATGGAGATCCCGAGTGGTGGCGGGGCAACCGCGATCGCTGGGAGCGGAGCATCGCCCGACTTCAGTGGCGATGGCGGCCCAGCCACGTCGGCGCAACTCTCTACGCCTTCCGGTATTGCGGTGGATTCCACCGGCAACTGGTATATCGCCGATACGTTGAACAATCGCATTCGCATGGTGACGCCTGGGGGTGTGATCAGCACTGTGGCGGGCACAGGCGATCCGGCCCAGTTGAGCGGCCCGCGCGCAATCGCCGTAGATAGCTCGGACAATCTCTATATCGCCGACACGGGCAATAACGCAGTTCTCAAGCGCACGCCCGTGGGAGTGATAACGTCCATCGCCAGCCAACTCGAAAATCCAGTATCTGTTGCGACAGACGCTCAGGGATCCGTTTACATCGCTGACTCCGGCAACAACCGCATCGTTCAGGTGACGGCTACCGGAACGACCAGCACCTTCGCCAAAATCGACGGGCCTCTGGCAGTGGCGGTGGATGCATCCGGCAACGTCCTGGTGGCCGACGCCAGTCAAATCTGGAAAGTTGCATCCGATGGCACGTCCAGTTCGCTGATCACCGGCCTTACTTCGCCGGGCGGCATGGTGTTTGCATCGGACGGTACCCTGCTCATCGTGGACACTGGCGCCAATGTCATTCGCCAGCTCACGTCGGGCGTCCTCACTGCGATTGCTGGCACTGGCACGGCCGGACTCTCAGGCGATGGAGGCACGGCAGTCGCCGCACAGTTGAACGCACCCGCAGGCATTGCGATAGGCGCCAATGGAACCATTCTGATAGCCGATTCCGGCAACAATCGCATCCGGAGTTTGTCGCCGTCAGCCGTTGCCTCCGAAACTGTAAACGTAGCGGTGGTGAATGCGGCAAGCCTTGCGACAGGGTCCATTGCGCCCGGCGAAATCATTTCGGTCTTCGGGGCTGGTTTCGACAAAACGAACACGCAACTGCTGTTCGACGGCCAACCAGCAACGCTGTTCTATACCAGCACCACTCAGATCAATGCGCTCGCGCCCGCCAGCCTGGCTGCAAATTCAGTCGCCAAAGTAAGCATCGTTGTGGATGGCGCTGCAATCACTAGCTCTTCAGTGCCGGTGGTCGGCGCTGTGCCCGGTATCTTCACAGTCGCGGGTGGAACTGGCCAGGCCGCGGCTAACAATCAAGACGGCAGCCTGAACTCGGCATCGAACCCGGCTGCCCGTGGTTCCGTGGTGTCGCTCTATGCCACGGGACAAGGTTCCAGCACCAACGTCGCTCTGAGCATCGCCGGCTATAACGCGCCATTGCTCTACGCCGGAGCCGCGCCCGGCTTTCCTGGCTTGATGCAGATCAACGCCCAAGTCCCCAGCGGCTTCCTGCCGCCCGGCATCCAAGCGGTGCTGCTCTCTGTCGGCGGCGCAGTCAGCCAACCTGGTGTCACCATTGCTATCCGGTGATGGCCCAGAGAGATGTTATGCGAGGTTCGACGTGCAGTTCGGGCAGCGCGTGGCCGCGATTGGAATGGTGGTGTGGCAAAACGGGCATTCCTTCGTAGTTGGATCGGCTGGCGCGGGAGCCCGCTTCATTTTGTTGGCGGCCCGGATCAACAGATAGATCACGAACGCGACGATCAAAAAATCGATGACGTTGTTGAGAAATACGCCGTAGGCGATGGTTGCGTCGCCGGCCGCTTTCGCTTGAGCGAGAGTCGCGTGGTTGCCGCCGGAAAGATCGATGAACAGGTTGGTGAAATCGACGTTCTTGAGGGCGAGTCCCAGCGGCGGCATCAGAATGTCGTTGACGAGTGACGTTACGATTTTTCCGAAGGCCGCGCCGATGATGACGGCGATGGCCAAGTCCAGCACGTTGCCGCGCATGATGAATTCGCGAAATCCTTTGAACATGGGTCCTCCAGAAGCGCTCCATCATAACATCGTGGGGGCTACACTAGTGAGTTGGAAACTCCTGAGAAGCGCACAGCGCGGGACCCGCACGCCAGGGTAAGGAAACAATCGCGGCCCGCTGCGTTGTGCGCGACGTTGACAGAGAAGAGCTGGAAGCTGACCATCGAATACGACGGTACGAAGTATAGCGGCTGGCAGGAACAGCATAACGCTCGAACGGTGCAGGGTCAGCTTCGGAGCGCCGCCCAGGAATTCTTCGACGGAACTGTCGAAATTCAAGGCGCTGGACGCACGGATGCGGGTGTGCACGCTCGGGCCCAGGTGGCGCATTTACGAGTGCGCCGGAAGAACGACGAAGACACACGCCGCTGGCCGAAGCCGGACGAAATCCTGCAGGCCATAAACAGCCGGCTGCCTTCTGATGTATGCCTGCTGGATGTCGCCGAAGCTGCGCCCAACTTTCACGCGCGGCATGACGCCATCGCACGAACATATATCTATCAGATCTCGACGCGGCGTACCGCCTTCTTCAAGAAATTTGTCTGGTGGGTGAAGCAGCCACTAGACGTAGCGGCCATGTCCCGCGCCGCGCAAATGCTAAGCGGGCGGCACAACTTTATTGCGTTTCGCGCCGAAGATAAGACACGTCCGGATGAATCGCCAGTCGTGGTGGTGGAGGAAGCTGGGATCGAGGCCGAGGGCGACTTGATTGTGCTCCGCATCACGGCTTCGCACTTCGTGTGGCGCATGGTGCGAAGAGTGGTGGGCGCGCTGGTGAAACTGGGTCTGGGTGAGATTACGGCGGACGATTTTTCCCGTTTGCTGGAAGGCAAAACAGATCCGAAGCTGGATGTTGCGGCCTGGACGGCCCCTGCATCCGGGCTGTTCCTGGACCGGGTGGTCTATCCGGAAACGAGCGGGATTGAACAGCGCACTGCTACTCGTGAGTCGCGGCCGGAGGCTGTGCAGGCGGGGCGGGAGCGTCGTCACCGGCCGCGCCGCTAAATACTTTCTTGCCAGATGGCAAGGTAACCATGCGCGCGCTGGCCGTGTTGGTGCCATCCTTGGCGCGCAGGCCCTGGACCGTCACTTCATCGCCAACCTTGAGGTCTTGCTTTCTCCAGCCCCGGCGAACCAGCTCAATCGGTGCGCCGGTTTCGAATTGCCATTCTTCGACGCCAGCGTCGGTTTTCATCTCGACATAGATCCAGGCGTGGGGGTTCATCCAGTCAATTTTGGTGACGATGCCTTTTACGGTCACTGGTTTATTCAAATCGAATTCCGCCGAGAAGGCGTGATGGGCAAGGGCCGGAACCGCAACCGCGCCCAACAGGGCGAAAAACGAAAGAGCTAGTTTCTTCATATGACCTCTCAACCGCCCTGATTCTATCACGCAGCGCGGGTAACCCGGGATTTATACTCATAGCATGGAGTCTCGCGTCACTATCAGCCGCACGTCGCCTGAGGACGTTAAGCAGCGCCAGATCATCGTGAAGCTGGATGGCAAGCGGTTGGGAGAACTCATGTGCGGCGACGAGATATCACGGGTAGTGGACCCAGGATTGCATCGTCTGCAAGTAGACAACACGTGGAACTGGAAGACGGTGGAGTTCAAAGCAGCTCCCGGCGAGCACGTGCGATTTCAGACCGTGAATCGCGGAGGACGCTTCACGTGGTTCCTGGTGGGCACTCTGGGCGTGGGTCCCATGTATGTTCACATCGATCGCGTGGCGGACGCCGAGGGCGCGGTCGCGCCCGGGCAAGCATGACTCAGGCGCTTTGAGACGTAAGCTGGCGGTCGCCCAGTTCGGTGCGGACCTGGCGGGCTCCGGCAACCATCGCTTGCAACTTTCCGAAGGCCACATCGCGCGGAAGATATTTCATTCCGCAGTCCGGCGCAACAATGAGGCGGTCCGCGCTGATATAAGGCAGCGCGCGGCGGATCCGAGAGGCGACTTTTTCCGGTGTCTCTACTTCGTTGGTTGAAAGATCCAGCACGCCCAGGATGATGTTCTTCCCGGTGAGCTTGGCAAGCACCGCGCAATCGAGCGAGGATTGCGCGGTCTCGATGGAGATGCAATTCACCGGCGCATCCGCGAGCTCGGTGAGGAACTGATATTCCGACGGTCGATTCGCCACCATCGCCGCATAGCCGAAACAAAGATGAATGGCGGTTTCGCCCCGCACTCCATCAAGCGCGCGATTGAGCGCCCTGAGGCCGAACTGCCGCGCCTTGTCGGGCACCGCTTGCATATATGGCTCGTCGATTTGCACGATGTCTGCCCCGGCCGCGAATAGATCCTTGATTTCTTCATTGACAGCGGCGGCATAATCTATCGCCATTTCTTCTTCGCTCTTATAGAAATCGTTGTGGGCCTGCTGCGACATGGTATAGGGGCCCGGAACGGTGACTTTCACGCGCCGATCGGTGTTGGCTCGCAAGAACTGGATGTCGCGGACCTCCACGGCGTGCTTGCGGCGGATTTTAGCGACGATTCGGGGCACGAAGTTCAACTTGCCCGAGCGCGCCACTACTTGCGCGGGATTATCCAGATCGATTCCTTCCAGCGCGGTTGCGAAACGGTTGGAGTAACTCTCACGGCGGATTTCGCCGTCGGTGATGATGTCCAGACCGGCACGTTCCTGAGCGCGAATGGCCAGAATGGTGGCATCGTCTTGCGCCTCTTCGAGAAATTCGGGTGCGACACGCCAGAGATCGGTGGCGCGTACGCGCGGCGGCAGGCGATGAGAAAGCTGGGCGCGATCGATCAGCCAATCGGGTTGTGGATAAGATCCCACCAGAGATGTCGGGAGCAGAATGGTACTCATGAACGCCTGAATTGTATCACGCGGGTCGCAATTTCAGCCGCATGGAATATGATAGTCACCATGGTGCGTCCTGAAAGACGCGTTCTTCTAACAAGTGTAAGTCTTGTCCGGGTAAGCGCCGGAGCGCCCGGTAGCAGGCCCCAGCCGGAAGGAGAGATCCTTGCGGCCAGAGCGGGGCGT
>JBEKRO010000151.1:0-9513 GCA_049518655.1 Bryobacteraceae bacterium | reverse complement strand
GTGAGTCCGCGCTTCAGATCGACAGCGCTTGCGCCCGCTGCCACATTGCGAACTCCTTCGGTTAGAATCGCGTGCGCGAGTAAGGTGGACGTGGTGGTACCGTCGCCGACCGCCTCTCCGGTCCGCTCGGCTGCTTCCCGTATCATTTGCGCGCCGAGGTTCTCTTCCGGATCCTTGAGCTCCACTTCCTTGGCGATAGTGACGCCATCGTCGCAGACAATCGGCCGGCCGAACTTCTTCTCAATCAACACGCATTTGGACTTCGGCCCCAGCGTTACCCGCACTGCGTCGGCCAGAACATTGGCGCCGCGCAAGATGCTCTGGCGCGCTTCCGCTCGAAATTGGAACTGCTTGGCTGGCATGGTATTGTTCCTCGATAACTACTGCGGTGCATGCAGAATGCCATGGAGGATGGGTTGCACTAGTTATTCTGCGAGGTGCAGACATGAAACTTACCCTAAGTGTGATCAAGGCCGACATTGGCTCAATCGGCGGCCACGTGGCCCCCTCCAAGCGGCTGCAAGAAACGGTGGAGGCATATATCCGCGACCGGGCGCCCGGTCTTCTGCTGGACCATTACATCAGCCACACCGGCGACGACATTGCGATTCTGATGACGCACAGTCGGGGAGAAGGCGACGAGAAGATTCACAAGCTCGCCTGGGACGCCTTCCTCGCTGGTACGAAAGAGGCGCGGGAAGAAGGGCTCTATGGAGCAGGGCAGGACCTTCTCAAGGATTCCTTTTCTGGAAACGTGAAGGGAATGGGTCCGGCTGTCGCGGAGATGGAAATCGAAGAACGGCCGAACGAACCTTTTCTGTTCTTCGCGGCCGATAAGACCGATCCTGGCGCTTACAATCTGCCGCTGTACCTGGCGTTCGCCGATGTGATGAACACGCCCGGGCTTATTTTGTCGCCCGGGATGTCGCGCGGGTTCCGGTTCGTCATTATGGATGTGAACAACATCGAGGGTGATCGCGTGATCGAACTGAATGCGCCAGAAGATCTTTACGACATCGCGGCGCTGCTGCGCGATCCCGAGCGCTATGTGGTGGAATCGGTCTGGTCCCGCGCGAGCGGAGAACAATCGGTCGCCGTTGCTACGTCGCGCCTGCACAACATTGCGGGCAAATACACCGGCAAGGACGATCCGGTGATGCTGGTGCGCGTCCAGAAGGATTTCCCGGCCACCGGCGAGGTGTTGGCGCCCTTCGCGATTGGCCATTTCGTAGCCGGTTGCATGCGCGGTTCCCACCAGATGCCGCTAATGCCAGTCACGCTCAATACCGGTATCAGTTACTTCGATGGACCCCCCATCGTAAGCTGCGCCGGATTCTGTGTTCACAACGGCAAGCTGACTGAGCCGATCGATGGGTTCGAACACCCGTTCTGGAATACGGTTCGCGACCATGTGTCCAATAAGGCAATCGACATGCGCCGGCAAGGATTCTTCGGCACAGCGATGCTGCCGATGTCGGAGCTGGAATACACCGGGATCATGGAGAAACTCTCGGTGCTGGACAAGAAGTTCAAGATACGGGCTGCGGAGCTGGCGCCGGCGATGGCGTGAGTTCCGGCTGGTAATACCGCTGGCATTCCTGCTCCCGGCCTCGCACGATGCGCTTTCGAGCTAGAACGCCTCGCTGAGATGTGATCACAGTGGCTTGGCGTTCATCGAGTCCGCCATCGTAGTAGAGCACTACCCAATCGCGGACGCGCCCAAGTTCGTGGGCGCGTGCCGTGTTTGAATAGAGCGCGGTGTAATTGCGTTCGCCACGATGCGTGTGAAGGATCGGGAGCCATGCCTCGCCGCTGGGGTTGAAGCGCCGCGGCGTGATTTTGGCCAATTCGCCAGAGGCCGCCTTTTCGCGATACTCCCGATCCACATCGAGGAGTTCTTCCACCGGCGGCTCGTCTGGCTCGCGGATATATCCGGCCTGACGCACTCGGCCCAAGCGCATGGATAACGTGTCGATGATCCCCGCGAGTTTCTTCTTGCCAATGCCACCGATGTCGGCCAAGCGTCCGTCGTGGGCGGCCGCCTCCAAATCTGCCAGTGAGTCGATGCCCAACTCTCGATGGAGACGCTCAGCCAAAGCGGCTCCGATGCCGGGGACCGATTCGAGCAGCGCCACCGGATCCGTTTCGCCGCGCAATCGATCCAGCATCTGCAAGCGGCCGGTGGTGACCAAAGTCCGAAGCGCGGCAGCCAGGCGTTCGCCGACGCCGGTAACGGCGCGCAGACCCGCGTCGCCTTGCTCCTTCCAGATCGCCGTCAGCGGCTTCGGTAAGTGCCTAACACCCACCGCAGCCCGGCGATACGCATGAACACGGAACGGATTTGCCCGCTGCGCTTCCAGAAGATCAGCCACCTCCTCCAGGCGGCGAGCGATTTCGACATTGTGCATTTGCAACGAGTTCGTGCATTTGGGGTACCGTTTGGTTCCCGCATTTGGTTGCTAAGTTGCTCCCGGTATAGAGGAAGGTGACGGAAATGATCGATGCAACTCTGCCCATCCTTACGGATCTGGTTCACGACGCGGCCTCCCCTCTCGTAGGAGCTAGTGCGGACTATGATCGGCTGCTCGAATTTATCGGCGATGCACAATTCGTTCTGCTCGGCGAGGCATCGCACGGAACGCACGAGTTCTATCGGCATCGCGCTCAGATCACCAAACGCCTGATTCAGGAAAAAGGCTTTACTGTGGTCGCGGTGGAGGCGGATTGGCCGGATGCTTATCGCGTGAATCGACATGTTCGCGGTGCAAGTAATGACGCCGACGCGGCCGAAGCGCTGGCCGGGTTCAGACGTTTTCCCGCATGGATGTGGCGCAATGCAGACGTGCTGGATTTTGTCGGATGGCTGCGCGCCTACAACGACTCGCTTCCCGCCAGCGGCCGAAAGACGGGCTTCTACGGGCTCGATCTTTACAGCTTGCATGCTTCGATCGAGGAAGTTCTAAATTACCTGGACAAAGTGGATCCGGAGGGCGCTCAGCGGGCGCGCCGCCGCTACGCATGTTTTGAAAACTTTGGGGAAGACCCCCAGGAATACGGTTATGCCGCCGGGCTTGGATTGAGCCACACGTGTGAGGCGGAAGTCATCAATCAGTTAATCGACCTCGAAAGGCGAGCCGCGGAATACGCGCGCCGTGACGGTCGGATCGCGGCGGATGATTTCTTCTACGCCGAGCAGAACGCGCGACTGGTGAAGAACGCGGAACAATACTATCGCACGATGTTTCGGGGGCGGATCTCCTCCTGGAATCTCCGCGATGCGCATATGGCGGAGACCCTGGATTCTCTGGTGAAACACTTTGCGCTTCAAGGGGCGCGGCCTAAGGTGGTGCTCTGGGCGCATAATTCGCACTTGGGAGACGCGCGCGCCACTGAAATGGGCCGCGTGGGCGAGTGGAACGTCGGCCAGTTGGTCCGCGAAAGGCATGGCCGTGAAGCGGTCCTGATCGGTTTTACTACCTACACGGGGACGGTCACAGCCGCTTCCGATTGGGGCGGGGCAGCGGAGCGGAAAAGAGTTCGCCCGGCAATGCCCGGCAGCTACGAGGCGCTGTTCCACGATGCGGGAATACCGGCCTTTTTGCTCACGCTTCCGCGGGGTACGCCAGTGTCTAAGGGACTCGCCGAGACGATGTGGGAGCGGGCTATTGGGGTCATCTACCGGCCGGAGTCCGAGCTCTCCAGCCACTACTTCCATGCGCGTCTGTCCGATCAGTTCGACGCGGTTATTCACGTCGACCAGACTCGCGCAGTCGAGCCACTGGAGCCAACGTCGGAATGGGGTGTCGGTGAACCGGCGGAAACGTTTCCTTCTGGAGTGTAGGACAAATGCGTGAAATCGGATCAGGCAGCCTGCTCTGTGAACCGGTCGAGTGCCAGCCGGGCGGCCTTCTCCCCGGCCAAAATCATTCGCTCGACTGCTATGGGGCTTGGCAGATAACCAGCCAGAGGAACTCGGGGGTGGATAAGGACATCCGTGTTGCGAACCGCAGAGCGGTAATGCGAAGGGTACGTACTACCCGCTCGGGGATGATGAGGATCGATGCCGACGCCGCGTAATAACGAACCGATTTCCCAGACATCGGAGCCGATGATAAAGTCGGCGCCCATGGCCCGGCACGCTTCCGACGGCAGAACGCAGGCGATGCCGCCATCTTTCAGGCGCTTCCCTTCGCGCTTGACCGGGCGCCGGATGCCACGAAGGGCGCAGCTGGCGCTGATCGCCGAGGAAAGTTCGCCTGTGGTGATGACCACCGCTCGCTTTCCGGGCAACTCCGTCGTGATGGCAGCGAACGGGAGCTTCAGGCCAGCGAAGGCGGCAGGCAGGTGGTCCGCGCAAAAGCGTTCCAGCGTCTTCCCGTGCAGCAGCTTGGGCCAGAATGTTTTGCGCGCCAGCGATGCAATCTCGCTCCAATCCATGCCGGCGGCAAGCATCGCGCCGATCAGACTGCCGGCGCTGGTTCCGGTGATGACGGCTGGCCGGATGCCAGCTTCGGATAAAACCTTGACGACACCGAGATGGGCAAGCCCTCGCACGGAACCACCGCTCAAAGCCAATCCGATACGGCGGGAGCGAAGCTGATGCAAAGCACTCATCAAGATCCATTATACGGAGCCGGACCCAACGGGCCGGATGAACTTGCGGCGGAAATCACAAGGCTGACAGCACTACGTCGGCGATCCAAAACGATTTCTTCCGCAGAGTTTCACAAAGTTGGACGGAACCGCATCACCCGCACGGTCGATATCACTCTGGAGCTCATCCGGCGGTTTTTGCCGCCGATCCACTGGGTCGCGGTGAGGTTCTTGGCTCTCCTGTTGTACGGATATGCGCGCGCTGTTCGCGCGACAAGCGAAATCGTGACGGTGGGGAGTTATAGATGGCCGGATTTTCCCAAAGGGTCGGTGCTCGCTATCTGGCACGGAAGCGCCCCTTCGCTTCTCGTGGCGTTTAGCGCTCGCAGGCCCAGCATGCCAGTAAAGCTGATGGTCTCCCGCGATGCGAGAGGGGATTGTGTTGCGCTGTTCTGCCGGTGGCTGGGCTTCGAAGTCGTCCGAGGGGACGCGGAACATGGCGGCTGGAAGGCTCTGATTGAGATCGCGAATGAAGTTCGCGAGGGCGCTGCGGCGCTAATTTCTCCCGATGGCAGCGGTCCTCCGTTTGTCGCGAGGGTCGGGGCCGTCGCATTGGCATCGGCGGTTGGTGTGCCTCTCATCCCGGTCGGCGCAGATTGCAGTCCCTCCGTCTTTGAGCGGCATAAGTGGGACGACGCGCGAAATCCGCTGCCGTATGGGCGAATTGCAGTGGCTTGCAGCGAGCCTCTCACCTTCCGGTCGTTTGAAGACGCTGCATCACTCGAAAACGCCCGCAGCCAACTACAAGATGCGCTCGACCGGGCCGCCAATGAGGCGCGAGGCGCACTTGGTTTTAGCCCCATGAGATTCGCGGCGCCGCGAAGGGATTAATTATCATGCTTAATGAGGAGATTGCACGCATATTTGAGCGGATGGCGCGGGTTCTGGCCTTCAAAGGCAAAGACCGATTCCGCATCATGGCCTACGAGCGAGCGGCAGTCTCAATTCGCGACCTGGAGGAGGACCTGGCCTCCATTGCCCAACAAGGAAAGCTCCAAGAGATCCCGGGCATTGGCCACGACTTGTCCGAGATGATCGATGAATATGCCCGCACACGGAAAGTGAAGCGTTACGAGCAGGAATGTAAAGGGATTCCGCCCGGCTTGATCGATCTGATGAGCATCCCGGGGCTTGGTCCGAAGACCCTCGCCTTGCTGCGCAAGAAATTTCATGTAAGTTGTCTTGACGATTTGAAGACCTGCATCGACAAGGCCGCGTCCGTGAAACTCAAAGGATTCGGCCAGAAGAAGATTGACAATATCAAACGTGGCATCGATCTGTGGGCCGCCAGCCAGAAGCGAATGTTACTTGGCGTCGCTCTTCCGCTTGCCGAAAACCTCCTGACTGAGCTGCGCAAAATCAAGCTCATTGAGCGCGCCGAGATGGCGGGCTCTCTTCGGCGGCGGCGGGAAACCATCGGCGACGTGGACGTCCTTATCATCTCGAAGGACAACCCTGGCGCACTGCAGGAAGCGGTGAAATTGCCGCTGGTGAAACAGGTTCTCGCGATCGGCGACACCAAGGCCACCGTGATCGTCGAAGGCGGAATTCAAGTGGACATCCGCGCGGTCGCGCGCGAGTCTTATGGCGCGGCTTTGCAGTACTTCACCGGATCAAAGCAGCACAATATCCACCTGCGCACGTTAGCCCGTGAACGGGGATTAAAGTTCAACGAATACGGTATCTTTCGTGGCAAGAAGCGAGTCGGCGGCAAGGACGAAACCGAGGTCTACGCGCTGATGGACATGCCGGTGATGCCTCCCGAGATTCGCGAGGACCGGGGTGAACTCGAGGCTGCACTCGGCGGAAGGCTGCCCAAGCTGATCGACTTGAAAGACCTGCGGGGCGATCTTCACACCCATAGCACTTACTCTGACGGCAAGTCGACGATCGACGAAATGGTGGAACACGCCGCCGAACTCGGCTACGAATACATTGCGCTCACCGATCATTCCCCGTCGCAACGCGTCGCGCGCGGGCTGGCTCTGGATCGGCTGGAAAAGAAGATCGAAGAAATTCATAGCCTTCGAAAGAGACGGCGTGACCGGCCACCGCGCATTTTGATCGGAGCCGAAGTCGATATCCTGGCCGACGGCAAGCTGGATTATCCCGATGAAGTTCTCGCGCGGCTGGATATCGTTGTCGCCTCGATTCACTCGCTGTTTCGTCATAACAAAGACGAGACCACGGGCCGCTTGCTCGATGCGCTCGCGAATCCTCATGTTGACATTCTCGGGCATCCTACCAGCCGGCTGATCGGCGAACGCGAGCCTTTGGAGCTGGACTTCGAACGTGTCCTCGCATCCGCTCATAAAACGGGTGCAGCTCTTGAGATCAACGGTTCCATGTACCGTCTCGATTTGAACGATACGATGGCGAAGGCTGCGCAGGAAGCGGGCGTCCTGCTCGCGATTGGCTCAGATGCACACAGCATCGCGCAGCTCGACCAGATTCGGTACGGAGTGTTTCAGGCGCGCCGAGGCTGGATCGAAGCGCGATCGGTAATCAATACGTGGCCGTGGGTTAAGCTGAACGGATGGCTCGTTCATCGAGCAGACCGAAGACGCGCCGGATGAAGACGTCTACTGAATACTCATCATCTTGATCAGCGGCCGCAGCCGGTGCGAAACGTTCGCTGCGTAGAGGCGCCGAATCGCACGAGCCTCGATCTGCCGGATTAGAGGTCGCGCTGTCTCAATCGAGGAGTTTGGCCGTTCGAACAGCGGACCGATGACTAGGACTGGGAATGTCGCTTCTCAATCCAATTCTTGAGCGGCAGTAACGCGCGCAACGTGAGCAGATTCAGGATTGCGAGGATAATCGCGATTTCATAGCGCTCCATTGCAACAGATGCGCCGATGACGCCGGCGTTCCATATACTAGCCGCAGTCGCGGTGCCCCTTACAGTAGCGCCTTCCTTCAAAATTGCGCCACCACCAACGAATCCGATGCCGGTGATTAGTCCCTGAAGCACTCGCGATTGATCGGCGCTATTGGGCTGAACGCCGAGAATCAGCAAGTAGCCACAACTAGCGATGCCGACCAGTGGAAAGGTACGGAGGCCCGCACTGTGCGCCTCCTGCTCTCGCTCCCAACCGATCAGGGCAGTCAATAAATAGGTAATGCCGATTTGTTCCAGATTCTTCCAGATCACCGGACCATGATTGAGAAAGTCAAACATCTCGCTCGCCTAATGACCAACCGGAACATAAACCTTTCCGGCCGCCACTATCTCCGCATTCGGCACCTCCGTAGTAAACCGGACCGATTGGAAGCCAGCCTTGCTTCCTGGCTTGATAAGGAACGTCACGACGTATTGATGGGTCAGGTGCTCGGACAATTCCGCGAGATAAGGCGCGAAAGAAACCAACGGGCCGAATCCGAGCATATACGACTCCCCGCCCGTTTCTTCCGCGATCTGCGCGAGGTGGTTCTGGCCCCAGTTCATCCGCCAAAAACTGTGACTTCCGTGGCCAGCCGTCGGCTCGTAAATCGCGTATACGACGATTCCTGCGCGCTGAGCGTGTTCAACGGCGGCATCCAAGAAGGGATCCACCACTCCACCGCCTAACGGATCAATGCCGCTCGTCACCAAAAGAACTTCGTGACGTGCCGCGCTAGCCGGCCACCGTTTGATCAGATCGCTGAGCGATAGAAACGGACTCGGCATCACGCCGGGATAGCCGAGTGGCAATCGTAGACCTTTGGCTGCCTTTGCATGATCGGCCGTTAGCGCTTCGGTGAACTCCACCGTGCCGTTTCGCATGTAACCGATTCCGATGGATGTCTCGGCGGGCTGATTCTCAATGAACTGCTTCAAATCTCCCAATTGTAAACCCAGGCTCATGTCGGAGGCGTCGTCGATCAGAATGTAGAGTTCAAGCGCCGCGCGCGGGTCCAAATCCGTGACCCGAAGGCGCTCGTTCTTCTGAAACACGATGATGTCCCCTGGTTTCATGACAGGAACCTCTTTGCCATGGCGTGCCTCGACGGTCACGGTCAGTTGAATTGGCGTCGCAGGCGGGGGGACATCTTCTCCAGCCATTAGGAGCGTGCTGCCCATTGCCAAGCCTGCTGCTATCAGATGTAAGTTGCGCATATACATTTACCTCCAGCGGGACGTACAGTACAGTGCATCTGCCGCACCATACTCCAGAGGACTTTAGTGGTCGGCTACATGCATCAAATTACGCGGATGGAACGCAAACAGCAACACCGATGGGTATTTACAGTCGTCAACATCGTCCTGCTCTTGCTGGCGTTCCACTTCGTTCTGAAGCTGTTCCCGATCGAAGCGCCCAAACCCGTGTCCTACAGCGACTTCCTCGCTGAACTTCGCTCCGGCAAACTAAGCGACGTCCAGGTCACCGAGCGAGAGCTGATCGGCGTTCGCAAAGACGATTCATCGCACCCCACTCCGGCCGGCGAACGGACGATCACAGCGACGCGGCTGCCCGGTGTGGATGAATCGTTGCTTTTAAAGGAATTAGAAGCCCAGCAAGTGAAGTTTGGGGGCCACATCGAACGTCCTTCGTGGATCTGGAATGCACTGGTTTGGTTGGTTCCTTTCGCATTCATTGCGTTGATTTACGGAATTGGGATGCGTCGCATCGCGCAGGTGAAGGGGCCTCTGACTTTTGGCAAGAACCAAGCCAAGATTTACGACCAGTCCAGCCGGGTTCAAGTAACCTTCCAGGATGTGGCAGGCGTGGACGAGGCCAAGGTGGAACTGGAAGAAATCGTCGATTTCCTTCGGCAGCCGGCGAAATACCAGAAACTCGGCGGCCGCATTCCCAAGGGAGTGTTGCTGGTAGGACCTCCTGGCACCGGCAAGACTCTGTTAGCGAAAGCGGTGGCTGG
>JBEKRO010000150.1:0-9536 GCA_049518655.1 Bryobacteraceae bacterium | reverse complement strand
CGGCGCATAAGGCTGCGATTGCTGGCTCAACTTGCCGAGGGGCGAGCAGCCGCAAGGCGCGTACTGCGTGTCCACGGTAGAGACTGTGGTTGTTCCGTAGCCAGTTATGGTCTTAATGGTGCATCACGTTTGGTACTGGTTTACAGAGGCCTGATGCTGGCTACAATCTGGTGTAGTATCGCTTCGTACGCCATGCCATGCGGATCGCCGACTAGGTAGAACAGGTGGGCACCAAATTTTTCGCGGCGAAAGGTCCAATACACGCTTACCTCACGCTGCGGTTGGTCGTCGGGGCCAAAGGTAGCTTCATTGAAGGACACAAGGAGCGCATCGGAAGTCTCTGTTGATGCAGGGAAATGGAGTGAGTCGGAAACGACAGTCCCAGGCGCTGCCCTGACATCATCGAGATGGGACCAGCCGATCAGCGATTCATCGCCCCGTCGCCTCGGAAGCTTAGCCCACGCGACCAGATTTATGACCGCCCCGCCCGCTGGGAGCCTGAGTTGAGCCTGCATTTTAGACCACGGGAAATTCACAAAAATTGGGAGGTCGTCTTTGTCGAGGGCTGTGTGCCATCCGGTCGGCGGCTGGAGCGAGAAACCGTATGTCCGCAGGTGGATTCGCTTGGAAGACACTCGCGAGTCCGCGAACGTACATGGAACGGAACAGTCCAACAGAAGAGAAGAGATGACGAGCAGCGTTATTCGGGACATGGGAATTGAAGCTTATTCGGGTTACCACCGACAGTGTCATCCCTGCCAATCTGTTGCATGAAGCCTGATATGGTCGCACCCGTATTCTGGCACCCAGCCACGCCGCCAGCGGTTGTTCCGACACAGTATCCCGGGTACTGAATTGTTACCCATGGCTTTCCGGGCTGAGTTATCCAGGTATTTCCGCTCCAAAGCGCTGAGACGGTTGACTCATTCCAGGTGTAGATGTACTTGTCCAGCGTCGCCCCAACCGCGTTTATCGCCGCCGTAAGCGATGGGTAGGTGTTGCGACCATTGGGTCCCAGCGAGAAAGGGTTGTTCGTTGCTTGACCGTTTTCCGCGATGGCTAGCGCAGCTAACAGAGTCGGGTCTATGTCGTCGGCTTGCCCAACCTGTATAAGCTGAGGGACGTAATTTGCAAGTGGAGACCCCTTGCCTGAAAGAAATCCGCTCAGGCCGGCATTCAAAAGGTCGTCGCAGCTCACTGATGGCACGGGCTTTGGCGGTGGAGCAAAGAAGACGGGAGTAAAATCGCACGGGCTCGGCATTTGCATCCCGTCGACGAAAGTCATTACGTAACCGCATCCGCCCCACCAACCGCCCCCGCCGCCCCCAGAAAAACCTGAGGAATCCAACAAATCGAGTTCTTGGCCATTCGCGTCGTTGTAATTGATTGGATCACCTTGAACGTAGGCATATCGGTTCCAGCTTTGCGGAGTTTTGGGGTCGCTAGGTGAAGTCGCTGTCGCTTGATACGGGTCCGGAGTCATGAAGCGGCCGTACGCGTTCGAGTAGTAGCGGTTGTTCGCGTATCACCAGGCGGTCCATCAGGCTGCGCTCTTCATTCACGAACGCCAGGCCATCGGCTGGATGCCGCGAGTTAAATTCGGCTGTCGTTACCAGTTCCGGCCCGCGCAACCTGCGCCCATGTTTCCGCACCAGCCATCGCGCGCGATCCCGAGGCAGCGCGAAAAACAACAGCAGCACGAACACGCCAACGGCCGCATACGCCGGCCGCTCGATGTAATTCCACACCGACTGATCCTGATAGATCCAGTGCGCAAGAAACTCGTGCAACCGCCGGTCAGTGAACAGGCCGGTGCTCCACGCGAGGCGCGCCAGGCCGTTTCGCCGTCCTTGTTCGGTGAGCACATACACCGGCTGGCCTTGCGCATCTCGCGCCCCTTCGACTTCTCCCGCAAGCGCCAGCCGCTCGACGCCCTTCGCTGTTACGCCATTGATGAGGCTGTAGCGCGTCTGCGCCTTCGGAAAGAAACCGTGTACCCAGGTCTTTGCGAACACCGGTAGATAGAACCGCTCGACAAACGACCAGCTGCGCGCGTACTGCATCGCAAGCGCCAACAGGAAAAAGATAATCGCGCCGAAAAATGCCGATATCGTCCACACCGGATGACGGCTCGGCCAGCTCGGGTAAACCTTCCGTCCCCAGTGGCTCATCACTGCACCCCCTCCAGAAAACATCGCGCACAACGCAGCGGGCCGCGATTGTTTCATCAGTTAGCGAGCGCGTCCCGCGCTGTGCGCTCTTCAGCCTGCATCTCGGCCGACGCTGCGGCAACCGGCGAGGCCAGGAGTTTCCGCGCCCGTTCCAGTTTGCCGGCGTCGGCCCGCTCGATCACCGCTTGCATCTGCTCGGCGGTCATAGTCTCGCCTTTGGCCACCGTGAACAGCAGGTTCAACAGAATCGTGCGCAAGCCCAGCAGCTCGGCAAGCACGGTTTCTTCGGCGCTCTTCGCACACTGCTGATCCAGCAGGATCGCCCGCACCCATTCGCTCATGCTTTGACCCGTGGCGCCGGCGAGCTCTTCCAACCGCGCATACTCTTCCTCGGTCACCTTGGTGCCGATCGATTTGCTGCGCAAGATTGCTTTCACCATTACAGCTCTCCGTAATCGAGACTTAGGGCATCCCACGCGGCGCACATCTCGGCCACTTCCCACGCCTTGCGGAACAACTCCCGCACCGCTTTCCATTCCTCAACGGAAAACCCGAACGTGATCGCGTTGGCATGCGCGCGGAACCAGAACTCCGGTTCGTTCGCGCGCTCGGTCACATAGCCGTAAAACTGCTCGCCATCCCATCGCTGCGGCGGCTTGGCCTTGGGCGTTAGCGCGGCAAGCATGGCGCGGAACTCCGCGATCATCGGATACGGCCCGAGCGGATACATCGGCGCGCGTGGCCCTGGAAAGCTCAACAACAGCGAAAGCTCGTTGGCTTCCCCGCGCGCAAACGAGAGCGTGTAGCCGTCCTCTTTGAGTGACGGAATCGGGGGCTGATACACCTCCTCCCTTCGCCCGATCTCGCGCACTGGCTCGCGCCTCTCGAAGTAATGCCCGCGCGCCGCCACTCGCCACAACACCGGCCAGTAGGGAGCCAGTGCCTCGTTCAACGCGGCGGCCCCGGCCAGCTTCTCGCCATCCAGCAACACGTAGAGATTCCGCGCGGCGAGCATCGGCGTCCATTTCGTCGCCGGGCTGCTCAGCCGGCGCGCTGTCTCGGCCACGGTCTTGCGCACCAGCTCGGCCGTCGCTGGATCGGACGGCTTGGAGCGTTCCGGCCGGCAGTCGCCCGGTAGGTTCCCCAAGTAATACTCGTCCTGCGCGGACGGCTTCGTGCGAAGCTGGTGCGCGGCGTCGAACGCCTTGAGGATTCCGATCCAGGTTTCGCGCGCCAGCGGATTTTTCGAAAAGCTCTCGCATCCCTGCTGCACGAAGTATGCGACCACCGTCCACTGCGCGCGCGTGAGCATCTGGCCCGCTTCGCCCTTGCGCCGGATCTCGATCAACGACTCGGTCGGCTTCGCCAGCAGCTCGGCCACTTCGAAGCGCTCCTCCCGCGCCGATTCGAGCAACTGCTTGGCGATCTCCGACGTCGATACGCTCTCACCCTTCTTGAGCGCCGTGAGCTTCCGGATGTCCTCCAGCCGCTTGCGCAGCGCTTCGCTCATCCGCAGCGATAGCGTCTGGGTCTGCTGCAATGTTTCCGCCATGTAGGACAGCTTAGTGCATGTGTGTCACACATGCAAGCAGTCGGACACCTCAGGCGGAATCGGCGGCTAAAGAAAAAATACTCGCCGCCCTTTTTCAACAAGTTCCTGTACGGTAACCGCAGGTTGCCGCGCAGCAACCGGCACGGGGTGGCGTGTCCCTGCTAATTCAGCCGCCTCAGGCGGCTTCCCGCTACCCGTCCGGTACTCTGCGGTAACCACAGAAAAGTCGCAGTGATTCGCAAATGGGTCAGCGTTGCGACGCTTGGACATGGAGAATCGGGGATGGCGCCTGGGACAGGTCGATGACGAAATCCGCCGATCGCCCGTCCTCATCGAAGGAAATTTGCCGAATGCCCAACACCGTATCTCCACGGATGGCCAGGAGCAGATAACGGCCTTCAAGGGCGTTGTGGATTCGGAATTCACCGGATGCATCAACGCTCAGATCGAACTGGCCGGTCCCGTAGAGGGATATAAGCCGAACGCGAAGCGGTTCGCTTGGAGGAGTGTCTGCGGGCACATGCGCAAGCGTGCCTCTGATCTCAAACCCACGCGATTGGATGATCCTATCCCGCGAAAGACGGCTAACCTCCGATCGGCTCACCGGCACTACAACCAGGGAGGATGGCTCAAAGAGGGAAGCTCGGCCCGTAATGTTGACTCCTCCCCCAGAATCGGGCCTCTTCAGAACAAAATCGTATGTACCCTCAGGTATCCCCGCGGCACGAAGTCCACGAAATTTGGCACTATAATCCTCGCCATCTCGACTGGTGAATCTTTCGACGTGAAACAACGGGACCCCAAGTCCGTCTTCGCCAACGGGATAGATTGTGACATCGGCGAGCGGGTCCTTTATCTGCCCCAGTGCTCCAGGTTCAGTCGAAAGAGCAACAGACCAAAGAAACCAAATCGCTCCTGCGGCTCTGAGACGTTTGCTGGTCATTGCCCTGGGAAACAATCCTTCGTCAGCTGTTGCGAAATGTTATCAGTGATGGGCGTATTCGCTAACCCGAGGGCATTCTGAAGTTGTGTGTCAGTGGGACCCAGATTATGGAACAGCTCATGCATCAGCATTCCATCAAGACGGTTTGACGTCATCGGAGCAAATCCTCCATTTCCGTCAGGCATCATCCAGGAGGTAGAGCCGGGCATCCAGTACTCAAGGTTGGTATTTCCGATTGTTAAGGCATACTGCCCACTCGCGAAATACATGTAAGCGGGTTGCATCCGCCCTTGAGAATTGGGACCCATAGAGCCGGGTGGTAGAGGGCCACTGGTTAGAGCGTTTTCAATGTCTACGGATGCGGCCATGTTGCTGATGTCCTGAAATGTAATGTTTGTACCAGCAGTTTTGTTAATAGCCGCAAGGTCCTTCTCGCAGTTGGGCAGGTTGGCCATCGCGGTGTCCGTGGAAATGAAGCTCTCGGCCTTGGATAAGTTGAGAACATCGCCGGGCCAAAGTGAGTTTACGTACGTTAGTGCCGCATTTATTTCGTCTTGTACAAATTGCCCTGCATTTCCCGCACCGGTGATCATCATGACCGCGATTTGAGCTGGGTCGGAATCGTCCTCACAGACCGTCACGCTGTAGTCGCTGTCACCCGATTGATCGCACGTCCCAGCCGGATCTTTGCGGTTCACTGGATCGCCACGTGTGTACGCATAGCGGTTCCAAGATTGCGGATCAGTCAGTCGGCCACTATTGGTGTACGGGTCTGGCGTCATGAAGCGGCCATAGGCATTGGAGTAGTAGCGATTGTTCGCGTAATCCAGCCCGGTGTTCGAATCCTGCCAATAGATCGCGAAATTCCAGGTGTCCTGCGGATTGGAAGTGCCTTTGGTTTCGCCCCAGGGGAAGTAAGCCTGCGAAGAGTTGACCACCGATCCCAATTGATCCATCGGCGCCAAGCGGCGGCCTCGCGAACCGCGCCTTATCCACCGCGATGAGCGGATTCGCCAGCTTCACCGCGCCCGTCTTGATCGCCGCGTCCGACAGCCGGAACGGAATCACGCCGTGCGTGTACGTCGCCATTTGCACGGGCACTACCTCATCGGGGATTGTCGGGTGCCACTTCCCGCGCCGGTCCACCGTGTGCAGCACCAGATATTTGTTGAACCATCCCGCGCTGCTGACCACGTAGTGCGCCAGATAGTAGCGCTGCATCCCATCCCACTGGTATTGCCACTGGACGAACCAAGCCGCGAAGGTCGCCACCAAGCCGAAGAAGATCGCCCCGCCGCGCTTTTGGAAACCATGCCTCGGCCAGCCTTTCGGCCGCGACGAGGACCACATTCCGTTCATACTCACCTCGGATTGCTGCCGCCACTTCGCGGGGCGGTAGTCTCCTTGAGACGTTCCAGCGCCCTGTCCAGTTTCCCGGCGTCGGCCTTCGCGATGAGCTTCTCCATCCGCTCCGGCGTCATGTCTTCGCCGCTCGCCAGATCGTAAACGGTATTAATCAGTATTGTTCGGAGCGCCAGGAGTTCGGAAAGTAGCGCTTGCTCAGTGAGTGTGGCTTCCGGCTTCGATTCCCCGAACGCGCCGAGCACTAGGTCCCGCACGCATTCCCCTGGCGTCACTCCGCGCTGTGCGGCCAGCGCTTCCAGCTTCGCGTATTCTTCCTCGGTCAGCTTCGTCCCCACCGACCGCGTACGCCGTGCCTCGCCCATACGCCGATTCTACAAGTTACCAGCGGCTACCCGTTCCGCTCCTCCGCAGCACCCGCGCCGGGGTGACGTGTCACCCCTCCACCAGCCGCCATAGGCGGCTTTTCGGTAGCGAGAAGTAACCACGGCAAAGCTACTCGTAATGTTGCTCGACAGCCAGGTTCAGCGGCCACGATGCCATCCTCCGGATTCGTTTCCTTCCCGGCAATAGTTACCGAAGGCCTCAGCCTTCCTGCCCAGGGGGGCCTCTTCGTCGACGGACGGAGATCTCGACACCCACTATTAGCACCGCCAGCAGCAAAATGTTAACTACGAAAACTTCGGCGGAACTCAGGTTCAGCAAATGCCGAGCCGCCACAACCTTCGATTGTCGCTCGGCCGAAACGATGGTAACTACAACCGCGATGACATAAAGTATCAGCCGGGACCTGTATGCCACCGAACTGGGCGGTGCTTCGGCGGGGAGAGCCCCGCCCTCGCGGCGGCGTAACCAACGTCCCAGTACGAGGCTGACGGCATAGAGTGGAATGATAAAAACCGCACAGATGACCCACGCGAACGCGCGCACTCCCGGAGGGGCTCGATGCGCCAAAATTGAGCCGAAGATCAAAAAGATTACGGCGGCGTAGGCCGTGAATGTATATTCTAGCCGCCTTCCCACTCTGAGCCAGGGCAGCATCATCAATTACCAGGTTTAGGTCCGCAGGTGGCCGCGACCGCCGCAGGTGACGGCGAAAGGTTCGCATAATAGTTTAGAGCGATAGCTATTAGCGTGTGAAATTGGTCGACGCTTAACATGCCAATGTGGGATCCAAGTAATGCTCCTACAGGGCCCGCGCCGAGTCCGAATCCAACGCCCGCGCCGATCGTGAACCCAATACCTTCAAAGAACAGGTAGTTGTTGTCTATGAATTCGAGCCAACTAATAGCCGCTGCATCTTGCTGCTGCTGCACTGCGTTGTAGCAATTCTGCCATTGTTGCTGAGTCGATATCCAACAGCTGAGCATATTGTTCATGTTAAAGGTCGCGGTCACTTCTATCCATCCACAATTCGGGGTCCAGACCGAAGGGTAGTTTGGCTGGCCAGCCGGGTCTCCGGGCGTACTATTGGTCGAAGATGGTTCTGGATCAGACGGATCCGGATCCGGGGTCGGGGGAGGTGGGTCCCCGGATCCCGTAACGGTCACGCCCGTACCATTGGGACATTCATCTCCGCCGTCGGGATATTCAACACCATCTATAACGCAAAGACCAGTCGGGTCGTTATTGTTAGTCGGATCGCCCACCACGTAGGCGTACCGATTCCAGCTTTGGGGGGCATTTGGGTTGGCGCTCTTCCGATATCGGTCCGGCGTCATGAACCGTCCATAGGCATTGGAGTAGTAGCGATTATCCGCTGCACGGAGAGCGTTCACATGAATCCGATCGGGCGGTATTCAAGCCTGACGTTTCCAACTCGGTTGGGCAGACGCAGCACGCGATCAACAGCCGGATACGAAGTAACTAAGAGGTCTTCCGATTTCCATTCAATTCCGATGCCTTGGTCTCCAAGAATGGCTAGGCCATTTCCCTCGCCGTCTGGTAGCCCCGCGGAACTGGGCAAGATCGATACATACGTGACTAACGGGCAGTAGCCCGCTGGCGCCACGCATTTCCTGGAAAAGCGAATCGCTCTCCACCGGCCATTAGGGCTCCGCGATTCGGCCTGTATAACGTTTTTGCAAAAGAGACTACAATTTGCGAGCACCGCGAAGTGTACGGTGGCTGCGACAGCGCCGCAGCCTAAGATCAGTAGCGCCGTCAGGCGAACGATGGCGAGGCGACCAGACTCTCGCTTGTTTATGAAGGCGATAACCGCTAGGGCAAGGACCGTAATGACAGCAGAAGCGCAGATCGAGCCGGTGACCTCCGGGTACTTCCACCTCCCCATGGATGCGACGGACAAGAGGTAGGCGGATAATGTCGCCGAACACAACGCCAAGACGGCCAAGGCTATCGTCGAAACCAACCTTCTCGTGCTGAGCATTTCAGTCCTGGTGCGCTTCGGTCATAGTGCGTCTCGATGAATACCCAACTGGCGCGTAGCTACTCGTTGGATCGGCCCGCAGCAAAATAGCTGTGAACTGAGACGACCAACGAGCTTCTTGTGGGTTCAAAAAACGGTCCCTCCGCCCACGCTCTGAATTGTTTTGGAGCAATCTTTCCACAGAAGATCATTGTTTGCTTGCTGAGCGCCTAAGGAGTTGCCGTCGTTCTGAATGAACCCCTGCGCCTGGAAAAAGTGCGCTAGCTCATGAAGCAATATGAAGTACTGAGCTTCCGGAGTGCCCCCTTGAATACTCTGTACTTGGTTCGCATACACGCCAGCGTAGCCCACGCCGACGGCGGAGCTAAAGAATGCTCCCGAGGAATTGATTAAAATGGCATAGGAAGACGTTAAGCCATTCAAACCTTGATATTGAGTCCCTTGGAAGTTTTGCGCTACTGCTAGCGCTGGCCCGCCGCTTGCTCCATCCAGGGCATTAAAGTACTGATTGAAAACGGACAGGTTGTTGCCCGCTATGCCCGATTCAAGAAAGTTGAGGCATTTCGGATCGGAGCTAAGCGCGTTCCTCAACTGTCCCAGCGTGGCATCAACTTTCTTGGTGTTCGCGCTGGCGTCTGCAACCGTGAGGAATTGTTGGAGCGCCGACATCGCGGCTCCGTATTGAGCCATCGCTGATGTGGCGGCCTCGATCGCAGGGCCCCACAGGGGGGAAGGATTCATACCGGCATAGACCGTTACGTTGAAGCACTCCACCAACTCAGTCCCCTCACCGGCTCCCACCGGGCAGAGGTACGGAGCGGAGTCGTCCGTCCCGCTTGGATCGTATCGATTCACTGGATCGCCGCGTGTGTACGCGTATCGGTTCCAGCTTTGTGGATCAGTCAACCGTCCGCTGTTGGTGTACGGGTCTGGCGTCATGAACCTTCCATACGCGTTGGAGTAGTAGCGATTGTTCGCGTAATCCAGCCCGGTGTTCGAATCCTGCCAATAGGTCGCGAAATTCCAGGTGTCCTGCGGATTGGATGTGCCTTTGGTTTCGCCCCAGGGGAAGTAAGACTGCGAAGAGTTGACCACCGATCCCAACTGATCCATCGGCGC
>JBEKRO010000149.1:0-9719 GCA_049518655.1 Bryobacteraceae bacterium | reverse complement strand
AGCCCACCTCCGCTTCACCAGCCGAGGGCTATTTTGAAGGAGAAGAGGCTGTTTGAGTAGCGAAAATCATTAAATGGCAGGTGTGTCAATCGCGGATTGTCTCAGTGGAGGGGTTCACCCCATTTGGCTGTGCCAAAACTGTGTCCAAACCCTAAGTGTTGAAGCGGCCGGGGTTGGCTGTCGAGCGAAGAGCAGATTCCCCAGATTGTTGTAAATGTTAGGATTCGGCGAAAAACGATGGAGCCCTTGGAACCGACGCTGGTCCCTTGGGCGCAGGGGGTCGGGCGTTCAAATCGCCCCGCCCCGACCAATAGAATCAAGGTGATGTACCACGCATCGCTTTGCCTTTTTCCGGCTGTACGGAAACTTGTACGGAAGGACGTCAGTTTCCTTTGTTGACAGCTAATCGCGACATCTAGTGAACCACCGCTGATTGGCCGGTGCTGGCATCTGTTGCAATAGACATGCCATCAAAATCGATCAAGACGGTGTCTGCTCGGGCCTGCTCTTGCGTCTTTGCCCTAACTGCGGCCCTCTGCTCTGCTTTAACGCGGGACAGTGCATCGGAAGCCCTGCGCGCGGCCTTCTCGCTGATGTGCTTATAGTGGTCGGACATTCGTTTCGACAGGTGCCCGGCTTGGGCTTCCAGCACGGATTGGGGTGTTCCGATCTCGGCATGGCTGGTTATCCAGTTGTGCCGGAGATCGTGACCACGGAGGCCTTTCAGTCCTGCTTTCTCCGTGAGATTGCGCCATGCAGTCCGCCAGCTCTTCGTAGGGTTTGCCGGATCGTAACGACGCACACGAACGAGTGCTCCGCTATTTCCCTCAATCACGGCCTTGACTAGTGCGGGAATGAGGTAATGGTCGGGCTGGTTTGCTCCGAGCTTCTGTGCTCGTATGACCAATTGCTTTGCAGACTCCAAGGCATCGGCGTTCAAAGGGATCGTACGAACGCCTCCTTTGGTCTTGCTCTTTTGCAGACGAATCTCTGCGGCCATGAGGTCAACCCGCTTCATCTGAAGGTTGCGGACCTCAACTCCGCGCATCCCGGTTTCGTTCTCCAGAATGGTTCCGTGGTATGCCACTGTCCACTCTGGGCGCGATTTCGCCGTGTCGATGAGCCTCACCTCTTCCTCTGGCGTGAGGCTGCGGCCAGCCTCTGATACCGGTTCTGGCAACGGTTGATACTTGCCGTCCAGTTTCCACTGTTCGTGGTGCTTCAGAATGGAGCGGAGCAGTTGTCCTTCCATGTTGACCGTGCGCGGGCCGACGCGTTCCCCAATGCGTTTCTGCTGGTAAGTGCGAATCAGCCGAATGTCCTCGAAGTCCTTCAGCTTCAGATCGATAGGTGCGATTTGAGCCAGCAGCTTCTTCAAAGCTCGCAATCGCTCCTTTTCCAGACGCACGGTCCCGGCGGACGCCGCCACGCCGCGATGCCCCATATAGGCATCAGCGGCCTCAGCGAACTTCAGCCGGTCGTTGCTAGGGTTGTACTGTCCGTTCAACGACTTCAGGAAATCGCGTTTGAATTCCTTTGCATCGTTGTAGTTTGTTTTGCCAGTGGTCTTGCTCCGCCACTGGCCTGTCTGTGGGTCCTTGTAATCGAAGTGCCAATGGCCACGGCGCTTGTAGACGCCGTCGCGGTCTTTGGCCTTTCGCTTTGGAGATTTCTCCGTTTCAATCATTCGTTGCTCCTTCCAGTAGGTTCTTACCAATCGCATTCGGTTTCTTGCTGCGAAGCCCTTCGGCTGACCACCATCTTGCCTTACTCGATAATGCGCCTGGGTAAAGCCTGTTCAACGCCGCTTTCAACCGGTCCATGGCAAACCCCGTTACGACCACTTCAATGTTGTAAGACTGCGCCAGAATGGCACCTTCAAAACGTACAGAACCGTATTTTGATGGTTTTGTAGGTTCACTCTTCGCTGAATCTGCGAAGATTCGCGCCTTCGGCTTCAAGCCATCCATCGGCTTCGCTTCACCAGGTTGGTCGCGGTCGTGCTCATTCCCACACTCTCGGATTTACGGCATACCGGTCGGACGGGCGCCCGCCGGAGGGTCCCGGTTCGCTGCCCACTGGCCGAATCCATCCCGCGTCCTTGAGGATTTCTACCGCCAACTTCACCGCTTCGGGCGAATCTAAACCGCTCCATCCCTTTAGGTACACGCCACGGCAGGAGAAGAAGCCGTCCGCACCCACCTTTCGGGACTTGATCTTGCCCGCTAATTCCTGTGCGGCCCGCAGTTGCGGAGTCACGATGCCGGAGTAAATTCGTCGCGCGTGAGACTCCAGATATTCGCACCATTCCGCTGCCTGCCTCGCGTGTTGTTGCGGAATCCGGGGCATGTGAATAAGCGTTCCGGGAAATGGTGAATACGGATTCCGGGAAATGCTGAAATCGGATTCCGGCGGGATGTGGAACGCAAAACGGCTTGGTCCGGAATCGTTATTCACATCCCGGAATGATTTTCTGAAGAACCCTTAATCGAAGCAGGCGGCGCTGGACACCAGCGGGGCGAAGTCGATTCCACAGACGTGGAGGAAACTTCGTGCCCCAGGAGCGTGTGTCCATGCGAAAGCTAAAAGAGGTCCTGCGTCTGCGGTTCGATCTGAGGCTGCAGCAGAATCAGATCGCCCGCAGTTGTTCGATCGGTCAGGCGACCGTTCATCGGTATTTACACAAAGCCGCCGCAGCCGGTTTGAGTTGGCCGCTGCCGGAAGAGATCGATGATCGCCGGCTGGAGGAACTGTTGTTCCCGGCGGCGGTCGGGCGTCCCAGCCAAACCATTCGGCCGTTGCCGGACTTTGCCGAAGTGCGCCGGCAGCTGCAGATTCACAAACACCTGACCTTGCAGTTGGTCTGGGAAGAGTACCGCGAAACCCAGCCCGACGGCTACGGCTACAGCCGCTTCTGCGAGTTATACGAGCGCTGGAGCCGCAATCAGGATGTGGTGTTGCGCCAGGAGCACCGCGCCGGAGAGAAGATCTTTGTGGACTGGGCTGGCGACACCATTCCCCTCCATGACTCGCGCACCGGCGACATCATGTCGGCCTCGTTGTTCGTCGCCGTTCTCGGTGCCAGCACGTACACCTTTGCGCGCGCCACGCTCAGTCAGGATCTGGGCAACTGGGTGGAATGTCACGTGGCGGCCTTCGAATATTGCCAAGGCACGCCCAGACTGGTGGTTCCAGACAACCTTCGCACCGGTGTGGATCGCGCCTGTCGCTATGAGCCCGACCTGAATCGCACCTATCACGAGATGGCATTGCATTATGGCGTCGCCGTTATGCCAGCGCGGCCGAGAAAACCTAGGGACAAGGCCAAGGTAGAAAATGCGGTTCTGTTGGCCGAGCGTTGGATCATCGCCGCTCTGCGCCACCACAAGTTTCATGCGTTGGCGGAGCTGAATGAAGCCATCTCCGAGTTACTGGAAAAACTCAACCATCGCCCTTTTCGCAAGCGCGAAGGATCGCGCGCCAGCTTGTTCGCTGAACTGGATCGACCGGCATTGCAGTCGTTACCCGCCCAACGCTACATCCTGGCCCACTGGAAAACGGTTCGCGCCTCCATCGATTACCACGTCGAGGTGGACCGTCATTATTACAGCGTCCCTTACCAACTGGCCGGCCAAAAGCTGGAGGCCCGTTCGACCGCCGCCACCGTGGAGATCTTCCCTGGCGGAAAACGGATCGCTTCGCATATACGCGGCAGCGCCGCTCATCGCCATACCACCGTCTCCGATCACATGCCGAAAAGCCACCAGGCGCACCTGGAATGGACTCCCTCGCGGTTGATCCATTGGGCCGAAGGCGTCGGCGTGGCCACCGCCGAAGTGGTCCGCACGATCCTGGAACGCAAGCCGCACCCGGAGATGGGTTACCGCGCCTGCCTGGGCATTCTGAGTCTGGAGAAGATCTACACCAAGACAAGACTGGAAGCTGCCAGCCAGGGCGCCGTCCAACTCCAGGCCTTCTCGTATCAGAGTCTGAAATCGATTCTGAAACGCTCACTCGACCGCCAACTGGTGCTCGATTCGGAGGCCGTTCCTCCCGGCCCTCGCCATGAAAACTTGCGCGGACCTCTGTACTACGATCCGCCCACCAAGCTGGTGCAGTAGCGCCGGGCTTGAGATCTCAAAAAGGACTTTCCATGTTGAACCAACAAACCATCGAAAAACTACACGCTATGAAACTGCACGGACTCGCCGACGCCTTCCGTGCACAACTGGAAACCACCGAAGCCAGCCAGCTCAGCTTCGAAGAACGTTTTGCGCTGCTAGTCGATCAGCAGTGGCTGTGGAAGGAGAATCGCGCCTTGGCACGGCGGCTACGAGCCGCCCACTTGAAGGAACGGGGCGTGATCGAAGATGTCGATTACCAACACCCCCGCGGCCTGGATCGGAAGTTAGTGCGCACCCTCTGTTCCAGCGATTGGGTACGCCAGCATCAGAGCATCCTCCTGCTCGGACCCACCGGCATCGGCAAAAGTTGGTTGGCTTGTGCACTGGCGCAGAAAGCCTGCCGCGATGGCTTCTCCATATTGCACAAACGGACCTCGGAACTGTTTCGCGAGCTGGCCGTGGCGCACGCCGATGGCAGCATCGGCCGATTCCTGGTCCGGCTCTCCCGCATCGATATCCTGCTGCTGGACGACTTCGCCATGGCTCCCTTGAAAGACGCCGAGCGCCGCGACTTCCTGGAGATCTGCGACGACCGCTACCAGCGCCGTTCCCTCATCCTGACTTCGCAGATGCCAGTGGCGCATTGGCATGAGCAGATCGGAGACCCCAGCATCGCCGACAGCATCCTGGATCGTCTGATTCACAACGCGTATCGCATCGAGTTGAAGGGCGAATCGATGAGGAAAAAACGGCGCAAGCCCGGAGAGGACGAACCACAATGATCACCGGTATACAAAACCCGAACAGCCCCCTTTCCCTTCATCGCCATCTTTCAGAACGGTCCTCGCCGTCCAGGGTCCGCTACGCCGCGCAAAACCCGCGCGCCCTGGACCGCTCCGGGCCGTTCCGAACACCTACCTTAGAGAAGGGAAAGGGGGCAACTGCAAAGGCAAAACCATTCTCAGTTTGCGACCCTGTGCTGCCTCCCGCTGGTCGGCCCCGACCGAAAATCCGCTCTCCCTCTTGACGATGCGAATAACCTTCAGGCATGATTGCTAGTGCCAGCGTCGCTCGCTTCGACGGTTTATTCAGATCGTCGGAACGCTCTATTCACATCGCCGGAATATGCACAGTTGCGGAGTCACGATGCCGGAGTAAATTCGGCGCGCGTGAGACTCCAGATATTCGCACCATTCCGCTGCCTGCCTCGCGTGTTGTAGGCTCACGAAGTTTTGCAGATCCCGGCGGAAAGAACCATCAAAACCTTCAGAACTGGCTCGGTCGGCGAGTTCAAAGAGGAGCGCCAAAACTGGCATTAACTTTCGGTACTTGCTCAAGTGCGAAGTAAGAGCTGCGTGGAGTTCGTCCCCACGAATCTTTAATTCGAGGTCCGTCAGCCATTCAATGAAGAGTCGCTGTGCGTCGGGCGCGAACCGAAAGCAGGCGGGGCTCTCCGCGTCCAGCGTCGCCAGCTTGCGGAAGACACGCCCTGTTAGTTTCTCGGCCGCCGCGTTCGGTGCCCGGTCCACGTACTCCCAACTATCCAGGTCTGGCCACACAAACACGGAAATCCTCTGAATCAGCCCGTCGTTACTTGGACCGTCCCGGAGCGTATCTGCCATGTATGAACGAAGCCGGCCTGGTTGAATGCCCCCAAAAAGAGACATGCAACACGCTGGAACGTGTATTGTGCCGCGCCCGATTCGATCCATGGTAAATGGGTTTTTCCCATTCCACGCTTCGAGGCAGAATGCGCGCTCTTGCTCGTGGCCGGATCTTTCGAGTCCGGCAAGCCATCCCGCCAACTCATCTCGCAAAAGGAGAACGCCCGCACGGTTCTCACTCATCGTATGGTGAAGCGCCTCGAAGGTCGCATCGTTCACGATCAGGCGGCGCAACTTCGGCTTCTCTGGTGCCTCCGGCGGGCGCTCGGGTGCGGCGGACCCATTCTTCTTGCTCGCTTTGAATTGCTCTTTCCATGCGGACTTTGTAAGTTCCGATTCCTCGATAGCGCGTGCGTGCTCTGCCAGTTGCTCTTCGTATTCCTGCCGCCACGCCGTTTGAATCTGAACAAGCGGGCGAGCGATGGCCTGGATGACAGGAGTTTTCATGACTCCTGGTGGCCCAACGATCGAGCCCCAGAGGTTCGCTGTTTCCACCCATCCGGTGTCCAGTTCCTTCGGCTGAATCATGGCGCGCCGATTCACCACACCGGCAAGGCAGAGCACCATGACGAACGCCGGATAATCCATAGGGACTTGCATCCGCTCCGTCACGTCCGTTACTAGGGGGCGGAGGGAATCAGGGAGAAGGTCTTCGCAGAAGGCCTGGACGGGTGGAAGCTCGCTTTGGATCGGTTCCGGCTTTGGCCAATCGACGGCCGCTTCCGCGCGCTCCGCCGGGTCGTTCGGTTCTTCGCGCGTCAGTCCCCACCGTGCTCGCAGCTCGGACAACGAGGTCACGTCCAAGAGTGCTGCCGCTTCGGTTAATTCGCAGAACCGCTGGAAGGTGCCACCCGCATCCCGCCAGTCCGTAACGTCACACTTGGCGGGCAGGCCCGGAAGTTCCAAGATGCGTACAGAGGCCGCCACGTTCAACAAAGCTCCCGCAACCGCCGCCGCGTGCTGTTGGCCAGGTTTGTCATTGTCGGGAAGAATCAAAATATGCTTTCCGGCAAAATAGCCCGAGTACTCGGGTCGCCATTTCCCGGCACCGCCCGGATTGCACGATGCAACCAATCCCCAACGCTCCAGGGTGTGAACATCCTTTTCGCCTTCGGCAAGGTAGACCGTATCTGCGTTCAGGACGTTCGGCAAGTGATATGGAACGCGCGGGCAACTGCGGAAGCAGTATTCCGCGCCTTCATAGTCCTTTTCCTGGTCGTCCGCTTTCTTCCAGGTTGGCTTGCCAGATATGCGCTCCGCCACCGGGTCGGGAAGGTACTTGCCTGAGTCCAGCCCGAGCACATTACCTGCCCGTAGGGACGCCACCGGTCCGCTTTGGGTCGGTGGTGCCCACCGTTTCGATCCCACTCGGGCGAACTTGAGTGAAGGTCTTCGTCCCATCCGGCTTCAGGTATCTGACAACCTCGAAGAGAAGGTTTCCATCACAATCCACATATCCGTAGCGGGCAATTTCACGCCACCTACCTTTCGTAGGTTTTGTAGGTGTCATCCCCGCCAAATCTCCGTTCGTGTGGCTACCAGACTGCCGATACTCGGGTTCGATCCGCCCCACCAGCCGGAAGACTTCGGCCTTCCGGGCAGAGAAATCCCCGCCGCTGAGAGCCTCTTCGAGTGTTAGAATGTCGCCACCGCGTCCGCAAACGGAATGACAGAACCAACGCCCGGTTTCGGGATGAACCGCGAAATTGTCATCCTTGCCGGCGTGGATCGGACAGGGCCCGCGCCATCCGCCGGCCCGCGTCTGTTTCAACTTGGGCACACGCACCGCGTAGTAGGTTGATATTTCTTCGCGCGTGAACGTGATTTCTCTACTCATAGCAAACAAGGGTGCTCCCTCGAACGGATCGCTGAAGTCCGCCGCGTCACCCATTAGCACGCGTCTGCTCGCCGCCAGTGGGCCTCGATTCCAGCCACGAAGCGAGGTCTTCCGGCTTGTACCGGACCGCTGAGCCGATCTTGATGTACTTCGGTCCCAGCCGAAGAAGCCGCCACCGGCGCACGGATGCGACCGAAAGACCGGTGACTCGCGCCACCTCGTGCTCGTTAAGAAGATTCTCAATTGCATTGCGAACTGCTCCCATTTCGTAATCCTCGGTTGTCCCTGGTTGGGACAGGCCCATGTTGGATTACTAAGGGCAAACATGGTTAGGAAAATTGGGCAGCTACCTAATTTTCCGGTTGCGCCGTGGCGCTGAATCCCTCAAACGTTCCCAGCCGAGTAGCTTCGCAGCCGCTTTTATGCCCTTTAGGACGGTGGAATCATCGGTCTCGTACCGATCTGCAATTGCTTTCGACGACTTGCCAGCAAATTGGTACAACACGAACCATTCAAGATTCTTTAGGCTGTACTTCCTCTGAGCACGAACCAAACCCTGAGATTTAGCGAGTGCGCGTGTCTCTTTTTCGTAATCCGAGAGCTTCTCTTCAAAGCGCCGTCGCACCGAATCTCGGTATGCGGGCCACGGAAGAAGCGTAGTTTCCCATCCTTCACAGACGAAAGTGAAGGTGTCGCCCATCCCAACAACAAGCCTGTGCCCGTGTAGGGTATTCCAGCTAAGTGCTGCGCGTTGATCAGAAGCAACGTGCCAGAGACGAAAAGTGCGTATTGCGTCGTCCATCAGCCAACCAACTGCGGCGTTGAATTCAACCGCCCACAGCGAAAGCGCTGACCTCAGACCACTGTCTCTGGGAAGCGCCTCGTACGGAGATCTGCTCCTCCAAAGGACGTTGAAGTCGTAGCCATCTTGCGCGAGCCGCGCATACAACGGGAACACTTCGGCGAGAAGTTTTCCAAGAAATTTTGGATAGACGCGTCTGACAGTTTCAAACAATTGTAGGCGGGCCTTCCATACTTGGCCACTGGAGTCGGGGTCGGGTGAGAGGTACTCGGCATACAGCAAAGATGGCGTTTTACGCTGGGTCATCGCTCTCTCCGCGATTCCTTGAGTGATCTGGCCGCCAACCGGACAGGGAATCCGGCTTGTCGCCTGGCCGGGCTAGGCGGCTAGACACAGAATATCTGAAATGTTTCACGCGCCGAAGGTCTGTTGTGCGGAGGGCGGTGGCGAATGCTTGCGGGACCTCACGAAACCATCCAACGGATTATGAGTCCGGCCAAGCCTTGTCCATGGAGTGCGATGTTATGATTTTTCGGCCACATGGTAAACCCCTACGTCCACCACGGACATGCCGAGCCTTGAGAAGCATCCCTGTTGGCTGTCAGCGTGGCTGTCAATCTCTCCGAACCAACGAGGTCACGGTACTTGCAACGTTGCCTAGGATTGTGCCGTACGCGTGTCGATTCTTAGGTATCTTTAGGTGAGTCAGCGCGCACTAAGACGTTCGTGGCTAAACTCAACCGCTCGCACGAACGTATCGTAATCACATATCCCAGGGGTTCGACACTCGACCATCGAGGCTCGAACCACTTCGCCGGCGCGAGGTGATGGCGCATTCTTATCGGGCGCTCTTTCCCAATTCTGATGGACCACGTAGGGCCCGGACTGTATCTCAAGCAGCGCTTGGTAAGCCGAGAGAGCCGCCGGATATCGCTCCTTCATCTTTTCGCAAATGGCGCCTGTATAGAACTGCGCGATACCTTCAACAATCCGAAGGTCAGCGTGGGCGAAGGACTCAACGTCCCAGCAATTGGAGTCTATATCCTGACCCAGATGACTGTAGGCATGTGCCAATTCGTGGAGGACGACAACCACTGTTAAAGATTCCGGGGCCACTTTCAGGGCATTGCATACCAATCCCATTGCCATCCAGTAAAAGTGGATCTTGGGCACTAGTGGGCTGTCCGTGAGATACCTTTAGCATTGAGGCAACGTCATTACAATGATGGCGTTGCCTGAACCACTCCCCCTGAGCGCTGCACAGAGATCCGAATTGCAGACGTATCTGCGAA
>JBEKRO010000148.1:0-9790 GCA_049518655.1 Bryobacteraceae bacterium | reverse complement strand
TTCCTCCAGCGATCCATACCCGAATAGCTCGTGCTGTGTTTGGTCTTCTCCGCGCATATGGAAAAGACGAACTCGCTGGCCTTTTGGATACTCTCCGGTGGAGCTTTTCAGCAGCCTGCTAATGCTTACTTCGACTCGCTCGGGATTCCGAGATTGACTGGCGGCCGATAGCTTAACCCGCCGAACCGCCGTATACGGACCCGTACGTACGGTGGGTGTAACAGGGAAAGCGGGCGACCGCCTACCTATGTAAATTTGCTCGTGCCTAGTCAGGGATTGGAGCTTTGCGCTACCCGCGGCGGAAGGCTAAAGGGAATCTCGAGAACGACGTCTATGTCCACCGGCGCACCATCGCGCGTAGCGGGTTTGAACTCCCACGACTCCATGTCACGGAGCACTGCGCTTTCATAGGCTGGCGTTAGATTCCTGAGCAAATTGCGCACCTCCAGCTTGCCTTCTTTCGTGATGACGCCCGCGATCTGAACGCGCAACTCCATTCTTGAGCCCGGTGCGACCGTTTCCACCGATTCAAACTTGCGCAGCGGAATAGGTGCTCGCACGTTGAGAACATCCGGACCGCCCGGTTTGGAATCGTGCTCCGCGAACCAGATGATCCAGTCGGCCGCGTATTCCGGCAGATTCTCGATCGGTATCACCATGGTGTACACATTGCGTCCTCGAAACCTCGCTTCGATGGAAGGTGGAATGGTGCGCGAGGCCGGGTGCAACGGAACCGAGAGAGTGGACACCGGCAGACTGCGCAGACGATCCGAATACAGCACAACTTTTCGCGGAGCGTCGACGTGCGGTGGAGGCAGTGCTTTGCGATCGTCGTGAATAGTGAGGTTGGGCACTCCGATACCGCCCTTCACTTCGCCGGTGGCGATCTCGCCCACGATGGGAGCTTGAGCAAACTGGCCCGGCCGCGAGCCGTCGGGCACCTGCCCCTTGTCGTTCGGATGCAAGCCAACCACGGCAATGTCCACCTTCCCGTTGCCGGCCGCGTTGGCCGGCCCCGGAGGAGCGGTGGGAGGCGGTGGCGCGCCCTGGGAGAACGACGGTGCGCCGATGCCGTCCTGCAGCACCGCTCGCGCCGCTGCAGATCCCGTGATGTTTGCGTCGGGCAGCGGGACATCCGCCGTTTGAACTGGGATCACCATATGCGCCGGACGCTGGACTGGCGGAGGTGGAACGAATGATTTGCGGGGCTTTGGGATCTCGACAGGCTGTGTATCGGTCTGCTCGGCTTTGTTGACATCCCCTTTCGGCGTCGGCGGCGAAATGTTGGGCTGCGGAGATTTCACGCCTTGCGTATCCGGTTTATCGACCTTCGGTTTTGGAACTGGAGGCGGTGGCGGCGCGGGGATTGCCATCGCGGCACGTGCGATCAGATTGGGCACGGGCAGGTCCTGATGGATCTCGACTTTGGGAACGGGCTGCCAGATAAACTGCTTCACTGATTTTGGCTTCGGCGCGGTGGCGATGATTGCCACGTCCGACTTGACAGGCGCGCGAGGCGTGGGGAATGTCCCGATTCTCTCCTGTGCCGAGACATCCGGCAGTTCTTTCTTGGGAGGGGCATACCAGACGATCTTTTTCTCGTCGGGTTTGATCAGTTCGTCATAGATCGGTTTATCGTGAGCCTGATCTTGGGACTCGATGTGCGGCAGCAACAGCAAACCGCTCACCACTACTACGTGAAAGAGGATGGAAAGAACGAAGGACGTCGGGCGAATACGATATCCGCGGGTCAGGGCGGAACGAGGGGTAGCAGAACTAGTGCGAACTCGTATCTTTAGGGACATTTGCGATTGGTCTTGCATTGAAATGCTCGCTGGATGTCCCCTACATTCCGCGATGCCACGTTCGGCGGTGGGAGCACTCTCGGACAAACCGCCCCGCCAGAATTGAAGGATAGCAGAATCGCTACGAACCCAGCCACCGCGACCAATACCCCGTGGTTCCTCGGGATCAGCGCGCGCTCTCAACGGCCAGGACACCCGTCGATTGCAGCTTGCGCTGTGCCTGTTCCATCTCGGCGCGGGTGGAAAAGGGACCGATCAGAATCCGCGCATTGTCGGCCTTGTCGCCGACCTGGAGCCGGGCCCCAAATCCTTTGGCGTGGAGCGATTTCACAAAGCCTGCGTCTTGCTTAGGCCCAATCCCGGCCACTTGCAGATAGAGATTGGCGGGCGGCACGGTGTACCAAAATGCTTCCGCTATCGAATTTTCACTCACCGGAGCAGGAGCGGAAGGGGTGGGTGCTGGAGCAGCAACCACAGCCACGGCGGCGGTGGGTGTGCTGGCCGGAGCAACTTCATCGGCGGCGACGATGCGAACGCCAACATACCAACTTGCCAGCGCGAGCCCGATTGTGACCGTCGCGGCAAAACCCATCAGTAGGCCTTTCAGAGGCTTGGAGGCTCCACCCGGCGCCCGCAGCGGGGCTTCCGAGGCGTCATTGTGTGAGTCTTCACTCGGTGAGGATGGCATGGCTATTTCGGTTGCGCAGTCAGTGGTGGTCATGCGGCGCCTCCTATACGGGTCCTAGGTCGGACACCTTATTGATCGGCGAATTAGAGCGAAAGCAATAGAGTCCCCAGACTACGCGCGGTCTGCTGAGCATCGCGGGCGGGGTTCGCTAAAATGGATCATCCGCATGGGAACCGATCTAGTCAAAACCCCTAAAATAACTGAGAAGTTCGCTTGTTTTCAGCTTCTGATCCGGCGCTCCAAGATTCATCGCTATGGAGTTTTCGCGGGTGAGCGTATTCCCGCCAATCGTAAGGTGATTGAGTACACGGGCAAGCGCCTGAACAGAAAGGAAGCCAAGATTCGCGGCGATGGCGACCTTACCTATTTGTTCGCCGTGGACCCCTATTGGACCCTGGATGGCGCAGTGGGTGGCAGCGGCGCTGAAATCATCAACCATAGTTGCAGTCCCAATCTGGTAAGCCGCATCATGAAGGGCCACGTCCTCTACATGAGCCTTCGCACCATCCAGTGCGGCGAAGAGCTGACCGTGAACTACAACTTCGACAAGGATGTTCGGACATTTCCTTGTTCCTGCGGGGCTCCGACTTGCGGAGGGGCGATTGGAAAAACCAAGGGGTAGTTTCGGTTGTTTCCATCGATCTCAAGTAATCCTTGAATAGCCCTGCGCTATAAGTACCAGTACTCTTATAACCTCGTGCAGGTTTGGTGAATCTAGCGCTCCAACGTAAAGAATTGTTATTATCCTTTCGCCAAGGTTTTGGCTGGCGATGGCTGCGCGAACTCAATCGGCAACTCAAGTCCTCCCCGTGCCACGCAGGATACTAATTCAATACGTGCCGCATATGTACGGCTGGAAAAGCATGAACCTGGCATTCTGCTTCTGGATCTGCCTGCAGCGGAAGCACAACGTCTCCGTTATGTTCCACTGAAGTGGCGTTTCCCATCCATAACGGCCAGCGATTCCGGCATCGGCTGCTTGCAATTGTCCACCGCATGATGGCTTCGGCTATTCTTCACTCGGTTCGACATTCATTCACCTCCACGGAGCCGAACCTGGCTTTGCTTCGAACATTGGGAGGGAACGAGACGCCCATTAGCCTATTGCGGATCTGCAGCAATATCCCGGCGGAGAGTTACCAGTCGGATAGCGTGGTGGTCCGCCATGAAGACGATCCGAAACAGTTCACGATTGGCATTTTTTCAAATTTTGGATCGGAACTTCGCGAAGTTCTCGGATCCGCGATCGGATGTGTTCTGGAGAATCCAAATTTCGAAGTGGCTCTCCTTGGGCCTGGAGAAGCGTTTCGGGAATCTCTCGCAAAGAAATACCCGCAGGCGGCGAATCGGATCAGAACGACGGGGCGATTGCACGTCGACGAGGTTGCAGAGCACATGCGGGCATGCGACGCTCTTTTGCAGATCTATCCTGACGGCGCATCAGCGGCTCGCGGTACGCTGATTGGCGCGCTTGCATCGGGCATACCCGTGGTCACCACGGCCGGAGCTATCACCGACAAACTGTTGTTGGACAGCGACACGATGCTGTTTGCTAGCGGATCTCCGCAGTCGATCCGCGAATCCTTCGAGCTGCTCAGCGAGAATCCGGCGATGGGGCGGGAATTGGGAACACGCGCCCAGCAGCTTTATATGGATGCTTTCCAGCCATCGGTTATCGTTTCCCGCCTGCGGGAGGTGGCTTCCGGGTTCGCCGCCGAGAGGGAATTGCCCATCCGCCCAGCGGTGTCCTCCGCAAGCAAGCCGACGCCACAGTGTTCTGTTGGGAAGAAATTAGCGAGCTGATCCTGCGCATGCACTGGTGCAAATAATCGCGTAGATCCGACCGGCGAGACACTAAACTGGTTACTTGAGCAACGCGGCGGCGGAGTCCGGAGTGGTAGCCGTTCTGGCCGAGAAGCCTTCGGTGGCACGCGACATCGCCAAGGTGCTGGGAGCGACAACCAAGGGCGAAGGTTACTTACACGGCAATGGCTACGTGGTTACGTGGGCCATTGGGCATCTTGCGTCACTCGCACAACCGCATGAGATTCACCCGCAGTGGAAGTCCTGGCGGCGCGAGACACTGCCGATGCTGCCGGAAGTGTGGCCGCTGGTAGTTTACGAAAAAACCAAAGATCAGTTTGAGGTAGTGCGCAAGATTCTGTCTTCGCCTCGCGTGGAGCGCGTGATCTGCGCCACGGACGCCGGACGCGAGGGCGAGCTGATCTTCCGCTACATCTACGAAGCGGCGGGGTGTTCGAAGCCCATTGGCCGATTGTGGATTTCTTCGCTTACCCCGGAAGCTATCGGTAAAGGCTTCGACTCGATCAAGCCCGGCGCCGACTACGAGCCGTTGGCGGATGCTGCACGCGGGCGCAGCCGTGCCGACTGGCTGGTGGGCATGAATCTGTCCCGCGCCTACACGCTGACTTATGGCGATGAGCTGAGCGTGGGTCGCGTGCAAACCCCGACGCTTGCCATGGTGGTGGAGCGTGAACTGGCGGTGCGGCGCTTCGTGCCGGAAGATTATCTGGAAGTGATCGCGACGTTTCGCCCCGCGGCGCAGCCACAGGCCGAGGCTTATAAGGGCACCTGGGTTCGCGCTGTGGAGGAGATACAAAAATCGTCCCGGCTTCCAGGGGATGGTGTGGAAGCCGGGCAGATCGCGGCACGTGCAAAAACGGGGGTTGCCGCAATTGAAACGGTGAAGGCCGAGACACAGCGCATGGGACCGCCGCTTCTGTACGACCTCACCGAGTTGCAGCGGCATGCGAACCGGCTTTTCGGGTTCAGTGCACAGCACACGCTCGACACCGCGCAGGCTCTCTATGAGCGGCACAAGCTGATCAGTTATCCGCGCACGGATAGCCGGCATCTTTCGCAGGATGTGGCGGCGACGCTGCCTCGGATCGTGCAGACGGTGTCGGGTCCTTATCGGGAACATCTGGCTCCTGGAACAGGCGAGAGGCCACTGGGGCGCAGGTATATCGATGATGCGAAGGTCAGCGACCACCACGCGATCATCCCCACCGTGACTTCGCCGGACCGGGTGAATCTGTCTCCCGATGAGCGCAAGATCTACGACCTGGTGTGCCGACGATTGCTGACCTGCTGGCATGAGGATCACGTGTGGTCGGTGACGACGGTAATTACGGCCATCGCCAACGCCGCGGTGACCGATCGCTACCACTCGTCCGGTAAAGCGATTCAGCAGGTTGGTTGGAAAGCGCTGGACTTTCAGAGCGGCAAGAAGCCGGGCAACCGCAAGGAGACATCGGAAGAGGAGCAGCAATCCCTGCCGGCCGGCCTCGCGCGCTTGCAGGCGCAAGACGTGCTTAACGCCGAGGCGGTTCGAAAGAAGACGCGGCCGCCGAAGCGATTCACCGAGGCTACGCTCCTGACTGCGATGGAGACGGCCGGAAAAACGCTGGATGAAAAAGAGCTTTCCGACGCCATGAAGGAATCCGGCTTGGGCACTCCGGCCACCCGCGCTTCCATCATCGAAGTGCTGCTGAAGCGCGAATACATTGTGCGCAACGCGAAGAATCTGGAAGCCACCGACAAGGGCATCCATTTGATTGAAGTGGTGCACCCGGAAGTGAAGAGTCCCGCGATGACGGGGCAGTGGGAAGCCTATCTGAAGCGCATCGAACGTGGCGAGGCTCAACTGGAACCGTTTCTGCACGGAATCGAAGAATATGTGCGCAGCGTGATCGGCAAGGTGGGGCGGATGCCGGAGACGCCGCGCCCAATCAACGGAAGCAATGGAGGAAAGGCCGAGATCGCACAAGTTGCGCCGGTGGCGACACAGGGTGAATCGCTGAATGCGCTGCTGCACCGGGCGTTCGGCTTCACGGCCTTCCGCGCAAATCAGGAAGAAGTCTGCAGGACCGTGATTGCGGGACGCGATGCGTTGCTGGTGATGCCCACCGGCGCGGGGAAGTCGCTGTGCTACCAACTGCCCGGGCTTGCACGGGGCGGGACCACGCTGGTGATCAGCCCGCTGATCGCGCTGATGGAAGACCAGTTTCGAAAGCTGCGGGACCGTGGCTTCGCGGTGGAATGCATCCATTCCGGACGCGACCGGGCGGCTTCCCGCCAGGTTTGTATCGATTACCTGAATGGTAAGCTGCAGTTCTTGTTCATCGCCCCCGAACGACTGCGGGTGCGCGGTTTCCCCGAGATGCTGGCGAAACGGAAGCCGGCGCTGATCGCGATTGATGAAGCGCATTGCATTTCGCAATGGGGGCACGATTTTCGCCCCGACTACCGGCTGCTGGGCGGCTATCTCCCGACTCTGCGCCCCGCGCCAGTGATTGCTCTTACGGCCACAGCCACGGTAGTTGTACAGCAGGACATTTGCAAGCAACTGGGTCTCGATCGCCAGGCGAGCTTTATCCATGGTTTTCGGCGATCGAATATCGCAATTGAAGTGCTGGAAACGAACCCGTCTCAGCGTCCCGGCCTGGCGCGCGAGTTGCTATCCGACCCCACTCGTCGTCCAGCGATTATCTATACGCCCAGTCGCAGGCAGGCCGAAAGCGTGGCTGCCCTGCTCGCGCTCGACTTTGCGGCGGCGGCGTATCATGCGGGCCTCGACGCCGACCGGCGCGCCCGCGTGCAGGAAGGATTCCTCAACGGCCAGCTGGAAGTGATCGTCGCGACGATTGCGTTCGGCATGGGGATCGATAAGGCCAATATCCGATCCGTGATTCATACCGCGTTGCCGGGAAGCATCGAAGCCTACTATCAGGAAATAGGGCGCGCGGGTCGCGATGGCGAGCCCAGCCGCGCGATTCTGATGCATTCCTATGCGGACCGCCATACGCACGATTTCTTTTTTGAACGCGATTATCCGGACGTGAAATTCCTGGACCAGATTTATGGGCGCCTTCGCACGGAGGCGCAGCCACGGGAGTTTGTTGAAAGACACAGCCGCGTTCCTCCCGAAATCTTCGAGAAGGCGCTGGAGAAGCTTTGGACACACGGCGGCGTGGTCATCGATGCGGACGACAATCTGAGCCGCGGCGCCGATGACTGGCGAGATTCGTACATCGCGCAGGGCGGCCAGAAACAATCCCAGATTGAAGCCACCATCCGTTATGCGCAGAGCAACCAGTGCCGCATGTCGAGCCTGGTGCGGCATTTCGGCGACACCGCCGACAGCCAGAAGCCCTGCGGCATTTGCGATTTCTGCGCTCCGGAACGTTCGGTGGCGCAGCGTTTCCGCGATGCCACCGCGCAGGAGCAGAACGTGGCGCGCGCTGTCATGCATGCGCTGCGAATGAATCGCAAGTCGGTGGGGAAGCTTCACACTGAGCTGTGCGGAAGAAACGGCATGGATCGCGACTGGTTTGAGGAGCTCATGGGAGCGATGGCGCGCTCAGGGCTAGTCCGCCTGGAGGATTCGGTCTTCGAGAAGGATGGGAAACAGATTCCATTTCGCTATGCGAGTTTGACGGGCGATGCGGAGCGTGCAAACGAAGACACTCCGCTTGAATTGAGGATTCGGGAGACTGTGGCTCAACTGCCCACAACGAAGAGCCGCAAGAAGAGTTCCGCCGCCGCGCTGAAGCAACGGGAAGCTCGGGGAGTACGGCCGGCCTCGGGCGCCGCGGCGAATCTGAAAGCGTGGCGGCGAGCCGTGGCAACGAAGCAGGGCGTGCCGGCGTTCCGTATCATGTCGGACCGCGTGCTGCTGGCGATTGCCGAGAAAGAGCCGAAGACAGCGGCGGAGCTACTTGCGATTCCCGGGATCGGAATCAAGCTGGTGGAGAAATACGCATCCCAGATTTACAGGATCTTGGACGTTCCATCCAATCCTGGCCACACCAGCTAATCGCCGGCCGCCCGGAGAATCGCTGTCACGCTGCGGTCCACGTCTTCATCGCGGGTCGCCCATGAGGATACGCTGATGCGCATCGCCGTGCGGCCTTGCCATTCCGTGGGGCCGCACCAACAGGTACCGTCCTTCTGTACTCGCTCAATCACCTGGCGGGTTCGGCCGGCATCGCTGAAAGCGACCAAGACTTGGTTGAGCACCACGTCATTTAGAATTTCACTCCCACCGCGTTGCAATTCGACTGCGAAACGGCGGGCCAGGCGACAGTTGCGCTCGATGAGATCGCTCAACCCCGTCCGGCCTAGCGAACGTAACGCCGCCCAGATCTCGACGCCGCGTGCTCTTCTGGAAAGTTCCGGCGTGAATTGCGAGGGCTCGCGATGTTCGCCCTGCGGCAGGTAGGCTGCGGTCACCGCCATGGCGCGCTGGAGAGCCAGGGGATCGCGGACAAAAGCCAGGCCGCTGTCATAAGGCACGTTGAGCCACTTGTGGGCGTCGGTAGCCCAGGAGTCGGCGTCTGCAACGCCTTTCAACAGGTGTTCATACCGCGGACTCGCCGCTGCCCACAGCCCGAACGCGCCGTCCACATGTACCCACGCTCCAGCCGCGTGGGCGCGCGCGCAGATTTCTGCCGCAGGATCGAATGCGCCCGTATTCACGTTGCCCGCCTGCAGGCACACGATGGTTGGTCCACTGAGCGGCGGCATTTCGCTGGCTCGCATGCGTCCTTGACCGTCCACGGGCACGCGGACCACTCGCGAGCGCCCCAAGCCGAGCATCCCGAGCGCTTTGATCAGTGATGGATGAACCTCGCCTCCCACCACCACCGTCACAGGCGGCGCGCCGAACAACCCGTCCTTCTCCACGTCCCACCCCACGCGCTCCAATACAGCGTGCCGGGCAGCGGCCAGTGCCGTGAAATTGGCCATGGTGGCGCCTGTCACAAAGGCTCCGCCCGATTCAGCCGGAAGTTTCAGCACGTCCAGCAGCCAGCCGAGCGAGACTTCTTCGAGCGCGGCCCCGATGGGCGAGGCGGCGAAGAGTCCCGGGCATTGGTCCCAGGCGCCCGCCAGCCAGTTCGCCGCCAGCGCCGCGGGCAGCGAGCCACCGATAACGAAGCCGAAGAATCGCCGCCCAGCCATCCCCATGGTGGCCGGGGAGCCGATGCGATCCAACATCTCAAGAATGGCGGTGGGACTCTGTGGGCTCTGCTGCAAAGGATGGTTCAGTTCCGCCAGCCGAGCCAGTGCCTCCGGAGTTGGCGCCACGCCGCGTTCGTCCAGAGTCTCCAGGTAGCGCGCGGCTATCTCCGCCGTTCGGTTGAGCAGATCTTGCATTGGTAGATTTTAGCGCGGTACCGGTTTACACCGGCCCGTTTCTAAGAACCCCTTTCAAACCGTGCGTGCAGTTTTCCTGCACACGGCTTAACGATGATCTTACTGATGTGGCTTTCGC
>JBEKRO010000147.1:0-9791 GCA_049518655.1 Bryobacteraceae bacterium | reverse complement strand
TGTCGAGCAGCAAGAGATAAAACTCATCGGGGCCATCGATCTCGTTTTCGCGCCGTGGTCCAGAAAGAAACGATGTGTAAACCGTGAGCGGCTGGCCAGTGGCGCTGCGGCCGAGAAGATTTAAGAACACCGCCAGATCCTGCGCGCGCGGAATCACTTTCTCAATGCCCGCGATGGCGATGTGAATCTTTGGCGCTGAAGTGCTGAGGCGCGCGTTGCCTTCGTTCTCCACAACGACAATGGCGCCCGAATCGGCGATCAGAAAATTCGCGCCGCTAACACCCATGCCGGCTTCCAGGAATCGCTGGCGCAAAACACCGCGGGCTATTTTTGTTTGTTTCTCGATCACCACTTCGTTTTCAACGCCTAGCTCCTTGGTGAAAACGTCGGCGACGTCGTAACGAGTTAAGTGGAGCGCGGGCGCAACAATGTGATACGGTCGCTGATGTGCGAGCTGAAGGATGTATTCGCCGAGATCGGTCTCAATGGCTTGCAGGTGATGCTTCTCCAGGCGCTCATTGAAATGGATCTCCTCGCTGGTCATCGATTTCGATTTCACCAGCATGTGCAGATCGCGCTCTCTCGCGAGATTGATCACGAAATCGGCGGCTTCTTCGCCGGTGCGGCAATACACGACTTTGCCGCCGTGCGCGATTACGTTCGATTCGAGCTGCTCGAGATAATAATCGAGATTCTCGATGGTGTGTTTCTTGATGGCGTTCGCTTTGTCGCGGAGTTCCTGGTAATCGGGCAAAGCCTCTGCGCTGACCACTCCCGCGCGATGATCGATCAAGCGGCCAGTAGCCGTGTAGATTGCAAGCTGCAGCCGGGAATCGTTGATCGCCTGTTGAATCTCTGTTTCCGGCGCTTTCATCTTCTTGCAGACCTCATCGGGACGCCAGCACCTCAGCCAGATGCAGCGTCCGGATGGGAAGGCCCGCGCGATCGATGACGCCTTGCAACTGCATCAGGCAACTGGAGTCGATGGATACCACTGTTGATGCGCCGGTCTTCTGGATGGAATCGATCTTGGTGCGGGCCATTGCGCCTGAAACCTCGGGAAACTTGATGGAGAATGTTCCGCCGAAACCACAGCATTCCTCGGCCGCGTTCATTTCGGCCAGAGTGAGCCCTTGCACTTTCGCCAGAAGCTTTCGCGGTCCGGTTTTGATGCGCAGCTCTCGCAACGCGTGGCAGCTATCGTGATAGGTGACGATGCCGTCGAAGCGCGCGCCGACATCTTCCACCTGAGCCACCTCGAGCAGGAAGCGCGAAAACTCCCAGACACGTGGCTCAAGAGCATGGGCCTCGGCAAGGAGCTTGGGATCGTGCTCGAAGATGTCCGCAAAATGATGCGAGATCATCGAGGTGCACGAACCGGAGGGCACGATGATGGTTTCAGAATCGCGAAAGACATCCAAAAAGTGCCGTGCGATCTTGCGTGCTTCCTCCGTGTATCCGGAATTGAATGCAGGCTGCCCGCAGCAGGTTTGCGCCGCGGGGAAATGCACCTGATAACCCAGGCGCTCCAGCACTTGGGTCATTGCGATACCCACTTGGGGAAAAACCTGATCGACGATGCAGGTGACGAACAGGGAGACGCGCGTGTTCAATCCGGGAGTTTAACATAGACGTTGTGGAGCTAATCACGGTCGGCGAGCCTATGCCTCGCGAAGAAAACTATCTGGCGCTGGAGCGCGGCAATATCTTGTACTTTCCGCATACGCCGTTTGCGTTGTCTGACGAAGAGCGCGAGGTTCTGCGGAGCACCGGACTTTCGTCCAGCAGCCACCATAAGAACATCGCTTACCGGCCGGCCGCGGACAAGGTGACCGGGTTCGATCCCTCGGCGGTTTCCGATCCGGAGAAGCTGCGCATAGTGATGCGGTCGTATTCCGAGCGTGCGTTGGCCTTTTCGTGGAAGCTGCTGCCGCGCTACATGGAGAAGGCGCGCATCGATTTCGCCAGTTTCCGGCCGCAGGAGGAAGAAGGTCGCGATTTGCCGACCAAGAAGCGCAACGATCTGCTGCATGTGGATGCTTTTCCGACGCGGCCGACGCGCGGCGACATGATCCTGCGATTCTTCACCAACATTCACCAGACGAAGCCGCGAGTTTGGATGACGTCCGATCCCATGGGCGCGCTCGCGCTGCGCTATGCCCGCGATGCAGGGCTCCCGGAGGCGGCGAAGCATCCCAAGGGGTCGTTGGGGAGCCGCGTGCTGGGTGCGTTTGGCGGATTGGATGCGAAACGGTCAGCGTATGACCGGTTCATGCTGGGATTTCACGACTACTTGAAGTTCAACGGCGAGTATCAGCAGAACTGCGCGAAGTACCGGTTCGAGTTTCCGCCGGATTCAACCTGGATGGTGTTCACCGATGTAGTTCCGCACGCGGTTTTGTCGGGGCAATATGCGCTGGAGCAGACGGTGATTGTGGATCGGGAGAGCTTGGTGAGGCGGGAAAACGCGCCGATCGAGATTTTGCAGGGGTTGTGCGGCCGGCAATTGGCTTAGAGGCGCCGCGGGCTGCGGCGGCCTAGAGATTAGGGGTTAAGGATTTGGGGTTGGCACCTATCGAAAACAGTCCCGTAGGGCGCTAGTGAGAAAGGTTGCAAGCCTGTCCCAGGCGTACAACACCAGGCCACACAGGGAGCCCGTGCAGAAGGTGATTGCAAACGTTCGTAGGGCCGTCTCAAAAACCTGCGTCGGCGAAACTCCGACAAAGGCGCCCGGAACAAGGATCGCCATCCCCACTGGATCGGTTGCCACGGCAAGGAAAAAGCCGCAGCAGGCGCCGAGGAACGTGACGATAACGACTCCGGCGCGATCAAACGGACTCAAGGATTCAGTGCGAGGTCCGGTCGTCATGTTCGTCATACATGACGAGAGAATCGCTTGAAAAGTCGGCGTCGGCTTAAGCCCAGCTTAAGCCGACGAGGCACGTAAAGTGCGCGCGCAACAGAAAGTTCTACTGCGCCGACCCCATGGACGGCTTTCCGAACCGTGACTCCTCGATCGGCACGTTCACCTTCACATCGGTGAGCTTGTAGGTATCCCGGCCGTCCAGCCATTGGAATTTGTACTCGAACGGGAACTTGACGCCGTCCACGTCGCGATAGTCGGAGTAATCCACTTGCGAGGGCACGCGGCCAATCGGCGTCCGGCCGAAGCGGATCTCCCGCACCAGCAGGCCCGACTGCTTGTCGAAATACAAGGTCACCAAAAGATTTCTGGGGCCTCGGCCTTGTACCACTTCCACATCTTTACCGTCGATGGTGTCGGGATAGCCAACAGTCAAATTGGTGAGCACCTGCTTGATCTGTCCCGGGAACGCGAGCTCGGCGTCGAAATGGAGCCCGTCCAACTCGGTACCAGTCACTTCGTACTCGCCCAACAAGGCGCGCGGTGTGGTTACCCAACCGGTGGTTCCGTTGAAGGAGCGCGTCTGGTTTCCACGGTCCGGAGCGTCCTTGTAGGTAACGCGTACGGTCCGCTGATCGGGAGCTTTGGCGAAAATTTCAAACTGGCCTCCACCCTTCACCTGAACGTAGCCGCCCTGCGTTCCGGTGGCGACAAAGCTCTTCAGACTGGCCAGCTTTTGCGCTCCGCCCAAGGCCGCAATGTATTTATCGAGAATCACGGTGGCGGCAGGCTGGGTCCCGTCCTTCGCGATGATGTCGTCCTTCTCTTCGTTGGGGGGACCGTAGAGATTATCCAGCGCGATGGTCGTGGCGGGCACATCTTTTCCGTGGTGGCAGGTCCAGCAGCTTACCAGCGGCGCTCCGCCAAAGTTGGTCTTATTGATAACGACCACCATCTCCGTCATCCTGCGCGCCATCTTCTTTCTATTGGTGTCGGCTTCCCAGACCACCTTGTCGGTACCGGCGCCAGTGTGGCAGTCCGCGCAATCAAAGCCCAGGGCGGCAGCCATGACGCCCATACTTCCCATAAAATCGTCAACCGTTAGCCCCTTGAGCGGGCTGGTGGTGACGTTCTTAAAAACTTCTCCCGCGGTCTGTCCTTTCGCTGGCGTGCCTGCCTGGCCGGCCAACGGGATGCCGCTCAGGCAAACGACTGACATTGCAGCGACCGACAGGGTCAGCCGGCTCGACCAAAACTTCATGTTGTACTTCCTCCCTAAGGTTGTCTGAAGGACCTATCGTACTAATGACGGCATTCCAACGCAACCTTGTTACCGCCGAAAACGAATCTCATTGCCTTACCAGTTCATTTCCCCACCATGTGCCCCGGCGCTTTGTTGTTTTCTTCGCAGACGTATTCGATGAGATCGTCTTGGGGTAAAAGATGGACTTTGGCGGCGACATTCCAGGGTTTCGAGTAAGCCTTGGGATCGTTGATGGTGATCATAAGATCCATGTGACCGAGATCGCGCCGGGTAAAGCGCTCAGTGACATGCAGCGCGTCCGTGGCCGGGTGGCCGGACATGTCGAGCCAGGTTTTGCCGTTGAAGCCGGCGGTTTCAACCACCAGCGTATCGCCGTCCCATTTGCCGACCGAATAGCCCTGCCAGGCCGGGTTCGGATCTTGCGGAAGGGGCCGGCCGTCGGTGAAAATCTGCCGGAAGATGGTGCGCGATTCGTACAGAATCACGATGAGGCCGGGCGTCTGCACGATCTTATAAGGATGCGGAACAGTGTCCTTTTCCGGGATGCCGGAAGGCAGGCACTGAGCGCCGGGGTGGTCCTTGCCGTTGCTCTCCGCGCGCTCTTTATAGGTGGCTTCGGCCCAGGGCAGGAACAGAACGTCGCCAGGTTTCAAATCGCTCGCAAGATTGGTGAGGAGCTTGGGATTTTGGCCTTCGGCGTACATTTCCCAGACACCCGAAAGATCGGGCGTGCCCTCAGCGGTGCGCGGAGTAGGAGCGTTGAGGTTGACCTTGCCGTCGGCAGTGCGTGGGAGTTTGGGCGAAGCAACGCGAGGCCATTGGGAGTACGAAGAACTGGCGGTAGCTAAGAGGGCTAGACAGACCAAAAATGTGCGGGGCATACGGTTTGGGACAGTATACAGCAGACAGAATCCAGAAGTCAGAAGTCAGAATCCAGAAGTCAGAATCCACAAGTCAGAATGTGGGAATCATTTCCTATCGATCGCATTCCAAAGCGCTGCGAGAAGAACTGAATAGGAACTGAATAGGGAAGACGAACCAACGTCAGGACGACGAAATTAATAAGAGTGCGTTCTTCCCACGGCGCCTCGACTGCCACAAAGAGCGGAGAGTACTCGGGTCTTCAATTCCAGGAATTCTGAATTCTGACTTCTGAATTCCGTCTTTTGAATTCTGTCTTCTGGACATGCTAGCGTTACAGCTTGGAAGTGAAACAAACACTGGACGTCACGCATTCCGACACCAGCTTTTTTGGCCATCCGCGCGGCTTGGCGACGCTGTTCTTCACAGAGATGTGGGAGCGCTTCAGCTACTACGGGATGCGCGCCATCCTGATCCTGTTCATGACGGCAAGCGTGGCGAAAGGCGGCTTGGGCTTTCCGGTGGTGAAGGCGGGCGCGATCTACGGCTTCTACACGGCGATGGTGTATTTGCTGAGCCTGCCCGGCGGATGGGTGGCGGATCGCATCTTCGGACAACGGCGGGCAGTACTCTACGGCGGCATCCTAATCGTTGCGGGGCAATTCTTTCTGATGAGTCCGGGCGTGCAGGGATTCTATGCGGGTTTGGGCCTGTTGATCTTCGGAACAGGATTGCTAAAGCCCAACGTGAGCACGATGGTAGGGCAGCTCTATGCGCAGGGCGACCGGCGGCGCGATTCGGGCTTCTCCATCTTCTACATGGGCATCAATCTCGGCGCTTTGCTTTCGCCGCTGGCCGTCGGATGGGTGGGCGAGCGAATCGGTTGGCGACTGGGCTTTGGACTGGCCGGCGTAGGTATGGTAGCGGGGCTCATCCAATACACCATAGGCGGCAAGTATCTCGGATCAGCCGGACTTCATCCGGCGCCGCCCGGGAGTCCAGAGGCGGGAAGGCGTTTGAAGCGGAACACCGCGCTGAGCGCGGCGGCGGCTGCGCTGATTCTGGGAGCCATCGGATTGCTCGCCACGACAGGTGCCTTGGAGATTACCGCGGAGCGTGTATCCGCTGCTCTTGGCCTGGTCTTGATCGCAGTCTCAGCCGGAATCTTCGCATGGCTGCTGTTGGGACGCGGTTGGTCGGCAACGGAGCGTAAGCGTTCCGGCGCCATTCTGGTTTTATTCCTGGCATCGTCGGTATTTTGGGCGGCTTATGAGCAAGCCGGCTCGTCCCTGAGCCTTTTCGCCGAGCGCAGCACGAATCGCGTGGTGCTCGGATTTGATTTTCCGGCCAGCTGGTTTCAATTTGTTCCGGCGCTTTTCGTGATGATTCTGGCTCCCGTGTTTGCATGGCTGTGGATCGCGCTGGGTAAGCGAGAACCGTCCAGCCCGGGCAAGTTTGCTTTAGGCTTGCTATTCGGAGGAATCGCGTTTGTGATTCTGATTCCTCCAGCGCGTGCGTCGATGACGGGCGCATTGGTTTCGCCCTGGTGGTTGACCAGCACCTATTTTCTACAAACGGTGGGCGAAATGTGCCTGAGTCCAGTGGGGCTGAGCGCGATGACGAAGCTCGCGCCGGCGCGCGTGGCGGGAATGATGATGGGTCTGTTCTTTGTCTCGCTCAGCATTGGCGACTATCTGGCCGGGATAGCGGCGTCGCTCTACGAATCCATGCCGCTGCCGGAGCTATTCGGAGTGGTGGCCTGCATTGCATTCGGCGCGGCGGCCGTGTTGGCGCTATTGGTGAAGCCGACAGTGAAGTTGATGTCTGGTGTGAAGTAGCAGAACAGGTTATGTTCATCGGTCACTTTGCGGTGGGATTTGCGGCCAAGCGCTTCGCGCCGCGCAGTTCGGAGTCGGTGTTGCTGACTGCGCCGTTACTGGCCGATATTCTCTGGCCCGTCTTCTTGCTATTGGATTGGGAGCAGGTACGGATCGATCCTGGCAATACACGCTTTACCCCATTCGACTTTGTTTCCTACCCTTGGTCGCACAGCCTGCTGATGTTGTGTGTCTGGGCCACGGCATTCGGGGCTATCTACTACGCGATCACGCGCTATTGGGCGGGTGCGATCGCGATTTGGATCGGCGTGGTAAGCCACTGGGTCCTGGATTGGATCACGCATCGGCCTGACATGCCGCTCTATCCGGGCGGAGCTCGCTATGGACTGGGCTTATGGAACTCGATCTCGGGCACAATGGTGGTGGAGATTCTGATGTTCTCGGCAGGAGTGTGGATGTATGTGCACGCGACGCGGGCAAAAGATCGCATCGGACGCTACGCGTTCATCGCGTACATTGTTTTACTGCTGCTGATTTACGTCGCAAATGCATTCGGCACCGCGCCCGGCAGCGTGACTGAGGTTGCGTGGGCGGCAATCGCGCTCCCGGTAGTCTTCATTCCGTGGGCGTGGTGGTTTGACCGGCACCGCGGCAGAAGAGGGGAGTTGGCATGATCGTGGTTCGGTTGGGTGCTTGGGCTGCGCTTGCCCTTGTTTTGTATGGACAGCCCAAACCCAAAGATGTGGATGGCTGGGACCGGATCAAATGGGGTACGACCATTGCCGACGCCCGCTCTGCCTACGGCATCGACACTCAGCCCGAGAGCAAGGACAACTGGACACTGCTGCAGCTCAACCCGGTGAAGATTGGCAACGTCGAGATGGGAGTTCAGGTTGGAGCCAGGCTCGTTGAGAAGGTGCCCAGCAGTGAGAAAATTACATCCGTAAGACTGTGGTCGTTTTTTGGGCTTCCGAGCTCGGTGCCACTTGCTGGACCTCAAGATTTCGACACGCTCCGGACAGTGCTGATCCAAAAGTACGGCCATCCAGCCAATGAGGAAGTGACTAGAGGCGAAAACAACCACCTGATCAAAACTGTTCGTTGGACATTCCCATCCACCTCGATCGTCATGACGTTGGAGCAATCGGCACTATTGCCCAATGTCGGTACCATTTATCTGGAGTACACTGCGAACCCTTCCTGAATTGCCGGGGCTGCGTAACAATACAGGGATGGCTCCGCTGCGCGGATCGTTCTGGGTGTTCGTGTTGTACGACGTAGCCGAGGAGATCCGCATCGACCAACTGCGCGATCTGGTGGGCGCAGAGACTGCGCGGCCGCAGCCGAGTTTCAAACATCCCGCGCCTGAGTATGTACGCTTCGAGCGCCCGCCTGCGATCGAGTATCCCGAGCCGATTGCGCTCGAATCGGGCGAGCGGTTTGAGGCGCGAATCAAGTATTTTGACTACGGCGTCGCCAGCGTCGAGCTGAAGATGGAGTTCGAGGCGGATTGGGAGCAATTGATCCGGTTGTCGAACCGCTGGATTCTTGCACCGGAGATCGAGCGGAGGACCGCGGAACTAATTCACACGCGGATGGAGCGCGCGGCGCCGGCTTTGGTGCAAGCGTATCCGGCACGGCTGAGCGAAGACTACTACATCATCCATTTGCGCGAGGCGCTGGACGAGGACGGCCAACCACTGACGGCTCCCGTGATGCTGGCCAAGCGTGGAGAACAGATCGCACAGATCGTCCGCGGTGAATCGCAGCCACTGGCGGAGAGCGAGCGTCGCGAAGTGCTGCAGTCGAGCCTGTCCTACTATCCGACCGACTTGCTGGTGACCGGCTGGGTGGCCGCGCTGGTTTACGATACCGCCGAGGGCGCTGCGCCGACGATTCAGCTGCTCGAATACGCGAACACGCAGTTGCTTGAGTTCCGGCACTACGACGATGTTCTGACGCGCGTGTTGGAGAACGTATACAAGATGTTGGAGCATCGCGGCGGATTCTTCCGGCGCTGGAAGATGGCGGGCCAGGCCGAGCGGCTGAATACTCTTCGGCTGGACGTGCGGGAGTTGACCGAGCGCACCGACAATGCGATCAAGTTCCTGAGCGATATGTTTTACGCGCGGGCCTACCGGATCGCGGCGGCGCGCGTGGGCGTCACCGATTATCGCAACCTGGTGGAAGAGAAGCTGCGGACTGCGGGCGAGCTCTACGAGTTCATGATGAACGAGTTTCATCAGGCGCGTGCGTTCGCGCTGGAGGCGATGGTGGTGGCGATTCTGGTGATCGAGTTATTTTCCCTGTTTCGGGGCGGGCACTGAAGTTGGGCGCGGCTCGCATGTGTATAATGTCTATGGGAAATACACATCGATGCGTACGAATATTGTCATCGACGATCGGCTGATGAAAGAAACGCTCCGTGCGACCGGGCTCAAGACTAAGCGGGAGGCAGTCGATCTCGGGTTGCGGACTTTGCTTCGTTTAAGTAAGCAGGCCGAGATCCGGCGGTTTCGCGGTAAATTGCACTGGACTGGCGATCTGGACGCGATGAGGAGGGACCGATGATCCTCGTCGATTCCAGTGTCTGGATCAACTACTTCAACGGAAGTTTAACCCCGGCGACCGACAGGCTCGACGAGCTATTGAGACGCCAGCGGCTCACCCTGCAGGAACTTGCTAACGCCACTGCGGTTAGCCTCGCCGCTTGGAAGAGTAGCCTCGGGGAACTTGAACGCCTGGCGGTCGGCGATCTAATTCTGACGGAGGTCCTTCAGGGCTTTGCGGATGACCGCGATTTTTCTGCGGCCCGAATCGTACTTTCGTCGTTCGACATGGTGGAACTAGTGGGCTGTCCGCTCTGAATCTTTAGCATGCTGAGACGCGGTGACGATAATCGGTGTACTTCCATTGGAAAGGTTTTGCGGTTTTTCCATAGAGCCGGATATAGCGCATGATCTTG
>JBEKRO010000146.1:0-10112 GCA_049518655.1 Bryobacteraceae bacterium | reverse complement strand
GAGTACATCAATCAGCTTCGCGTCCGCGGACACACCATCTTGGATTCGGCGGTGGAGGGGGCCGTGTTGAGACTTCGCCCCATCATGATGACCATGCTGGTGGCAACGCTGGGCCTTTTGCCGGCAGCTATGTCCCACGGAATTGGCTCGGACTCGCAACGCCCGTTCGCGATCGTGATTGTGGGAGGCCTCATCTCCGACTTGGTGATGAGCATCTTCCTGCTCCCCACCCTCTATGTGTGGATGGCTGGTAACAATGATGTACTGCCAGCACCGGAAGGGGATTTTGACGAGCAGGCGTAGCAGATGACCAAGGAGGAAGTTTGCGCTCGGATCCGGGAACTGGCGATTATCCCGGCCGTTCGCACATCGAACGATGAAGACGCTCTGTTCGCCGCGGAGGCGGTTTCGCGGGGCGGGCTTCCCATCGTGGAACTTACGATGACCGTTCCCAAAGCGACCCAGTTGATCGCCCATCTGGTTAAGAAGTATCCGCACATGGTGGTGGGCGCTGGTACGGTTTTGGACTTAGAAACGGCGCGCGCCTGCCTGACCGCTGGTGCCAAATTCATTACGAGCCCCGGCCTGGATCTGGAAATCGTCGAATTTGCCATGCAAGCGGGAGTTACCGTGATACCCGGAGTTCTCACGCCGAGCGAGATCATAGCGGCTGTAAAAGCACAGTCCGACTTCGTCAAAATATTTCCCTGCTCTTTGGTTGGCGGCGTCGACTATCTCCACGCGTTGAAGGCTCCCTTCCCTCAGGTTTCGTTCATCGCGGCAGGAGGCGTGAACCAGCAAACGGCGGGGGAATTTCTCGCGGCCGGAGCCACCGCGGTCGGAATCGGCGCAGACTTGATTCCCCCGCGTGCCATCGCCACCCGCGAGGCGCATTGGATTGAAGAGCTAGCCAGGAGATACGTCCACACTGTAAAGCACTTGCGCGAGGGAAATTAATCCCGGCACGTTGGCGCAATCCCAAAGCTCGGCGCGACAATGTGGAAATGACCAAGGCTAGCGAGTTTCGGGAACTGTTGCGGCAGGATGGCATGATCACCGCGCCGGGAGCGTACGACTGCATTACGGCGCGCATGATCGCCCAAGCCGGATTCAGCGCGGTGTATATGACGGGCGCGGGGACGGCGGCATCGCTGGGCTACCCCGATTACGGGCTGGTCACGATGTCGGAGATGGTGGAAAATGCCGGGCGCATCACGGCTGCGGTGAGTGTGCCTGTAATCGCGGACGCCGACACCGGATACGGCAACGAGCTGAATGTGGTTCGCACGGTGCGCGAGTACGAACAACGGGGCGTGGCTGGGATTCACATTGAGGATCAGGGTTTTCCCAAGAAGTGCGGGCACCTGGAGGACAAGGTGATTATCCCGCTCGAGGAGTATGTGGCGAAAATTCGCGCGGCAGTGTCGGCCAAGCGCGATCGCGAGTTTCTGATCATTGCGCGAACCGATGCGCGCGCGGTGTTGGGATTTGACGAAGCAATCCGCCGAGCCAATGCATCGCTGGACGCCGGCGCGGACATGGCATTTGTGGAGGCGCCACAATCGATCGGGGAAGTGGCCTCCGTGCCGCGATTGGTGCGGGGGCCGTGTTTGCTCAACATGGTATGGCGCGGGAAAACGCCGGATGTTGCAATCGATGATGCGCAGGCCATGGGATATAGATTGGCAATCCTGCCGGTCCTGCTGTTCAATGCGGTTGTGGGCGTGTGCGACCAGATGCTGGACGAGCTGAAGACCACGCGACGGCACCCCATGCCGGTGGCGGACGTCGCGCCGAAGGAGTTTTTCCACCGCATGGGCGCCGACGAGTGGGATTTATTGCCGCGGACCGTAGTGCGGGAGCGGCCGGTCTAATTCGAATGCACCAAGGTCTGGCGCGCGGCCGGTGAAATCATCCGTGATGGAAGGAAGCGAGACACCTGCGTCGATGGCTCGCGAACCAGGCCTCAAACGGAAATCGAAGTTGTCGGGATGGTAGAGACGCTGCGGATCGGACTTGTCCGGGATCGGGACGTTCACGAAAGCATCGAAATCGATCAGAATGCTGTGCTGCTCCTGGTGCGTCGCTTTGCTGTAATCTTCCAGCGATTTGAAATGACGGGTTATCGGATCGTGCTGATAGTCAGCCGCTACCTCGAATGGCGGTGAGTCCCACTCAAAAGCGTTGTCAACGCCACGGTTCGGACGGAATCCGTTGTAGTCGGACGTCGAATAATTCGTGTAAGTGCGCAAGTTGAGGACTGGGTCTGCGAAGCCATCGCCCAAAATCAAGTTGTTCAAAAAATGAACATTGGATGCCGGACCCATCAAACGGCCCTGACCGATAAAGGTATTTTGATAAACCAATACACCGGCGGGCGTGTCGACAAACTTCAATGGTCCCCCGGTAGTGGCGTCGTAAACCAGGTTGCGATAGAAATACAGCGGACCACCAAAGGTCGGTTGCGCGCTGAGTGCTCCCCCCGCCGAGTTGAAGCAACGGTTCTCGAAAACGCGAATGTTGCGCGCGCCGCCATCGGCCTCGATGCAGTTATCCGCCATGTTCGAAAAATCGTTGTTGTAGAAATCGATGGAAACGGGCAGCCGATCTGCAATCGGGTTCGGCGTGCCGTCGGGATCGCCGTACGTGGCAATGTCGATGCCGTCGTGCCAATTGGCGGCATAGTTGTAAGCCACCACGTGGCCCTGGCCGTAAATCTTCACCGCGTATTCGGATGTGATTGGCGTCGGATAGCCAGGGAACTTCGCCCATACGGCGGGAGTCCACCAGCTCTGCAGCTTGTCCGGATCGTGGCGGCCGATGAACACGTTGTCTGCGATATAGAAGTTCTTCGATCCTGACCAATCGTCTTCCACGCCGCGGCCGATATTCTCGAGATGGGAGTGCTTCAAGGTGAATCCGCTGGCTCCGGCGATGTTCTTTAGTCCTAGCAGGAAAGCTACATTGGTGTTTCGAACGGTGATGCCTTCAAAGTAGTTGTAATTCCCTGCCATCAAGTTAAACAGATTCTGGCAGCCGTCTCCATCGAAGACCACTTCGCCATCACCCGCGCCTTTAATCACGATCGGCTTGTCCGCAGTGCCGCTCTGAGTCAAGTAGTAAGTGCCATCGAACGGCGTGCCGTACGCGGGAACGGCGCGATCGAATCCGCCGTAAATGAAGCGGCTGTCCTTGTAGACCCCGGCATGAACCAGGATGATGTCGCCGGGCTGAACGCGCGGAGGGAGCGCATTGGAATGATCGGACTGATCTGAACCCATAAAATACGCCGCAAGCAGACCAGTGAAGGCCGGCTCCTGCTTGGTTCCCTTATAGCCGAAAGGGTAAACGTGATAGACGTGGCCGCCGGTGGCAGGCTGAGGCTCCTGGCGCGTGCGCGCCATCACGGTCTTCTGCGCTTTCCCTTTGACACCGTCCGGATCGGAGAGCATGAAATGGCATTCGTATTCGGTGCCGGGCTCGAGATTGAGAAGACTGCCGGCAAACATGTTGGGCGCCACGAAGCTGTAGTAATGCTTGCCGCCTTCGCGCGGTATTCCGCCGAACACTTGTTCCTTCTGAAGACGGAGAAGCGGAAGGCCTTGCCGCCACTGCTGCTCGCCTTTCTTGCGATAGGTGACATCCACCCGTGCGTTACGATTGTCGTCGCCCGAGATCTTCCACGCGAAGCCCAGCGAAACCAGAGTCGGCGGATCGATTATGAATTCGCCAGGGATGGTGTTGCTCTGACACCAGGAAGCTGAGGGAAGCAGCGCTGCCAGGGGCACACAGAGGAGAACACGAATGTCACTCACGGTTATCCATTTTATCCGCCTGGCGCAAGCCAAGAGAAAACGCCTCCTCATGCGCGCGAGTCAATAACGCGCCAGTGAACAGACTCCCCAAAAGCAGCGCGTGGGTAGCGGTGGCGGTAAGCAGCGATTGCAGAAAGCGCGGATTTTCGAAGCTATCGACCGTCAATCGGAACAGCCAGGGGATGTTGATCGCCGGTACCAGGCCGAAGTTCCAGAATGCGATCATAAACGCAAAAACGATCACCGTTGCAATCGGGTGGGAACGATTCCAGCGGCCAATGATCCATCCAGTAGCAGCCAGCCCGGCGCAGGCCAGCGCCAATTGCGCGGTGGGGAACCAGATTGCGCCCAACAGCGGGGCAGTCCAGGAAAGCAGGGGGCGCTCCACTAGGTAATTGATCGCGAAGAGCGCAAGCCAGCCCAGCAGGATCGATCGCGCCGGGATCAGCCAGCGAAAGCGCATGCTGGCCGTAATCTAGCAGGTTCAACGGCCTTTTGTGGGATACTCTCTGCTTGTGCGGAGCGATGCAAGATGACCGCGGCGGATTTTCGACGGATCGCGCTGAGCCTCCCAGGGGCTGAGGAAGGCTCGCATATGAGGGCGGTCGACTTTCGCGTGGGTGGCAGGATCTTCGCCACACTCGCTTCCGAAAGCCAAGGCTATGGCAACCTGATGCTCACGCCGGAACAGCAGGCGGACTTCGTCGCAGAGCAGCCCGAAGTGTTCCTGCCGATTACTGGCGGCTGGGGAAGAATGGGGTCCACGCACATCCGGCTCGCGCAAGCGAACGAAGATCTGCTTGCCGGCGCTCTGCGAACGGCGTGGAGGCTGCGGATGCAGAAGAATGCCAAATCCGGCAAGAGCGCGTCGGGTAAAAAGAGGAAACGGGCATGAACGGGGAGATCCGCGATTGAACTTTCTTCCGAAGGACGAAAAGTTCTTTGAATACTTTTTTGAACAATCCGAGATTCTTTGCCAGGCCGGTCATTTGTTGCACACTGGACTGCAAGGCGGATACGAGGGTATGTGTCGGGTCGCCAAACAAATGGAAACGCTGGAGCGCGCTGGCGACGAGGTGACGCACAAGCTGCTCGATCGCTTGCGACAGACGTTCATTACTCCCTTCGATCCGGAGGACATTCAGTCGCTCGCCAGCGCGCTCGACGACGTGCTCGACACCATGGAGGACGCGGTATTTCGCATCGTTGCCTATCGAATAGATCCCATCCCGCCAGCCGCCATGGAACTGGGAGGAATGATTGCAAGTTCCTGCCGGGCGTTGGATAAAGCGCTGCGAACGCTGCAGGAGAAAAGACCCGTCATGGAGGCGTGCATCGAAGTGAACCGCCTGGAGGAAGCGGCGGACGCAGTGGAGCGAACCATGCTAACGAATCTTTTCAGCTCGAACATGGACGCCATCACGTTGATCAAGTTGAAGGAACTCTATGAGCTCCTGGAAAGCGCCACCGATCGCTGTGAAGACGTGGCCGACGTGATTCAGAACATTGCCGTGAAGAACCTTTAGCGCATGGCGGTCTTTGGGCTGGTCTTCTTTATTGTTCTGGTTGCGTTGAGCTTCGATTTCGTCAACGGGTTCCATGACGCCGCGAACTCTATCGCCACCGTGATCGCCACGCGGGTACTTACGCCGACGCAGGCCGTGGCGCTGGCTGCCGCGTTCAACTTCATTGCGGCATTCTTCTTTGGAACCAGCGTGGCTGCCACCATCGGGCTAGGATTTGTTAACACCAAGATCGTGACGCCCTACGTGATTCTGGCGGGGCTGACGGGTGCCATCCTATGGAATTTGTTGACCTGGTATTTGAGGCTGCCGGTCAGCTCCTCCCACGCACTGATCGGCGGCTATGCCGGCGCCGCACTGGCGAAAGCTGGAATAGGAGGCCTGGTGGAGGGAAAATGGCCGAGCACACTGGCCTTCATCGTGTTGGCGCCGCTCATTGGAATGGCGCTCGGCTACACGCTGATGGTGATTGTGTATTGGATCTTCCATAACTTTTCTCCCCGGCGGCTGGATAGCTGGTTCCGGCATCTGCAGATCATTTCTGCATCGCTGCTGAGTTGCGCGCATGGGACCAACGACGCGCAGAAATCCATGGGGATCATCACGGCGGTTCTTTTTGCGGCCGGATTTGAGAAGAGCTTTCGAGTTCCAAGTTGGGTGATTCTGGCCTGCGCCGCCGCGATGGGGTTTGGCACTCTCAGCGGCGGATGGCGGGTGGTACACACCATGGGGACTCGGCTGACGCGTCTGAAACCCCGCAGCGGCTTTTGCGCGGAGACGGGCGCGGCGATCTCGATTCTGTTCGCCACCTGGCTTGGTTTACCGGTTTCAACCACGCACGTGGTTGCGGGCGCTATTGCGGGCGTCGGCTCTATTCAGCGGGTACGGGCCGTCAGGTGGAATGTCGCAACGGACATCGTCACAGCCTGGATTCTGACCATTCCGGCGGCGGCTCTGGTTGCCGCGATCGCATTTTTTACCATCCACTTGTTCCAGCAACAGGCATAGCTCTCGGCTGGCTGAAATTCACCTGTTAAAATGTACTCAAGGTTTCGTGAATTTGACGCCCATTCCTGAGCAGCCACGAGTCAGCATTGTTACACCTTGTTTGAATGCCTCCCGATTTATTTCGCAGACCATCGAGAGTGTGCTCGCGCAGGATTATCCGAACATCGAGTATTTAATCATGGATGGGGGCTCGACGGACGGTACGATGGCGGTTGTCGAGCAGTACAAAGGGTGTCTGCGATGGCATTCCGGTCCCGATTCTGGGACTGCCGACGCGATCAACCGAGGATTTCTGGAATCCACCGGCTCGATTCTGGCTTGGCTGAATGCCGACGATACCTATCTGCCCGGCGCCGTGAGTGCCGCAGTCCAGCAATTCCTTTCAGCGCCGGATGCGGCGGTAGTCTACGGCGAAGGGGTCTGGATCGACGAAAATGGGGCCGACCTGGCCCGCTACCCGACGCGGGCGCCCTATTCCCCCGAACTCTTCCAGCGGGAATGCATTCTGTGCCAGCCATCCGCCTTCATCCGTCGAACCTCCTTCGAAGCGGTGGGGCGGGTCGATACCACGCTGCATTCCGCGTTCGACTACGACCTGTGGATCAGGCTGGCCAGCCGATGGTCTTTTGTGCCGATACCCGTTTGCCTGGCGACCTCTCGCATGCATGAGGCAAATAAATCTCTGGGTAATCGCCGGCAAATGTTCCAGGAATCGATGCGGGTTCTGCGGAAGCACTACGGATACATTCCAACAAGCTGGGTCTATGGCTATTTGAGCTTTCTGCACGATGGCAGAGACCAGTATTTCAAACCGCTGCGTCATTCCAGGACAATCTACGCCGGGAGCTTACCCGCAGGCATTTGCTACAACTGGCGCCACCCTTGGCGTTATTTGCTGGAGTGGATGTCTCCCATCCGATTCGGCACTCTTCGGTCATGCTGGAAGGACTCGGGGACCACGGATGTGTTGAAATAATTGACTTTCTTAGCAGGTGGAGCGTATCTCTTTGGCTAAGTCAGTCCCGGCCACAGAACTAAGGTAAGAAACCCCTCCTAGTCCACCCCTACTGCAGCCGAAATGTAAGCCAGGGTGACGTATTTGTAGTACCGCCCCTACCGGCTGATGTCTCAGTCGAGCCGTGGCCATTATGATTCCAGACTTCCCCCGTTTTGCGAGACGCCTGGCAGCTACCTTAGCGGTCCTGTCACTCGCCGTTTTCCCAGCGTGGGGGCAAGCTGACCGGATCGCACATCCCCTAGACCTTTTTCAAACCCAAATCCTGGCGGGAAACCGGAATCCGAAGGCGCGCCCGCAAACAGACCAAGGGCCCCTCGATCCTTCCGAGAGAATCGACAGCGTCACGCTAGTCTTCAGACTATCGGCAAGCCAAGCCAGCGATCTGGATGAGCTGCTTCAAGAACAGCGAGATCCGTCCTCTCCCAACTATCACAATTGGCTGACGCCAGAGGCATATGCGGACCGTTTTGGTCTTAGCCACAACGATCTGGAGAAAGCGACCCGATGGTTGGAAGCCGAGGGTTTCCGTGTGGATTATGTGTCGCGCGGCAGAACGTACGTCACGTTCAGCGGAACCGTTCGCCAGGTGCGGGATGCGTTCCACACCGAAATCCACCGCTACAACGTGGAAGGAAAATCCCACTTCGCAAACGCCAGCGATCCATCCGTCCCCTCGGCGCTCGCCCCGGTGGTTTTACTAATCCGAGGACTGGATGATTTTCGCACTGAGCCCAGAAAGTTGACGGCGACGCCGGTTGCCGATTTCACCTCTGGAGGGGGCGGACACTCCTTAGTTCCGGGCGACCTCGCGATCATTTACGATTTCGGATCGCTCTATCAAAGTGGCATTACCGGAACAGGCCAGAAGGTCGCTGTCGTGGGCCAGACGGACATTTATCTTTCCGACATTGAGCATTTCCGCAATCAGTACGGTTTGCCGGTTAACGACCCCGAGTTGGTGCTGGTGGCAGGAAGCTCTGACCCGGGCGTCAGCTCGGACGACCTGATCGAATCCAGCCTCGACCTGGAGTACGCAGGCGGCATGGCCCCCAACGCCACCATTCTCTTTGTCTATTCCACGGACGTATGGACCTCCATCGCCTATGCCGTAGATCAGGCTCTTGCACCCGTTATTAGTACCAGCTACGGTTACTGCGAACCGCTCATTTCCAGTGCTCCAGCTTCGACGGCGGCCTACTTGCAGTCTGTGGCCCAACAGGCTAATTCCATGGGCATCACCTGGCTTGCATCTTCGGGCGATACGGGAGCGGCCGATTGTGACCTCACCTCCGAACAGGTGGCAACCCAAGGCTTGGCCGTCGACCTGCCAGCCAGCGTGCCGGAGGTTACCGGTGTGGGTGGCACCGAGTTCATGGAAGGAAGTGGTCATTACTGGAGTTCGACCAACAACGCCAATGGAAGCTCCGCGCTATCCTATATACCCGAAATGGCTTGGAATGACACGGCAGCCATGGGAGAACTCCTGTCTACGGGAGGAGGCGCAAGCATCTTCTTTGCAAAGCCGTCCTGGCAGAGCGGGACGGGCGTCCCCAATGACAACGCTCGCGACGTCCCGGACGTCGCATTTGCCGCCGCACTCGCCCACGATCCGTATCAGATCTACGCCAACGGAGAAGCTTGGTATGTGGGAGGCACTTCGGCGCCGGCCCCGGTGTTCTCGGGCGTGCTCGCTTTGCTGAATCAGTACTTAGTCGCGAGCGGCAGCCTGTCGAAGCCGGGGCTGGGAAACATAAATCCCACACTGTACCGATTGGCACAAACGCCCGGAATTTTTCACGATGTCACGGTGGGAAACAATATAGTGCCGTGCGCGAGCGGGAGCCCGAATTGCAGCAATGGCCATTTTGGCTACAGTGCGGGGGCTGGATACGATCAGACCAGTGGTCTGGGCTCCATGGACGTGTACAACCTGGCAACACTGTGGAATGGCAGCCAGCCCATTGCAACCGGGACAACGGTAACCTCGAGCCAAACTAGTATTAGCTCAGGCAGTTCAACCCTCTTAACTGCCACCGTAAGAGCCGTGTCGGGATCTGCTCCGCCGAGTGGGTCAGTGTCTTTTAGTGTCGGCCAGAAGCTCCTTGGCACAGTAACATTATCCGGATCTGGAGATGTCGGAACAGCCTCCTTGTCGGTTATGGGGAGCCAGTTGGCTGCGGGTGCTAACACAATCACGGCATCCTATCCAGGTAGTGCATCCTTCGGTGCATCCTCAGCGTCGTTGTCGATCACTGTCGCCGCAAACGTAAGCGCGGTTTCAACGACGCCGAGTTCCGGGTCGGTATCGAGCCAGACGTTCGCGCTGCAATACTCTGATACGGCCGGCGCGACAAGCTTGCAAACGGCGTGGGCGTATTTCAGCCCCACGCTAGCCAATCCGGCCACCAATACCTGCTTGCTGTACTACAACGTAGCGGGCAACCTGATCGAGTTACTGCAAGACAATGGGGCGACGTGGGTATCAGCGGCACCGGGGGCGGCGACCACGTTGCAGAACAGTCAGTGTTCCTTGAATGTGGCGGGCACATCGGTGGTTCGCAACGGCAATACGCTGACGGTGGATCTTCCAATGACCTTTCTGCCGTCCTACGCGGGTGCGAAGAATATCTACCTGTACGCGGCGGATGTTTCGGGGTCCAGCAGCGGGTGGCAGCAATTGGGAACCTGGACTGTGCCCGGGGCCGCTGCTGTACCGGCCGCCGTTTCGGTGACGCCGAGTTCCGGGTC
>JBEKRO010000145.1:0-10112 GCA_049518655.1 Bryobacteraceae bacterium | reverse complement strand
CAGCACCAGATGAAATGGCTCTCCCGACAGGCCGCTTCACTGAATCTGCAACTTATTCCCGTGCCGGAAGTTACGGGTTGAGTTTCTGGAGACTGGTTGTGTCAAAAATGGGGACAAGTCCAAAACACCATCCGGTCCTCTGTATGAGGTCTCGGGTGGCCTAAGCCTGCTGGCTCAGGATGTAATGCTGGTGGTGGCCAGGGACGGAATCGAACCGCCGACGCCAGCCTTTTCAGGGCTGCGCTCTACCAGCTGAGCTACCTGGCCCGAGACAAAATTAATTCTAGCAGACGGCTCACGCTTGCTGCAGTTCGGCGAGCTTTGCGCCTGTCTCGCGCTCGACATTGGCGTGCAGGCTGTTGCCGTGCGCATCCATTGTGACAATCGCCGCGAAATTCTTCACGCGCAGATGCCACATCGCTTCGGGAACTCCGAAATCGATGAGATGCACACCCAGCACCTTCTCCACAGCGCGAGCGTAAAATTGCGCCGCGCCACCGATGGCGTTCAGATACACCGCGCCGGACTTTTCGAGCTCGGCCAGCGTCTTCTTTCCCATGCCACCTTTGCCGATCACGGCCCGCACTCCGTACTTCTCGATGATGGTGGCTTGATACGGCTCTTCGCGGCTGCTCGTAGTTGGGCCCGCGGCCTTCACCACCCAGCTTTCGCCTTGTTTCAGCATCACCGGACCGCAGTGATAAAGTATCGATCCACGCATGTCGACCGGCGGCGCGTTCTTCATCAAATGAGCATGCACCGCATCCCGCCCGGTGAATACCTCGCCCGATATGAGCACCACATCGCCCACGCGCAGGCTTCGCACCTGCTCGTCGGACAAGGGCGCGGTCAACACCACTTCGCGACCCGTCAGCGGGAATCCTTCGGCATGCGCCATGCGCTGAACGGCGCGCTCGGGATCGCGATACAGCCAGCTTGTAATTGCGCCGCTGGATGCATCCAGACGAACGCCCAGCCGGCGGAACGCCCAACAATCGTAGGCTACAGAGACGAAAAAACTGGCGGGCAATCGATTCGCCGCCCATATCTTGCAGCCGATGAGCGACACCTTGCCGCCGAAGCCCATCGCACCGACACCAATGCGGTTCGCCTCGTCCATGATTTCCGCCTCGAGCTTCGCCAGTTCCGCGACCGGATTCACATCGTCCAGCGTCCGAAAGAGCTGCCCCTTGGCCAAATCATATCCATGCGCGCGATCGCTGCCGATACACACTCCCACCGCACCGGGAGCGCAACCCTGCCCCTGCGCCTGCCACACTGCGTGCAAGATGCATTTGCGCACGCCTTCTAAATTCCGGTCCGCGCGCCCCAAGTGCTCCAGTTCGGAAGGCAGTGAATACTGGATGTTCTTGTTCTCACAACCGCCGCCCTTCAAGATGAGCTTCACTTCGATCTCATCGTGCTCCCATTGCTCGAAGTGGATCACTGGGGTCTCTTCGCCCAGATTGTCGCCGCTGTTCTTGCCCGTGAGCGAATCCACCGAGTTCGGCCGCAGTTTGCCGCGCCGGGTTGCCTCGGCAACGGCTTCTCGAATCGCGCGCTTCACGTGAAGCTGATTCACACCCACCGGTGTGTGCACCAAAAACGTCGGCATCCCCGTGTCCTGGCAAATAGGACCTGCGTCCTCCTGCGCCATATCGATGTTCGTTGCGATAATTCCGAGCGCTTGCGAAGCCTGCGTGCCAGCCACCTCGGCTTCCAGTGCCACACCCATGGCGGCGCGCACATCCGGTGGCAAGTTGGTGGAAGTTTGGGTGATCAGCTCGATCAGACTGTCTTTTAAGAATGTCATTGGCAAAAATGTCGCTAGTTCTAGAGTAACGTGCCCAGCGCGAGACTACTGCTGGCACACAAAATTGCTCGCATCGTTGGTATCGCCGTGCCCCGTATACTGGGCATGCTGCGGGTACGGACATAATGGGCGGCTGCGTCCAGGGAATGCCTGGCCGGTAGCCACCACACGATCGGGAGCCACGCCCTTCTCCACCCAATCCACCACCGCGCCCAACATGTCGAACCGATCCAGCGTCGCGCTTCCACCCTGACAATGGCCCATGCCGGGCACCAGGTAAAACCGGCTCCAGGACTCGACAGGCCCATTGCTTGTGTCCTTCGCCATTTTCTCGTAATAGCCGAGTGTGTCGAGCGGCGAAAACCACGGATCGCTCAGTCCGTGATAGAAGAGCAGCTTTCCGCCGTGTCCCGCGAAACTGGTGAGATTCGTCCAGGTGCTGTCACCAAGCTGTGCGGTTGCATCGGCCTCCATACGGGCATCTTCGCGATCGACATCGAAGTGTGCGAAATCGGCGCCGGTGGCGACGGGCATGAGGGGCCCCTGGAGCAATCCGGGGATGCCGCCGGTGTCCGCGATGCCGGCGTCATAGGGAACTCCTGGATAAACCGCATCCCCGCGCGATGACTTGGGACCGGCGAATGCTTTCTTGAGTGCATCTGCTTGGGTCCTTGTCAAACAGCTCTCGGACTTGGCTCCCGAACACACCAGCGTCTCGGGATCGAAGTCACACGCGCGCGAGTTGAAGATCATTCCATCCTTCAACCCGTCTTTCGCGTCGCAGGCCTGAAGCACGGAATTCAGGATCAGTTTGCGATCGGAAGGGGAGAAAGCTTTCTTGGGATCGGCTTTGCCGCCTGCATCCTTCAGTGCGACCTCATCGAAAACGGCCGTCATGAATCCCAGCGCGAGATTGGAATGCCCGGTGCGGATGGCGGGGTCGCCCGAAACGATTCCGTCGAAATATTCGGGATAGCGCTGCGACATGATCATCGCTTCGCGGCCGCCCGTGGAGCAGCCATCGAAATACGAATGCTGCGCCGCGCTCCCGTAATAGGCTGCGATCATCTGTTTAGCCAGACCTGCCACTCTTCCAATGGCCACGTAATAGAAATCGAGGCTGGCCTCCTGGTCGCGGAAGAAGCTGCCATCAAACACGCTCCCCTTGTGGCCGCTATCCGTGCTCACCACCGCGAAACCGCGCGCCAGCGCCGGCGTCTCACCGGTCGCCTGCGAGCCCAATGGCAGGGCGACGCTGCCATTCAATCCGCCACCGCCCTGAAACAGGAAACGCCCGTTCCACTGATCGGGCAGCGCCAAAGCGAAACCGATCCCATACGGTTTGCCGTCCGCTCCTGTTCGCTGGTTGATCACGCCTTCGACATGGCAGAATGCCGGGACGGCGCCCCCAACCGTTCCAGGAAAGTTCGGCGAGATCCGCAACGTGCCAGGTGCCGAGGCGGGCGTGGCATCCGCCTTAGTGATCGCGAGCTTCTCACCGGGCGCTTGAAACTTCAGCATGTCCGAGCACCGTGCCGGAGTGCCGCCAGACTGAGCGAACAGGGACGGCGCGGCCATCGTCAGGAACACGCAAAAACATGTGATTGGTCTCATTTATTGTCGCTAGGATCGATTGTATACTCGATACTGCATGCAACACCACCCGGCCGTTTTCGGGAGCCTGGTCGGCCACGCGATCGCATTCACGATCCTGGTCGCAGGTTGTTGCCTGAACGCGCCGTGCCAGGAACCTGCAATGCCAAAGGGTCCGAAACAGATCGCTCCATGGGCGCGGGGCTGGAGCCAACGGGCCGAAAAATCAACGTGACGGAGACATTGATCCTCCGCATCGATCGCGGCAAGATCGCGGAGATGTGGGAGGACTACGACGAGTACGGAATGAGGATGCAGCTGGGACTCGTGAAGCCCAATTAGTCGCGCGGAAAGCGGCTCGCGCCGGCAGATTTTCGCAAGGCAGGTAACACGAGTCTGATACAATCCTGGTTAATGTTTCAAGGACTGGAGCACACCGCCATCGCAACGCCCGATCCCAAACGGCTGGCGGAGTGGTACGTGCAGAATCTCGATTTTCGGATCAATTACACTTACGGCGGTAATTATTTCGTGCGCGCCAGCAACGGCACTCTGATCGAGTTCATCCCCTCGGAAGGAGATCGCGCGCCTCAGAAGATGAAAGATCCGGGCATCCGCCACCTGGCTATCAGCGTGGACAATTTCGACGCCGCCATGGAGGAGTTACGGAAACGGGGCGTTCAGTTTCTCACCCAACCCACCGACGTCCAAGGCAACCGTCTGATCTTCTTCAGCGACGGCGATGGCAATATTGTGCATCTGATTCACCGCCTCCAACCTCTTCCTTAATCCGGATACTTCATTGCTGAGCCGGATCTTCAAGGGTTTTGCCTACCGCGACTTCCGCATTATGTGGTTTGGCGCGTGCACTTCCAGCATTGGCACCTTGATGCAGACGTTCGCACAAGCCTGGCTGGTTTTGCAACTCTCCGGATCGTCCTTTTTGCTCGGGCTGGATTCGTTCCTCGGCAGTATTCCGATCGTTCTGTTTTCGCTGGTCGGCGGCGTGTTTGCCGACCGGACGGAGAGACAGAAACTGCTGCTTGGATCGCAGTTCGTTCAGATGGCTTGTGCGTTCCTGCTGGCTATTCTGTTCGCCACGGGCGTGGTGAAGATCTGGCAAATTCTGGCGCTTTCGTTTATCGTCGGCACGGCGCAATCTTTCGGCGGACCGGCCTACTCGGCGCTGATTCCAACGCTGGTGAAACCCGAGGATCTGCCCAATGCGATCGCGCTGAACTCGATTCAATTCAACGTCGCGCGCGTTCTGGGCCCGACGCTGGGCGGCGTGGCGCTGGCCCTGGGCGCGTCCTGGTGCTTTTCGCTCAATGGCATTTCGTTCGTTGCAGTGATCATTTCTCTGTTGATTATCCATCCCCACTTCGTGCCCACCAAGAGCAAGGAATCGGTTTTGACCAGCATGAAGGAGGGAATTCACTTCATTCGCCGCCAGGCAACCATGGAGGCATTAATTGTCCTGGCGTTCATGATGACCCTGCTGGCGTTCCCGTTAATCGTCTTTCTGCCAGTCTTCGCCAAGGACGTCTTTCACGGCGGCCCCAACTTGTACATCGTTTTCCTGGTCTGCTCGGGCATCGGATCTATTTGCGGCGCTCTAACGGTGGCCTGGCTGGGTAAACACAAGCACATGGGTCTCTTGGTGCTGCTGATGCTGCTGGGTTTGGGCGTGTTGATCAGCGGATTCGCCCTTTCGCGGAATTTTGTGCTGAGCTGCGTTCTCATTTTCTTCTCGGGGGCGATGCTTCTGGCCGTCTTTACCAGCATCGGATCCCTGGTTCAGTTGATCGCGCCGGACAACATGCGCGGGCGGGTGCTCAGTGTCTATAACGTTGCATTTCGCGGTGGCATGCCCGTGGGCAGCTTAGTAGTTGGGGCGCTGGTCAAGCAATTCACGGCGCCCGTGGTACTCACCTGGAACGGCGGCCTTCTTACATTGTTAGCCCTCTATTTCCTTCTGGTTCATCGAAAAGTTGCAACTCTGTAGCATGGGAAGCGTCCAAAAGCTCAAAGTATGCGGGTTGTTCTCTTATCATTGTCGGTGCTAATGGTTGCGGCGGTCGCTACGCCGGACGATTCCGATCTATTGAAAGCGCGCGATCACCAGGATCGGGCAGCGCTGGAAAAGATGGCAGCCGATGCACGCGCCGGAGCCGAAAAGCAGCCCAACGATCCAGCCGCCCATTATAAGGTGGCCTTGGCTGAATCTTATTCGGCCGAAGTCGCTATCGAACTGCACGACAAAGCAGCCGCGAAGAATGCCGCCCAAGCGGGTATGGATGCGGCCAACAAGGCCGTAGGCATGAAGCCCGACTCCGCGGAGTATCAACGGATCCTCGGAACGCTGTGCGGGCAAATGGTCTCTAGCAGTTCCCTGGCTGGGTTGAAATACGGCAAGTGCGCGCTCGACTCGGTGGACAAAGCCCTGGAACTGGATACCAAGTCTTCGATGGCTTACTTGAGTCACGGTGTCGGGAACTACTATCTGCCACAGGCGTTCGGCGGAGGCATCGAGCTGGCCATCAAGGATTTTCGCAAGGCCATCGAGCTCAACCCAAAGAATGCAGATGCGTGGCTATGGCTGGGCGTTGCGCTGCGCCGTTCCAATCAACCGGCCGAAGCGCAAAAAGCGTTTGAGCGATCGCTCGAAATCAATCCGAATCGGGTGTGGGCCCGGCAGCAGCTTGAAAAAACACCGGGTTCTTAGCGCGTCGATAGGAAACCAGCGCGGCCGGCCAGAATCTAATGCGCGGGAGCAACTCGATCCTATCTGACGACTTCCACCGCCTCTGACCAAAAATGCCGGATGGATCACTTGTAACGGCGAAGCATTTAGCAATTCCGACGGCAGTGAGATTCCTTTCGCGCTAGGAAACGGTAAACACTGGCCAGATGGTGTGCATCAGGACAGCTTCGGCGACAGCACGGCACGATTGGAAATTTAACGCGGTCCACTCTCGCGCGTTCCCCATCCCGGAGCTTATCCCTGACAGCGGCGACGCATGCATGCGTGTTGACGGGAAGCCTTACTTTTGTAGACAGTAAAACAGAGATGAGAACCCTCAGTATCCCGGCCGCCGTACTGCTCGCTCTGACCACCAGCGCGACAGCGATATTCGCACAGTGGCCCAGCTATCCCACAACAGGCCCGAGGACGACGGAGGGCAAAATCGATTACGCAGCGCCGCCGCCCCGGACGGCTTATGGTAAGCCCGATTTCTCCGGGCTATGGGAGCCTGCGCACACCAATAAGGCAGGCCCCGGCGCCGGGTTGAACGGTACGGCGCCCTTGCCTTTCGCCATTCCTACTTCACCGGACGATCCTCCAGTGGCGCAGTTCTTCAACATCGGCGCGGGCATCAAGGCGGGGCTCCCCATGACCCCTTGGGCGGCACAGCTGCGCGCCCAAAGAAAGGGGAACGACAACAAGGACAATCCGGATGCGCTGTGCCTGCCGCTCGGCTTGACCCAGCTTCACATGCACCCGCAGCCCCGAGAGGTCGTGCAGACCCAACGCGAGATCGTGATCCTGTATGAGGCGAACGGCAATACCCGGCGGATTCTCACAGACGGCCGGCCGCTTCCGAACAACGATCCCACGCCCTAGTGGTACGGCTATTCAGTCGGACATTGGGACGGCGACACACTGGTGGTGGAGACCACCGGATTCCGCGACGACGTCTGGCTGGATGTCGAGGGCAGCCCTCTCACCAGTTCCGGCAAAATGACGGAGCGTTGGCGCCGGCCGAAGTTCGGTTTGATGCAGATCGACATCACAATCGAAGATCCCAAGGCCTACACCAAGCCATTCACGGTGCGCGTGAACCATCAACTCATGCCGGACACCGAGCTCATGGAGTTCGTTTGCCAGGAGCGAGATGCAAATCACTACGTCGGCAAGGGCGCGAGTAAATAGAGCTACCGCGCGGCGCTCTGAATCAACTCCCACATCAAGCCGTTGACATCGCGGACGAACACGTTGCCCGCTCCGTCGCGTTCCTGCATGGTCCACGTGGTGCAACCTTTGGTATGCCCGGGCGTGAGATGCGCCACCAGCTTCGAGCTTCCCAGTTCCACCGTTGCGCCATCGTGCAGAACGCGGTCCACGTGCGCTCCCGGACGGCCCGGCGCGGTGCTCTCCTCGGCGGGAACATCGGCATCCATCACCATTAACTTCGCGCCAGTTTCTTTCTTGATCACACCGGTTGCGGCGTCATGATCGCCGTGAGCATGACTGATGAGGATAATTTTCGTGTCGCTGTATTTGAATCCCAGCTGCTCGATGCTCTTCTTGATGAGCGGCAGATCCTTCTCGAAGTCGGAGTTGATGAGGATATTGCCCCGCGGCGTGTTGATCAAGTAGACGGCCAGATCTGCAGTGCCGACGTAGTACAGATTTCCAGCGATTTTAAACCCGGGAAACGCAGTGTGCCAATCCGGATTTCCTTGCGCTAGTACAATGGCCGCGGCCACGAAAAACAGTAGAAGAGCTCGTCGCATCATATTTACTTTGACTCCGACAGTTCCGCGTAAAATGCATCCACCTTGGGAACTCGGGGCGTCCATCCGATGTCGTCGGTTTTGATCTGCCCCAGCAGTTGATCCTGAGGCACGCCCATGCGCACCAGATCCCTGGCTCTGGAGATCACGGTATCGAACTTCGTCTTGTACGCCTGAACGTCGGCTTTTGTGAGAACGTCTCCATTGCCTGGAATGGCCGCGTCGAAATCTAGCGACAGGATGCCCGCCAGCACGTTCGTCCAATCGGTAGCGCTTCCGCCGCCCGCGTAATCGATCAGTGGGCCGGTCTTGCCGGTCGTCACCGTGTCGCTCACTGAGACCACCTTCAGATCGGGGAAATACACCACGGTATCGCCGCTGGTATGAGCCCGGCCGAAGTGATGGAGTTCCACCTTTACGTCGCCGAGAGTGATTGTGTACTCTGCGCCCGGATAAGTAACGTTGGGCGGCGCGGGTTTCGGATCCACCTGGTACGTAACCAGATTCTTCTTCAGGTTTTCATGCGCCACCACCTGGACGCCCGCATCCAGAAACCTCTGGTTGTTGCCGGTGTGATCGGCGTGATGATGCGTCACGATGAGGTACTTGACGGGCTGATCCGAGACGCTCTTGATCAGCGCCATCAATGCATCATAGTTCGCCTGGCTGGGAAGTTTCCCGTCCACTACGATCAATCCCTGGCTGGTTACCCGTACCGTCGTATTACCGCCGGCGCCCGTGATCATGTACAGCCCGGGCTTCACTTGTTGGATGGCCTGCGGTTGCGGAGCGCCACGTCCTCCACTCGCTGGAGCGGGCGGTTGCTGAGGCTGTGCAAGCACGGCAGCAGCCAGGATCGCGAGGGCGACTGATATTGTGGTTCGCGGCATTTGTTTTTCGATCTTAGCTTATCTCACTGGATGTCAAGCGGTTGATATCCAGTGCGCGGCGCGCGTTCACCGTGTTCACTCGGATAAGCTCTAGAGGATGATCCGGCCTAAAATCCTGTGCACCCTCTTGATGATCGGTGGGACGGCGATGGCTCAAACGCCCTCGGACGACGCACCTAAGTATCCTCCAGGCCTGTATGCCGCAATCACCACTTCAGTGGGCGTGATCACGGCTCATTTGTTTGAAAAGGAAACGCCGGTCACGGTTCGCGCCTTCGTCGGTTTAGCGCGTGGCACGCAGCCTTGGCTGGATCCGAAGACCAGGAAGCCGGCCACTCATCCGCTGTACGAAAATCTGATCTTCCACCGCGTCATACCGGACTTCATGATTCAGACCGGAGATCCAACGGAAACCGGGGCGTATGACTGCGGATTCAGGCTTCCCGATGAATTTGTCGATAGTCTCAAGTTCGACCGTCCGGGCCGCTTGGCTATGGCCAATGCAGGACCCGGTACCGCCGCCTGCCAGTTCTTCATCACAGAAGACAAATATGCCGCCGGAAATGGCCACTACGCGATCTTCGGTCAGGTGGTGAATGGCCAGCCTCTGGTGGCCAAGATTTCCCACGTCATCCGTGACGATCGCGACCGGCCAAGAATACCCACCAAACTGATCAAGATTACCTTGATGCGCGTGGCAGGCGACGCCGCGCCGGGCGGGAGATGAGCGTTTGGCAGCGATGGGTTCAGCACCCCCAAACTCTGTGGGTGCGCAAGGCCCTTGTTCAGGTTCACTTGTGGGTTGGAATCGCAGTCGGGCTCTACATACTGGTCATCAGCATTTCTGGCAGCGCACTGGTTTTCCGCCGCGAGTTGGTAAGGATGTACTCGCGGAAAGCAATCGTTATCGCCGAATCGAGTCGCCGGATGAGTATGGAAGAGCTGCAACAAAAGGCGCAACGACTGTACCCCGGCTACAGCGTGTATAGCGTGAATGAAATACAGAGGCCAGACCGGACGGATGAAATTGTGTTGGGAAATGGCAAGGAACGAATCGGCCGCTTATTCGATCCCTACACAGGCGCGGACCTGGGCGACCCTCACTCGGGTGTCGACCGTGCGTTCGGGTGGCTGGTGGATCTGCATGACAATCTGCTGTCGGGACTGACGGGACGTCTGATGAACGGCACCGGCGCGTTCTTTATTGTCCTACTTTCATTAACCGGAATCCTTATCTGGTGGCCGGGAATCAAGAATTGGCGGCGTAGCGTTACCATCAACCGGAAAGCAAACTTCGC
>JBEKRO010000144.1:0-10133 GCA_049518655.1 Bryobacteraceae bacterium | reverse complement strand
GACTTTGCGAAGATGGGTCACAGGGACCTCCTTGTGACCCACACAATACTGCTCCCGTCAGCCGACTGCTCGTACTTTTACCCACGCGAAGCGTCCGCCGCGCCAGCGGCTTCGTTCGAGTCGGCTACCGAGATGTGAATCAAGCCGCCATCCGCTGGCGGTTGTTGCCTGAAACACGGCGCACTCGGAAGTTATCGCACTTTGCCGCATAACGGCCCACTTGCTGAAGTGAATCGCGCCGGTTGTCCCCAAGTCCCAATGTGGGTCAGCTCTTCGCCAGTTCGTCTTGCCGGGCGCGCATCTCGGCCTGAGCTTCACGATGGATGTCGCCCATCTTCGCGCCGGTAGCGACCAGCGCGATAAACCCGACGACCAGAAGGGGTATCGTAACTACGGCAAAGAGAATAAACGCGAAGCGCCGCGCCATAGCTACCGGGGCGCCGAAGAGAGTGAGAACCAGGGTGGACACCACCTGAAACAGGCCAATATTGCCCGGGGCTTGCGGCAGCACTCCCCCGAGGCGTAGCAACACCATGAGCGCGCCGGCCTGCGCCCACGAGACGCCGTCAAACCCATAGGCCTGCATGATGGCGTAAATAGGAACGATCTGCAGAAGCAGGTAAGGAATGCTGGCTGCGAATGAGAAATAGAGGTATCGCGAATGGCCGATGCGATGCAGATCTTCGATGAACACATGCGCCCACGAAAACAGCCGCGCGTCGAGCAGAGCATCCAGCGTCTGCTCGCGCCAATACATAGCGATGGCAAGCAGCGCCGCGCCAAGAAAGATAAGTACTGCGAGCGAGATACTGCCGGTAGTAATGATCTCGATGGCACGCGCGTGGCTGCGGCTCAGCGGGAAATGCCGGATATAGCGCACCGACAGAAACAGGCCGACGATCAGCAGAACTCCGTCGAAGATGCGCTCGATCAGCGCCGAAGCCATCGTCACAGAGATCGGAATCTTGCTCCAGCGAGCCATGAGAAAGCAGCGAATGAGCTCGCCGGCGTGTAATGGCAGCACTTCATTGGCAAACAAACCGACGAAAATGGCGCCTACCGAAGACCAGGGAGTTACCGGGGCGACGGGCAGCAGGAGCAGGCTCCAGCGCCACCCCTGCACCACATAGATCAGCACATCGGCAACGGCTGCGACGGTGATCCAGCGCCAATCGAGCTCGCGGATGTCCTCCCATAGCTCGGTCCAGCTTATTCCGTTTACCCACCAAGCCAGGCACGCCACGGACACCACCAGCGTGACGATCATAAGGACGCGGTTCGTGCGCTTGGATTCGGGGGGAGATGGGGACATGCGGCCTAAGAACCATGATACCCGCGCGAATGTGAAAGCGGCGTGAAAGCTCAGCGCAAATAGAAAAGGCTGAGCCGCGGCAGGCCCGTGGATTCGAGAAGTTGCCGCTCGAGATATTGCTTTTCGAGCATGGCGAGCTGCGGCGCGGTCATTTTGCCGCGATAGGGCCGAAGCTGGAGATCGAGTTCGCGGCGGGCGCGAAGCAAGTCGTCTTCAGTTTGGCGCGAGCGGGCCAGTGCGATCATCTTGTCTTCGAGCGCGGTGAGGCGTTGTTCGAGATCTTCGAGATCGTGAAAGAGCGCCGCGGAATCGGCGGCCAGGCGATCGACAGCCAGCGCGATGTCCCCGAACCCTGGCTGCTTGCGGATTCGCTCCGCGTTATCACGGAGGTACCTTTCGAGATGTTCCAGGCTAAACGGGGCGGCGGATTCCTTCGCACCCCGGGCTGGCGCTACTCCCGCCATGGCTTGCGCCTCAGTCAGCACAGCCTGCGAGCAATACGCCACGGAGTTGACGTTTTGGCCGCGCTTCTTCTTGCTGCGCCATTTTTCAAACGACGCGTCGATGCCGCGCAGCGCCGCTTCCAAGGGCACGCCGGCGTTTTTCCAGGTTTCCACCAGCGCCCAATCGAGCGGCGACATCAGAAACAGACTTGTCCCCCGCGCCTTTTGAAAACGCTCTTCCACTTCCGTGAAATAGTTGAAGTAATTCGACGGCCAGGCTTTTTCTTCTACTTTTTCCGGTTCCGGCGCCATATAATTTCCAGGCCTTCGAGCGTCAAGTCTTCGTTAATCTCTTGAACCGAACGCGCCGCGCGCGCGATCAACTGCGCCTGACCGCCGGTGGCGATCACTTTGGTGTTGCTGCCTAGTTCAGCCACCACGCGCCCGACGATACCATCGATCAAGCCGGCGAATCCATAGTACAGCCCGGATTGAATGCTGTTCACCGTGTTCTTGCCGATCAGGCAATCGGGCTCGCGAAGATCCACCATGGGCAAGCGCGCGGTCTTGGCGAAAAGGCCGCTGATGGACATTCCGATGCCAGGGCAGATCATGCCGCCCAGGTACTCCGCGTGGGCGGAGACAATATCGAAGTTAATTGTCGTACCGAGATCCACCACCACCGAAGGGCCGCCATAGCGATGAAACGCGGCGACGCCGTTCACCACACGATCCGCTCCCACTTCGCGCGGGTTGTCGTAAAGCACCTTCAGACCGGTATCCACGTCAGGTGTGACGAAGAGCGGCGTGGTATGAAAATAGCGCTGGGACATGGCGTGCAGGGGGGCATCCAGCATGGGCACTACGCTCGCGATAATGATGCCGTCCACGCGCGCCAGGTCGAGCGATGCCAACGCGAAGAGATTGCGCATCAACACGCCCCATTCGTCAGCGGTCTGCTCGTGAATGGTGCGGAGACGCCAGCGGCCAATCAGCTTGGTCTCTTCGAAAGCGCCGATGGTGATGTTGCTGTTACCGGCGTCCAGAGCTAAGAGCATGGGCGCACCCCTCCGGCGACGATCACGCTGTTGGTTCCGTCGTCGCTCCGCAGCGTGAGAAACCCGGAATCGGTAAGGCCGGCGGTGGTGCCGCGCAACTCAGATCCGTCTTGATCCACGCACACACGGCGGCCAGAGACGAAGCTGGACGCGCGCGCGAACATTTCAATAACAGGTCCGCGGCCTTGCGTTTCGAGCAGATCGCAATACGTGTCTACGCTCGCGAGTAGCTCCGCCAGCAACCGCTCGCGCGATTGAACACGGCCGCTTGCGAGGCGCAGCGAGGTCGCGATAGCGATCAGTTCTACTGGGAACGAGGAATGATTCACGTTGATGCCGATGCCTGCAATGATAGCCGATGAGCGGGTGGACGCCTCAAGCTGGGTGAGAATGCCGGCGCACTTCTTGGATTGAAGCAACACGTCGTTGGGCCAGCGCAGGTCGCACGCCAGATCGGTGGCTTTGAGGATGGCTTCGTGCACCGCGAGTCCAAGGGCGAGCGTGACCACGGGCAAAGTCTGCGGCGTGAACTGGCGGCGAAGAATGATCGAAACGTAAAGCCCAGAGCCGGGTTCGGAATGCCAGGTTCGCCCGTGGCGTCCTTGGCCGGCGGTTTGTTCTTCCGCCCCAACGACGGTACCGGATGGTGCTCCCGCAGCGGCTAATCGGCTGGCCTCGATCATGGTGGAATCGATCAGGTTGTGCCACTCGATGCGGCGATCGGGCATTTGCGACCGGAGCCATGTGACGTCGAAGGGCATGGGCTAATCCAGCTCCAGACGAAAGTGGATGTCAACCGCCGGGGCCGAATGCGTGATCGCGCCCACCGAGATGAAATCGGCGCCCGTTTCAGCGTAAGCACGGACCGTTTGGAGCGTGATGCCTCCGGAAAGTTCCACGGTGGCGCGATGGTTGATGTGGCGGATCCATTCGCGGGCTTCAGCCGGAGTGAGATTGTCGAGCAGCAGATGGGTGGCGCCGCCAGCGAGCGCATCGTCCAGTTCGGCGCGAGTGCGCACTTCGATTTCCACGGGAAGCTTGGAATGCTTCACGGCATCCAAGGCAGCGCGGACGCCCCCCGCCGCAGTGATGTGATTGTTCTTGATCAGAATCGCATCGAACAGGCCCATGCGGTGATTGGTGACCCCGCCCGCGCGCGCAGCCGCTTTCTCCAGCTGGCGGAGGCCCGGAGTGGTCTTGCGCGTATCGAGAATGCGGCAGCCCGTGCCGGCGACGGCGTCCACATATTTGTGCGCCATAGTTGCGATGCCACTCAAGTGCTGCAGAAAATTCAGCGCCACTCGTTCCCGCGTGAGCAGCGTGCGAGCGCTGCCATGGACTCGCGCGATCTCCTGGCCTGTTTCCAGCACCGTTCCATCGGCAACCTGAAAATCGATGTGCTCATAAATCAGCGGCAGAAGCTCGACGCCTGCGACAACCACGCGTTCCCGAACGCGGAAAACGCCGCTGGCCTGGCGATCGGCCGGCACACAAAGGCTGGTGGTGACGTCGCCCGTCCCGACATCTTCAGCGAGCGCGCGTTCGACGATTTCAGCCGGGGTCATCAGAGCTGATCGAGCATGTCGCGGTTTTTCTTGATCTGAGCGATGTATTCCGCGCGTTTGGCCCGTAGCGATTCCACCACGTGAGAGGGCGCGCCGCTCAAGAACTTTTCGCTTTCGAGTTGGCGGTCTATGTTGACGACCAGCTTTTCGAGCTTCTCGGCCTCTTTCGTCAGCCGCTGACGCTGCACCTCATGATCCACTTCCGGAAGCTGGAGCGAAAGATCGAACTGAGCCGTAGAACGTACCGCGCCAGTGAGCGCGGGCGGCGCGCCGGTACGCACCTCTAGCTTCACTTTGGCAAGGAATTCGAGCAAGGGCAGCTCGACATTTCTTGATCCATTGCGGCAATAGAGCACGCCCGCGAGTTCGAGCCGATCGTCGAGCCCGTTGTCAGCTTTCAGCTTGCGCGCCGCAGTGACCATCTCCTGCAGCAAGCCCATTTCGCGTTCGGACGCTTCATCGGTGGCGGCGGCCTGCGGATACCGCGCCAGAGCAATGGATGTGTTCTGCCCGAAGCGGTGCCACAACTCCTCGGTGATGAACGGGAGAATGGGATGCTGCAACCTGAGATAAGCGCTGAAGACAGCGAGCAGATTTCTCCAATCGTTGGTCAGGCCAGACCCCGGAGCCAAGCGCAGTTTCTTGATTTCGAGATACCAGTCGCAAAAATCGTGCCAGAAGAATTGCCACAACTCTTCGGCCACCTCGTGATAACGATGCTGCTCCAGCGCTCGGTTCACCAATTCCGCCGTTCGGCTCAGCCGGCTGAATATCCAACGGTCTTCCAGTGTTTCAAGCTGACCCGGCTCGGGCAGCGAAGGCTCAATGCCCGCGCTTTCCAGGTTCATCAACAGCATCCGCGCGGCATTCCACAATTTGTTGGCAAATTGTCGGGCCGACGCCAGCTTATCTTCGTTGTAAGTAATATCGGTGCCGGGCGCCGCGGCCATCAGGAGCCACAATCGGCAGGCATCCGTTCCGTACTTTTCGTTGATGTCGAGCGGGTCAACCACGTTGCCCTTGGTCTTCGACATCTTCTTGCGCTCGGGATCGCGCACCAAGCCGTGCATGTGAACCTGACGAAATGGCACGTCGCCCGTGAGCTCGACGCCCATCATCATCATGCGGGCCACCCAGAAGAACAGGATGTCGAAGCCCGTAATCATCAGGCTGGTTGGGTAATAGGCACGCAGATCGTCCGTTTCCGCCGGCCAGCCGAGTGTGGAAAATGGCCATAGGCTGGAGCTGAACCAGGTATCGAGCACGTCTGAGTCTTGCGTCAGGTCGGCCGACTGGCAATTCGGACATTTCGGCGGCGCTTCGCGGGCGACGGTGATGGTTTTGCAGTTGCCGCAGTGCCACGCCGGAATACGATGGCCCCACCAGAGCTGGCGCGAGATGCACCAGTCGCGGATGTTCTCCATCCAATTGAAGAACGTTTTGTTCCAGTTGTCGGGCACGAACTGGGTGCGGCCTTCGTTCACCGCGGCGATCGCTTTCTCAGCGAGCGGCTTGGTTTTGACAAACCACTGCGTGGAGATGAGCGGTTCCACGATGGTGGAACAGCGATCGCACTTGCTGAGCGCGAGCGCGTAAGGCTCCACTTTTTCAAGCAGGCCCTGCTTTTCGAGATCGGCCACCACGCGCTTGCGCGCTTCAAAACGATCAAGCCCCGCGTAAGGGCCGGCATCGGCCGTCATGTGCGCGTCTTCGCCAATTACCTTGATCTGAGGCAGGTCGTGACGCTTCCCTGCCTCGAGATCGTTCGGATCGTGCGCGGGGGTGACCTTCACCACACCCGTGCCGAACTTCGGATCGGCGATTTCATCGAAGATGATCGGGATCGGCCGATTCATCAGCGGCAGCATGACTGTTTGACCGCCCAGATCCTGATAGCGCGGGTCATTGGGATTCACAGCCACCGCGGTATCGCCGAGCATCGTCTCTGGACGCGTGGTAGCGACGATCAGATAGCGCGAGCTGCCATTCACTGGATAGCGAATCTGCCAAAGGTTGCCCTGCGTGTCGTCGTGCTTCACTTCCAGATCGGAAAGCGCGGTGGCGCAACGCGGGCACCAGTTGACCATGTAGGTGCCGCGATAGATCAGGCCGCGCTCATAAAGTCGCACAAAGGCTTCCAGCACGGCGCGCGAAAGGTCCGGGTTGAGCGTGAAACGCTCGCGGCTCCAATCGCAACTGTCGCCGATACGCTTCATCTGCGACGTGATGCGGTTGCCGTATTTTTCTTTCCACTCCCAGACACGGCGGACAAATTCTTCACGGCCGAGCTCGCGGCGCGTGATTCCTTCGGCGGCCAGGCTGCGCTCCACCAGCATCTGAGTGGCGATGCCAGCGTGGTCGGTACCCGGAAGAAACAGCGTGTTGTCGCCGCGCATGCGATGCCAGCGCGTGGCAGTATCGATCACGGTGTGATCGAGCATGTGGCCGATGTGCAGCGATCCGGTAACGTTCGGCGGCGGAACGGCGAGCGAAAACCGGGGCCCGGGCGCGAGCGGGTCGGCGTGGAAGATGCCGGACTCCACCCACCATTCGGCCCAATGCGGCTCGAAGCGTTGCGGCTCGTATGCTTTTTCCAATTCCATGGGGAGAGTACCAGTTTAGCAAGCGGGGGAAATTTGACAGCTTTGAAGGGGGATGTTGTAATGAATGAGTTAGTTGCCTGCCCTGATCCTCAGTAGCTCAATGGTAGAGCATTCGGCTGTTAACCGAAGGGTTGTAGGTTCGAGTCCTACCTGAGGAGCCAATAACTTAGCGGCGATTTTCCATCTTCGGCAAGGGTGACTTTAGCGGATTCTTTAGCAGCAAGATTCGGATTCGAGGGAAACCGGAAGCATGGGCGGTAGCCAGACCGTTTCACCTGATGCCGGTCCAAAATCAAGCTCTCTTCGACGTTGTTCGGGAAGTTCGCGCGGCATTCCGGGATGACGCGGTTCGATCGGGCGAAGACCTATGCAATCCTGCTTTCCTTTCCAGGTTCCCATTTGCAATTCTCAGATTTAGTGGCGACCCAATAACGAGTGCACGTTGCCAAGCGTTAATCGATGCCGCCTTCGGTCCAGCATTCAAGGACGAAGTAGAAAGGACGATCGGGATCTGTTTCACGGATCACGTGGGTGGGACGACTCAGAGCTATTTCATCGATCTGGTGGAGGACTTTCTCAATTTCGCCTTACCCCGAACGATAGGCCTACCAGACGAGGATTCCCTGTTCGAACAGTACTATCTCGAACTTGAGTCTGATCTCCTTGGACCGGATCTAACCGTCAGCGTGCAGGCCGTCCTTGGCAACGTCTCATGCCATTCAGGATTTGACGTTCGTCGATGTAACGTAGTCCGTTTAGAGAACTTCTGGCGATGGGACCACGCCTCACCGTTGAACACACATTATCTCCGGCAGCACGTCATTCCCGCCATCGAAGTCCGCAAACAAGCGCACCCGATCGCGACCGGACGCGATATTTCCGGCGCCCCCGCCTATCTTGTGCTTGAGCGCCTAGAACGCCACCCGAAGACTGAGATGACAACAGTGAGCTATGCGTATGAACGCTCTGAGGAAGTTACTCGGAAAGTTGTGCTCGCCTTGCGGCTCATCACTCCAGCGGACGCGTTTGCCGATTACCGGGGATTTCGGATGCTCGGACACATGTCTTCGTTTCATATGAATCTGATGAACTGGCCAGACGAGCAACTTTCCGGTGGACGGTATGCCGATGTAAGGGGATTCGAGTCGGGCCTGGAGAAACTGCTGGTTGCGCTTTTCAAGAAGCCCAAGAACAGCTTCGCCGTGCTCGATCATCGCCTGGGAGACGCACTCCGGCGACAGCGCAGGGGTGTGGCCAATCCAGATGTCGACGTGAAAAACGAGATCGATCAGCTTTTCGATTACGTCCAGGCGTTCGAATCATTGCTTCCGAACCTTCGTGGTAACGATGCATTTTGTCTTTCGGCGGGTATTCTGCTTGCACGCTCTACCAGCGAAGCTGGCGCGGATGTCGATAGGTTTTTCAAGAACGTGTATCGCGTTCGAGATGAAGTGATGCACGGCCGCCTTGACGGAATCATCGAAAAGGTACGAAAGAAGGAATGTACCATCGAACTCGGAAAATTGGCCGCGTATGTTCGGAAGCTCGGCGCTCTCGCGATCCTCAATGACGGTCTGCCCGCCATCGCCCGCCGCCTTGCACTCGGCGAAGCGATAAAGCTAGAGACACCTTTCAATTGATGGTCCGAGCGGCGGGCGTAGCTGGAGGCACAGCAGATGCGGCCAGGTTTCCGTGTCTCCAGGGCTGTGACAGCGCCGAACGTCTTAATGGTTCGTTCGCGGGCCGCGTGCTCGGTACGGCTCTTTCAACTCAGACGCAATGCAGGTAGGGTTGGCACTTCGACTTTCTGGAAACGCCTCAGGCTGTGGATAGTGCGGGCTTCGTGGGCGCAAATCTAATCGGCACATCATGTCGTAAATCATTTCCTGCAAGGTCTTCGATCGGGAAAATTGTCAGATTCACGCCACTTGTTCGCGGCAATGTTAGCCTCGAAAGCCTAGTCAACTACTGACGGCCCTGTTTCCACCCAAATCGAACGTCCCTGTCTCTCAGCGCGTCAGCGCCTGTGGTAGACTCGGCGTCCATATGGACCCCGTAAACGCGAGGTTCGCGCAGCTTTTCATTGCAGAGGCGCTCGGCGCGGTGCTCTGCATCGGCGGCTTGGTTCTCCTCTTCCTTGGGGCCGCCGGAAAAATCACCCTGTTTATGAAAGGCGGCGGAGCGCAAGCGAGACTGACGAATGCCCCGCCGGGCCTCGTGGTCGCAATTATCGGCGTCGCACTTGTGTGGTTGTCCCTGCGCGGACATGTGGACCGGGAGGAAAGCCACTCCGGGAGCACGACGTCAACCGAACTAAGCCCGCTCACTCAAGATGACATTCTCAAGAACTGGGTTGCGAAGGCCACCGATCTCCAGAAATCAACGGCCCAGCTCAATTACTCCGGCATGACGGATGCGATCGTAGGCAAGGAGCCGGTCCGGCGGTTCGCTTCCTCAAGCAGTTTCATCGAGGTCTGGAAGGTATCCGCCCATTATGGAGAGGACAGCAAGACGCGCGTGCAGATCTCCGGGCCGGCGGTGCAGGCGGCGAATGAGGAGCTACTCGCGCTTGCCGAGGCAAACGCGCCACTCAACATTCCCGCTCTGCAGGATAAATACAAGGCGCGGGAACTCGATCTCCTCTACGGCGAACTCAACATTGAGGACGCGCGCACGCTGCGCGAACTGTCCATCAAGTATTACGGAAACGCCCGCTTTTGGAAGATCCTGCGATGGACCAACCCGGTCGCCCTCAGGAACGCTACCGAGGAAACCGACATCACCGGGCAAAAGGATCGTCGTGCCCTAACACGGGGAATGTCGAGACTGCGGGCGAGCGGACGTATCGAATTGCGCGGTAGCACTTTCCTCCAACCCCAACTCCGCCTGTAGCACGCAGGCGGGGCGAAGTTGCTGATTTCGTGGGGAGTAAGTGACGTGACCCACTGGTCGCCTCACACTCTCTCAGGACTCTTGGGACCAGTGGGAGTATCTCGCTGCGGTCGACGGACCTCTAGCAGGCCGTGGCAAAAACACGCCCAAAACATGTGACCTCGAATCTGTTTGATACGTCATTGCGGTATGGGCATGGGGCGCAAGAAGGATCGGGAGAAGCAGCAGGGTCTTTGGGTGGCGTCGAGCGAGATTGTGGC
>JBEKRO010000143.1:0-10447 GCA_049518655.1 Bryobacteraceae bacterium | reverse complement strand
CGCCCACTTCGAGGTCGTGAATCTACTCGCGGAACCCTCATCCGCCGCGCGAAAGCTGTTCTCAAACTCAAAAAATGTCGCTGGAACAATTTCGGCTATGCTTTTCAGCAGCCTGCTAAGAGACAGAGCGTCTCCACGTCGGTGGATTTGCCAGTGAGCATAGAGGCGAGACGCGCGCTGGCGTACGCGGCGGAAGAAGCCGGGAACCTGAATCACAAGCATATTCAGACCCCGCACCTGGTGCTAGGCTTGCTGCGCGTCGAAGACAGTCTGGCGGCGAAGCTGCTGCGGAAGCACGGACTGGAGTATGAGGGGTATCGGGAAATCGTCCGCCAGGCGCCACCCGAGAGGCCCGCACTCCAGCGATTGGTGACTTTCGAGCCTCTACCCACCCCGGTTGCGCCACCCGAGACGTCGCTCGCAACGTCAATTTACGATTTAAGGCAACTGGTGGACAATACGGCGGCACGCCTGCGAGTGTATGCGGACCCGTATGGCGACGAGCGGCTACACCGTAAACCGTGGACGCGGAGGGAAGGCCTGGGTCACCTGATCGACTGGGCGATTGCGCATCACCAGTGGGCGACGCAGGCGGTGATGGAGTCCAGGCTCAAGTTGGCTGGCTATCCGGATGAGGGAGCGATGGCCGTCCAGCACTATGCCGATTTCCCATGGGCGGAGACTGTCGACTTGTGGGCGTCTTTGAATCGCCTGCTGATTCATGTGCTGGCGCGGGTTCCAGAAGATAAGTTGCAAGTGCCGTGCCGGATCGGGATCGCGGAGCCGGTTCCGCTTTCGAAGCTGGTGGACGCTTATATCGAGCATTGCGAAGATATCGTGGCGCACATTCTCGCGCGTCCGAATTGAGCGCGAGCAGGAGAGCGCGGTGTTTGAACGATTCACCGAACAGGCCCGGCGGGCGATCTTCTTTGGCCGTCACGAAGCCTCAAGGCGGCTCTCCAAACGAATAGAGACCGAGCATCTGCTGCTGGGCCTGCTGCGCGATGACAAACGCGGAGTGTCCCAACTTCCCGAAAGCGACGTGATCGCCATTCGACAGCGCGTCGAGCAGGGCGCGTCGGAGCGAGAGTTGGGCGGCGTCAGCGTCGATCTGCCGTTGAGCGACGAATGCAAGCTGGTGCTTCGCCTGGGGACCAAAGAGGCGGACGCTCTACAGCATAAGACGATCGACACGCCGCACCTGCTGCTCGGAATGCTTCGCGTCGAAGAATGTACTGCCGCGAAGCTTTTGCGGGAGTTTGGGATGGATTACGGCCAGTATCGCGAGGCGCTGCGGGCCGGTTCCCTCGAAGAGCCACGGATCGATCGGATCAGTGAGAGGCCAATCGAACGGACCCCGCCCTGGAGCGAAGCTCCTTCGCCCGCGGCCGCGCCAGCGCTCGAACTCAACATCCGCGCGCTTGAGAATCTTCTGGACACTACGGTCGCGTACCTGCACGCCTACTCGATTTCCTATGGCGAGCAGCGGCTCAAGCGAAAGGATTGGACACGCAAGGAAGCTTTCGGCCACTTGATCGATTGGGCCATGGCCCACCAGCAGTGGTTGGCTCGGGCGCTGACGGAATCGAAGGTGACGGTGTCTGGATATCCGGATGAGGCGGAGGTTGCGATCCAGGGCTATGCCGATTTCCCGTGGTGGGAGACGGTGGACTTGTGGGTCATGTTGAACTGGCTGCTGGTGCACGTGATACGCCGGATTCCCGAGGCCAAGCTGAATGTGCCGTGCCGGATCGGCATGGCGGATCCGATTTCGCTGGCCGAACTGGTGACGGTCTACGTCCAGCATTGCGAAGACATTGTGGGGCAGGTTCTCGCACACCTGTAGTTAGTTGACAGTGGTCAACTATCTAGTTGACACTGACAATATGCACGGCGTCAAAGATCAGGTAGGCGCGGTACGCCGCTTCAATCGCTTCTATACGCGGCAAATCGGATTGCTCGGCAAGGGCTACCTGGATAGCCCTTTCACGCTGGCCGAAGTACGGGTCCTGTATGAGCTGGCCCATCGCGACGCACCCACGGCGTCCGAGATCGGAAAGGCGCTGCGGTTGGATGCGGGCTATTTGAGCCGCATGCTGCTGAGTTTTCGAAAGCGTGGGTTCCTGGCCCGCAAAGCGTCCCAGAAGGACGCGCGCCGGAGCCATCTTTCGCTGACCAAGCAAGGCCGGGCCGAGTTCCGCGCGCTGGAGGCGAAGTCGGAGGCCGGGGTGTCGAAGATGATCGAGCGTCTGTCGACCGAGGAGCAGAATCGATTGACGGGGGCGATGGGAACTGTCGAGAGGCTGCTGGGCGAGCGCACCGAGCCGAAAACGCCGTACCTGCTGCGAGCGCATCAGCCGGGCGATATGGGATGGGTGATTCATCGGCATGGCGTGCTGTACGCGCAGGAATACGGATGGGATGAGCGCTTCGAAGCGCTAGTGGCGCGGATTGCCGCCGAGTTTATCCAGAAGTTCGATGCCAAGCGCGAGCGATGCTGGATTGCGGAGAGAGACGGCGCGATCGTCGGCTCAGTTTTCCTGGTTAGGAAATCCGATCGCGTCGCTAAGCTGCGCTTGTTGCTGGTCGAGCCGTCGGCCCGCGGCCTCGGCATCGGTGGCCGGTTAGTTTGCGAATGCGTCCGTTTTGCCAGGCAAGTGGGGTATCGCAAGATAACGCTGTGGACGCAATCGAACTTAGCTGCCGCTCGGCACATCTATCGCAAGGCCGGCTTCAGCATTGTAAAGCGCGAGCGGAATCAGAGCTTCGGGTCTGTGCTGGTGAGCGAGACGTGGGAGCTGACGCTCTAAATCCATTACTCGCGCGGCGCGAAAGGGTCGTCGTCTTCGGGAAGCACGGCCGAATGCTCCTCTTCGGCGAAGACGTTCGATTCTCCAAAAATTCGCGGTTCCCTGACTCCGCTTTCTTCGGCGAAGACGCTGGATTCCTCAGGAGTCAGGAAGCCATGCATCATCGACGGCGTTTCCGGCTCAGGTGCTTCCGGCTGAAGCACTTCAGGTTCAACGGCGGCCGGTTCCGCATCGAGCACGGATTCAGTCACCGCTTCCACTGGAACTGGCACGGATTCTTCCGCCGAGAGCGGATATTCGCACTCGCAACAGTCGCTACAACGCTTGCACCGCTCACAACGGTGATTGGCGCAAGCGTCCTTGGTGCAATAGGAGCAAATGTTGCTGGATATTTCGCCGCAAATGCTGCAAGTGAAAACGGCTGCGTTTACCAACATCGGGGAATCACCTTCATGGCTGGGAAACCTTCTTGGTTTTGGGCGCGGGCTGCTTGAGCAGCGCGGCGCGGCAACGTTGCGCTTCGTGATCGGCCACCTGAAACTCTTCTTCCTTTTGCGTAGCCAGATCTTGCAAATACTTCCGCAGGCGGTCGCGGTTGGTGCTGTTTTCAGCGATCACGGCCTGCATGATGGATGCCAGGGCTGGGTTCTGATACTTGCGCACGCCTTCGGTGAGCGAACCGAGCGCCGACTCCACCGCCTGCATGCGAAAGTAGGCCTCCAGGCCGAGCGGCAGGCGCTCCGGTTGCCTCGAAAATGCTTCACTCGCAGAGATCAGGTATTTTAGCTGGGCCTGGGCCGTGTTCCACTGAGCGACGTAGGTCTCTGAGGCGCCTTTGGACTGCCAATCGGCGGGCTTTACCTGGTCGATGACCGGTTTCAGGTGTTGCGCTTGCGCGCTCAGCGCGTCGATCAGCTTCCGAGCGTCCCATTCGGAAGGGACTCCCTGATCTGTACTGGCCTGATCTGTACTAGAGCGATCTGCGGCAGGTTGATCCGTAGCCGGCTGAGCCGCGTCAGGTGTTTGTCCTAGGGCCAAGGCGACGGACAGGCAGAATAACGATACAAGTGCCAACTTCATAATGACCTTCCCTTAGGCTAGTGTGGCACAATTCTCCCCGAAGACCAGGCCTGGATGGTCACGCGAACTGGTGTTCCCTAACCGGGAGGGGCTGTAGTAGGAGTTCCCGAGGGCGGCGCAGTGGTGGGAGGAGGTGGGGGCCCTTTGTCAGCACTCGGGCCGCCGCCACCCGGAATGGGTATGCCGCCCACGCGGCCCGGGGAACTGATGGCGATCCGATAGGCCGCATCACCCAAAGCGCGCACGATACGATGGGCCAATTCGTTCTTATCGATAGCGCCCCTCGCCAGCGGCTCATCCTTGTACACGTGCAGTGATTCGCCCGCGTTCACGATCTTGGGAGCGCCGGGTTTCAGCGCGTGCCGGACTTCCACCGAGCCTTCTTCCACGGAAACGATGGTGGTTCCGTCATCGTCGTTGATGCTGACATCGAAGATGGTGCCGCGTACGGAGATGACGGCAGTGGGCGTGATGACGCGGTTTGGATTGGGCTCGCCGCCCAAACGTTGGATATGTACTTTGACGCGGCCGACGAAAAGATCTAAAAGATCACGAAGACTGCCGGGATTTTTCCGGAAAATAACATTCGAACTGGGATAAACCTCGAAAGTGCTGCCGTCAGACGTTTCCAGCTTGGCGTAGCCGTCGGGGCCGGTAAGAATCACTTGCTGGGCTTGCACCAGATCGCCCACATTGAGCGCCCATTGCTCGGAGTCACGAAGCACTGAAACCTGCCCCGTCATGGTGACGACCTTGGCAGCGGCCTCGGGCGACGTGGGGAACAACTGGGCAGAGCAGATCTGCGCGGCGGCTACAACCAGCAGCCCGCAAACCCACCCGTGGATGCCACTCAACCTCATAAAGTTAACTAGTACCCTGGCCGATTTTACAATAAAGTACTATGCGGCTACCTGCTAACCCAAGTCTTAACAACACAGTCTACCATCAAAAGTGCATAGCAAGAAGGTATCCTATCGGGATTTTCGTAACGAAGCTGTATAGAATCAAGTCAATCCAGGAAAGGGAATTGAGCGGCAGGATACAATAGGACTCGTTCTATGTGTCGGAGGGCCACAGCACGCGCAGTTTCAGTTGCCGTTTTGGCAGCCTTGCCGTGGTGTCTCACGATGCCCGTCTGGGGCCAGGGCTCCGCTGGACAAGCCTCCGGGCAAACGGGCGGTATTGGCTGGCGGCGCGTCGGAAACTCGGCGATAGAGCTACCTTTACCATCTCTGGCAACAGGGGCGGTGGATCGGGTCTGGTATTCTCCGGACGGCTCCAACTTGTACGCCAAGACCGCTTCCGGGCGAATTTTTCAAACCAGCGATTTTGAACAGTGGCGGTTGGTAACAGACCCCAAGGTGACCCCGCCCACAGAAGAAGACCCCGCCGTGTCCCGAGTTCCCGAGGCTGGTATTAAGCTGGCGAGCCAACGAGCTGGCGGGCGGTTGTACGGGGTGGGACGTCAAGCCTACCGTTCCGATGACGGCGGCGACTCCTGGATCAACTTAACAGCCTACAAGGGTACCTGTATTTTGGGCGCGGGTCTGGCGTCGGTGGCAGCTTCCCCAACCGATCCGGACGACGTAGCGGTGGCGTCGGCTACCGGAGTATGGCGCTCGGTGGACGGAGGGTTTTCCTGGACCGGGCTGAACGATTTTCTGCCCAACTTGCCGTCCGACCATCTACTCGGCCTGCCCAGCGGCACGCGCGGTGTTCGATTGTCGGTGGCGAATAGCGCGGCGGAGATCGAGTGGGCGCCCGGTGAGAAGACGGCTTGGAAGCCAGTGGATGCCACGGACTTGGTGCGCGAGCAGAACTTAAAAAACGCGCTGTCGGAGGTCTTGAAGCATTCCGTGACCGCCATTGCAACCGTGAAGGATTACATCTACGCCGGCGATTCGGATGGGCGGCTGCGAGTATCTCCGGACGCGGGCGCTAGCTGGGGGGCGGTTACGAGGCTGGGTGAATGGGGCAAAGTAGAGGCGATTTGGGTAGACCCGAGCGATCCTCGCGTTGCTATTGCCGCCTTAAGCGCGCGAAACAGCGCCGCGCCGGATGCGGCGAAGCCTTCGTACGTGCTTCGGACCATGAACGGTGGCGGTTTCTGGGACGACATCACGGCCAATCTTCCGGATACGGCCATGGCCCATGGCGTGACGGCGGACCGTGCGAGCGGCGCGATCTATGTCGCCACCGATGCAGGAATATTTTCCACCATGACGGATCTTGGATCGGCGGGCCGGCCGGGTGCCTGGACATCGCTGAGCGAGAATCTGCCCGCTGCCGCGGCCACGGATGTGAAATTGGACTCGGGCGGGAACCAGATTTATGCCGTCCTCGATGGATACGGAGTCTACACGGCCATCGCTCCGCATCGGCTGCGGGACGCACGGGTGGTGAGCGCGGCGGACTACAGCGCCAGGCCGGCCGCGCCGGGCGCACTGCTGAGCGTCCTGGGTGCGCGCGTGGAATCGGCCAAGAGCGATTCCGATGTGGTGGCTCCGGTGCTGGACGCTTCCAATACCGCCTCGCAGATTCAAGTACCGTTCTCGGCCACCGGGAATATGGTGTCGTTGTCGCTGAACGCCACGCAAGGAGCGCTGACCTTCCAAGTTCCACTCCGGAGCGTTTCGCCAGCGATTTTTGTAGATCCCGAAGGAACGCCTTTGATCATGGATGCGGCCAGCGGTGTGTTGCTGGACGCCAGCAAGCCGGCGCACGCCAGCTCCCGTATCCAGGTGCTCGCCACAGGCTTGGGACAGGTGAAACCGGATTGGCCCACCGGCCTGGAAGCGCCGTTGAAAGACCCGCCTCGCGTGGCCGCGACGGTGCATGCTTATCTGGATGGATCGCCCGTGGAAGTAACGCAAGCGTCGCTTGCACCGGGATACGTTGGGTTTTATCTGATTGAGATACAAATCCCACGCATTACAAACACGGGGCCGGCGGAATTGTATCTGGACGCCGAAGGGCAGCAGAGCAATCGTGTGCGGCTGTATGTGGAGCAGTAGCGCGCGGTTCAGCGCGAGTGGAGTTCTATAACCAATGCTTCCCACTTCTTGGCGGCGGCTGCTCAGCCTTATTCGCATCCTGCTGGCGATGAGCTGCCTGGCAATCCAGCTGATCTCGTCGAACTTTGTCTGGACCGACATCGCGATCCTGTTCGCGGTTTACATCATTTACGCGTGCGTCGCCCTGTTTTGGAGGAGCCTGGAGGAATCCGGATACCCCACGATCGCGCTGATCGTGGATTTCGTCTTCTTCTTCATCGCCGCCATCAGCGGCGCGACCTACGGATACTGGATCAGCTCCGTTTTCTACGCCTACGTGTTGCTAGTGGCGGTGATGCTGCATCCCTGGTGGAAGACGGTGGTAGTGGCCGTGGCCGCCATCGCGCTGCTTTACATGGTGCCCACCCTGCATTCGGCGGAGATGCTGCGGCCGGCGTTTATCGCCGCCGGTATTTTGGCCAGCGTCCTCGGAATCCAGCGCGAGTATCTGGAAGAGCGGCTTTCGAACAGCTCGCGCCAAACCGTGTTGTACCGCTACGATGCCGAGAAAGCGCGTGAATCGGAGCGGCAGCGCATCGCGGCCGATTTTCACGATGGTCCGCTGCAAAGCTTCATTAGTTTCCAGATGCGCCTGGAAATTATCCGCAAGCTTCTGACGCGCGATCTGACGGCCGCCACCGAGGAGCTGCTGCAGCTTCAGGATTTGTGCAAATCGCAGGTCAACGAGCTGCGGGCGTTTGTGCGCAGCATGCGGCCGGTGGACGTGGAGGGCAGTCTGAATGCGACGCTGCGCCGGGTGGTGGAGCAATTCCAAAAGGACAGCGGGATTCCGGCGACATTTGTCAGCGCCGAGTTTCTGGAGCCGGCCGAGCCCGAGATTTCGCTTGAGCTGCTGCAGATCGTCCGCGAGGCGCTCTACAACGTGCAGAAGCATTCCTCCGCCTCGCGTGTGGCCGTGAGCGTCGCAAAATCGGACACCGTGCTCGAGATCCTGGTGGAAGACAACGGCAACGGCTTTCCGTTCAGCGGCCGGTACACACTCGACGAATTAGAGCTGCTGCGCCTGGGACCGATGAGCATCAAACGCCGCGTCCGCACGCTGGGCGGCGAGATGGTGTTGGACTCCAAGCCGGGGCAAGGAGCGGGACTGAAAATCCGGCTCGCCACGTGAGGCGGCGGCTGGTGGCTGGCGGCTGGTGGCTAGTGCTAGCCGTCGTGATCAGCGGGTGCGGGAAGTACCGCGATTTCGCGTTGCCTCTACAGCCTGGCGGGCCATCCGTCGCGTGGCAATGGCAGGCCCGGACGCAGCCGGTGATCACGCGCGGCGCTCAGGGCGAGTGGGACGCCGTCGATGTTCTCAATCCCTCCGTGATCCGGCAGGGTGACGCCTTTTACAACTTCTTCTCCGGTTACGACGGCAAGACTTGGCATACCGGCCTAGCGGTCTCAGGCGACGGCGTCACGTGGCGCAAAGAGGGCAAGATCCTGTCGCCGGATCCGGCCACGTGGGAGGGCAATCTGATCGCAGCTAATGGTTCAGCGATCAGTGACGACAGCGGCATCCTGTATTACTACCAGGCTGGCGATCCGGTTCAGATCGGCCTTGCGCGTTCCAGGAACGGCCATCAATGGGCGAAAAACGGACCGCCGGTGCTGAGCGCCGGGCCGTACGGAAGTTGGGATGAGCGCGGTGTGGCCGATCCGTATGTAATCCGCTCCGGACGCAGCTATTACATGTTCTATCTGGGAATGGATCGCGCGCGGCGGCAGCGGCTGGGCGTCGCGATGTCGGACGACGGCGTGAGTTGGTACAAGCTGCGCCGGAATCCGATCCTGGAATTGGGAGAGTACGGCGCGTTCGACGAGAACGGCTTGGGCGAGCCGGCGGTGTGGGCCTTGCGCGGATATTACTGGATGCTTTACACGGGGCGCGATCGCAACGAAGTGCGGCGGCTGGGTCTGGCGCGTTCGCGCGATGGCGCGCGATGGGAAAAGCTTCCGCTGGTGATCGCGGGAGCCGAGCCGTGGGATTCGAAGGTAATCTGCGACCCGGCTGTCATGGTGAATGGCGATCGCGTTACAGTATGGTTCGGCGGAGGCGACGCGGCGCATCCGGATCAGAACATCGACGGCCAGATTGGTTTGGGGATGTTGAGCCCGGAGAAAAACTAGAGCCTATCGGCTCTGGAGCGGAATCTAGCAAGCATGCGGATCGGAATCACCTGCTATCCCACCTACGGCGGCAGCGGCATCGTTGCGACGGAGCTTGGCCTGGAGCTGGCCACACGCGGCCACGAAATCCATTTCATTACCTACGCCAATCCGATTCGCCTCGATCCTGGAACCCCGCGCATCCACTATCACGAAGTGGAAGTATCGAACTACCCGCTGTTCCAATACCCCCCGTATTGCATGGCGCTGGCGTCGCGCATGGCCGAGGTGGCAGAGGATTACGAACTCGACTTGCTGCACGTGCACTACGCAATTCCTCATTCCACCGCGGCGATGCTGGCGCAACAGATGGTGGCTCCGCGCCGCCGCCTTCCCTTCATCACCACTCTGCATGGCACCGATATCACCATCGTCGGCCTGGACCGTTCCTATTTCCCCATCACCAAATTCTCCATCGAGAAATCGGATGGGATCACCAGCGTCAGCCAGGACGTGCGGCGCGACACCTATGAAGTGTTCGGCGTGCCGAACGAAATTCGCGTGATCTACAATTTCGTGAACACCGAAATCTATCAGCCTCTGGAAAATCGGCCTAATGGCGAAAAACGCCTGATGCACATTTCGAACTTCCGGCCGGTGAAGCGCGTTACCGATTGCATCCGCATCCTGGCCGAGGTGGTGAGGCAGACACCCGCGCACCTATACATGGTGGGCGACGGGCCAGATCGGCCGGAAGCGCATCGGCTGGCACGGGAGTTGGGTATTGAGCGGCAAGTCACGTTCCTGGGCAAGCAGGATCATGTGGAACGCTTGTTTCCGCGGATGCACGTGCTGCTGATGCCGAGCGAGATGGAGTCGTTCGGGCTGGGCGCGCTGGAAGGGATGGCGTGCGGCGTTCCGCCGGTCGCAACCCGCGTGGGCGGATTGCCGGAGTTGGTGACCGACGGCGTGGACGGGTTTCTGGAACCAGTGGGCGATATCGCGGCGCAATCACGGCGCGTCATCGAGCTGCTCACCAATGAAGAGCGCCATCGGTCCATGGCGGAAGCCGCTCGCAGGACGGCCGTGGAGCGCTTCGCGAGTTCGATCATTATTCCCCAATACGAAAAGTATTATGAGGAAGTTGTCGCCAACGGCTAGCAGGCCGTGGCAGAATCCCCCGCTATTGGAAGACGACTCGCCCACTGGATAGGCATGATTTCCGGAGACAAATTGGGAGCAGAGGCGCTTATGCCAGTTCCAAACCGCTCGGAACGCGCTCTGGATTGGGTATCCGGCGAACACGAGCGCAATTAAGGCGTTTCTCCGCCCCTGGGCTTGCCGCGGCTTGCCCCAGCCGCTCAACTTGCGGAGCAGCAATCCAATGTTGAA
>JBEKRO010000142.1:0-10690 GCA_049518655.1 Bryobacteraceae bacterium | reverse complement strand
TCCCTACCGTGCGCTCTCCGACTGGCTCGGACAATTCGGGTCGCGACTATTTCCGGAAATCAGCGCTATACCCGGTTGGCGAGTCGTTCCTCGGTAGAGGGGTTTCTGCCACGGGCTGCTAGAACGGTATAAAGCCGGCCGTTGAACTGGAGGGGGTGGTCGATGATGTTTGGGTCGGAGTGCAGACGCCTGCGCCAGAAACCGTAACTCACCACCGCGACCTGGCGGCCTTCGTCACCTTGAGAGTACAAGCGTCCGAGTGCCGGGCCGACGCCGAGGACCTCGAAGAAGTTGGCGCTGGTCGACATCTGCCAGGCGACTTCGCTGTGTGTGCCGGTGTTCCAGGTCAAGTCGCCAAGGCCGGTTTCGAAGGCCATATCCTGAAAGGCGCCGGCTTGCCGAAGCTCGCGGTACCTGGCGTAGCTGACCTCAGCGTCCACGCGCGCCAATCGATCCGGCTGGCGGGCACTCAAATCGTCCAGGATCATTTCGCGAACCACGCTGTAGATGGTGACGTTGGCCCCGATGCCGAGTGCTAGAGAAGCGATCGCAAGAGCGGCGAGGGCAGGGGCTTTGCGCAGGCCGCGCGCGGCGTGGATGATGTCCGTAACGAAACTCATGCGAATGGCCGCACGGGGTCCTTGCCGTCCTACCCCGGCGACGCCCGGTAAAACCCGATAAACATCGGCCTAAAATCGGCTCCTAGCTCGATCATCATGTGCCCGGCGAAGCTCATCGCGATAGCCTATGCCGTTCCCAACGTATCAAAAAGGCGCGTTGAAAATGGAAAGGCCGCCCCAACTCGGAGCGGCCTGGAAAACTATCCCATTGGGGTGTTCGCTATGGTTGATGTGTTCGCTATGCCCAGCCGTAGCCGCTCTTCGATATCGGCGTTTCACGGATGCGCTTGCCGGTTGCGGTGAAAATGGCATTGCACACCGCCGGCAGAATCGGGGGCAGGGCAGGCTCGCCTAGCCCGGTCGGCGAATTGTCGGTCTTTAGCCAATGCACTTCCACCTCCGGAGCTTGAGCCATGCGAATCATGGGATGCTTGTCGTAGTTATGCTGCATCACCGCTCCGCCTTCCAGCGTGATTTCCTGACCCATCAGCTCACTCAGACCGTCCATCACGGCGCCCTGTGCCAGGTTCTCCGCGAAGTTCGGATTGATGATCTGGCTGCCGATGTCGGCGGCCACCCATACTTTGTGCACCTTCACTTTGTTCTCCGCGGTCACGCTGACGTCGGCCACCTCGGCGAAGTAGCCCATGTGGCTGAAGTGGAAAGCGATTCCGAGCGCCCTCCCGGATGAGGCGGGATGCTTGCCCCAGCCCGACTTCTCGGCAGCCAGCTTCAGCACGCCAATGGTGCGCTCGGCGTTAAACTCCGGACCGCCGAAACCGCCGCGTCCGGGCGGTGGCGCGGGAGCCGGTAACGGAGTATTGGAGAGCAATGCCAGGCGGAATTCCAACGGGTCCTTGCCCGCCGCATGCGCCAGCTCGTCGATGAACGACTGGATTACGAACGCGTAGGCATTGCTTCCAGGCGCACGCAACGCCCCGGTTTTTAGCCACAGCGGCTGCACCGAAGTGTGCAGCGCGTAATTCGGAATATACCGGGCCGGAAACTCGGTGGGGCCCATAGTGGACGCCTGCGAGGTACGGTCGCCGTCGCCCCAGCTCACGAAGTGATTGCGCCACGCGACAATCTTGCCAGATCCGTCCACGCCAGCCTTCAGGAACTGGAAGCCGCCCGGACGAAAATAGTCGTGCCCGAAGTCGTCCTCGCGAGTCCACAGCACCTTCACCGGCGCGTTCACGGTCTTTGAAATCCAGGCCGACTCCACCATATAGTCGTTGGTCAAACGCCGGCCGAAGCCACCGCCGCCGCGCTGCATGTGGATGGTGACGTCCTTCTCCGGAATTCCCAGGGTCTTCGCTACCAGTGTGCGGCCGCCGCCCGGCACCTGGCTGTTGGACCAGATCTCGATCTTGTCGCCCTGCCAATGTGCAGTGCAATTCTGCGGCTCCAGCGGACCGTGCGCGATGAACGGATACGCGTAAGCGGCCTCCACCACCTTCGCCGCACTCTGCAGTGCACCATCCGGGTCTCCATCCTTGCGAAGAGTCTTGGCCGGTGGCTGCTGGGAAAGTTCCTGGGCCTTCTGCGCGAACCCGACGCTTGATTGCGATGCGCCGTGGCCTTCGTCCCACTTCACCTGCAGCTTCTTGCGCGCGGTCTGCGCTTGCCACCAGCTATCGGCCACGATGGCGACGCCGGGCTCCAGGGCGTCCCCTTCCACGATGACACCAGGCTTCACGTTGCCCTCCACGACAAACGCGTCGCGTACGCCGGGCATCTGCTTGATCTCGTCCAGATTCGCGCTCACCACTTTGCCCGCGAATACCGGACACTTCTGGTAGACGGCAAAGAGCATGTTGGGCAGTGTAAAGTCGATGGAGAACGCAGGCTTCCCAGTAACGATCTTGGGAACATCGACGCCGCGCTGGCTGTGGCCAATGATCTTGTAGTCTTTCGGATCTTTCAGCTTCACCTTTTGCAGATCGGGCACGGGCATCGCCGCCGCTTTGCTCGCGATCTCGCCATAGCCTACCGAACGGTTTGACCCGCTGTGAAGCACGCGCCCCGCCGAGGTGGAGCATTCGGTTTCCGGCACGCCCCAATTCTTGGCTGCGGTGGCAACCAGCAACTGCCGTCCGGCTGCGCCTACGCGCCGCATCGGGTCCCAATTAAACGGCGTCCCTAAACTGCCACCCGCGAACTGCGCGGCATATTTGGTATCGTCGAAGTCGGTCTGCTGGACCTTCACCATCTTCCAGTCGGCATCCAGTTCCTCGGCGATCAGCATGGGCAGCATGGTTTTGATGCCCTGGCCCACTTCGGGATCCTTGGCCATGATGGTGACTGTGCCATCGGGATCGATCTTGATGTAGTTGTTCGGTATGGGAGGCGCCGCCGGCCCGAATTGCGCCGCAGCTTTGGGTGGTTTCACTACCAGGCCGAACAGAACGCCGCCGCCGGCGAGCGAAGTAACGCGTAAAAACGAACGTCGATTGACAACCATGATGTTTTCGTAGCCTCCTTATTTCTTGAGCCTGGCTCTACTGCTGAGCCCCGCTCTGGCCCACTGCAACTTCCGACGGCTTCTTCAACTTGCTGGTCGTCGCGATCTCGGCAGCCTTATGAATGGCTTGGCGAATGCGAATGTAGGTTCCGCAGCGGCACAGGTTTCCGTTCATTGCCGAGTTAATGTCTTGGTCGGTGGGCTTGGGCGTCTTGGCGAGCAGCGCCGAGGCTGACATCATCTGTCCCGCTTGGCAATACCCGCACTGTGGCACGTCGATTTCGAGCCACGCCAGCTGCACCGGATGCGTGCCGTCTGCCGAAAGCCCTTCGAGCGTGGTGATGGGCGCTTTGGCTGCCGCCGCTACCGGAGTTTGGCAGCTTCGCACGGCCTTACCATTGAGGTGCACGGTGCACGCCCCACATTGGCCGATACCGCAGCCGTACTTCGTCCCTTTCAGTTTCAGAACATCGCGAATCACCCACAACAAGGGCATGTCCGCGGGTACATCGACGGTGCTGGACCGTCCATTCACTGTTAGTTGGAAAGCCATGACGGCAGTCTCCTATGTTGATCTGCACCTCGTATCATACCTGTTTTGCCGGTGCGTGGACGAGGCGCGGAACGCGCTGTCAAGCGAGGTTCGAGCGATTGTATCTTATAAACGTATAGGAGGCCGTGTCCCAGGCCTCGCCGGAGCGCTTCAGAGTTCGAGCTCGCCGCCCAGCCGCATGTCCTCGGGAAAGAAGTTTACCGAGATAAACAGCCGGCCAACTTGAGCTACGAATATGACGCTCCGGTCTTTCTTTGTGATCTCGGCCGAGCGCGGAAACAAATACACCAACGTGGCGAGCCCATTCTTTTTCGGCAGCACCACGACGCGCGATGGCTTTATGTCCTTCTTCTTGTCCCACTTAAGAAACGCAACCCCTTTCAACTGGTTCGCCAGGTTCCAGCGGAACGGAGGACGCAGGTCGTGGACGGCGATCGCATAATAGTCGCTGGTCCAGCCGGGAACTGAGCTTTCGCCCACCTTCGCCTCCGCGGCGCGCACTGGAAGAGCGCTCTCCCATCGCACCATGACACTCCCCAGATTCGCCACGGCATAGTCGTGCTCAAAAGCCTCGATATCTCTCCAATCGGCAAACAACCCCAACGTTGCCATGCCGATTCCCGAGGGGATGCCCGCTTCCCAATCTCCACCGTCGCGGCGCTCAAACAGGCTCAGGTTACGCACTTTATCCAGGTGCACACTCTTGGCCCAGGGAGAATCGGAGAGCAATTGCTTCGCGTCGTCCTCACTCCATTGCGGAACGGGAACATCCTTCCAAGAAGGATTATAGGCGGTGGCCATCAGCAGGGCCGAGAAGAGCGCAAAGGGTGCAGCGCGCACCACCAAGCGAACCAGGAACTTACCCGCGCTGCGCTCCATTTTGCGCGTGTTCCTCAAAACCGGGACCAAGCCAAACTTCGAACTACGACACATACGCTTCCTCCTGGCTAACAATATTAGGGCGAAAACCCTAAGGGATCCATGAAGGTTACGGTGGAATTTCCATTGCGGATTCCAGGTTGGATTAGTATACACCCAGTTGTCCAATGTTGATGGCTTGAATTGAGTTTCTGTCGGCCAACAGGCCGTTGCTCAAAACTGTTGGTTCAGATATTGGCGGAGCTGATCGCGCACCTTGCGGAAGGCCGTGAGCCGCGCTTCCGGGGAGCCCTGCGCTGTGGCGGGGTCTTCAAAGCCACGGTGAAGACGTTTGCCATGCCCGGGATAAAGGGGGCATGCTTCTTTAGCATTGTTGCAGACCGTAAGAATGTAGTCGAAGTGCTGCCCCGCGAACTCGTCCACCGATTTGGAGCGCTGGCCTGAGATATCTATGCCGATTTCCTTCATCACCGCGATGGCTTCTGGACGAACGCTGCTCGGGTGCGTCCCCGCGCTGGCCACTTCGAAGCGATCCCCGGCGTCGTGGCGTAGCAGCCCCTCCGCCATTTGACTGCGCGCCGAATTGCCGGTGCAAAGAATGAGAACCTTCTGTTTGATCACAATGTTTCGCTCTTGACAAGCCGGGGGACTGGTACGCGTGACTCTCCGTAAAAGTACTTCTGCCATGAGAGAGACACATTCACCAACAAGATAAGTGCCGGGACCTCTACCAGCGGCCCGATGACCGCCGCAAACGCCGCTCCCGAATGAATCCCGAAGACCGCAACAGCCACGGCAATGGCCAGCTCGAAGTTGTTGCTGGCGGCGGTGAACGAGAGCGTCGCTGTCTGGGAGTAGTCGGCCCCCAGCTTGTGCCCCATCCAGAAAGAAATCGCGAACATCACGGCAAAATAGATCAATAGCGGGATTGCGATGCGCAGAACATCCAAGGGCAACTGAACGATATATTCGCCTTTGAGCGAAAACATAACGATGATCGTGAACAGAAGTGCGACCAGCGTGATCGGGCTCAGGCGCGGCAGAAAGCGTCGCTCATACCATTCGCGTCCTTTGGCCCGTACAAACGCCATCCGGGTGATGATGCCGGCCAGGAACGGGATGCCGAGGTAAAAGAACACGCTTTTCGCGACCTGCCCCGTGGACACGTTCACCACCGAACCCTGGATGCCTATCCAGCCCGGAAGGACCGTCAGAAACAACCAGGCGTAGAGCGAGTAGAAGAGCACCTGAAAGATGGAGTTGAGCGCAACCAGGCCGGCTGCGTATTCGGTGTCGCCCTTCGCCAGCTCATTCCAGACGATCACCATCGCGATGCAGCGCGCCACGCCGATCAGGATTAGACCAGCCATGTATTCGGGATAACCCCGAAGAAACACGACCGCCAACACGAACATGAGAATGGGACCAACCACCCAGTTCTGGAACAACGACAGCAGGAGCACTTTCTTGTTTCGCAGAACCTCGCCGATCCGCTCGTAGCGGACCTTCGCCAGCGGCGGATACATCATCAAGATGAGGCCGATCGCGATCGGGATAGAAGTGGTCCCCACCTGAAAGCCGGTCAGCATCCGAACCACTCCGGGGACCGCATATCCGGTGGCGACACCAACCGCCATCGCCAGGAAGATCCACAGCGTGAGATAGCGGTCCAGGAATGATAGCTTTCGGCCGATATGTTCCATCGCGGAAGGCTACCTTTGCGCAGGCTTGCGCGCGCGAATAAACGCGCTCATAAACTTGCCTTGCACCTGCGGCGCGATCGCATCCACGTCGATGCCTTCGGTCGACAAGAATGCGCGGGCCTGTTCGATGTCATACACGCGCGTCGGCTCGATATCGATGTCTTCGAAGCCCGCCTTGGCGAGCTTGGCAAAATAGTCGGAATCCTGCAGTGCGCCCGCGATGCAGCCGACCCACAGAAGCATGTGCTCGCGCACTTCTCGGGGGACATCGCCACGCACCACGACATCCGAGACCGCCAGCCGTCCTCCCGGCTTTAGCACGCGAAACGCTTCGCCCAGCACCCGATCTTTGTCCGAAGACAGATTGATGACGCAATTTGAAATGATGACGTCCACTGAATTGTCAGGCAGGGGAATGCTTTCGATCTCGCCCTTCAGGAACTCGACGTTCCCGGCGCCGGCCTTCTTCTGGTTAGCGCGAGCGAGCGCCAGCATTTCGTCGGTCATGTCCAGGCCATAGGATTTGCCGCTGGGACCCACGCGCCGCGCCGACAGCAGCACGTCGATGCCGCCGCCGGAGCCGAGGTCGAGCACTGTCTCGCCCTCGCGCAACTCAGCCAGCGCCGTTGGATTGCCGCACCCGAGCGACGCCAGCACCGCCTCCTCGGGGACCGCGCCCTTTTCGGAATCGCCATAGAGGTTCGCTGTGATTGGATCTATAGTGGCGGGATCGAGATCGGTCCCGCAGGCGGAGGCTCCGCCACAACAACTGTTGGCCTGTCCCGATGCGACGCGCAGCGCCGCCTGACCGTATTTCTCTTTCACTACTTCTCGGACATTCGCGGTACTCATGCTTGCTCCTTTACTTGCAGCACACGATGGTTTGCGGCTCAATGGCTTTATTGCGCGTGCAGCACTCGGCATAGAGGAACCCCAGCAAGTCCTGCAGGGCGTCCGTATTGGCCGAATACCACAGGAAAGTGCCCTCCCGGCGCACGCGCACCAGATCTTCGTTCTTGAGTTTTTCCAGGTGATGCGACAGCGTGCTAGCGGGAATGTTGAGCTCCTCGCCGATCTCACCGACTACCAGACCCTCAGGATGCGCGCTCAGCAAAAGGCGGACAATGCGCAACCGCGGTTCGGCGCCCATGGCCGAGAACATATCCGCGCAGCGGGTGATGAGGGCTGAATCGTCCTTCTTGGGCAAGGGGTATCTCCTCCACTAGTTCCATACTAGTAGAAATACCGAATAGGCACAAGAAAAACTTTACTCGCTTCTTAGGAACTGCATCGCTTCCACCGAAGCCGCTCTCAGCGCTGGCAGGTAGCAGGCCAATAATGCCGCGACAAGGAGCAGCAGCCCCGTTCCCAGGCTAGGAAATGGCCTACGGAAACCCCGTTGCGCTGCCCTTGAAACTTCGACCAAACGTTCACCAACTGGCCGGGATTCGGGTAAGGCAGTGGAGCCAGGAGCGTAGCATAAGCCACGGTAAAGATCGGCGTGTTCGCGCCGAGCCCAAGCGCGATCGTGAGCAGTATCGTACAGGTTAGCCCGATGCTCTCGCACAACGTCCAAAAAGTGCAGCGGAGGTTGTGGAGCATCGGCGAAGATTACTGGGCTGCTGGCGCCGCCGCTGCGGGCTTGCGATGATACCCCGGCCGGTACTGTTGATGACACGTCACGCACGCTGCATTGAGCGGATCATTGAGCGCGCGAATGGCGTCCAGGTCCTTGTTCTGCGTGGCCTGGTACGCCTTGGCGCCAAGGTCGATCAACATCTTGGACTCCATAATCCAATTCTTCTGATCGCGCGCGCGGCCTTCCATCATGAGCAGGTTCCCGGACTCGGCCAGCATCAGCGCCTGCGAGCGCAGATCGTTCCACTCCTTCTGATTCTTGGGCGGATCGCGATCCACATAGAAGAGCGCATCGGACGTCGGATAGATGATGTCGATCATCAACTGCTTCATGTTGCCGACCGGCTGAAACGTCGTCGGCGCTTGCGCCATCGCGGCCATTGCAGTCAAAACCGCGCCCGCAATCAGAGACCATCCAAGGCTTCGCATCGCCACCTCCCGATCCAAGTGATTCTATCACTCTGTTTGCTATACAATGCTTCCAGTTATGATTCGGAAGTTTTCCCCAGCAGCACTCAGCGCCATCGTAATCGTATTCGCGGCGCACGCGCAGGTAGTGAAGAACTTTGTTCCTGTAACGCAAGACATGCTCTTACACCCCAGTCCGGACGACTGGTTGATGTATAGCCGCACTTACGACGCGCAGCGCTTCAGCCCGCTCAAGCAAGTGAACGTCTCGAATGTCAACCAGCTTCGCATGGCATGGACGCGTGGCTTCGGTCCCGGCACCAGCGAAACCATTCCGATCGTCCACAACGGCGTGATGTATCTCGTCGAGCCCGGCGCTATCGTCGAGGCGCTGGATGCCACCAATGGCGATCTCATCTGGGAGTACAAGCGCAAGGTTCCATCCGCAGCCGCCAGCACCGCGCGCACCAAGGCACTCGCCATCTATCAGGACGTGGTGCTTTATACCGCGCCTGATGGCTTCGTCGTCGGCCTGGACGCCCGCACCGGCGAGCAGCGCTGGGAAACCAGCACGGGTACCGGGCAGAACACTTCGGGCCCCATCGTGGTGGAGGGCAAAGTGATTTCCGGCCGTGGCTGCGGCAAGACGCGCGACACCTGCTTCATCGCCGCCCAGGACGCCATCACGGGCAAAGATGTCTGGAAGTTTTACAATGTGCCCGCGCCCGGCGAGCCCGGCTCCGAAACCTGGGGCAAGGACTTCAAGGACACTAACCTGGCGTCCACCTGGGGACTGCCCGGCACCTACGATCCGGTTCGCAAAACGCTGTACTGGGGCGTTGCGAATCCCATGCCGAACACGCGACTGCAGCGCCATGGCGGCGATCCCGATGGCACTTCGCGAACGTCACCCGCCGATCTGTACAGCAACTCGACGGTCGCGCTCGATCCTGAAACCGGCAAGCTCAAATGGTATTACCAGCATCTGCCCGCCGACGATTGGGACATGGACTACACGCACGAGCGCACTCTGGTCCGTGAAAAATTCAATCCCGATCCGAAGTTCGTGAAGTGGTTCAATCCCGATATTCCCCGCGGCGAAGAGCACGACGTCGCGGTAATGGTAGGCGAGGGCGGCGGTGTTTTTGAAATCGATCGCGGCACCGGGCAGTTCCTGTGGGCCACGCCTTTTCCCTATGACGATCCGCTGTTTCTTATTTCGAACATCGACGGAAAAACCGGCAAGGTCACCATCAATTACGACCTGGTGAACAAGAAGCCCGGCGAAGAGCACGTGATCTGCTCGTACAACACCAGAAGCTTCTGGCCCACGGCCTTCGATCCGGATACCAACTCGCTCTATGTTCCGTATATCGATAATTGTCTCGATATGGTCTCGGCGGTCGCAGAGCCGCACCAGCCCGAACGTCGCAAGCCGGTGCCGCGTCCCGGTTCCGATCCGAACGCTTTGACCGCCATCGGGAAGATCAATCTCGAGACTGGTGAGGTTCAGCGAATTAATGTCGGCCGATCGCCGTCGGATGGAGCGGCTTTGGTCACCGCGGGCGGCTTGCTTTTCCAAGGCGACTTGAATCGCCGCTTCCGCGCCTACGACGCCGCAACTGGCAAGAAGCTTTGGGAATCGATTCTTGGCGGGTCTATTTCGGTCAGCACCATCACTTATGCCGTGAACGGCAAACAATATGTCGCTGTCATGACCGGCAACGGCCTTCTCGATGGCGTCCTGCTGGGCGAAACTCCGGAGTTGCATCCGCCGCGCGGGATTAACGGCATTTACGCGTTTGCGCTGCCCTAACTCTCGGCTCGAATCCGCTGGAGGATCTCATCCGGCGATAAACCGGCCTGCATTCCACCGCGATACCGATCGCGCAAGCGATCGCGAATAGCGTCATATTTCAGCCAGGTCTTCACGGTCTGCTCCGTGCGCTGGATGCTTCCATCGATGTGCAAAACCAGCATCTCTGTTTCGTCGGTGCGGAAATCGCCCTCCACTTCGCCCTTGGTGCCGTACACCAGGATGGTCTGCGCCGGCGCCGAGCCACGCGATGTGTGGTTGAGCGTGACGTACGAATCGCCAAAATCGATCTCCCGGCAAAAGTAGCGGACCAGCATCGTGCTGCCATCCTCTTGCGGCATTTCGACGGAGCTTTCGAGTTCATAGCCATACGGAATATCGCGGCTGGCCAAGTTTACAATGTGGGGCGATGGGTTCGTCTTCATTCGCATCTCCAATGCCGACCGCACGACGCCAAAAACGTCGAGCACTGTGACATCCGCTTCCTCTAACAGGCTGCTGAAAAGCTCCACCGGAGAGTATCCAAAAGGCCAGCGAGTTCGTCTTTTCGATATGCGCGGAGAAGACCAAACACAGCACGAGCTATTCGGGTATGGATCGCTGGAGGAA
>JBEKRO010000141.1:0-10830 GCA_049518655.1 Bryobacteraceae bacterium | reverse complement strand
CCGCGATTCGCGCGAGATGCAACCGAAGCCGTTCGCTCCAAAAGCTCTCTACCTTTCCTCATTCGGGCTGGGAGCCCGCTCTCTGCGGGAACCAGCGATTCGCTTGCTGCAGGAAACTGAATTAAATGCGCTAGTGATCGATGTCAAGGGCGACCGAGGCTGGATCGCTTACCCAAGTTCGGTGGCGCTTGCCCAGCAAGTCGGCGCGCAAAAAGTAATCCCGGCCCGGAACGCCGACGAAATCTTACGTACGCTGAAGTCGATGGGCGTCTATCTGATCGCGCGCATAGTAGTGTTCAAGGACAATCCGCTGGCACTGGCGAGGCCTTCCCTAGCGGTCAAGAACAGTGGCGGGAGCATCTGGCGTGACCGGGAGCACCTGGCTTGGGTCGATCCGTTCCAGCCGGCTGTTTGGAGCTACAACCTCGACATCGCTGAGGAGGCGGCCCGCAAGGGCTTCGATGAAATTCAATTCGACTATGTGCGGTTTCCGGACGCGCGCGGTCTGGTCTTCTCGCGGCCCAATAATCGGGAGAATCGCGTCCAGGCGATTAACGGCTTTTTTCGCGAGGCGAGAAAGCGTCTGGCTCCTCACAAGGTCTTCCTCGCCGGAGACATCTTCGGATACGTTTGCTGGAACCAGGGGGATACCGACATTGGGCAGCAAATCGAAACCATCGTAAGCGATGTCGACTATGTGTGTCCGATGCTTTATCCTTCCGGCTTTAAATATGGAATACCTGGTTATCGGAAGGCAGCGGAGTACCCCTATGAAATCGTGAGGTTCTCGCTTGACAAGGCGTTTGCGCGAACCCAGGTGGATAAGAAGCATTTCCGGCCGTGGCTGCAGGCCTTCCGGGATTATGCCTTCGATCGGCGTGTTTACGGACCGCAGGAAATTCGCACCCAAATTCGAGCGGCCGAGGAGTTCGGCTCCGATGGCTGGATGGTGTGGAACCCCCACAACGTATATCCAAGCGCTGGCTTTCACCCTAAGGCGGCGTCGGGCCGCTCTCCGGAGAAAGCGTCTTAACACGGCGTACACCTTTGGGATCGAATGACAACCCGAATCACCAAATAACCAGAGTGAACCGCATCCGTGGCCTAAGAGTCCGATCGCGGTCACGATTTAGGCAGAGCGTTCGAGAGGAAGCGGCGGATGACCTCGCTGGAATCAAGCGCCAGCGTTTCGCGCGCGATCGCTTCGGCCGCAGGTAGCGTCCAGCGGGCTATGGCCTGCTTGAGTTCGGGAATCAGCTTGGCGCTGACGCTGAATTCCTCGAGCCCCATGCCGATTAGAACTGGCGTCGCAAGTGTGTCAGCGGCCAGTTCGCCGCAAAGGCACACGCCAATTCCCGCTTGCCGGCCGGTTTGGATCGTGTCGCGAAGCATGCGCAGGACTGCCGGTTGGAAGGGGTCCGCCAGTGGCGCGACGCGGGAGTTGGTCCGGTCAGCGGCCATGACATATTGAACGAGGTCGTTGCTGCCGATGCTGAAGAAGCTTGCCTCGCGAGCCAGTTGATCGGCGACGGCCACCGCCGAGGGAACTTCGATCATGATTCCGACTTTTCCGCATTTCCGGAAAGGAATACCCTCGCGTTCCAATTCGGCTTCGACCTCGCTCAGAGCTACTTTCGCTTCGCGTAGTTCAGCGACCGAGCAGATCATCGGGAACATGATATCGATGGGGTGTCCGCAACCGGCGCGGAGGATGGCTCGGAGTTGCGTCCGGAACAAGTCTCGCCGGCCCAGCATTACTCGGATGCCGCGCCAGCCGAGCTGAGGATTGGCTTCTTCGCCCATTTCAATGTAGGGGACGCGCTTGTCGCCGCCGATGTCGAGCGTGCGGATAACAAGCGGGCGCGAACCGAGCGCCTCGGCTACTGTGCGATAGGCGATGAGTTGTTCCTCCTCGCTCGGTGCGGTTTCGCGCCCCAGAAACAAGAACTCGGTGCGTAGCAGGCCGATGCCTTCGGTGCCGCAATCCAATGCTTCCGAGGCCTCGTCTACGCTCTTGAGGTTGGCCAGGACATGGATGCGATGACCATCGCGTGTCGCCGCCGGTCTGTGCCGCTCCTGTTGCGCCACGCGGCGGCCTCGAAGCCAAGCTTCGCGGCGACTCTCGATTCCTCGCGCTTCGCCAGCATCGGGCGATACCCAAACTCGTCCCTGTTCTCCGTCTAACGCAACTGTAGTCCCGTCCTCGATGGCTGAGAGACCGGGCCCCAGGCCCACCACCACCGGGATGGCCATCGCGCGCATCAGAATTACGCTGTGCGCGGTCGCGCTGCCAGTCTCCAAGCACACAGCTAGCACCATACTTGGATCTAATTCTTTGGCCGCAGAAGGCGCCAGATCGTGCGCGGCGAGGATGGAGGGTTGGCGCAGAAGAGATGGCGCGTTGCTGAGTCCCGTGAGTCTTCCAAGCACGCGGGCCGTTACGTCCGCGACGTCAACCGCCCGAGCGCGCAGGTAGGGATCCTCCAGCGAGCGGAGGCGCTCGGCGAGCTTTCCGGCCGCCGATTGCCAGACGAATTCGGCGTTTAACCGGTCCGCGAGAATGCTGTGCGAGGCGCTGCCGATCAATGCGGGATCTTCCAGGAAGAGCAGTTGCGCGTCGAAGATCCCGGCCTCATATTCGCCGGCATGAGTTTTGGCCCACTCGTAAAGCGCGCGGGTCTCCTCCTGTGCCGCTCGGATGGCTGTCTGCAAGCGTTGCCACTCAGCTTCAGGGTTGTCCACAGTTCGAGCGGTGGCCTTTATGGCGCTGGGACGAAGTTTCACGAGCGGTCCGATCGCGATGCCAGCTGACGCCGCGATGCCGATAAGCTCGCCGGGAGCGGGCTGTGCGGGCGCGGGCGCAACTGGGGCCAGTGTAACTTCCGCGCTCTCGCTCTCGCCACAGCCGGATGCAATAAAATTGGTCAGCGCGACCAACGCCTGCCGCGCTTCGGTCCCTTGCGCGCGGATCCGCAGTTGATGTCGTTGGCGCGCACCCAAGCTGAGGACACCGTTGATGCTGGCGGCGTCAAATGGACCCGCGGGGGCGGACAGGTTCTCGACTGTGACTTTGGCGCGGAAACGGCGCGCCAGCCGGATGAGATGCGCCGCCGGACGAGCGTGCAACCCGAGCCGATTAGTCAGTGTGACGAGCGCCTCTTGCCAGGGTTCGGAGCTTTCTGGTTCAGCAGCAGGTTTTGGCTCCGCGTGACCCGCACTGAGCTGCGCCACCTTGGCTTCCAAAGCGATCTGCGCCTCGCGAAGTATTTCCTCCAAGCCAGCGCCCGCTGCGGCCTGACTCACTGCCGCAACCGCTCCTTCCACCAGCGGTGCGGAGCACAAACGCACGCGGCTTCGTTTGTCTTCAGGCAAGAATTCCAGCGCTGTCTCGGCACTCAACACTGCGCTGCCGAGATCCATCAGGACGAGCACTCCGTCTTCGCTGTAGACCGACTCAATCGCCCGGAGCACTTTGAATGCGTCGGTGCCGATTGGATTCGTTGCGTCAACGGTGCCCCCAGCCGCAGCAAGACGGACCTTGCCCTGCGCCGCCTGCCCCGCAAGCTCACACACGCCTTCGGCCAGCTTGGCGCTGTGGCATACGATGACGAATCCGATCATGAGTTGTTCGGATGACCCCAAACGCTGGCGGCGGTCTTGAGCAGAAGATAGGATGAAGTCGCGCCAGGATCCTGGTGGCCTATGCTGCGCTCCCCCAAATAGCTGGCCCGGCCTTTGCGCGCCTGCATCGGAATCGTGGCTCGCATACCCGCCTCGGCTGCCGCTGCGCCTTCGTAAAGGATCCTCGCCAGACCGGCGCCCCCTTTCAGGCTCGCTCGCATGGCCGCCAAAGCGGGGAGCAGTGCATCGACCATGGTTTTGTCGCCTGCGATAGCCTTGCCGCGTTGTTGGACACCCTCGATGCCCGCCTGAAACATTGCTACTACGTCGGCCGCATCCAGCTCTGTCTTACCGCTCGCCGCCACGCTGGCCCGAAGGAAGAAAGTGCCATACAACGGCCCGGCCGCACCCCCGACCGTTCGGATGAGCACGGTGGCCGCTGCTTGGAGAATCGACTGGAGATCGCCAGGAACATTTGTGCCCAGTTCTGCTTTGACTGCGGTGAAGCCACGGTCCATGTTGATTCCGTGATCCGCATCGCCGATAGCAGCATCCAGGTCCGTCAGCAGTTGCCTGTTTTCCGCGTAAACTTGCTGCAACGCCTCCAACCACGCCAGCACATGATCCTTGCGTACGGCCACGTAGTCAGATCCCCCATCGCAGGGCCGGCGTCAGCACGGGATCGTCCCACAACGACAGCAATTCGTTGTCGGCCTTCAGAAGCGTAATCGAGCAGCCGGCCATTTCGAGGCTTGTGATGTAGTTGCCCACCAACCGGCGCGCGATCACGATTCCGTGGCTGCGCAAAATACGCTCTAACTCCTGATACACGAGATAGAGCTCCATCAGAGGCGTGCCGCCCATGCCGTTCACCATGGCGATGACCCGGTCGTTGTTTTGAAATGGAAGGTCCGCGAGGACGGTCCGGGCCAGGCGCTCCGTGATCTCCCGCGCTTCGAGGAGTGCGGTTCGTTCGCGGCCGGGCTCTCCATGGATGCCGATTCCCATCTCCATCTCGTTCTCGCCCAATTCGAAGGTCGGCTTGCCGACGGCAGGTACGGTGCAGGATGTCAGAGCCATGCCCATGGAACGTCCGCCTTCGTTCACTCTTCGGCAGAGCGCTGCCAGCCGCGCGAGATCATACCCACGTCCCGCAGCCGCGCCGCAGATCTTCTCGGCCAGAACAGTGGTTCCCACACCGCGGCGACCGGCGGTGTAGAGGCTATTCTCCACGGCCACGTCGTCGTTGATGATCACGGCCTGCACTTTCACGCCGTTCCCTTGACAAAGCTCGGCCGCCATTTCGAAGTTCATGACGTCGCCCGTATAGTTTTTAACGATATGCAGAACGCCCGCGCCGCTGTCGACGGCGCGCGTGGCAGCTTCGATCTGGTCCGGTGTGGGAGAAGTGAACACCTGGCCGGGGCAGGCGGCATCCAGCATGCCTTTCCCAACAAACCCTACGTGCATGGGTTCATGACCGCTGCCGCCTCCCGACACGATGGCGACCTTCCCCGCGACGGGTGCTTCCGCCCGAATCACGTAGGTTGGGTCGAAGCAGACTTTGAAAATATCCGGATGCGCCAGGGCTAGGCCTTCCAGGGAATCACGGACGACGTTCTTCGGATCATTGATTAGTTTCTTCATCCCGGAGATCGCCCCGCCCAGCCAAGAATAGCCTAGAGTCGATCCTCGCGTCTGACTGGCTCGCCGTCCGCAGGCGTGTCCCGCCAAAGTGGCGTAAGTGTCAAACCGGCGCCGGCGACCATTACGCTGCGAAGCCGTCGCGCCACGGCAAGAGCGAAGCCGGCGGATGCAGGTAAGCCAACCGTTTTGAAGATCAGTGCGTAAGTGCCCTCGGCTGCGCCCACTTGGCCTGGAATAAAGAAGAAGGCCAGGCTGATGAACTTGCTGGCCCCTTCGATCAGGAACGGTTTTAAGATCGAAAAAGGCTCTCCCGTCGCCCTGAGGAGTATGAACAACTCTAGAAGGAGAAGCGCTTGTGCAGCGAACTCGGCTGACAGAATTGACAGCAACCGCAGCGGACGATCACGCAGGACGATGAACAATAGGTCTTCTGTGTCGCGGACATCCTGATCCTCAAAACGCACAGGCTTTCCAATCAGTGGGAGCCTCTTGACGAACTTGATTATGGCGCCGATCAAATAAATTCGACAAACGATCGCGCAAGCCGCCGCGAGGAGAAATGCACTCATCGCGTAGACAATTATCTTTGCTGCGACCGCCACCACTCTGGAGAGCTCGAAACTATCGAGTAAGTAAATCAGAGCGGCGATCGCAAACGCGGCCGAACTCAAGGAATAGATCAGATACTCTGCAACGGTCGCTGCTACCGCGTGTTTTGGGCTCAAGCCCCGTTTCTGGAGAAGCCACATCTTGGCCGGTTCCGCCAGAAATGGTCCAGTGAAAGTTAAGAACTGGATCGCTTCTCCGGAAAGCCGGATTCTTAGCATGTCCCAATAGGAGGAATGTCCGTTCGCTGTCGCGCATTTCCAGTAAGCGAAGGCCCGAACCAGTTGGTGACCAGCGTAGGTCGCAGCGATTAGACCGAAGTACCAGCCGATACCCAGAAGCAGGGAAAGGATTTTGGCAGCGCCCAAGTGAAAAAGAAGATAAGCAAACAGGACGCAGCCGAAGCCGAGCAAGACGGCACGATAGCGAAGTTTGGGTCCTATCCGAGTCATGACGCGATTGCCACAGTAGCTAGTGTCCACCTCTTATCGTTGCTCGACTGTCTGGGGGTAATCCGCGCAGGAAGCTTCCAGCTTGCGGACGACGTCGGCCAGATTCTTTCGCATTCCATCTCGCAACCGGCCGCGCAAGATGACGCGCCGCAGGCCTCCGAAGAACCCGCTGAGCAGATCAATGCGGGAGCGATTCATATATACGAGGTACATACCCGGGTTTGAAGCGTCGCCGGGATCGTCCAACGCCGCCGTCAAACCCAACGAAGCGTCAAAGTAATGGCTGGCGTAGATTTGTTTGGAGGCGATCGCCGCTCGTCCCGGCTGAACATAAACGTAGACGTGTGTGATGCTGGCCACGGGTTTCAGGCCAAAGCTTTCCGTCGACCAATAGAAAAACTCACCGACGCCCGGCAAGGGCTGGCTCGGATACTGCGCCAGGTACTCACGAAACTCCGGAACGAATTCCCCCAAACCAGGCCGGGCGTCGAGCACCCCGCGAAATTCGCGCGGCAATCGAATTGAGTTCGTCTTGTCGTGATATTCGATCAGCGCCGAGTTACCTTCATGCAAGTACGTTTCGATGTAGCGCAGCAACTCCTCACGGACGACGGCTTGAGCCCGAACGTCATGATCGGATCGGGACCAGTCCACATCGCGATTAAGCCGCACAATCATTCCGGCCGTAAGCTTGACGTTGCAATTACCCACACGGCAATTCGGCAGATCAGCGAGATCGCGGTTCTCGAGACTGAATCCTTCCAAATCCTTCGGACCTACAGGCGGCGTGAACTTTCGAATCCTCAGAACAGCCGGGTTCTTCTTAAAGGTTTCGATGTCCTGGAACTTCGTGACGAAACACGCCGTCGTCGCACGCAGGTGTGCCACTCCGACTACCGCCACCTCGCGCTTTTCCTGTGTGTTCAAGACTCTCGCCTGCACAACGCCGCTGTTTACGGCCTTCCACTGATCTGCCGTCAGGCTGGCGAAGACGCGCAGCGCGGCAAGATCCCACGTCTCGGCGCCGGCGGGCGCGACGAGCGGTACCAATAACGCAAAAGCGAGCGTGCCGCGCGCTGGAAATCGCATCTTGCTCTCTACGCACTGATCGCGAGGCTGTTTCACCAGATTCCTACAGCAACCCGCTGACCACGCCTTTCAAAAGATTGCTGATCATGGCTACTTGAGTGCTACAGTCAGTCTGAAGGAAACCCGAGCCATGGCTGAAGATCATAAGTGCGAGCATCCGGCATGTAACTGCAATACACCAAAAGACACTAAGTACTGCAGCCAATACTGCCACGACGCTGCCGGAACGTTGGAGCTGTCCTGTAATTGCGGGCATCCGGGGTGCGCGGAAGAACTTACTCACCGCGGATAAACGCTAGGGCAGACGTCTCTATTTCATCTTGGGAGGCAGCCTGATCGTCTTCCCGGCGACCATGAACACGCCTTTCCCCGTGTGATGGATCGTTCGTGGCTGCTTGCGTGAGGGGTCTATCCAGGCTTTGATGACTTCTAGAATGAAAAGATTGTATTTCGGGGCCATCCTGGCATCGACGACTCGGCATTCGAGGTTGGCGTAGCACTCGTTGATGAGCGGTGCGTTGACCTTGGAGGCCGCAGCCGTCGTGAGCCCAAACCTCTTGAATTTATCAATATCTCTGCCCGAAGTATTCCCACATCCCACAACCTTGCCGGCCAGTTCCACGGTGGGAATGTTGATCACGCATTCCTTGGTGGCTTTCAAAATGTTGAAGGTGAAGTTGCGGTTGCTTACAACGCAGCCCACGATGGGCGGTTCGAAATCGATCATGGTGTGCCATGACATGGTCATGACATTAACCTTCCCGTTTCGAGCCGTGGTGAGTAGCACGACCGGCCCCGGCTCAAGCAGGCGATAGACTTCAGACAGGGCAAGTGTCCTTCGTGGCAAGGCAGTTTATTCCTCCTGCCTACGTCGAATGCTTCGCCAAATCGCGATCATGCCGATTCTCATGGTCAAAGCAATACGCGGTCCACGGAACGGCGTTCAATCGATGATCGTCAATCTGGCGACCACAGTCTATGCATTTTCCAAAAGTGCCGAGCCTGATGCGCTGCAAAGCGTCGCGAACCTGAGTGAAGATATTCCACTCCGAGGTCGTTTCCTGTAGCAGGCTTTCTTTGCTCTCAGCCGCAACCGCGCCGTTCTGAGTTTCGGTGATTGCAGTGGCGCGTGCATCTGCTTCAGTTCGCGCTATATCCGCCAACAGCTCGCGCTCTTTCTCGCGCAATTTCTTCTCCCATTCACTGATTGTCATTAGGTTTACCTCCTTCGGATTCTCACGCGTCATTTGGCCGGGTGTCCTACCGGGATAACAACGATGACTTGTTCGCCGGCAGTAAATTTCACGGCGTCCTTGACCGCTCCGGCGTCGATGCCGCAAGTCACTACGGACCCTAGCCCGAGCGCTACCGTCTCGAGCATCAAATTCTCGCTGGCGAGCCCAGCCTCGTAATCCGTCCAAGTGTGGTTCTTAGCTCCTGACCCCATCCGTTCATACACTGCGGCAATCACGAACACTGCCGGAGCGCTATGAACTTGCCCTTGTGAGGTCGCACCCGCCAGCAGTTCCGCCCCTGGTTTCGTAGATGTGAGCAATTCGAGTGAATGCGTCGCGGGCAAATAACGATAGGCGCCGTTCGGAAGGCCCTCCACATTTTGCGCTACCACGGCGATTTCGAGCGGGTATCGATGCATCGCCGAAGGGGCCGTGCGCTTGCCGTCTGGAGAGGTAACACCCTGTGCCGCCCACAACAGTTGGCCGAGGTCGGCCATGGTCAGCGGCTGCTTGGTGTAAGCCCGTATGGAGCGCCGCGCAGCCAATGCCGTTTCCACGCTCACGCCGCCCATCTTCTTCGGGCTGGGTAATGAGATCATCGCCGGTTCGACCGGAAGGCAGCTAGGAGCCAAGAGCGCGGCGAGAAAAGCGAGAATCGAGAGTCGGCGGTTCATGTTTCGCACCTTAAGAAAAGGGAATTCGGATCACTGATCACGGAAATTTATGCGGGACGGGTGCTACTCGTACACACCACATCAGAATCACTAGCAATATTAGGAGGATGGTCATTGCAACAGCCTGCAACGGTTCGAAGTGGCTCGCTCTTCTGCTCATTGGAGGATCCTCCAGTTACCACTCTCAAAATTCAACGGCCTACTTAGGTCGCCGCAATCCGACAACCATTTGGTAGTGCTTGTAATTGCCCGCTTCCATTTCTCTGCGTGTAAAAACACACAGTCAGTGCGTAATAGCGCCCATCTATCGCTTCGCCATCCGCCCGGGTCCGCCAGCGTACCGACTCGGCACCAAGGAAGGCTGTCCGAACGCACATTGGAAGCCCGCTTGCGAACCTCAATGCGTTACCAGACCTTCAGGATCTTGCCATGATGCCTTATTTGACTAACGACGATCTGCCGATCTCGATCCGGCACCACCTCCCCGAGCACGGCCAGGACATCTTCAGGCAAGCTTTCAACCACGCGTGGCAGGAATATGCCGCCGATCCGCGCCAGGAGGAGATCGCGCACCGCGTCGCCTGGGCGGCGGTTAAGCGAGTCTATACAAAACTGGGTACTGAATGGGTGCCACGCTCAGTGACACACTCGCCTTTGCCCTACGATCTATGAGGCTCGCTGAACGGAGTTTCGCTAGCAGGCCCTTGTTTGCTTTTGAAACAGTCGTCGAAAGATGAAGATCTGAACACCGACTGCCAGAAGACCATTCAGCAGGAAGGCGAGATGAACGTTCGAAAGGCTTATAAACGTGCCCGTCGCTAAGTTGCCGAGCGACAAGCCGCCTCGCGTGGCTAACATGAAAAGACTCGCCGTCTGGCCTCGGTTCAGATCATTTGCCTCCGATTGCAGGAATGTATTGGCGGACGTGTTAGCAACAGTGAGAAGAAAGCCGCTGCCGACAAGCAGCACCGCAAGTTGCCAAACCGCTCCGACCATCGACACGGCCATCATGAAGAATCCATAGCCCAGGGCCGCGGTGAGGGACATTTTCATGGTGTCGAAGCGCTGCATCGTCAGGAGTATCAGCGCGGGCCCCAGCATGCCTCCGATGCCAAAAGCCGTCATTACGCCGCCGAACTGCCCGACGTCGGCATGCAGCACATCCTTCACAATGACCGGGCTGAAGGTAACTAGCGGACCGCAAAAGAAACCCGTGCAGAGGATGGAGAGCAAGGCACAGCCGGTTTTCTGGCTTCTGATAATGGCTCGGATTCCCCCGATGGTGGAACGGAGATTCTGATGATTGGATGTTTCCTGTCCCAGGCCTCTTGCGGGCGGGCGCAACCAGTAAATGGAGAGAAAGAACGGAATATATGAAACGGCATTAGCAGCCCGTGGCAGAAACCCCTCTACCGAGGAACGACTCGCCAACCGGGTATAGCGCTGATTTCCGGAAATAGTCGCGACCCGAATTGTCCGAGCCAGTCGGAGAGCGCACGGTAGGGA
>JBEKRO010000140.1:0-10871 GCA_049518655.1 Bryobacteraceae bacterium | reverse complement strand
CCAGCAGTATTGAGGATGCTAGCGGGGGTGGCGTCTTGCCAGGGAATCGAGAGAATCATCGTGGTAGGGTTCACCACGGTTACCGAACCAGTGGGGCCACCTCCCGCCGCGGTAATTCCCGTGAGGGCGGTTGCCGTGACGGCGCCATAGGCTATCTTAACCGTTGTCGCCGTGGTGAAGCCTTGTAAAACCGTGCCAAAGCCGGTCCCTGTAACCACTACCGTAAGGGCGCCGCTGCCCAGTGCTGGCGTTTCTTGCGGGAAGATGCTGGTGACGGTGGGATTCGGCTCGCCGACAGTGAGGGCGATATTAATGACATACGTTGTGGACGCGTAGCTAATGGTCACAGTCCCGGTAAGAGGCGTCGCTGAGACTTTCGAGTTCAGCAGAGCATCCGACGCGAAGGTGATCGTGAGCCCGGTTCCGTAGTTGTATGCGATGCCGCTCGCGGTGCTGAGTTTTATCCAGTCCTCCGGCGAACCTCCAGCCACGGCTGACACCGCGGTAAAGGATATCGGATAGGAGCTCGAGAGGAGCGTCAAATTTATCGTTGGAAGAGCCGAACCATATACCCACGTAATGGGCACTGTTCCGCCGCTCGCCACTGCGGTACCGCCGTTCGTCACCGATAAAGCTGCAGCGCTGGCGCTGGTGACCGTTAGAGTGACCGGCACAACCAGATCCTGATAGCCATTGACCTTGAAGTGAACAAAGGCGCTGTATGCGCCCACGCCCAAGGACGAGGCGGCCGCGCTGGCCACGAAGTTCAGCGACAGGCCAGGCGAAGGCACGGCCGTGTCGGCCAGATCCGTGGCCGTACCGGCCGAATTGAGAATGGACAGCCAAAACGGCACCGTGGTTGGATCGACGACGAAAGGATCTGAGCCGTTTGCTGAGGGGACTGTTAATGCCACTGACTGTTCCTGGCCGGCGCTGCTTGGCAGGGCAAAAGAAATAGATACGGAGGCCGGCGCTGCGGTGAGCGGCGATCCCGGTATAGTTTGAGCTTGCACGAAGCCCGCACACAGGAGGAGCGCGGACGCGGCGAGGGAAATCTTGTTCGGAGAAACTTTAAACATGAACTAAATCCTTTCCAAAATCTTGTGTACGGCTTCGATACCCTCGCTGCTATTGACCACCCGCTTGGGTACGTCCTTCTATCGCCCTTTCAATGCATAGATTGAACATTTTTTTACGTTTCGCCCGCAAAATAGGACGGGTAGCAGGAGCGTACGGGGGGAGTAAGCCGGCGCATGTGGGGGGACCGCTTCCTTCGGTCGCGGATCGGTAAGCGCTCGCCGATAGACAAGTGTTCGCAAGTGGGCTAGCCAATCGGCAGATAGTCGAACAGAGTAGAGGTTGGCTTGTGGGCCTGGGCCGACAGGGCGGCATCCAAGGCGGTAGAGGCTTGAGTGACCTGGACCGCGAGCGTGGCGGTGTTGGCGTCTTCCAGGCCGCTGAGCTGAGTCTGATCCTGGGTTTGAAACTTCTGTGCCAGATCGAGAGCCGAGGAGACGTTGTTCTCCGCCGCGCCATAGAAGCCGGTCTGGTTGTTCACGTAGTCGCTCGCCGTTTGGAGAGCGCCGACGGCTTGCGTAATATTGGCGGAGTTTCCGCTCTGCAGGGCCTGCGCTAAATTGTTGAGCGCGGCGAAGGCGTTGTTCGCTGTGGGGTTGCCAGCGGAGTCCTGCTGATCGAAAAGATCTTGCGCGGTCATGGAGACTTGGAAAGTGACGCCTGTTGGGCCGGCAATCTGCAGCGTGGCCTGTTGCGGTGTTACCAATTGATCCACGCCGGTAGGACTGGAGGTGTCCACTTTATAAGGCGGCGAGCTGCTGGCGTCGCCGCTAAACACGTATACTCCGCCCACGTCGGTGTTGCTGATAGCGACCAACTGCGCCTGGAGGGATTGAATTTGCGTCGCCAAAGTTTGCTGGGTAGTCAGAGAGGTGCTGGTGCTAGCGCCTTGAGTTCCCACTGAAACGGCTTGATTGAGCAATTCGATGGCGCTCTGGACGGCGCCGGCCGCGGTCTGGACCTGGCCCTGTATCGTAGTCAGGTTCTGAGCCGTTTGATTGGCTTGGCCGAGCTCGGAGCGGGTAACAAAGATATCTTGAATGGATTGCGGAGCGTCTGAGGCCTGGTTGACGCTCAAGCCGCTGGAGAGCTGTTCGTCGGCCTGGCTCAAGTTGTTCTGAAGAACGTTCAACGACGCCAGGAATTGTTCGTTGGAAGCACTGAGGCCGCTGATCATCTAGTTTCCTCCATCACTGCTGAAGCTCGTCACTGAACCTTGCTCACTGAACCATGGTCATGAGCGATTGCGTAAGTTGGTCGATCACCGTCACAACCTTGCTGGCTGCCTGATAGGAACTTTGAAGCTGCACCAACCGGATGGCTTCTTCGTCCAGAGACACACCGGAAACCTGCTGCTGCAGACTCTTGGCTTGCGCCACCAGCTGAGATTGCGAGGTGGCGGCGTTATTGGCGTTGTTGGCGGCGTTGCCCACCGCGGAGGTGAGCGAACTGAAATATTGCGTGAATCCTTGACCGTCGACGGGGCCGGGGCTGGTGGAATCCAGGGAAGCCAAAGTGAGCGCGGCGCCGTTGGCCACCGGGGGCGGTCCGACATCGGCGGCGGCCAGCTGGCTGCCGGTGATGGTGGAGCTTACGGCTAAAGTCCCCGCGATACCTGCGGGCGCAGCGGCGTTGTAAGTGAAGAGCGGGCTGCCGGGCTGAGAGGGCGGCGTGGTGGTGGTGGAACCCTGCGCCAGAACATTATTGACGCTGTCCGCCAAGCCCTGCGCCAGGGTGTTCAAACCGCCCACCTGCTGACCGCCGCCAATGAGCGAGGGGAGCAGGGTATTTCGAACGCTGAGCAGTCCGGCCAAGCTGCCCGAGGTGATCTGGCCGGTAATGTCGTTGCCGTTGCTGTCTTCGATGCTGATGTTTGGGGCGGCGCCGGGATTTCCGCTGTTCGACGCCGTATTGTTTACGGCTTGGATGGCGTTCACTTGGACGCCTTCCACCAGAGTAGTCTGGCCTCCGAGCAGCACCGTCACCATGCCTCCGATGCCCTTAATCACCTGGACGTTCGCCAAGCTGGAAAGATTTTCGAGCGTGTTTTCCAATTGAGCGCTCAATCCGGCGTTAGGCTGTGGTTGCTCGGAGATCTGCTGGTTGTAGGTCTGGATGGCGCCGGCATCCTGATTGATCTGAGCAACCGTGGTTTGAATATCGTTGGTGGTGGAGGTCTGAATTTGGCCGAGCTGGACCGCGGCTTGCTGGAACGCGCTGGCGGTCTGCTGGGCGGCGTCGAGGACGCCCGTTTGGTAATTGGCGTTGCTGGGCTGCGTGCTCCATTGCGAAAAGCTCTGGAATAACTGATTCAGCGCCGAGGGAATCGGGCTGCTGGAAGAGACGTCAAAGACAGTCTGCAGCGGCGCCAATGTAGTCTGCAGCTGCTGGTACATGCCTTGGAGCGACAGTTGTTGTTGCACCGCCGTGTCGGCATAGGAGCTGCGCGTGTCCTGGGTCACCTCCTGAATTCCGCCGGAGGACACACCGGTATCGGATTGAAAGTCCTGCGAGATCAACTGCGGTACCTGATCGGCATACCCCGGGCTGTTCGCGTTGGTGACGTTGTTCTGGGTGACGTTGATGGCCTGCTCGAAGGCCTGCAGGGCCTGGCTGGCCGAATTCAAAGCGGAAAAGAGATTACCCATGTCAGCCTTCCACGCTCAGTTTTCTGACGAGCGTCAAGGGGGCAGCCTGCCCGCGGTCGGTATATCCGCCCCGGCGGGATCGAACGGCATCCAGCCAGCCGGAAAGCATTTTGTCGGCGCCGGCGAAAAAATTCGCAAGCTGGGCGACTTCGTTTTGCAGCTCTTCGACGCCCGCGCGGATTTCGGCATCCGGTTTGGAGCCGTTCTGCCTGAGGATGGCGGCCACGCAACCCAGTTGCACTTCGACGTCGCGCAGAAGCGCAGCGGATTCATCGGCCGCTTCGAAAGAGGGTTTCGCGAGCAGCTTCTTGACTTGGCGCATGCTGACGCGAGCGGCCTGGAGGCGTTCTCGGGCATCACCGTACTGCGTTGCGTTCTGCATGCGAGTCCGGTGGGCGGGCTAGGCTCCCGTGAGATGCGCGTCGATCAATGCAACGCTGACTTCCTGGGCATTGGGCTGGTATTGATTGCTCTGCACCAGCGCCTTGAGCTCCTGCACTCGGGCCGAGCGAGCCGACGATGACGAGGCGAGCGCCTGTTGAACGAGATTCGGAGAGTTGGAGAGCGAGATAGAGTCATCCCCTGGCGTGCTGTCGGTGGTTGCTGTGGATTTGGAAGCGCCGGCGCTGGCGGTGCGCGAGGTTTGCCGAGTCTGATCGAGATTCAGGCGGGAAACGTCGGGGCTCTCGTTATTGTTGATAATCATCGCTTGCTCATTTCGTTGCTGTCTAGCCGCAGCATTCCTTTATCGCAGCGTCCGGAGTCACATTTAAGGTTTTTCAGCAATCTCTTCCCCCATTGGCGCCAAGACAACCTCCTCATAGGGGCGCATGACGATTCTGTGAACCTTCACCAGCAGGTCCACTTCGCCCTTGGGCACGCGCAAGGCTCCCGCGATGCGATCGGGAGACTGGCCCAGGCGATGCATTTTCAGTACTTTGCTTCGCAGCGTGTTGTTGACGCTATTGCCCGTCGCGGCTGCCGGGCCGGATGCCGGCGCGCGGGAGGCAATTGAATTACCGGTTTGTTCCAGTTCCAGGATTTGAGCTTTCAGGTCGACGATCTCGGCGGACAGGCGCGCGGTTTCCGTTTGCAGCGCCTTTTCCTGCTTGCCGGCACGGGCACGGAGCTCGCGAACGCGCTGGTTCACGCCCAGCAGGATCACCAGCACCAGCGCCAGATTAGCGATTACGGTCAAGTAAGGAAGCAGAGTCAAAAACATTTTCGTTACCTTAGCTTTTCAGAGAGGCTGAAGAGGTCCGAAGCCTCGCTCTCGGCCTCGGCATCTTCCCGGCGAGAGCCGATTTTGGTGATGCGCACGCCATAATTTCCCGACACCACCACTACTTCACCCAGCGCGATCACTCGATCGTTGACGATGATTTGGACGGGGTCGTCCGGGGCGCAGTCCAGTTCCACTACCGCGCCGCTGCCGAGCTGGGCAATGTCGCGCAAGCAAAGCTGGGTACGGCCAAGGAGAACGCGAATCGGCAACTTCACGCCCATCAACAGCGGCGCGGCTTGCGAAGGGCCAGTGGATGGACGCGATGCTGCGGTGGTTTCCTGCACTTGTTCTTCCGTAGCGCCGGTCGGAGCTTGCGTGGTTGTTTCCTGGTCGGGCATTTACAGAATTCCTCGGGTGGACGGCCATTTCTTGACGACGTAGGCGCGCAGCCGCAGCACGGCCTGCGATTTGAGCTGGCAGACGCGCGTGGTATGAATGCCCAGAATCTCGGCGATCTCGTGCAGGTTCTGTTCTTCCTTGAAGTACAGCGTGAGGATGGTTCGTTCCAGGCGCGGCATTTTATTCACCGCTTCGGCCAGGAGCTTTTCGAGCTCGGCGCGTTCCAGGATGCGCGTGGGGAGGGTCTCTTCGTCGTGGGCGACGTAGCGAAGCAGTTTGCTTTCCGAGAATCCATCGGAGATTTCATCCAGGCTGCCCAAGCTGACTCCGCGCAACTCCGCCAAGAGATCCTGGTATTCTGCCAGTGGGATGTTCATCTCAGCGGCAATCTCTTCTTCGCTGGGGACCCGCTGCAGGCGCTGTTCGGCGCTGGCGATGGCCGCTTCTACGTCCTTTAACCGTTTGCGCTTGTGGACCGGAATGCCGTCCAAGCCGCGAATGCTATCCAGAATGGCGCCGCGGATGCGATGCTCGGCGTAAGTTTTGAGCTTGACGTTGAACGTGGGATCGTAGCTATCGACGGCGTTGATCAGCCCGATGACCCCGCAAGAGACCAGATCCTCCAAGCCGACTGCGCCGCCGATCTTTTCGTGAATGCGCATCGCGACCCAACGCACGTGCGGCAGATTCTCGAGGATCAAGCGGTCCCGCTCGGCCGTATCGATGGCCGGAGCGGAATAGAAGGCCGCGTTCGCTAATAGATTCGAAGCCATCTATGCCGCCGAGACGGCCTCCGCTGCGTCTCGCCGGAAAATGGATGCCAGCAAGGCGCGGGCATGGGCGGGTTCGATATCTTCGGGAATGTTTTGGCCGTTGGCAAAATAGGACAGCGGCTTATCGGCTTCCAGTGCCGCGGAGAGAATGGCTCCTTGCGATTCCGTCTCATCCAGCTTGGTGAACAGCAGGTAATCCGGCTGGAATGGCGCATAGTTACGGATGTTGCGCGCCAAGTCCGCGCGCTTCATCGACGCGGGCAATACTAAATGAACTTGTTTGTTGGGGAGGCGCGCGAAACAGTTTGCGATTTCAGCCACGCCGTCCAGTTCGGCGGGACTATAGCCGGGCGTATCCACCAGCACGACACTCTTGTTGCGGGATTCTTCGGCGGCTCCCAAGAACTCCTGGAGGGAATTGAGGGCCGTGAATCCAACGCCGATGATGGCGGCGAAGCTCCGCAGCTTTTCATGCGCCGCGACACGGTAAGGGTCCAGCGAAAGGATGCGGACGGGTTGCCGTTGAGCCAGGCACTCGCGAATCGCGATTTTAATCAACGTGGTGGTTTTGCCGGCGCCGGCGGGTCCAGCGAAGACGATCACCGGAGCGGCCTCGGACGAAGTCTGATTCGGCGCGGTTTCATTGCGTGCCGGGTGACGGAAAGGCGACGCAAATCGAAGCTTTTTGGAGATCAGCTCGGCGGCATAGTCCCGGAGAGGATGAGGCGGCGGCTGGCCTACGGAAAGTTGGTCGCGCAAACGAACCGCGGACGAAACGATTTCCTGCGCAATGTTCCGGGCCAGATCGCCCGAGAGCATTTCTTCAAATAGCTCCTCGGCTTCAGACGATAGAGACTCCGTAGCGCGCGAGCCTTGCAAGGCGCTCTTGATTTCCTGTAATTGCGCGCGCAGGTTTTGCAGCTCGCTGGATAAGTCGGCCGGACGAGGCGCGGGACGCTGGCGAGCGGCGGGAGCGTTGAGACCGAATACCACTTCGTAGGCTCCCAGGCTGCGGGTTTCGGGCGAAGAGCGCCGCGAAGTGATCAGCATGGCATCGTTGCCCAGCTCTTGACGGGCTTCCTGGATGGCCTGCTCCACCGATTCGGCGAAGTAAGATTTGATTTTCATGGAAGAGCTTGGTTGTTCCGTCATTTCTACCCGACCCAACCGAGTGATTTCACCTTGATCTCCGGCGGCACTTCGCTATGAGAGAGAACCGTCACATCCGGGAAAGCGGTCTCGAGCAGCTGCTTAATGAAGTAGCGAATGGATGGGTTCACCAGCACCACGGCCGAAGAATCCGGCCGCTCCAGCTTGCGGGTGATGCGTCCCACCAGATCGCGAGCCGATTGCGGCGCCAAGCCCAGCACGCTGTTGTGCTCGCTGTGCTCCACGGCTGCCTCCACGGCATGCTCGGCCGAGGGTTCCACCATATAGGCGGCCAATTCACCTTGCGGCGTGGTATGCGAGCTGACGATGGCCCGGCGAATGGCCTGCCGCACGTATTCGGTGAGCAACACCGGGTTCTTGGTCATCTGCGCTCCTTCGCTGAGAGCCTCCAGGATCGTGACCGAGTCGCGGATAGGCACCCGCTCTCGCAAGAGATTCTGAAGCACTCGTTGGATCACAGAAAGCGAGAGCATTTTTGGAACCAAATCCTCCACGACTTTCGGATTGCTTTGCGCCACACGGTCGCAGAAGTTCTTGGTGTCCTGGCGGCTGAAGAGTTCGTGAGCGTGACGGCGGACCACTTCAGAGAGATGGGTTCCCATGACGCTGACGTCATCGACGACGGTGTAACCCTTGGTGCGCGCCAGCCCGGCGCGTTCAGCGGGAATCCAAAGAGCCGCCAGATTGAACGCCGGATCCTTGGTGGGCTTGCCTTCCATGGCGGCATCCACCCCAGCGCTGGGGATCGCCAACTCCTGACCGGCGGGCATTTCGTAGCGTCCCATTTCAACGCCTTTGATGAGCAGCGTGTACTCGCGCGCGCGCAACGACATGTTGTCGTTGACCTTGACCGGAGGCAGATAATAGCCCAACTGCGATGCAAGGTTCTTGCGAATGCCGGAGATTCTTTGCAGCAGACGGGAGTTGGCTCCTCCCTCCACCAGCTTGACGAGTCCGAGGCCAACTTCCACCGTCAGAGGATCTACCTGGAGCAGCGCTTCGACATTTTCCTTGGCTGGTTTGTCGGCGCTTTCCGTCGAGGTTTTGACGGCAGCGTCGTTTTTTCGACGCAAGCGCCACCCGATTGCGCCCAGGCCGCTGCCTAAAGCGAGAAACGGGACGGTGGGCAGGCCGGGAAACAAGGAAAGCGCAACCAACACGCCGCTGGCGAGCAGAAGCGGCTCCGATTTGCTGAATATCTGGGCCTGGAATAGAGCTCCCAGTTTGGAGTCCGAACTGGCGCGCGTGACAATCAATCCTCCGGAGATGGAGATCATGAGGGCTGGAATCACTGTCACCAAACCGTCACCGATGGTGAGAACGGTGTAGGTTTGAAGTGCGTGACCGAGGTCCATGTTGTGTTGCAGGACTCCGATCAGAAAACCGGCGACAATATTCACGCCGGTGATAATGATGCTCGCGATGGCGTCGCGCTGGGTAAAGCGGGAGGCGCCGTCCATGGCCCCGTAAAACTCGGCTTCGCTGCTCAGGTCGCGGCGGCGCCGGCGCGCCTCGGTTTCATCGATCAGGCCGCCGTTCAGATCCGCGTCGATCGACATCTGCTTGCCGGGCAGGGCATCCAAGGTGAAGCGAGCGGTGACTTCGGAAATACGCACCGAACCGTGGTTGATGACGACATATTGAATGGCGATGAGGACGCAAAAGATGACGGCGCCGATGATATAGTTGCCGCCCACCACGAAGCTGCCGAAAGCCTCAATGACGTGGCCGGCTGCGGAGGTTCCGGTATTTCCATTGAGCAGAATGAGCCGCGACGAAGACACGTTCAGCGCGAGACGGAACAGTGTCAACAGCAACAGCACGGTGGGGAAGACGCTGAACTCAACGGGCCGTCCGATGTACATCGCCACCATCATGACGATGACCGACATCATGAGGTCCAGCACGATCAGGATATCCAGCATGAAGCTGGGCAGCGGGGTGATCAGCGCGATGACGATGAGCAACACGGCGATGGGGACGGCGAGTTCGCCGACACTGGAGAGACCGACCGCCTTCAGAGGATTGGGAGCCGCCGGAGGATTACTAAGGGCACGTGCTTGGGCCATGGACTGCTAGGCGCACACTTCCAGCGACTTGAATTTGGAGAGTAACGTGGTGCGCTTCATATGAAGCATGCTTGCGGCGCGGGCCTTGTTGCCGCCCGATTTCGCCAGCGCGCGTTCCAGCAGCCGCCGTTCGATGCCCGTCATCAACTCTTCAAAGTTGATGCCACTTTCCGGCACGTCCAGCGAGGACAGCGAGCCGAATTCCGAGGTCTGGACTTCGGCCGGAAGGTCGAAATCGCCGGGATACAGAATGGAGCGGGAGCCGCTTAACGCACAGGCGGACTCGAGCGCATGTTCGAGCTGACGCACGTTGCCGGGCCAGGTGTACTTCAAGAACATGTCCAGCGCTTGCGGGGAGAGGCGCTTTCTCCAAGCCGGCTCATGTTCAGAGACTTTGTTCAGAAAATGCTCGGCCAGCTCGGGGATATCGGAAGGATGATCCCGCAGGGACGGCATGCGAAGGGCGACGACATTCAGGCGGTAGTACAGATCTTCGCGGAAGCGGCGATTCGCGACGGCTTCGAGCAGGTTGGCGTTGGACGCGGCGATCACGCGCACATCGATAGACAGCGGCTCGGAACTCCCGATGCGCTGAATCTCGCGTTCTTGCAAAACGCGCAGCAGCTTGGCCTGCAACGGCAGCGGCATCTCGCCAATTTCATCCAGGAAGATGGTGCCACGGTGCGCTTGTTCGAATAGCCCAACGCGCGCGCTGATGGCTCCGGTGAAAGCGCCCTTGGTGTGGCCGAAGAGTTCGGCTTCGAGCAGATGGTCGGGAAGAGCGGCGCAGTTGACTGCGACCATTCTGGACGCCGATCGGCTGCTGGAAAGATGCAGCGCGCGGGCCGCCACTTCTTTGCCGGTGCCGGTCTCGCCAGTGATCAGAACGGTGGAGCGGCGGTTCGCCACCAGGTCGATAATTTCGACTACCTCCCGCATCGGTCCGCTGGAACCAACCAGAAAATTACGCGAATTCGACAATTGCGAGGAAGCGCTGGTCTTCGAATCACGCTGGGCCTCACGCGGCACATCGCGTTGGACAGCGTGGTGGCGGATGGCCACCGAGAGCAGGTCGCAAAGTTCTTCGGGCTTGACCAGGTGAGAGACGTACTGAAACGCTCCGCCCTGTGTCAGATTCGGCGCCTTGCTGATAGCGCCCGCCGGTTCGTAGAGCACGATGGGAACTTTGCATCCCTGATCGTGGATCTGCCGCAGAACGTCCGACGCAGCGAGGCCCGCGATGGGCAGATGGACCAGGACCGCGAGAATGGGATGCGTTTTGAGCAACTCAAATGCGGCGGGAAAGCTGGCGGCAAACAAGACCTGAAGCTTTTCAGGGCCGTCTTTCAAATAGACATGTTGGGTGCCAGTAGCGCTTTCATCAATCCACAGAACTGTATTCACACTAAACGCTCCCGACGCGAGTAAGGTAACTTCATCTAACTTAGCCTTGTGTTTACAAGATCGGAGGATCAAAGAGAAGACTTGAGCGTAGAGCGTCATTCTTTAA
>JBEKRO010000139.1:0-10974 GCA_049518655.1 Bryobacteraceae bacterium | reverse complement strand
CGCAAGATTCAAATGGCTGGCGACGTCAATTTGGAAACCATCGCCGCCCGGACGCCGGGCATGGTGGGAGCCGATCTGGCAAACATCGTCAACGAAGCCGCGCTGCTGGCTGTGCGGAGGGGCGCCGAGAGCGTTGAGTTGCGCGATCTGGAGCAAGCCGCGGATCGGGTTACGCTGGGCTTGGAAAAGAAAAGCCGCGTCATGACGGCGGAAGAGAAGGAACGCGTGGCGGTTCATGAAGCCGGCCATGCCTTGGTGGCACTCTCGGTGAAACACGCCGATCCATTGCATCGCGTCTCCATCATTCCGCGATCGATTGGCGCGCTGGGCTACACCCTGCAGTTGCCGACGCAAGAGCGCTATCTGATGACAGAGCCGGAACTCGAAGATCAGATCGCGGTACTCATGGGAGGGCGCGCGGCCGAGGAGATTCAGTACGGCGGGGTGGTCTCGACCGGAGCGGCGGACGATCTGGAGCGCGCTTCTGCCTTAGTGCGGCAGATGGTGACCCGGTTCGGTATGAGCGATCCACTTGGAAAGATGACCTATGGCCAGCCGGTGGCCTCTCCGTTCTTGAAGTCGCCATTTGAAATGGAAGGACGCAACTACAGCGAACGCACCGCGGAGACAATCGATTCCGAATCGCGACGTATCCTGGATGACAACTACGGACGGGTCATGGGGATTCTGTTGAAGAATCGCGAGCCGCTCATGCGGATCTCGCACGAGCTGATGCAAAAAGAAACACTGGAGCGCGCCGAACTGGACCGATTATTGATGGCGCCGGAACCAGCAACTGCAGAAGAGATTCATGGAGGTGTGCAATGCCGATAGGTGATGTTTGTATCCGCGATGTCGTCGTCGCGAGCAGGGAAACAACCGCGCGGGAGGCTGCCAGGTTGATGTCCGAGAACCACGTGGGCAATCTAGTCGTAGTCGAAGATATCGGCGGTCGGAGGGTTCCGATCGGAATCATTACGGATCGCGACATTATCCGAAATGTTGTCGCCGAAGCGCTGGATGCGTCGATATTTACGCTCGGAGACTTGCTTGCGCGCGACTTAGTGACTACGGCGGAAGATCAAAGCATTTATGAATGCATGCAACAGATGCGCATCAACGGCATCCGTCGCATGCCTGTGGTGGACAGAAAAGGCAGTTTGGTGGGGATCATCTCTCTGGACGATTTGATCCAACTGCTCGCCCAGGAGATGAGTGAACTGGCGAAGGTGATCATACGAGAACAGACTCGCGAGACAGTGATGAGACGGTAGTTCCGCTATGAAATAGCTGGAGTATCCGCGATTATGCCCTCGCGCATGAGCGCCTTCAACATACGCTGAGAATGCGAGATGCGCTGCGTCGCGCTGTCGATGTACTCTTCGCGGGTACGCGTGATGCGTGCCAGACCCAACTCCTGAGCGCTCATTGCCGTCGCGGCTGCTACGCGCGGGACAACCTGCCAATCAGCCATGCTGGGTAGGACCGAGTCCTCCGTCACGCCGCGTTCCTCGGCACAATGAGCCAGTTCGATTGCCGCAGCTATTGCCACGTCATCGCCGACTGTCACAGCTCGCGAATCTAGCGTTCCGCGGAAGATCCCAGGGAAAACGAGCGAGTTGTTCAGTTGGTTGGGGAAATCGCTCCGGCCAGTCGCCACGATGCGAGCGCCAGCCGCCTTTGCATCCCACGGCCAGATCTCGGGCTCAGGGTTTCCACAGGCGAACACGATCGCATCTTTAGCCATGGCACGGATCCACGCCGGGTGGATCAGTTTCGGGTCCGAACGAGCGAACGCGATGCACACATCGGCCCCTCGGAGCGCTGGTTCGATCCCACCAGTCACTCGATCGGGGTTGCTTTCGCGGCACACCGCCCAGTTCTCGGCGAACTCTGCCTGGGCGCTCCTCGAGATCGCCGCGGTTCCGGTGCACAGTGCCCTGGCTATCACAGGCGATGATCTGCGCGGGATAGATGCCGTAGGCCTTGAGTATACGGTAGGTCGCGACGTTGGCTGCGCCCATCCCAATCATGGCAATTCGAATGGAATCGATTCGTTTTCCACGCCTTGCCTTCCATGACCGGAAGACCGGCGTGAGCCCGATATTGCCGAGGCCAAGAACGCGAGATCCGTCCGACACGATAGCGATCAGATTCGCCTTGTTCGTCAGCTCGTAGACTCTGGACGGATCGGCTTGAATGGCTCGGCAGGGCGCTGCCACACCGGGAGTGTACCAATAGGCAAAGTCGCGTGCATCGGAAATCGGGCACTTGGGAACGACCTGCATTTTCCCTTGATAGAAGGCGTGAAGCCGTAGCGATTCTTCGTCCGGCTTACTGGCGCACGCCTCAAGCTCGCCCCGCGTGGGTACGCGCGGTTCCCTTGCCGTCTCAAGAATTTGCTCGTGCATATCCTTCTAATGGCACGTTCATTACCACGCCATACTGAGTACTTTCCCGCCATCCAGGATGCGCGATTTCCCTCAAAAGGCGGGCGACTGAGGGGCAGTTTGTGGCTTCTGCTTTTCGCGGAACGGCATCTTGAGCTTCCGGGCGATTTCGGGCCAGAATTCCCGGAGTACGTCCAAGCCCATGTCAGTCACAACCGCGAAGCTCGCCCACTTAGCGGCGGGACCAAAACCGTGTTCGTTGCCTGGATGAAGCCCATCGCTCACCGCGACTGCGGTTGCGGCGCCCATCCACTCGGAAAAGTTGAACATGTGCTTGCCGTTGTCGCGGTGGGCCACAAATGTGTGCTCGACGGCGTGGAGTAGACGTTTTTGAGCGCCGCCATGGGCGAGGCGGTAATAACGTGGGTCCTCTGAGAAGATAGTCGGGTATGCGAAGTCACTGAAAAATCGGAACGACGTCTGGGTGGCAAAGCTGACTCCATATCGTCTCGCGTAGCCTTCGGCACCCTGCCCGAACGTGGGGTCCCGGTTTTGCGCTTGATCAAGCCCGGCATAGAAGCCCGCACTGAGAAACGACAAGGGGTCGAAAGCATCGTGGAAAAACAGGGTAAATTTGTCCTTCGGCTCAAGCGAGCATAGCAGCGTGCCCGGCTTATAGTGCGATGGCGACGCCGACTTGCGTTCCAATGCCCGGCCGAGCGCGCCCACTGCCTTCTGAAACGGCCCTTGGTATTCGTCCAAACTCACGAGCGGCAGCGGCTCCAGGCAAGGCGACGCTGCGTTCTTCCTGGTCTGCTCCTCGATACCAGGCGGGGCTGCAGGCGGCTGCTGTGCTTGCGCGAAACCGCTCCAGATCAGTGCATACATCGGCACTAGCGTTGCTGACCAGCGGAGCCGAGTTCGAGCTTGCACATCTTTCGCCTGAATCTGAATTTATGCAGTTGAAGTTCCAATCTCCAGGAGCCCAAGAGCAAGACAGCCTAGGCTGGCAAGCATCCTGCAGGCTATGTAGTCAATGGAAAACTTGTTTGGATTGATGGATGATCTCGGACCCACCAAAATACTTCACATTTCGTTGTGCCAGGCCGGTCTGAAAGCGATTGTTGTCGTGGACAACACAGCCTGCGGTCCTGCGATCGGCGGCGTTCGCATAGCGCCCGATGTCACTGCCGAGGAGGCATGCCGGCTGGCCCGCGCGATGACGCTCAAGAATGCGGCGGCTGGCCTCCCGCATGGCGGAGGGAAGTCGGCAATTGTCGCGGATCCTAGAATGCCGCCCGGCGATAAGGAGCACTTAATTCGTGCTTTCGCGAGAGCCATCGCCGACCTCAATGAGTACATTCCCGGCCCCGACATGGGAACGGATGAACTGGCGATGGGATGGGTGCACGACGAGATTGGCCGAGCAGTTGGTTTACCCCGGGAAGTTGGAGGAATCCCGCTGGATGAGCTTGGCGCTACCGGTTTCGGCCTGGCCGCCGCCGTGGATGTCGGGGCGAAAGCCATTGGCCTCGATCTGAAGAGCGCTAAAGTAGCCGTGCAAGGTTTCGGGGCAGTCGGCAAACATGCTGCGCGGTTTCTCGCACAGAAGGGATGCGTACTCGTGGCGGCAAGCGATAGCCGTGGAACGGTGTCCTGTTCGGCGGGCCTTGATATTGCCGGACTAATTGCGCTGAAGGAGGCTGGCCGGTCGCTGACCGATTTTCCACACGGCACGAAGGCCGGTACAGACGCAATTATTGACGTTCCTTGCGATATCTGGATTCCCGCAGCACGGCCCGACGTGCTGCGCAAGGACAACGCGGGTAGATTGAAAGCGAAAATCGTCGCTGAGGGAGCCAACATTCCGTGTACCACGGAAGCGGAGGCGATCCTTGAGGCCCGCGGCGTCTTGATCTTGCCCGATTTCGTCGTCAATGCCGGAGGCGTCATCTGCGCGGCCACGGAGTTTCATGGCGGCATCGAGACAACAGCCTTCCTGTACATCGAGGAGAAAATCCGGCGGAACACTGCGTTGTTGATCAATAAGGCGCGCGGCGAGGGCATATCCATGCGCGAAGCGGCAATGGGACTGGCAACGGAACGGATCTGGAACGCGCAGCGAACTCGTCGGTGGAAGTGAGCTTGTGGTCCGATTTTACCGTTGTGCGCTGGCAGATCACGTGCAACTGTTCTCAGGAGAGTAGGAGGAATCATGTTAGTCGAACTGACAATCAACCCGCTCGGACGAGGCACTCATCTGAGCAAGGACCTGGCTGAGATTCTCAAGATCGTGGACGCCAGCGGCTTACCGTACTCGCTGACTCCCTTCGGCACCTGCATCGAAGGCGATTGGGACCAGGTGATGGGGCTAGTGAAGCAATGCCACGCGCTGGCCAAATCATCTTCTCACCACGTGATGACTTCGATACAGATCGAAGACGAGGACCGTGCGGTCAACAAGCTGGAGGAAAACGTCGCGGCCATCGAGCGCCTGGCTGGCCACAAACTGAGCCGTCTGGCGCACACAGTTGTAGAAGCGGAGGCTTAGCCTCGATCGAAGGTGCTCTTATGCAACCAGATCTCCCCTATCGAAATCGTTCGGACGCAGGCCGGCTTCTGGCTAGGGAGCTCGCCCACTACAAATCGAAAACTGATGTCGTGGTGTTAGGGCTCACGCGCGGTGGGGTTCCTGTTGCGGCCGAAGTCGCTAACGCTCTTCACGCGCCGCTGGACGTCGTTGTGGTTCGCAAGCTCGGCGTACCCTTCCAGCCCGAACTGGCAATGGGGGCAATCGCCGAAGACGATACCGAGGTGCTCGACAAGCAACTCGTTCATGCCCTCGATTTGACCAATAGGGATGTCGAGGCGGCGATCACCCGCGAGCGGGCTGAACTGCAGCGCCGCGAACGCCTTTATCGGGGTGGGCGCCCGACGCTCGACTTGAAGGAACATACGGCCATCCTGGCGGATGACGGGCTGGCCACGGGATCGACTATGCTTGCCGCTGTTGCCTTCGCCAGAAAGAGGCTAGCAAAACGGATCGTGATGGCAGTTCCGGTGGCATCGGTGGAAGCTCTCGAAAAACTGCGCGAGAAAGTTGACGAATGCATCTGCCTGGCCACGCCCGATCCATTTTTTGCCGTCGGCGATTGGTATTTGAATTTTCTCCCAACAGAGGATGCCGAGGTCCTGAAGCTCCTTGAGGAGAGCGCCAATCGGAACGCCGCTTCCGCGCCAGTCTAAGGATCGTCAGCGAGCGATACTCTTGCGCTCCTCCGCCAAGCCGCTGTCAATGCGGCTGGCTTGTGATCGGACGGGAAGCCAGAGCAACCAGAAAATTGCGAGCGTGACGGCTTCGCATCCAAAAAGGTAAACCGGCCACGGCCCGAGGACATCGATGATCGAGGCAGCGGCCGGCTTGCGCCACAGATACATGTAGTTGGTATTGAAGATCGCATTGAAGACCGCTATCGCCGCGGCATAGGTATTCAATGCGGCGAATACCTTCCATAGGGAGCCTGGGCGCGGCTTGGCCTGCTGGCTCCACAGGACCATCAGGAGACAGACGACAACCATACCATGCGCCAGAAAAAAGTAAATGGTCGGATAAGACGCAAGTGGCGCCCACAAGTCCGGCGTCAGCAATGCCATCCCGCTTCCGCCCAGACCCGCGAAATATGCTGTTTCGAATACGAAAGGGTTCAGGCTGAACAACGCGAAGACAGTGAGCCACAAAGTCAAATCGCAAGGCTGTAACGGAAGACCGTCCGGGAACCGGAATCCTTCAAAACGCAGACTGTATGCGTACCACGCAAGTTCATTGAGAGCCAGAATGGTGCCTAGGGTGTATCGAGTCCAGCGCGCCGATCCTAGACTTTGCCGCGCGACCAGTGAAAGTAAGATCGCGACCGCTGATATGGATGCCAGGATCAAGAAATGTGTGGGACCAAACAAATGGAAGTGGTTGGCCATGGGCGGCTGAGCCTTGATTCGCGGCGACTCGATCGACGGACATTCCATGGGACGGACCTCCGTCTCATCGAGAACCGTGTACTGGCTACCTAAACCTCATTGCAAGTGGAATCGTAATCGCTAGTAGGACCAGGAGAATTAGCAACAAATATTTCCAATTGGGCATTGTGCCCTCCTTTGACCGGCAGCGTTGATAACCGCTGCAATGTTAAGTTGCACGTCGCGAGCCAGTCGAGAGATTCCTCAGGTGGCACTCCAGGTGCTTTGATCAATGACGAAAGCACTCCAACAGGAAATGAGGAGACTACGATGAACACGCCTTTCAGCAAAGAAGTCTACATCCGCCTCGCAGAAGATGACTCGGCGTTCCTATGTACGATCAAGTGCGGTAGATTCTATTCCAAGACAAGCGAGTTCGGATTGAGCTGCCAACTCGTACCTGAACCTGTGGACGAGAAAGTGCTACTGCCCTTGAAACGGCGGTCCTCACATTGGGCCTCTGAGGAATAGTAGCTCTTATACGCCGACTGTGAAACTGAACTTCCTGGGAACGCGCGGTGAAATCGATATCAAAAGTCGGCAGCACCGTATGCACTCCTCGCTGGAAGTCTCTTATCGCGGCCATCGAGTAGATTCAGCCCGACGCTATTGTGCTCACGCACGCTCATCCCGATCACGCCTGGGGTCTAACGGACGGCGCGCCATGTCGAGTCTACGCCACGGAGCAGACTTGGCGCCTCCTGAAGGGCTTTCCGCTGCCGGATCGAGCGTTGGTGGAGCTATGCCTCCTTTTTGTATCCACGACATTGTGTTTGAGGCCTTCCCGGTGGAGCATTCGCTTCGCGCGCCGGCCGTAGGATATCGAGTCACAGCGGGCCGCACCAGCATCTCCTATGTGCCGGACGTGGTTTCCATCTACGAGCCACACGAGGCTCTCTCCAGTATTCGACTTTATGTAGGAGACGGCGCTTCGTTACGCCGGCCGATCATCCGAAAGAAGGGTCTCTCTCATCGGACACGCCTCGGTTCCGCGCACAACTGGGTTGGTGTCGCCGAGAGGGCGTCGAGAAAGCTCTGATCACACACTGCGCAGATTGTAAGAGTCGACTTTCGGACCGTAAAGGCGGAGCTCCGCGCTTTGAGTCTTGAACAAGGCGTAGAAGCGCGAGTCGCTTTTGATGGATTCGAGGTTATTCTGCCCTAAGAACAATGCGGCCCGGCCAGACGCGTCGCGTTTAGCTGGGCCGCTCCTTCTGGGGTGTAAATTAGCTATGCTGCTTTGGCTTTCGACGCTTCCTGAATTGGAACGTCTTGCCTTTTCGCCTTCACCTCGGGAATGGGTACCGTGACCTCAAGGACACCATTGTTGAACTGTGCGGCGGTTTGATCGGTCTTGGCCCCCTCCGGTAGCAGGATCGAGCGATAGAACGTACCGTAGCTCCGCTCGGAGTGATAGTAGCCCTCGCGCTTCTCTTCCTTCTCCTGCTTCCTTTCTCCCTCCACGACCAGCGTGTCCCCATCAACGTGGACCTTCACGTCTTCCTTCTTCACACCGGGAAGTTCGGCCGTCAACAGGAGCTTGCCTTCTTTCTCCTTCACCTCGATGGCGGGAGCCCAGGCGGCGCCATTCCCCGCTGCTTGCGGAATCGCGCCAAAAATTCGATCCATTTCCTCTGTGAACTGTCTCATCAAGGTAAATGGATTCACGGTGAACAGGTTGCCGCGGAACAGCGGTGTTTCAAACCCGAACGCTCGGGTGAGTTCCTGTGCCTCTTTCTTCGGATGTTTTACTACAGCTACTTCTGCCATAGCGTTTCTCCTTTCCTTATAATGTCTGCACCTGGATCTCCATGCGATCCACTAGACTCGGTGGGACTAGTGGCTTCGACTGAGTTGCATCGCTCAAAGATCTGAGGCTAGCCGCGCAACCGAGCGATTCGCTGCTATCGATGGCCGCTGCGGAATCCCGAGGCCGCCGATGGTCTTGTTGGCACAGACATCCGCGTAGGAGCAACGGTTCGTGGAATCCCCGGGGATTGGCCACGGCTCTGAAACTCTCTCTGGCGCGATTGGCCGAAGGAACGCGACTCACGTTGCTGCTCAACTCCAGGATTGGCAGGCGTTCTTTGCCACTGCCCGGAGTTGTTTTGCCGATACCAACCATCGTTACGATGCTGATACACCTGTCCGTCTCGGCCTGCATAAGCATCCGGTCGCGGGCCGGCGCCGTGAAGCACCGCACCGCGCGATTCGAATGATCGCGCCACAATTGCGTCGCCTTCCCAATGACTGTAGGTGTTCACATTGCCATGAACCCAGGTGCGGTTGGGCGTACCCCAATGGGGGGGTTCCAGTGTTCATAGAACGCGCGATGCACTACGGGCGTCGCGTGATACCACCAGTAATGGCCAACGGGCCGCCAGAACCAGCCGCCGCCCCAGTAGCTAAATTGGAATCCAAATCCCCAGGTCCACGGCCATCCGCACCAGAAATCTCCACACCGAATTCCCGGATACCACCAGCCGGTTCCGAACACCACGACGCCATCGGAAACGAAAGCTCCCATGTAGCCGGGCGTGTACCCGACGTAAATGTATACGTAGCGGTCATGAAACAGCGGTGAACTCGGAGGAATGGTATAGATGCAAGCCGGAATCATGTCCGCCACTGCCCAAGGACCTTTTAGATCATCCGCTACGAACCAGATCCCGTGTTGGACTGCGTAATAGCGGCCCTCGGCATGAATCACTTCCGACGAAGTGTTGATGGCGTATTCCGTGCCCACGATCGGCGGGAACTCCGGCGCGCCGGCATACTTAACGTTCAGCGTGGCTTCCGTGCGACGAATGGTGGCTTTTTGCGGAATTTGATTCGCAATCACCGCCTCACGAGCCTGCTCGGTACCCGGAATCGACGCCAATACATGCCCCTGAGGGCCTCCCGGAGAGATACGTGCAAAGTCGCGGGGTAGCTGCGATCCAGCCACCCATTCCCACGATCCTTCCAGCGATTTGACACGGAACCAGCGGCCAGCAAGCAACGTGTAGTATTGCTGGCTCTTGGTGTCCATGAAAATGTCGTTGTCGGAGTCTGCGACGTAAAGCAGGCTGGTCTTAGGAATAGGCGCATACGTCGGCTCGCCGCGGGTCACAATCAGTTCGGCGGGAACCGTAGTCACGTAAACTGCCGTTGGATTGCCAGCGGGTATCGCGGCCTTCGGCACTCCGGGCTGCTTTTCTTCATCTTGGGTGACCTGCTGCTTGATGTCGTCAAGATCCTGGGATGGATTCGCGGCCGCGATCCAACGCCCGTTCAGCGACGATGCCGTCATCCACCATTGGCCGCCGTCGAGGTAAAACGTTCCCGCCGTGGGATCAAAGAACAGCAGCGCTGGCGTGTTCACAACACGTCTATAGCGCGCACCTTCTACAGGGCGATACATCGGCTCGCCGTCGATCAGGATCAACACGGCTGGCCCCTTACTGAAGATGATCTTGGGTGGATCGTTCTTCAAGCGGATGGACTTCGCTTTGGCCTCGGCTTGGGTAATCGAAAGATCGGCCAGCAGGCGGTCAAGCGAGACGGTTCGCGGCCAGTTCGGAGCGCTGTCGCGCACGGCGCTGAGCAGGGTCGATTGTCGCGGAGGGGAAGTTCGCGTCCTTAATGGTAATGTCCTCCAAGCAGACCAGCCTGGTTTCGCGGTCGACTTCAGTCCTTGCGCTAATCGAAGCGATGCCAAAGATCTGTGTCGGGGCATTTCTACGTGTGACGATGACAGCAGATCGGGCTTCAATCCGGTTATCTTTCCAGTTGTCCACCTGAGGCTGATAAAAAGGGCGAAAAGGCAAACCAGCTCAGCGAAAACAGAACTAAGCGATTCATAAATTCCTCGATTTGGATCACTCGAGATGCATCTGCGTCGCCACTTCCCACTAGCCGTGCGCTGGCAGTCACACGTCCGCGAGTGGTGGGTCCAGTGATGCAAAGCCGGCCAGCCTGATGGTCGCTTGAGTGCTAGAGCCAGGTTGAAGGAGACGCAAAATGGCTGAGAATCGGAAGTGCGAGCATCCGGCATGCAACTGTAGTGCACCGAAAGACGGCAAGTACTGCAGCCAATATTGCCACGACGCCGCCGGAACTCTGGAGCTGTCCTGTAATTGCGGGCATCCTGGCTGTGCGGAAGAACTCACTCACCGCGGATAAGTCCTTCGCGCTTTGAGGATCTTGCGCCATGCCCTATTTGACCAACTACGATCTGCCGGCTTCGATCCAACATCACCTGCCCGAACACGGACAGGACATCTTCCGGCAGGCTTTCAACCACGCGTGGGTGCAATATGCCTATGATCCGCGCCAGGAGGAGATTGCACACCGCGTCGCTTGGGCGGCAGTCAAGAAAATCTATGAAAACTTAGGTACTGAATGGGTTCCGCGCTGAACGCTGCCCGCGCTCTTACTCAGCGATCTGTGAAACCTGTCGAACAGAAGAACTAGTGGGCTGTCCGTGAGATACCTTTAGCATTGAGGCAACGTCATTACAATGATGGCGTTGCCTGAACCACTCCCCCTGAGCGCTGCACAGAGATCCGAATTGCAGACGTATCTGCGA
>JBEKRO010000138.1:0-11062 GCA_049518655.1 Bryobacteraceae bacterium | reverse complement strand
GTTTTTCACCAGCAACGGAAGGTTCCCGCTGTGATCGATGTGCGCGTGAGACAGCATCACCGCGGAAACGTCCTTGCAGGGGAACGGGAAGTTCCGATTGCGATCCTCGGCCTCCTTTCTGCGCCCTTGATACTCGCCGCAATCCAGCAAATAGCATTTGTCGCCGACCACCAGTTGATGCATGGAGCCGGTGACGACTTTAGCCGCGCCCCAGAATGTCAATTTCATCCTCTCAAGAATACCGTGTGGCCCCCAAGAATACTCGGAACGCTAAGGTGAATCCCTGATTGGTAACGAGAGTCCCTACTGATAGTCTCGGGGTGGATGCTTACGCTGAGGAAGCTGACCGTTATCGGTGTGTTCCTGGCCGCGCTTGCTCCTTCGGCCTACTTGGCTTGGACGCTGCGCACCATGCCGCATTTGGGTTTCTACCACGATGACAGCATCTACTGGGTCTCGGGACGGAGCCTTGCCATGGGCGATGGGTATCGCATCGAGAGCCTGCCGGGCCAGCCGTATCAAACCAAGTATCCACCGCTCTACCCCGCGCTGCTGGCGGGGATTTGGAAAATCAATCCGCAGTTTCCCGCGAACCTTCCGCTCGCTACGCTTTTCGCGTGGCTCATGTTGCCCGTGTTCCTGGCGGCTGTATGGATTTTGTTGCGTGATTACGGTTTTAGTACGCGCGACCGATCTGTCTTGGTTGTTCTGGCGGCCTTGAGCCCGGTGACGGTAGTTTTCAGCTTTTCGCTGATGCCGGAGCTGCCGTTCACAGCTCTATTAGTCGCCAGCCTGATCCTTGCAGAGCGTGCCGGAAAGCCGAACGCGCCGCGATGGCTCGCGCTGGCCGCCGGCATTTTCGCGGCGCTGGCGTACCTCACCAAGTCGGTTGCCGCGCCGATGCTGCTGACGGTCCCTTTGTGCTTCGTACTTCGCAAGCAGTTCCAAAAAGCCGCACTGTTCACCGCCGCGATGGCGCCGGCTGCCGCAGGCTGGCAGTGGTGGGTGATGCGCCACCTCTCGCATTCCTGGGACCTGGTGACGCTCTATTACACCAACTACCTGGGTTTCAGAACCTACAACATCTCATTGCGCGATCTGCCGCTCATCATTTGGTACAACCTGGATGGATTCCTTCAGGGGGCGGGGAAGCTGCTCATTTTCGATCTGCCTTATGGTTCCAAACATCTGGAGCGTGTGGTTGCCATCGCCGCTATCGCCGGGTGCGTTCGCCTGACAATGCGCAAGCGAGAGTGGCAGTATCCGTTGGCCGCACTGGGAATCTCAGCGCTTCTGTTGGTTTGGCATTATCCACCGGATCAACGCTTCGTTTTTCCGTTGTATCCGTTTCTTTTGATGGGAATTGCCACCGAGATACGCAACCTCTGCCGAGTCTTGCGGCTGGCCTGGGCTAAACCGGCATTGGCGGATCGCTTCGCTGCCGCCGGCTTCGGCGCGCTTCTCGCCGGTCTGGCGGTGTTCGCAGTATTCTGCACCCTGTTCGGGCTCTCGTCTTTTGTTCCCGACCTGTTCGATTCGCATCGAACCGACTTCGCGGCGCGCGCGAAGGCGTACGAATGGATCAATCTGAATGTTCCGCGCGACGCCAATGTATACGCTTATGAGGATCCCGTGCTTTTTCTCTATACGGGCCGCAAAGCGTGCGGTTTTCCGATTCCGCCTAAGTTTTACTACCACGGCGACGATGCCGGAATTAACAGTCTGATGGCCTCTATGGCGGAGTTCGCTCGCAGCCAGCGGCTGGATTACGTGCTGCTTACTCCCGACGACTATTACAAGGACCTGCACGCCAGCGGCACTCGCGGATTAACGCAAGCCATGCAGTCCGGAGCGTTCGAAAAGCTTTACGGTTCCAGCCGCGCGGCCGTGTATAAATTGAATTCTCCACGCGACGCAGATACTACGGCCAGTCTGCACTCCGGCCTTTAGTACAATCACAGCAAGTGTCGTTGCGCCTGATTCTGTTCACCAGCGTCATTTCGTGTTGCTTCTTCGGCACCAGTTCGCTTTTCGCGCAGAAGAAGCCCGTCACTATCGACACGGTGATGGAGCAGAGTCGCGAAAACGAAACGCCGCACGTGGTGTGGGCGCCGGACGGAAAGCGTTTCGCGTATTTCCAAGGTGGCGATCTGATGCTCTACGACGTGCCGGCGAAATCGGAGAAGACGCTGCTGTCTTTGGGCCCGCTGCAAAAAGCCGCGGTGCCAATTCCCGAGCCGCAGCGGTTCGACTGGCAGAATCGCCGTGTGAGCGAAGACAGCCTGGAGTGGGCGCATTCCGGAAAGCAGTTGCTGCTCAGCGTGCATGGCGACCTGTTTTTCTTTTCGCTCGACACTGCAATGTGGGAACAACTCACCGCCACGCCCGAAGCCGAGCGCGATCCCAAGCTTTCCCCCGATGGCTCGCGAGTGGCATTCCGGCGCGGTCATGATCTGTATACGCTCGAGATCGCCACCCGCCAGCTTTCGCGGGTCACCGACGACGGCAGCGCTACGCTGCTGAATGGCGAGCTGGATTGGGTGTATCCCGAAGAGTTGGATCTAAGCACGGCGTATTGGTGGTCGCCGGATTCGAAGAACATCGCGTACATGCAGTTCGATATCTCGCACGAGTTTGTCTATCCGCAAGTTTCGCTCACCGGATTGCGCGCGCTGGCGGAACCCGAACGCTATCCCCAAGCCGGCACAGCCAACGCCGACGTGCATGTGGGCGTGGTTCCAGCTACGGGAGGTGTCACCCGCTGGATGGATGTGGGCGAGACCCGCGGTTTTCTGATCGCGCGCGTGTATTGGACGCCCGATTCAACGCGGTTGGCTATCGAGCGGCTGAATCGCGTCCAGAACCACTTGGATCTTCTGCTCACGGACGCGAGCTCCGGAGCATCTCATTCGATCCTTTCGGAATCAGATCCTTTCTGGATCAACCATAACGACTTGTTCCGTTTTGTCGGCAGAGACGAGTTTCTGTGGGGCAGTGAACGGGACGGCTTCCGTCACTTGTATCTGTACTCGCTCGACGGCCAGCAGCGCAAACGCATTACAGAAGGCAATTGGGAAGTGACGGATGTAGCTGGGATCGACGAATCTCATCAAAAAGTTTACTTTGTCTGTACCGAAAGAAGTCCTTTAGACCGTGATCTTTACTCGATTAAATTGAATGGAAAAGATCGCTCGCGTATCAGTCGCTTGCCGGGCACCCATGAGATCTCGATGAGCCCCACCACTGAATACTACCTGGACACCTTCTCGTCCTCCACACAGCCCCCGCGTAGCGACTTGTATTCGGCTGACGGCGAGGCATCGTCCAGCTTCCGCCCAGCCAAGACTTTCGCCGAGGATTACGCACTCCAGCCCGCGGATGTAGTGCAGCTCAAAGCGCAGGATGGAAAGGTCCTCTATGGCCGCATCGTAAAGCCCGCCAACTTCCACGCCGGCGAAAAATATCCGGCCGTGGTAATGGTGTACGGCGGCCCGGGGGTACAGACGGTGGTGAATGCCTGGGAGGCCCCCGATTTGGCTCAAGTTTTGGCGGCGCGAGGGTTTGTGATTTGGGAGCTGGACAATCGCGGCTCCGCGGGCCGTGGCCATGCTTTCGAGACACCGCTCTTTCGCCGATTCGGCAGAGCCGAACTAGCCGATCAATTGGAAGGTGTTCGATATCTCCTGGCGCAAGGCTTCGTCGATCCGGCTCGAGTGGGAATTTATGGCTGGAGCTACGGCGGGTTCCTCACGCTTTACTCGCTGCTGAACGCGCCGGATGTATTTCGCGCCGGCATCGCGGGCGCACCGGTAACGAATTGGCGGAATTACGACACCATCTATACGGAACGCTATTTGGGGCTTCCTTCTGAGAACGCGGAAGGGTATCGCGCCAGCTCTCCGGTAGATTATGCGGGCAAGCTCAAAGCCAAGCTCCTGATCGTTCACAATTTTGAAGACGACAACGTGTTGTACCAGAACACCATGCAAATGACGAATGCTCTGGAAGAGGCAGGGAAGCTCTTCGACATGGTGGTCTACACGGGCAAGAGCCACGGCGTGAGCGGACCCGTGCGCAGGCAGCTCCTCGAAACGTTGACCGATTTCTTCGAAAAACAACTGAAGTAGGCTCAACGGGCTATCTCAAGCCAGCGATCCGGAGCCGGAGAACATGACGTACGCTCTTCAACGAAAGGTTCACATGGGCGTACTGCAAGATTTGCCGCAAGTGGTTACAGCCATCGGAGGATTGGGCGCCGCAGCTTTTGGCTTAGTGGATGCAACCAAGGTTTTCGGGGGCGGGGTGAACCATATCGGCTTCCGAGGCATTCGGGCGGCCGTCCAGCAGTTGACTGATGCCGGCGGGCAAGTGAACGCGCTATCGCAGAAGAAGATCGTCGCGACGCTCGAAGCGAATTGGATGAACGGGAGCGAACTCGCCAGTCAGAAAGCCATCGCAAAGTCTCTTATCAAGCTCAACCTGCACCCGCAGAACGCCAGAGCGCTGGCGGACGCCACTGGCGTGGATCCCGGCGTTCTCACTGCGATTGCCACGAGCATCGCGGCAGGGACCCCGCTCAGCTCGGCCGAGTCCGATGTTTTCGCCCGTTTCGATCTGATTGTGACGGTGTTGCTCGACGAAGCTTACCAGCGCAGCAATCAGATTTACCGCAATTGGACCCGGGCTTTAGCGGCGTTGGTAGCGGTGGCCCTTGCCATGGCCGGTGGGATGGTCTTGCGAATGGACCCCGCAGTCTCGCTCCTGGTCGGCCTGTTGGCCACGCCGCTGGCGCCCATCGCCAAGGACATTTCCACCGCGCTTGCCATGGCGGTGAGCACCATGCATCTTGCGAAAAAGTAGTCCCTTGTGATGCGATTTCTTGAGGTGACGCGATTTCTCGACGTTCGCCTCTCTGCCGTGGGAGGCAATCTGGCAGCCTCTGTCGCAATCAATCAGGGAACGAATATCGGCAATTACCGAAGCTTGAAAGCGGCGCAATTGCTAAACGATATTCAAGGCCGGCACGTGCTCATTGCGACACACGGATTTCATGTGAATCGCTCCTCTGGAATTGCTTGCTTGTCCAACTGGGAGGGCCTGCTTCAGCTCGCACCAACAGCGCTTTTCATAGGGCTGCTCTGGCCGGGCGATTCCATTTGGTTCCGCAGCCTGGACTATCCGGAAGAACCGCGAGTGGCCAATGAAGCGGGCTGGTTGGTTGCTCCTTTTCTGGACGCCAATTTTCGGGGTGCTGCCAGCATTTCATTTGCCTCGCACAGCCTGGGTGCGCGGGTATTGTTGGCGACCATTTCTCAAATGAGCCTGCCGGTCCGGCGAGCCATCATCATGGCGGGAGCCATTGACGACAATTGCCTGATCATGGAGTTCAAGGCAGCCGCGGCCAAGATTGGGAGAATTTCTGTCCTAGCATCCCGTCAGGATGAAGTGCTCTCCGCGGCCTTTCCGCTAGGCAACTTCTTGGCTGGAGTGATCACGGAAGGGCATCCATGGTGGCACGCGGCTCTGGGACAGGGTGGTCCGTCCACGCCTTGGCCCGGCAACTTTCAAAGTCCCTTTGAGATCCCGGATAACTGGGACTTCGGTCACGGGGATTACCTGCAGATGGATCCGCCAGCGCCTTCCATTGTTGTGCCTGCCGATGTCCCACCCAATGGATACCCTGAGCCTGGGACAAGCTACTGGCAGGCGGCTTGGACCGCCGCATTTTCTTCGACGCGTTTTCGGTGATTTGTCGACTACCGGTGTCCGCCGCCACCGTGACCGCCGCCACCTGAAAAGGCATGGCCGCCACCGCCGCCGCTACTTGCGAATGAAGCGCGACCCACTCCGCCGCTGAACGACCGCGCGCTGGAAGTGAATGCGCTGGTAGCTCCCCGATGAGTCGCGACGTTCGCCAAGTGGCCGATGCCGCTTGATCCCGTCCGGCTGACGCCGCTGCCATATGCGTATCCGCTACCGCCATACGCCGGAGCGTAACCGACAGTGTAGGGGCTGTAGTAGGTGTACCCAAACGGGCTGTATCCGAATCCCGAGTACGGCAGGTAGGTGTACATGCCGAAGAGCGGGTTGAAAGCCCAACCGCCTAGGAAGCCGGGATTGTAGCCGAAGCCGCCGTAACCCAGCCCATAGCCCAGGCCGCTACCCAAGCCATATCCATATCCGCCGCCCGATCCAGTAAAACTGTCCCCCGCCGAAGCCGCCGATGCCACATTAGCTTGAGCGACATAACTAGCCCGGCGATCGCTCCAGCGATACAACGCATCCTGGTCATCGGCTTTACGGTCGAAGTTTTCCGCCATCAGCACACCAGAAAGATTGGTCTGCTTGCCGCCATGCAGCGTCAATTGGCCGGACCCATCCGTAACAACGGCTTCGCCTTCGAACACTTGAAAGTGTGCCGGCTCCGTATCCAGGCGATACAAGCCCTGTTTTTGCAGACGGATGCTATCTTTCTTGTAAACCAGCTCGATGGCATTATCCTTGGGGATTTCGTTGCTCTCGATAATGGCCGATCCAGAGAGCACCTCAACGCGCGTATCCGTCAGGCGAGTGGATAGCATTCGGATGGCGCTATTTTCGCCCAGCCGCAGGAAGACGCCGGGGGTCAAAAGAATCTCCGCGCGCCCGTCTTCGGTACGAAACTCCTGGTTCTCCTTGATGTCTGGAAACTGTCCGAATTTCGGCTCAACTGGCTTGTCGGCTAGCAGGGCGCGCCCTTCCACGTATTGGATGACGCCCGAATGAGATGAAATCACGTACTGGGCGCAGGCTGAGCCCGCCGCCAGAGTACCCAAGGTAATAGCCGAAGACCAGACCGCCAGGAAGCGCATTGCCAAAGCTCCTTAGATAAATCCTGCTCTTCTTTGATACGCTTGTCAACCCTGGTCGGTAACGAAAACTTCCCGGTTTTGAAGGATGTAGCTCGCGATTGGGTCGAATTTGCGTTTCCCGGCCAGGCGCACCATCAGAGAGAGGAGGGCGGCCTTGCGAAGATCGTCCAACTGCAGGCTCAACAGGCCGCAAACGTGCTTTGCCGTCCGTGACACGTCACCTTCCTGCAGCGCGGCCAGGAAAGCTTCCAGATCCTGTTCCATGCGCGGAGCCAAGCTGGGTTTTTCGGCCAGGCCATCGAGAATTTCCTCGATCTGCCGATTCAGCACGGCGCGATCCAGCAATCCGGACTCGGTCATCTTCGAACCGATCAAATGCGGGCTGCTGCGTTTGGAGCTCTCGACAACACGCTGCCGCAAGAGGTGGATGTTGCTGGTTCGGTTTGCCATCTCAACCGTGCTCAAAACAATTCTGCCCTAAATTGATTTGTACTGCAAGATGCTAATATCAATCTAGCCCCGCCTATTATGCGTTACCGCAGTGCGTTTGTAGTTTACCTTACCTGTGTTTGTGTTCTGGCCCAGAACGATCCGCCGAAAGCAGACGACGCGTCGGAAGTTCAACACGTTTTAGACGGAATTCAGGCGGTCTCCCTGCGCACGGATCTTTCCTATATCGCCTCCGATCAACTGGAAGGGCGCGATACGCCTTCGCGCGGCTTGGATCTGGCGGCCGATTATATCGCCGCGCAATTCCGCCGCGCGGGTCTGGAACCGGGCTCCGGCGATAGCTATTTTCAAGACGCGTCGATGTTGGTGGAGGAGGCCAACTTCAGCAAGTTCGAGCTGAAGCTTTCGGCCGGTAATCGCCAGTTTACCGCCAACCCGAAAGAAACGGTCCTCAGTGTTCCGGCGGCGCTCGATTTGAAAGACGAGCCGGTGTTCAAGCTGGACTTGTCGAACGAGGCTCTGGTGCAACATCTCACCGCGAGCCAGGTGGACGACAAGGTGGTGATCATGGAGATTGACGCTAGGCTGCGGGCGCGGCTTCGGCCGGTAAACCGGGTGCTGCGAGCGGCCAAACCCGCTCTGGTGATTCTGGTGGATCCCAAAGGCATGACGATGCAGGGCCGGCGTCCGCGTCAATTGGTGGACCCGAAGGAATCGGACACGACGGCCAACCCGCGTATTTCGATCGGCGGAGAAGCGGCGGCTCACTTCTATTCCGAACTGAAGCCTGACAGCGATGCGACTGCTTCGGTACACATCGCCGCCCCCCACCGCACACCCGCCACCTTGCGCAATGTCATCGGTGTTTTGCGCGGCTCCGATCCAGCATTGCGCGATACGTGCGTTCTGTTGACTGCACATTACGATCACCTGGGTGTGCGCGCGGAAGGATCGGGCGATCGCATTTACAACGGTGCGAACGACGATGGCAGCGGAACGGTCTCGGTGATGGAAGTAGCGCGGGCGCTGGCTGCGCTTCCGAAGCATCCACGCCGCAGCATCGTTTTCATGACGTTTTTCGGAGAAGAAGAGGGCTTGATCGGCTCCGAGTATTACGCCCATCATCCGGTGTGGCCGATTGAGAAGACCATCGCGGATCTGAATCTGGAACAGGTGGGCCGGACCGATTCCACCGAGGGCCCGCAGCGCTCGAACGCCTCGCTCACCGGGTTCGATTATTCCGATCTCACCAGCTACGTGCAGCGGGCTGGAGAGCGCACCGGGATCAAAATTTATAAGAACCTGAAGGGCAGTGACGATTACTTCGCTGCCAGCGACAATTTTTCGCTCGCTGAAGCCGGTGTGCCTGCCCAGACGCTATGCGTCGCGTTCGATTATCCGGATTACCACGCCGTGGGCGATGAGTGGCAAAAGATCGATTACGACAACATGGCCAAAGTGGACCGTGCGATTGCCTTGGCGATGTTTCTAATGGCCGATAGCGAGCAGCCCGTGAGTTGGAACGAGAACAATCCGAAGACTGCGCCGTTCGTCAAGGCTTGGAAGCAGCGAGGTCTGGAGTAGAGTCCATCGGTTCGACGCTGCGGATTCCATGCTCAGGGATTGCGACGCTGACGCGGCACGCGGCCCCGGGACATCCAGGATTCGATACCTCCACTGCGCGGGGCGTCAGACCGAAAAACACTGACTGTCCGGGTGCGGGCTCTGCCGTGCCGAACAAAACAACGCGACGAATGGCATCGGGGGCATAGCTGTTCAGCGCTCCCCAGCGGGCGGCAATGCGCGCGCGATCGGCCAGCGTTTGCCGGACGAAGAGCAATTGTCCGACGCCGGCCATGCCGAGCAGCAGTCCCATGAAAGCGGCCAGGATCAGCGCCGATTCAACCAGCGACTGGCCCGCCTGCTTCCGCGCCACCCGCCCGGTGTTTTTCGAGTCGATGTTCTCCAGTGCACGACTTCCGGTCGTCTCCGGGTGTGCTGCTGGCGTGCGTTTCACTCGGACCCTCCGCTCGTGACGGGGAATGTAACCGTCGGCCGCCCATCCAGCTTCACTTTCATGAACAGCGCATCCACTTCAAAACCGCGCAGCGAGACTGTGCTGGCGTCGGGGCTGTTGATCAATTCCACTCGATCCGTGGTGAGGCCGGGAACCACAGGTTTGGTTCGATCGTCGGGAGCGGGGTCGCCGTAAACCACCAGATTGCGCACGGCCTTCGCGACAATGGGATCCGCCCCGGTGCCGCGTGGTTGCAGGGCGGCGTAGCGCGCACCGGCACGTACGGCAGTGACGAGCTCGCCATACGTGTAGAACGAGTATCCGATTTCAAAGATGCCGGCGAACATCACTGCGAGCAGGATCAACGACCCCGCGAATTCGATGAGCGCGCTGCCGGCTTGGGACCGTCGCTGCCTCATTGAATCAACCTCGCGGACTGTTCCGTTTTCGCGGCTACACTCGCGGCGGCTACCGTGGTGGAGCTCAGCGGCTGAAAGATCCTGAGGAAGATCACGGGAGCCGGCTCGGTTGCGACCACGCGCACGAAGCGATAGTCGCCCCCCTTCTTCGGTTGCTCGTCCCAGGTTGTCTTGTCAGAAGAAAAGGTTGTCCCGATGTTCGTTATGGGTTGCGTGCCCATGTCCCATCGCATGGCATGCGGTCCATCCGCCAATCGGCCGGCGCCAATGCGGGCACGCGCAAGACCGGCGTCCGTCCCATTCAATTCCAGCGCGGCGCTCAGGGCTGCGGCGTCTGTGAACGATTGCAGTTCTGCGCGGATCACGTACATGCGTCCGATATCGATGGCCAGGCCCGCCAAGCCGAGCAGGAGCGTCATCGAGATGGCGGTGACGATGAGGACAAAGCCCTTTTGGGACCGGCGTGTTGGGGATTTGGGGTTAGCGGATCGACAGACTGCCACGATCTGATCATCGGCGGAAACGGCGACTTTCCTTAGGGAGCTCAACACAATCAGGAAGAATGTTCGGCGACTTCAAAGAGCCTTCGTCTACGGGTCCGTGACGGGTGTTGCCTGATAGGCGGCTTTCCCGTACCCTGGGAGCTGTGGAAGTAAATTTCACTCCCGAGCAGGAAGCGCAGCTTGTGCAGATGGCCATCAGCGCCGGCACCGACGCCGAGCGGTTAGTCAAGGCCGCCGCTCTGCGTCTGCTTGAAGGTGATACTGGCTTCCGGGCGGCGCCTCCTGGCAGTGTGGTTGCCGAGATGCGTGCTTTACGCGCTCGTGTCAAACCCGATCCCGAAGGCTGGACAACGCGCGATTATATCCTCTATGGCCGCCGCTAGCGCAAAGGATGCGGCGGGCACCGCCAAATCACACCAGGAACCCGCCTGCGCCGCATTCTGTTTTGCGGTGTTCCTTAAGATGCCTCTGGTCGTCGATGCCGAGGCCGCCGTTAAGAAGGAGAGGCTTGCGCGGTTCGTGAACTCTGGCCACGGGAAACGGATTTTGATTCATGCAATTACTCAACGCCCAGTATAACTGCGCCTCTTAGTTGACTGCCTACGCGGCGTTGGGGGATGGTTCCGTTGAGGTTTTGCTGTTCCATGTCCGGCGCGCTCATAAGACCATCCGGCGATTCGTTCCTCATCGGACAACTGAGCGTCTAGTGGGCTGTCCGTGAGATACCTTTAGCATTGAGGCAACGTCATTACAATGATGGCGTTGCCTGAACCACTCCCCCTGAGCGCTGCACAGAGATCCGAATTGCAGACGTATCTGCGA
>JBEKRO010000137.1:0-11466 GCA_049518655.1 Bryobacteraceae bacterium | reverse complement strand
TCCGCAACATTTAGTAATACATCCACGGCCTACGACTACGCATCGTCGCTTGCGGCCTTTGAGGATGTCATCACGATAAGCTCCCCGCCTTTCAACGGTTCAACTGGGTATCTGTATGTAGGGTACAATCTCGACGGGCAGATCAGTTCCACGGGCAGCGGCAATGCCTTTGCCCAGGTCGACGTGTTCGGTGGGCCGACCTTCGGTCAACAATGGCTTCAGACGTACACGTCATCAACCTCTGGCGAATACGCTTTGCCGTCGCCGATTCAGTTCGTTTACGGTCAACCGTTCGGGCTCTACTTCGACTGCAGGTTGTTGCTGGCACTCCTCCCGCAACGGCAATGAGCTTTCGTTTCGACCAATTCAACCCGTCAGATCCATATCCATCGGGCGAAACAACCGGCCAAGGGGCTGGGACAGCTTCGTTTAATGATACGTTTGTTTTGTCATCGCTAATACCAACAGACGCTTACGGGAATGAAGTTTTGGGAGCCCAGTTTTCGTCAGAATCCGGAACCGAATACTCGACTGGTGGAGTAATTCTCACGCCGGAGTCCTCTACAACACCGGTTTTGCTAATTGGCATGGCTTTAGTCTTTTGGGGTGTGCGGCGCAAAGACCGGCTTGACACCAACAGCCGGCGCACTGGCTGACTAGCGCGTCGGCGGATCTGACCAGACTATTTCAATTCTAGCGCGCGCCGGAAATCCACGCTTCTCACAATCGGTATTCCCGAATACTCTTTGAGGTCCAGCAAGTGATGGTCGTTCGAGACGATGAGGTCAGCTTTCCCGTCGACCGCGCACTCTAGGATGCGGTCATCGTCCGGGTCGGCCGCAACCACGTGGACCCTGGCATGTGGCATGACAATCCCCTTGCCTGCGACACGGGCGACGATTCTCACTGCGTTTTGCACGCGGTCTTCCGGCCAGTTGAAGTCAGCGCGGAGAACTCCTGCCATCTCCTGAATGATCGCGGGCGAAACGATAAGCCGAAACCGGCCGGCGAGCGCGGCATCCCACAAAACAACGTTGCGTCCCTTCGGGCACTGGAACGCGGAAATGTAAACGTTGGTGTCGAGGACGGCTTTAAGGCGTGCGGCGCCGGGCGCGAGACTCATGGATAGTACGCGTGATGTCGCGCTCTGTTATGCCGACCTTCTTGGCTTGCTTTGCGCCGAACGTCTTGAGCTCCCCATCGAGGGCCGCTAGCCGGCGGCGGCTCATTGGTTTCTCCCCCTGCTCTTTCACAATGCGCATCACGGTGTCCATGGGATAATCGCCGCCGGAAGGTTCCTTGGGGACAATCGTGATCGCCCGCCCGGAAACCCTGAACTCAACCGGCTGGCCGGCTCGAAGCCCGGCCTTCCGTCGGACGGCCTCGGGTACAACAATGGGCGTGGTGAGGGTCCTAGCCATAATACGTAATACGTCCGGGGAACCGGTTGCTTTCAGTGTACGGGTATCTCCCCAGTTCGTCAAACTGAGTATCTACAGTCGAGCCTATACGCAACAGAAGTGAGCCTGCGTTCCGCGGCGGGTGGCGAGCTAAGTGAGCGGTCATAACGCCGAGGAAGCTGGAGCTCGCTATGCTGAAGATGAGGTGCTTGTGGACACGATCGGCGTTCAGGCCGCTGAAGATCTCGATGATTTCGCCCTGACCGCATGTCAGGCGTCCAATTTAGGAAATGTGGGTAACTGGTTCCTTAACTTTCGTGGCGGATACTTTGGCCTCATGTCCCGTATTCAAGGCCTGGGTCGGCACTCGGGGTCACTTCACACCTGGAAGATGGGGACTTCCTTCCAGATGCATGAGCATGACATTGCGGTGATGCTCTTTTGTATGGATTCTGCGATCGAGTGCTTCGTGTTCATGGCAAACGCTCTTGGTAACGCAGTGGAAGCCAGCGCGTTTCGTGATATTAAATCAGAAAAGGATTTGCGCCGAATAAGTCCCGCCGACATCATTGGATCAAAAACATCGAAGCCGTTACCGGGCTACCGCAAGTTCTTTCCCGAGATGCAAGAGTATTGGCTGTCGAAAGCTGAGCTCCTCAGACTTATATTTGAAAATCACGACGTAACGAAGCACCGACAGCAGGTCAGCTTGAACGCGACTTCCCGGTTAGATCCGCCGCCAGGCTTCTTCAAAAGCCTCGGTCTGCCTGATGATCCGCTCATCAGGGCGCTACATGGGCCTGCGCCTCCCATGGCTGAGGTGAGACTACCGAGGAATCCAAAGCTTCCGAACGATGAAAAGCCAAACTCATCCGATGCGTGGACCACACTGGAGGCCATGGAAAAAGAGTTTCATGAGTTCTTCTCGAAGACCTTTTGTCTGACAGTCGGGGATGCTAAGCGGACGATTCACTTAAACGGCCCGATCATTCGCCAGAGACACAATCAACCGAAAATTGGGACGGTCGTGAGCGCTACTCCGCGTACGATACGTGTACGATGGACCCCGCAAACAGGCGAATCCAGCGAATCGAGCGGCTTGTAAGTCCACTAGGTTACGCATGATCAATTAGCTTGCCGTATTTAGACTCCCACTAGCTTCCGCCATTCCATCCATCGCCTACGCTCTCGGTACGAGCGCTGAAGCCGTCGCGATGGCCGCCGGTGTCAGCGAGGCGTGGATAGGCGGCGGCAACTTTTTTCGCCAGTCCTCCTGCGTGCCAGGACGCAGCCGGTTCTGGGGGAAGGCCCCCAGAGCGACGAATATTGTGCGAAAAAACCCATAAGCGCCTGCTCCCGATTGGTTCAGCGATTGCACGTTCCTTGCCCGGAGGCAAAGACCATGCGAAAGGCACTCTACGTCGCAGTCGTTTCAGCCTTGAGCCTGCCTGCGGTTTGGGCCCAAAGCGCTTCGATAAAAGACCAGCCCGCTCCCACGCCGCAAATTGAACGGGGGCGGGAATTGTTCACTAACGCCAAGAAAGGCGTCGCCTGCAAGACGTGCCACTCGCTGGCAGGCATTGGAACGGCCATCGGACCGAATCTGACAAACATGGCGTCCAACGGGAGCGTGCACAGCATTGTCATGACGATGCACATGACCATGACCGAGCACGTATATCGGGTAAAGACCAACGGCGCCAGTTTCCCAGGGATACTGCATCAAAAATATGGCGATAAGGTAGAGTACTACGACCTGAGCGAGATCCCGCCCGTGCTCCGGACGCTGTACAACAATCAAATCGTTTCATTGGAGCGCGACCAGAAATGGCGGCATCCACCGGCCATGGCCAACTATTCGGCGCAAGAACTGGCGGATGTGATCTCATTTCTGAAGTTCGCCGCCACCGGATCGCAGGCTGAAATTGCCGCTACGGATGTCAATCCGAACTGGTAAGGGCTGCCGTTAGCAAGCATCGAGCTTGCAGCGAAGTAGTGTTCAATAGAGGGTGATGCCCGAAGATCGCACGATTCCCGGAGATCTGACCATTGGTGACGAGTTGTGGGAGTACATGCGCAGCGTCACCCTTCGCGAGCCCGCGCTTTTGAGCCGTCTCCGTGAGGAGACAGCCCAGCATCCGAACGCCAGTTGTCAGATCTCGGCCGAGCAGGGCCAGTTCATGGGGCTGCTGATGCACTTGATCGGTGCGCGCCGGACCATCGAGATCGGCGTCTTTACCGGTTACAGTGCGCTGGCTGTGGCTTTGGCGCTGCCTGCCGATGGACGGATCATCGCCTGCGACATTAACGAAGAGTGGACTGCGGTTGCGCGGCGCTACTGGCGCGAAGCGGGCGTGGAACAGAAGATCGATCTGCGTATCGCACCTGCGCTCGCCACCCTGGACCACCTGATCGCGAGCGGGCAGGGAAATCAATTCGATTTTGTGTTCATTGACGCCGACAAGACCAACTATGCCAATTACTATGAGCGGGCCCTGGTGCTCTTGCGGCGCGGTGGATTGATCGGAGTGGATAACGTACTCTGGTATGGTCGAGTGATCGATGCGGCCTTCGACGATCCGGATACGCGAGCCATTCGAGCGTTCAATGAGCAGCTCAAGAACGACGATCGAGTGTGGTTGAGCATGGTGCCGGTACGGGACGGCCTGACGCTGGCCTGTAAGAAGTGACGCTAGCCCGCAAAAAGACGGCCCGCTAGAACGGTGTGGTACTGGAACGCACCGGTACGGTACGGCCCAAATGGTGATAGTCTTTTCATGGGATTTCGCGGATCTTTGTAAGCGGGATCGAGTAACTTGACCGAGTCAGAATGGTTCAGTAGTCTGAACAGGAACGGAGGATGGTTTGGTCCTTCTGCTCTTTGGACCGCCCGGTAGCGGCAAAGGCACGCAGTCAGGAAGAATCTCAAACTGGTTGGGCATTCCGGCCATCTCGACGGGCGATATGCTGCGGGAGGAAATCAAGGCCGGCACGGCGCTGGGGAACGCCGCGCAGTCCATCATGGCCAGTGGGGGATTGGTGGGTGACGACCTCGTCAACCGAATGCTCGCTCAACGTGTGTCCTCACCCGATAGCGCGCACGGCTTCCTCTTAGACGGGTACCCGCGCACCGTGGAGCAGGCCGAATACTTAGATCGCTTGATCGAAGAGCGGCAGTTCCAAACACCTATCGTGCTGCATCTGGATGTCCCGATGGACGCGCTGGTGGGCCGTCTCACTTCCCGCCGCCAATGTCCCCAGTGCAAGAGGATCTATAACCTGCTGCATCAACCGCCCCGCACGCCCGGCATTTGCGACGACGACGGCACGCCGTTGATCACTCGCAAGGACGATAGCGAAGAGGTGGTCACCGAACGCATTCGTACCTATGACGAAGTGACGCGGCCCGTTCTGGCGTACTACCAAGATCGCAAGTATCACCAGATCCGAGGGGACCGCTCGCCCAGCTACATTTTTGAAGCCATTACCGGAATTCTGGAGCCGATCGTTTCAAAGAATGGCAATTGCTGCGCCAAGCCCAAGCCGCCGATCTAGTTCGCTCCCTTTATCGATTCCGAGCCGCGCACGCAGTAAGCGGTTTTAAAGGTCTTCGGGGACGGACGTTTCTTCGGGGATCGGTACAACTTTCGCGTGCCGCCACAACCGCTCCAATTCATAAAACGTGCGCGATTTGGGCGAGAACACGTGAATCACATAGTCCCCGTAATCCGCCAGGATCCATTCGGCGTTCGCGAAGCCTTCCACGCTGACGGGATATTCGCCGCGTTTGTCGAGCTGCTCACCGATCTCTTCCACGATGGCCTGGATCTGCTTAGGGTTGCTTCCGCTGCAGATCACGAAAAAATCCGCGAAAGTAGTGACTTCGCGCAGATCCAAAACTCGTATGTCGAGGGCTTTCTTCGATTCGGCGGCTCGAACAGCGGTGAGCCACGGAGGGGTGCTGAACGGCGGTGCAATCGGTTGCGCGGCCGTGTTGTGTTGCTGTCGGATAGCTAAGGAGTTCTCCTATCTTTATGGTACACTGAAATTTCCAATGCGACAATTGCTTGTGCTCTTATTGTCCCTTGGAGCCTTCATTCTTTTGGCAGGAACGCCGGCGCGGCCGGCAGAAGCTCCAGCTGACACTGCAGCCAACAAGGGAATCGAACTGGCTCAACAGCAACTTGCCCGCGTGACAGACCTGGTGCAAGTGGGGGCTCTTCCGCGCGTCCGGATCCAAGAAGCGCAAGCGAATCTGGAAGACGCGAAAGACGGAGTGATTCTCGCGCATGATTTGTATGGGGATCTTCCCGAGAAAGGCGCCAGCGAGGAAGCTTCGGCGGAAATGATCGCGGCTGCCCAGCGGCGCTTAGATCGGCAGCAAGCACGCTTGGACGACGCCCGGAAGATGGTTGACGCCGGCGTAGCGGCGCAGAACTACCTGGCGCCGTTTGAAGCCGAGCTCACCGCCCGTCAAACCAGTTTGGATCTGGCTCATCTGCGCGCACATCTGATGGCCGACCGAGCGGCTATGAATCAGCAGCAACCGGCCCCCCCAGTTCTTGAGTCCCTTCCTCAGGATGACTCCGAGTTGTTTTTTCAAGGCATGGAGCACTATGAGGGCGACGGCGCTTTCAATGAGTATTGGGATCTGCCGCCGCTGGAATTGGCCTTTGCGGACAAGTTCCAGCGTCCGCTTCCCATCAGCGCGGAAGGGGAGACGGAAGTGCATCGCGCGCTCGGATTCGACCATCGCGGCCGCGTAGATGTCGCCATCGTTCCCAGCGCTCCCGAGGGCATTTGGTTGCGGCAATATCTACAGTTGAGGAAGATTCCTTATTACGCTTTTTCGCGCGCTATCCCGGGCAAGGCCACCGCGGCCCACATTCACATTGGCCCTGGAAGCACGCGCCTGGCCAGTCAGGCGACCCACCAGTTGAGCAAACATCTGAGCGTTCGCACGCATAACGCCGACTAGCGCATGGCCCTGGTCCCGCGCGTTTTTCTAACAGCCGAACAGATCCAAAATCGCGTGCGTGAAATGGGCGGCCAGATCAGCGCTAATTATCCCGATGGTCCGCTGTACCTCATTTCGATTCTGAAGGGAGCATTCATGTTCCTGGCCGACTTGTCGCGTCATATCAAGACGCCGTCGCGCATCGAGTTCATGGGAATTTCGAGCTACGGCCGCGGCAAAACATCGTCGGGCGAAGTGAAGGTCACCAAGGATCTGGATGTCTCCATCGAAGGGCATCATGTACTGATCGTGGAGGACATCGTCGATAGCGGCGTGACGCTGACGTACCTGATGAATCTGCTGGAGCAGCGCCGACCGAAGTCGCTCGCGATCGCCACGCTACTGGATAAACCTGAGAAGCGTCTGCGCCCCGTGCATGTCGCCTACGTTGGCTTCCAAATCCCCGACGAGTTCGTGGTTGGCTATGGCCTCGACTTCGCGGAAGACTATCGGAACCTGAGCGACATTTGCGTGCTGTCGGAGGATTAGGGACTGTGGCTGGTGGTTAGTGGCTGGCGAGTTGAGAAAAGCTTCAGCCTTCAGGCACTACCGGGCTAATGGTCAAAAGCTTCCGTGATTTGGAGGTGTGGCAAATTGGGCTGGATCTCGTGGAAACGGTCTATCGCTGCACGGCTGAATTTCCAAAAATGAGATGTATGGATTAACTGCTCAGATGCGACGCGCAGCGGTCTCGATTCCGTCCAACATTGCCGAAGGCCAAGCCCGCGCGTTTTCCAAGGAATTTCTGCACTTTCTGTCGTTCGCCCTTGGGTCCTTGGCGGAGTTGGAAACTCAGCTCGAGTTGGCCGTGAGACTTCAATACCCAGCGGCACTGATCGGCGTTGCACAAGCGCAAGCCGAATTGTTAGGCAAGAAACTCCACTGTCTCCAAGCGTCCATACGGGCACGAACCACCGGTCACTAACCACCAATCACCAGCCACCAATCACTAGCCACCAATCACTAGCCACCAGTCACTAAACCTTCGGCGGCAAATCCCGCGCCTCACAACTGGAATCGAATCCGTTCACCTTGTGGCTCCCATCGCAGAACGGTTTGTTTGCGGAGTGCCCACAACGGCACAGAGAAATCACGGTACGGCCGCCCAGTCCGAACTCTTTGCCCTGGGCGTCGTGCATCGTGAAATCGCCTTCAATGCGAATCGATCCGTTGTTGTTCACGGTAATTTTGGTAGCTGCCATGCATTGAGATGGTAGCACTGAGATACCTGCCCCGCCGCCAGCCATCAAGTGAATATCGCCAGGGCTGCTAGAATCCAGAAAGCATGATCCAATTCGTTCTGGAAACAGACCGCGCACTGTTTGAAGACGCGATGCGGTTCGCGCAGCAACAGACACGCAAGCTGGTGGAGACTCATCCGGGTTTCTATCCCATGTACACCTCCGACGGTAAGTGGAAGCACGAAGGCCAGGTGTGGACCAATTGGTGCGACGGATTTTTCCCCGGGTTGATGTGGATCTTCCACAAGTGGAACCTCGCCACTGGCGTGGCGGACAAATACTGGCAGGAGCAGGCCGTGCGCTATACCACTCCGCTCGCCCCGCGCCAGCATGACCGCGACGTCCACGATCTGGGTTTCATCTTTATGTCCACCTATTACCGGTGGTACCGGCTGACGCAGGACCCCAAACTGAAAGACGCGCTCATTCAGGCGGGCAAGACGGAGTCGTTGCGGTTCAAAGAGAACGGGCAATATTTGCGCTCGTTCGTCGGCGAGGATTCGCTCTTCATCGACATCATGATGAATGTCGGCATCATCTTTTATGCCGCGCGGGAAACGGGCGATCGCAGATTGCGCGACATTGCGCTGCGCCACTGCCTGACCACTCGCCGCAATCTGGTGCGCGGCGATGGTTCCACGGCGCAGGAAGGGATTTTCGAACTGCAGACTGGCGAATTCCTGCGCCAGAGCACGCAACAAGGGTACCGGGGCGATTCGTGCTGGTCGCGCGGTTTGGCGTGGGCGCTGTACGGTTTCAGCCTTTCCTACGAATACAGCCGCGATCCGCGATTTCTGGAAACGGCCGAATCCTGCGCCGACTACTACATCCTGCATTGCAACAGCGATGGCGTTCCGCCGTGGGACTTCAATGCGCCGCCCGAATCCCGCCGTCTGCTCGACACCTCCGCTGCCGCCATCGCCGCTTCCGGATTGCTGCGCCTTTGCCGGCTCCTGCAGGATCCCGTGAAAGGGCATCACTATTGGTCGCTCGCGATTCGTATTCTCCGATCGCTCTGCGAGCATCATGTCGCTAAGAAGGACAAGAAGTGGGAGGGCATTCTCAAAGGCGGCGTCTATCATCTGCCGAAGGAATTGGGTGTCGACGAATCGGTGATCTGGGGCGAATATTTCTTTGTCGAGGCGTTGGAGCAGGCGCTGCCACAACTGGGTTAGGGACAACCACCGGTGTGGAAGATCACGACAATCGTGTCGTTTCGGCCGGAGTTGGACTGAGAGATCGTGACGTGCTCGTATTCGGTCCACGAGACCCCGGAGAACGCTCCGGTGCCGGAGAAAGCTCCGGCGGATGCTGCAGCCCGGCGTAATTCTTTGCCGCGCATGGAATCAGGCACTAAGTCCGCGAGAAAATTCTGCATTCGCTGCCGAGCGTTGAAAGGGCCGGACTCGTTGGGTAGTGGTGGCGGTTCGGCCGGAACCTCGAGTTTGCATACTTTGTAAGCCGCGCCATAATCGACGGTCAAGTCGAAACCTTGCGGCACATGGAATGTTTCTCGATTGAGCGGCGCGCCGAACTTCGCGCGCAGCGCCTCGGAGTCGAACTGAGCCAGCGCCGGCAGTACTAACAGCAAACAGCCAAGGGCTAATCGCGTGGCTCATGGTACCTCCGCGAAACGCCCTATGGAGCGGCTGCGATCCTGGCCGATAACTAAGCAGGATGCGTCCGGAATCTATCAATCAAGCCGCGCCGGTCAATTATTACGATCTTCTTCAGGTCAACCCTCGCGCGGAAGTGGAAACCATCGAACGTGTGTACCGCATTATGGCCGCGCGGTATCATCCCGATAACCTGCAAACCGGCGACGCGGAGCGCTTCCGCGTGCTCACCGACGCGTACCAGATGTTGCGCGATCCGGTGAAGCGGAAGGAGTATGACCGGCAATTCGAAAAGAACCAGGCGGGACCGCTGCCGATCTTTCTCGGAAAAGAATTCACCGACGGTATCGACGCCGAGGCCAAGATTCGTATCGGCGTTCTCTGTTTGCTCTACAGCAAGCGCCGCGCCAATCCGGATTACGCCGCGCTGTCGCTGCTCGACATGGAAAACATCATGGCGTTTCCACGCGAGCGGCTGCTATTCGCTCTGTGGTATCTGCGGGCCAAGCGCTACGTGCTCCAGGACGATCGCAGCAGCTTCATCATCGCCGCCGAAGGCGTTGATTTTCTGGAAAGCCAGCTCCCTACCAACCAGATTCTTTACAAGATATTTCGCGACACCGAAGCCGGCGTGATGGTTTACCCGAAAGCGCTAACGTCAAAGACGACTTAGGCGTGTTATCGTCTCGGTTGTGATTCCGTTGCGGGCGCTATTGGCGCTCCTCTCCGCCGTCGCTCTTGCCAGCGCCCAGCCCACGCCCATTCTCATCGATACCGACGCCGGCTCGGACGACTTCATGGCGGTGGCGCTTCTGCTCGCGCATCCTAGCGTCGGGATTGACGCCATCACCGTGGTGAACGGAATGGCTCACGTCGATGCGGGCGCTCGCAATATGGGGCGTCTACTCGATTTGGCGGGCCGCAAACAAGTGCCGGTATTTGCAGGGCGAAATACGCCCTTGCGAGGCGCGAACGAATTTCCCGCTGAATGGCGCAAGATTTCGGACAACCTCCCCGGCGTCGCGCTGCCTCACGCGTCGCGGCCGCCCGAAACCAAGCATGCTGCCGACTACCTGGTGGAGCGGTTGAGAAATGCTCAAATCCCGGTGCAGATTCTCGCGCTGGGGCCGCTCACCAATATCGCGGAGGCTTTGCAACGCGATCGTTCCGTGGCACCCAAGATTCGCGAAATCGTCATCATGGGTGGAGCTGTCCAAGTGCCCGGCAACCTTCAGGACGGTGGCGTGTTCCATACCAATAACCAGACAGCCGAATGGAACATGTTTATCGATCCGCTGGCGGCAAGTATTGTTTTTCGATCGGGCGTACCAATTCTGTTGATCGCGCTGGATGCCACCAACAAAGTTCATATTGGCCCCCAGTTCCTGCGCCAATTTGAATCCAAGGCACAATCGCCGCTCGGACGCGTTGTAGCTGGGGTGCTGAAAGCGGATCGCGAGATGATCGACGCTGGAATCTTCTACGCCTGGGACCCGCTGGCCGCCGCCGCGCTGTTGCAACCTGGCATGGTGCAGACCGCCGCAATGCACATCGACATCCGGCAAAACGTGCCTGAAGAAGGACGAACGATGGCGACCACCGGGGAACCCAATGCACAGGTAGCCGTAGACGCCGACGCAGCGGCATTCCGCGCGCTATTTCTCGAGTCCTTCACCAAATGAGCCCCAAAGCCACCAACCTTCTTCGCCAACTGGGGATCGGCAGTGCGACGGCCCTGGTGATCTCGAACATGATCGGCACGGGCATCCTCACTACCTCTGGTTTTCTCGCTGGCCAACTGGGCTCGGCTCAGTTGGTCCTGCTGATCTGGGGTGTTGGCGCGGTGTGCGCGCTGGTCGGCGCGTTCTGCTATTCGGAATTGGGCGTCAACTTCCCCAGCTCCGGCGGCGAGTACGTTTACCTGACGGAAGCCTTCGGACCAACATGGGGCTTCATGACCGGTTGGATCTCGTTCTTCGCCGGATTCTCCGCGCCCATCGCCGCCGCGGCGCTGGCATTTTCCGATTATCTGGGGCATTTTTCCGCCACCTTAAGATTGGACAGCGCGCGCCATGTCGTCGGATCGGGGTCCTGGGAGCTGAAGTTGGGTGCCGCGCAGATCCTGGCCAGCGCTATCATCGCCCTGTTCACTCTCATCAACTGCCTGGGGATTCGCCGAACCGCGCGAGTCC
>JBEKRO010000136.1:0-11499 GCA_049518655.1 Bryobacteraceae bacterium | reverse complement strand
CACCAATCGCTGCAACATGATGTGCGATCCGTGTTTCATGGATGCGAACCAAGTGGGCTTCGTGCATGAGCTGACTTGGGAAGACATCCAGACGCTGCTCGACAACGCCATCTCCATCAAACCGCGCCGCCAGATGTCGGTGCAGTTTTCGGGCGGCGAGCCGACGCTTTCGCCCTACTTCCTGGACGCGGTGCGATACGCGCGCAAAGTAGGCTACAACAGCGTGCAGGCAGCGACGAACGGCATCGAGTTCGCGAAAGACCCCGAGTTTTGCAAACAGGCCGCCGAAGCTGGCTTGCGCTACGCGTATTTGCAGTTTGACGGAATCGGCAATGAGGCCAATTCGCACCGCGCGGTGGGCAACTTGTTCGATGTGAAATTACGCGCGATCGAGAACCTCTGGAAGTCGGGCGTAGACATTGTGCCCGTGATCACCATCATCAACGGCATCAACAACGAGCAGGTAGGCGCGGTGGTGCGCTTCGCGCTCGACAATCCCAAGAAGATCCCGTTCTTGAGCTTCCAGCCCGTTTCGTTCACTGGCCGCGATGAGGCCGTGACCGACGATCGCCGGCAAGCCCAGCGCTACACGTTATCGCACCTGGCACACGACGTGAAGAATCAGACTGGATTGGGCGAGCCCGTTCGCGATTGGTTCCCGATTTCGTTCATGAGCACGTTCTCCGATTTCGCCGACCTGGTTCATGGACCCTCGGCGGATTGGGGACAACTAAGCTGCGGCTGCCATCCCAACTGCGGCATCGGAATGGCCGTGATGTGCGACAAGGAAACCAAAGAGGCCGTGCCAGTGACGGCGTTCCTCAATGCAGATCGCCTGGCGAAGGACATCGCTCGTATCAACGACGCGGCGCGAAGCAGCCGCTGGATGAACGTGATGGGCGTCAGCCTGGCGCTGTTGCACAATTACAATCCATTCAAATCGCCGACCCATTTCAAACTCACCGACTTGATCGCCAAGTTCGACAAATGCTTCGGCATGACGCCGAAGGCGCAGCACGGCGGCTATGGAAAAGTGACGGCGGACCGCTCCATCGAAGACATCACCAAGCGGCGCAACGACCGGTGGAACTTCCTGTTCGTGGCCGGTATGTGGTTCCAGGATCTATTCAACTACGATTTCCGCCGTACCGAGCAGTGCATCATCCCGTATGCCACGCAAGAAGGCGAAATTTCCTTCTGTGCATATAACACCGGCGTGGGATGGCGGAACATCATCGAGAAAATGCACATGACCGCGACGCTCACCAAGTGGTACGAAGAGCACGGGCGGCACGAAATCGTCGCCGGCGGCAAGGCCGTGAATCTCAAGGTCAAGGATCACTCGCTGGTGTTGCGCGCCGAAGACGTGAATCACGCCAAACAACATGATCTCGACGATCTCGGCATCGCCAAAACGGCGCGTGAGGAAAAGACGCGCGCTCGCGACGAGAAACTGAAGCAACAGGAAAACGAGCGGATGGCGAAGCTGTATCGCGAGCAAATACTAAAGGAAAAGCCGGCGCCGGCCGACTTGGTGCAGATGATCATGCCCGCACAACCAAAGCCCGAAACGGCCGCAGACAAGGCGGAAGCAGTAGGATCGTTCGGCGATTAAATAAGCAGCAAAAATCAGAGGAGAAGGGCCGCTCGAGCAATCGGGCGGCTTTTTTATTGGATAGAATGAGGGCGTGATCAGATGTGATGCATTCACGGGACCGCTGCTGCTAGCTCTAGTCCCCCCTTGCGGCACAAACGGGGACCGTGCGCATCCGTGTTACCGATCCTCTTGCCCGCACAATCTCAGAAGCGACAGCGTCTCTATTCGATACCAATGATCGGCCAGTGAGTACGTTGACGGCCAACGACTCTGGCGAGATTCTATGGACTAAGCTCCCGCCGGGTGAACACCATTTTGCGGTCAATTCGCCCGGTTTCAGTACCCGGCTGCTAACGGTGACCGTCACGAGCGGGAAGGATCAGACGATCGACGCTCGGCTTGAGATTGGCTGTTTGGAATGCACACCAGAAGTGAATACCTTCTACGTGCCATACTCCAACTCCCTCGACAGCGCGCCACAACCGTGGCAGGCGTACCCACCCTCAAAAGCCGCCAAACATAGATGGTGGCCAATTTTCCGTTAGCGGCCGCTTATTAGGAAATTCAATGGACGCATGCGATATATTCAGATATGCGAGCGCTGTGCCTTTTCTTTGTCGTCCTCACTCTGTGCTTCGCGCAGACGCGCTCGGTGACCGACGCCGAGGTCCAGCGCATCCATCGCAGCATGCTGCTGATCGACACCCACAACGACATCACCAGCCGGACCGTGGACGGCTACAACATCGGCAAAAACAAGGACGACGGCCACACCAACATCGCCTCGCTCAAAGAAGGCGGCGTCGGCGCGCAGTTCTTCGCCGTGTATGTTGCGTCCAGCTACATCACTGGAAACCGCTCGGCGCATCGGACGCTCGAAATGATCGACACCGTGCGCCACGGCATCGTCGAGCGATACCCGAACGACTTCACGCTCGCCACCACGGCCGACGATATCGAGCGCATTCATAAGCAAGGCAAGATTGCGGCGCTGATGGGTATCGAAGGCGGGCACGCCATCGAGGACAACCTGGGGCTGCTGCGCGATTACTTCGATCTGGGCATCCGTTATATGACCTTGACCCACACCAACACCAACAATTGGGCCGATTCGTCGGGCGATGTGGACAAGGCAGGCGTCGAGCATCACAACGGCCTCACGCCGTTCGGCAAACAAGTGGTGCGCGAGATGAACCGGCTGGGGATGATGATTGACATCTCACACACCGCCGACAAAACGTTTTGGGATGCGCTCGGGGCCAGCAGCGCGCCGATCATCGCTTCTCATTCCTCCTGCCGGGCGCTGTGCAACGTTCCGCGCAACATGACGGATGAGATGATCGCGGCTCTGGCCAAGAAAGGCGGCGTGATTCAGATCAATTTCAATTGCGGGTTCCTGTCGGAGAAATCGGCAGCGGCAGCGAAGAACGTGCAGGCCAGCACGTTGCCGGGCGCGCAAGGCGAAGACGCCACCATCGCGGAATACCGCAAGAAAGTGCCTCCGGCCACGCTCGAAGACGTGGTGGCGCATATCGATCATGCGGTGAAGATCGGTGGAATCGACGCGGTGGGAATCGGCAGCGATTTCGACGGCGTATTCTGCACGCCGCGTGGCTTGGAAGATGTTTCGAAATTCCCCAACCTGACGCGCGCGCTCCTCGAAAAAGGCTACTCGGCAGACGACATTCGCAAGATCTACGGCGGCAATATTCTGCGCGTGATGCGAGCGGTGGAAGCGGAAGCCAAACGCGAACAGTCTAAGTAAACTCGCGTACCGGCGCGGGCTGATCGGGGCCCACGCATCCTATCGCGATTTTCGCGACGTAGTAATTTTCACCGCGCACCGGCGCTCCCGCCAGCCGGCGCAGCATCGCGATCTGTCCCACATGCGTGAGCGCGTCGGCGATGGGGGCTTGGAACAGCTTCTCCACCGGGGCTTGGAGCGGGCTATCGGAAGCCAGATAAGCATCGAGTGCTTCGAGCGCCGCAAAGAAACGCCGCACTTCAGCGTTCCAGGGAAGCGGCGTCGAATCGCGCCATTGCTGGCGGCCGCTCGCCGTTGATAAAGCCCACTCGAGTAGGTCGCCGATATGCGCGAGTATTTGCCCTGGCGTCCTCGAATCTTGCGACGCGTGAAATTCAGCGAACGTATCGGGCGCGCCGCGCAAGGTCTTACCTCCCCGATAAGCCAGCGTGGCGACGGCATGACGCAACAATTGACGAGCGGAATCCGATTGGGTCATTTCACTAGGCTACTTCAAGTCATTTCGCAGTGAGGGGCTTGATCCCAAACTCGATGTGCAGCCGGATGGACTCAACCCACACCGGACCGCGATCGTGGTTGTAGGCCGGATTATTGTAATGTTGCAGGTCGAAGGTGGCGAAGAAGCCGCGAACCACACGGGCGCTGTAATAGCTTTCCCAAAGATATTCGGGCGCGTAGTTGAGTTTTCCATCTCCGATCAGGAAGTCGAGGCCGCCCATCGCCAGGTACACCGCGTGCACACCGGAGGTTCCCGCGGCCGCGAAGGCGGTTGCAACAACATCGTCCTTTCGCTTCCAACTCGTACCCTTGAGCGACAGGCCGGCTTCCGCCAGCCGGTCGATGGCCGTGAACGCAAAGTCTTCGGTCTTGCCGTCGTTCCAACCCAGGCGCGAGAAGACCCCCACGTCGCGAGAGAGCTCCTGATCGAAGCTGATGCCCGTCCCGTACTTGAGCGTGCCGGGGCGGCGGATGGCCTGGACGTCGGGCGTGGTTCCGGTTTGTTCAGCCAGGTGCACCGCTTCCTGGTAGCTGCCGGATCTGGTGCGATTGAGAAATTGAAGCCAGCGAATGGAGCCTGGGTGACGCGCTAGCGAATAGCGGCGCTCTTCCTCGAACGTTTGGCCTTGATCAACAAAAAGTCGCCGGTCAAACCTTCCGCCGTTGGCAACCGTAGGCTCGGCGGCCACCCCATATTTGAAGGACCAATTCCTGGTATGAAACTCATTCACGATGCCCCAGGTGTAACCGCGCGTGTCGGCCGGATAATCCCAGGCGCCGTTGTACATCATGCCCCACGCCATGAACTGACTTCGCGGATCGTGGGAGTAGCTGTTGTCGTCGAAATAATCGGTGAGGGAAAATCGCCCGGCTGTGATGGTGTAGCGGACCATGGGCCGGTCACCCGCCAATTGATTATCATCGCTCTCGAAGTGCTCCACCGCATCACCGAAACTGAAGTCATGGGAGATGTAGAGACGCGCGATGTACGGTTTGGGAGTGGCGGAAGCAACGCGGGGCAGTTCGCCGTTGGAAGGATTGGCGAGCCCATCCACGCTACTAAACCCCCTCCCGCCGGCGATCTCAGGATTAAAGTAAAATTGGGTTCGTTGTCCTAGACGAAGTCCGAAGAACAGGGTGGTGGTGATCGACGCATCGCTCTCCGGATAATCCTGGAGACTCAGCGGCCCTTCATATGGAGAATTGAAACTTCCGTGATGCTGGCCGATGGACGTGGCCTGATAGTAGAGATTCCAGGTCTCGGGATCGGCGGCCGAAGCATTTCCACCGGGTGTCGTCGCGTCAGCCTGCGCCCAAATCCGGACGGGCAGAAGCGATAACGACAATCCGATGAGAATGATCGGGACTCGGCACACTTCCCGATTGTCCCATGCGGATATAAAGATTCGGTTACAAGAGGTCATCCAAAACGATCGATCTGAGATCGGGAATGGCGATGTGAGGCGAGTGCGACAGCAACTCTTGGAGAGGAACGATTCCAGTTCCGACCGCGATGGAGCGAATGCCGTTCGCCCGGGCAGCCAGCACGTCATTGGGATGATCGCCGATCAGCGAAATGGCGCTCTCGCGGCCGATCCATTGCTCCTGTCGGGCGCGCCGGATGGCAAACCGAACCAGCCCCGCGCGGTCACGCGCCAGTTCGGCGAAAGCGCCGAAACGGAAATATGGCCGGAGCCCGGCGCGTTCCATCTTTCGCCAGCCGATGCGCGAGAGGTTGCCTGTGACGAGTCCGATCACCACCCCGCGCGCGGTTAATCGCCGCAGCAGGTTTCGTACTCCGGGGCAAACTTTCTTCGAAATGTCCGGCGCACGGCGGACATAGATGGATTGCGCGCGAGCGACCACCTGGGGCATCACTTGTTGGATGGACTTGCGCGGCATGCCCGCCCGCTGCATCATGACAGTGAGAATATCGCGATCCAACATGCCCGCCACCGGCACACCCTCGGTGGTGGTCTCGACGTGCGCGGTGCGACGAATGGCTTCTACCAAGGCCTCGCGATGATGAGGGCCCGCGCGGCGAATCAACGTGCCGTCGATGTCAAAAAGCACGAGTGCGTCGTATTGTTTCAACTTTTACTATAACGTTGGCTGTACCATGGGCCATATGGAGATGGATTTCCCGCATGGGAGAAAACTCCGCTTGGTGATCGGCGATATCACCAAGATTCGCGTGGACGCCATTGTGAATGCCGCGAACGCAGGTTTGCGGGGAGGCGGTGGCGTGGACGGCGCCATTCACCGCGCGGGCGGACCAGCCATTATGCGCGAACTGGATGGAATTCGCACCAATGCAGGGGGATGTCCCACTGGCAGCGCCGTTGTCACCGGCGCGGGTTCGCTGCCCGCTCAATATGTTTTTCACGCCGTGGGCCCCGTCTATCGCGATGGACGGCACGGTGAACCAGAGCAGCTGACGAATTGTTACCGCACTTGCCTGGACCTGGCCGAGCGGCACGGCGTCCGCACCATCAGCTTTCCGGCCATCAGCACCGGTGCATACGGCTATCCGCTGGAGGAAGCAGCGACCATCGCGATTGATACGATTGCCGCACGGCTAGCACAGCCAGACTGCGCGGTCCGCGATGTTTTGCTGGTGCTATTCGATCAAGGCACTTATGCGCTGCATGCGCGGATCGCGGCAACGCGCGTCACTTCTTTAGGAATTGCTGAATCGCCTTAGTGGCCTGCCGGGTGCGGTGTTGATTCTCGATGAGAGCGAAGCGTACGTGGCCCTCGCCGAGCGGCCCGAATCCGATGCCCGGCGAGACGGCGACCAGCGCCTTTTCCATGAGCAATTTCGAAAATTCCAGCGAGCCTTGGGCGCGATGCTTTTCGGGAATCGGGGCCCAGACGAACATGGTCCCGCGAGGCGATTCCACGGGCCAGCCGGCGCGCTCGAGACCGGTGATGAGCACATCCCGGCGCTTCTGATATACGCTGCGAATCTTCTCGGTGTCCTTGGCGCACTCGCGGAGCGCAATGATGGAAGCGATCTGGATGGGCTGGAAAACACCGTAATCGAGATAGCTTTTGATGCGGGCGAGAGCTCCGATCATTTTCTTGTTCCCCAGGCAGAATCCCACGCGCCAGCCCGCCATGTTGAAACTCTTCGACATGGAGTAAATTTCGACCGCGAGTTCCTTGGCCCCGTCCACCTGCAAAATACTGGGAGGCTCATAGCCGTCGAAACCCAGGTCGGCATACGCGAAATCGTGCACGATCATGGTGCCGTACCGCGCAGCCAGCGCAACAATGTCGCGGAAGAATTGGAGGTCCACGCAGTGCGTGGTGGGATTGTGGGGGAACGAAATCAGGATCATCCTCGGTTTGCGCGAGGACGTGTTGTATAGGTGCTCCAGGCGATTGAGGAACTCGGCCGGTGTCGGCATGGGCAGCATGCACGCGTGACCTTCGGCCATGATGACACCGTACTGATGGATCGGATAAGCGGGGTTCGGCGAGACCACGGCATCGCCGGGGCCAATGACGGCAAAGAGCAAATGCGCCAAGGCGTCTTTCGCTCCGATGGTGACAATGGCTTCGGTCTCGGAATCCAGCTCGACTCCGTATTTGGTGCGATAGCGCTTCACAATTTCGGCGCGCAGCCGTGGAATGCCGCGAGACATCGAGTAGCGATGGTTGCGCGGATTGCGGGCCGCTTCAATCAGCTTCTTGACTATCGGCTCTGGCGTGGAGCCATCCGGATTGCCCATGCCAAGGTCCACCACATCCCTTTGTGCCGCCCGCGCCTTGGCCTTCATCTCGTTGATGACGGCGAACACGTAAGGCGGCAGTTTCTGGATGCGGTAAAACTCTTCGCCCGAAGCGATGTTTGATGAGGCCATAATTGATTCTAGGAAATGCTAACCGACCTCGTCCAGATCCGCCGTCTCGAGCAGCAGCACCGAGGCGAAAATGCCCGCTTTCGGGCCTATTTGAAAAGCCACCGGCATTCGGACCGGCGGTTGCGCCGTTTCGGCGAGGAGATTGAAGCCGAGATCGATTGCACGGCCTGCGCGAATTGTTGCCGCGTTACCGAGGTGGGAATCACGGAGAAAGACGTCGAGAAGCTGGCGAAGTTTGTCGGGGCCAGCGAGCGCGAGTTCGTGGAACAGTTCACCGCAGTCGATGGATCAGGTGCAATGATCTTGAAACGCAACGAACAGGGCTGCGTGTTCCTGGATGGCAATCTGTGCAGTGTTTATGAAGCGCGCCCGCACAATTGTGTCAACTTCCCGCACGTGGTGCGCGGCACGGGATCAATCGCGAGCCGCATGTGGGAGTTTCTGGATCGCGTCGGCTACTGTCCCATCGTGTACAACTGGATGGAGACGGTGAAGGACGACATCGGATTCAAGTGAGGAGGTGGAAGATGCGATTGTTGATGATGTTAACGGCCTGCCTCGGGATAGCGCTCGCTCAGTCAAATCAGGACACTGAACCTAACACGTCGTGCATTGAACGGCTCCAGGTGCCGGTGTATCCCCCATTGGCCGCTGCAGCACGAGTTTCGGGCAGCGTCACTGCCACTATTAACCTCACGACAAACGGCACCATTGAAAGCACCAACATGGAGGTGGGATCTAGCATACCGAATGTAAAGCTCCTTCTCACGCCGGCCGTGGAACGATCGATTCGAGGATCAACATTTCGCAAGACGTGCGACGGTAAATCTGTAAGGCTCGTTTTTCACTTCGGGTTCGACTCCGATCCATACAAGAGAGTCTCGTTCGGATATCCTAACCAGTTTTGGATCTCAGTAATTCCTCCGACTCCGATCAGCGAACCGTGATCAGTCCAAGCGTTCGGTGATGGTCACCGAGTCTTGCACGCGGAAGCTGACGCGAGTTTCCACTGGAATTTCGGCCGGATTACCGCGCGTCAACAAAACGTCGCCAGCGCCCACCGCTCCGCCAGCGCCCGCTCCGATGGCAGCGCCTTTGCCGCCACCCGCGATGGCCCCGATGATTGCGCCGAGTGCCGCGCCCCCGCCAATCTTCGCGGCGTCGGTTCCGGTAGAACTCGCGGCGTCTTTCACAAACGGTTCGGTGCGAATGCGAATATTCTGGCCGTCAGCCGTGGCCAGCCGCACGATGGAGATTCCCAGGTGCGATGCGCCCTTCACACGGCCTGCCTGCGTGGCGTCCACCACCCGGCCCTCCACGCGAGCCCCGCGCTCGGCGATGATCCACCCATCGATGACCAGCGGCTGGGTGAGGGTCGCAAGGAAAGTGTCGCCGGGCTGATTGCGCGCGGACGAAAGCGTTTCGCCGATGCGAACAGGCAGCAACGTTCCGGCTCCGAGGGTCACGGTATGCGGGACAGGGGTCTCGACATTCGGCGCGGGCAAAGACACATTTTGGATCGGGACATTTTCGGCTACTGCCGCCGGAGGCGCAACGGGGGTCGATGGCGTGGCTGGCGGGGGAGGCGGCGGCTCGGGATTCGCCTCGACCGGTGTTGGCGCCGGCGGCGGGTCGTTATGGGCGATCACCGCTTCTTGCTTGTGCCGCACCGGAGGCGGCATCGGGGAAGGCTTCTCGCGAACGGGAGTGCGATGAATCGGAGCCGGCACCTGCGCTACCGCAGGCGGGGGAGTTGGTGCCCTCTGGACCACCACGGGCGCCTTCGGCGGCTGCACCATTGGCGTGGCAACGCTGACTGCCTCCTGGGGTCTGACGCCAAAATACACGATTCCCGAGGCCAGCACGGCTCCCGTGGCGAAAGCTGCCACCAGTTTCCAGTTCAAGTTCAGGCGCCTCACAGCAGACCAGTCCTCCGCGCTTATTACGTTAAACGCAAGGGGGACGATTTACGTTTCGGAGCCCGAGCCGTTAAAATAGCTTAGGATGTCCGGTTTTCCTAGCGAATTCCAGGTCGGAGCCACCCGCATCGCGCCCGCGACGGTGCTTGCGCCCATGGCGGGCCTCACCGATACGATCTTTCGCCGCCTGATCCGCAATCAGGGCGGGTGCGGCCTCATCATGACCGAGTTCACCAGTTCGCATGGCGTGGTGGCGTCGCTCAGAGCGAATACGCTCAAAGCCAAGAAGGGTTCGCGGACGTTTCGATACCTGTATTTCGAGCCGGAAGAGCATCCCATCTCCGCGCAACTGTTTGGCTCCGATCCTCAGGTAATGGCCGACGCTGCCAAGGCTTGCCAGGATTTTGGGTTCGATATCGTCGACATCAACTTCGGCTGTCCGGTGAATAAGGTGGTGAAGTGCAACGGTGGCTCGGGCTTGCTCCGCGATCTGCCGCTGGTGGAAGAGATCCTGCGCAAGGTGCGGGCGGCCATCTCGATTCCGTTCACCATGAAGTTCCGCGCGGGTTGGAACGATCAAGAACTGGTGGCCGTAAAGATGGCGCAACTGGCCGAAGACTGCGGACTGCAGGCCGTCGCGCTGCATCCGCGCACGCGCGAGCAAGGCTACAGCGGCAAGGCGGACTGGACCCGCATCGCTGAAGTAAAGGCCGCGGTGCGAAAGATTCCCGTGATCGGCAATGGCGACATTATGACGCCAGAGGACGCGGTTCGCATGGTGCGGGAAACGGGCTGCGATGCGGTGATGATCGGGCGCACCGCTTCGTCCAATCCATGGATCTTCCGTCAAATCCAGCAATATCTTGCCACGGGAAGCTATGAATACCCTACCGAGCGCCAGCGCTACGACATCATGCGCACTTACTACGGCATGCTTTGTGAGCGAGGCGAATCGGATACGGTAGGCAAGATGAAACAATTTGCAACTTACTTTACGCATGGTGTTCGTAACGGGTCCAAGCTGCGTGTCGAGATATACAAAACCACCGACGCAGCGCAGATACTCGATTGCGTGGATGCGTTCTTTGAACGCGAGCTGGTGGGAGTTCGCGCCTGAAATCCGAGTCTTCCCTGAAACCCGGGCCTTCCCCGAAACATGTCCAGCTGATCACAGACGGGGCGTGCATCGGCAACCCCGGCCCCGGCGGATGGGCATGCATTTTGCGCTATGGAGACAAGACGCGCGAGATGTACGGATCGGAGCCTGAGACCACCAACAATCGCATGGAACTGAAGGCCGCGGTAGAGGGGCTGCGCGCGTTGAAGGAGCCTTGCAGCGTGGAGATCGTGACCGATTCGAACTATCTGAAGAACGGCATCACGCAGTGGATCCACAAATGGAAGATGAACGGCTGGCGCACGGGCGATAAGAAAGCCGTGGCGAATCAGGATTTGTGGCACGAGCTGGACGAGCAGAACGCGCGACACACCACAACTTGGTCCTGGACCAAGGGCCACGCTTCGCACTCCGACAACAATCGCTGCGATGAATTGGCGACGGCCGCGGCGCGCGGGCAACTGGATTCGTACTAGACGCGCGAGTGAACCACCCGCACACGTGTGCGGCGCAAGTGGCAGCGGTGCAAGCGCGCGATCATTGACTTACTTCGACTTACTCGCTGGTCACTCAGTTGCATCGGCGAGTGCATGCCCATTGCCAGATCGCAAGCATTTTCGCTCGGGCTGCACGTGCTGCTCGCGTTGCTGTTACTCGTCGCCTCGCGATCGATTCGAGCGCCCCTCGAACCTGTAACACCCATTCACGCCACGCCGCTAACGTTGTTCCGCCCA
>JBEKRO010000135.1:0-11577 GCA_049518655.1 Bryobacteraceae bacterium | reverse complement strand
GACGCGGATCGATCTTCGTCGCAACCAGACGGCCGGCCACCAACATCATGAACATCAGCACGAAGCCCGCCGGCGAGAGCGCCAAGCCCGCTAGTTCGGCAGTATAGCCGAGGCTGCTTTGCAGAAACTCGGGAATCAAGACGGTAGAACCGAACAAGACCATTCCTAGGACGAATGAGAACGACACGGCCGTACCGAAGTTGCGGTTCTTCAGCAGACGCACGTCTACGATGGGATTAGGGTGATACCACTCCCAGAGGAAGAATGCGGCGAGCATCGGAAGGCCAATGCACGTCAACGCTGTGATGAGACGTGAGGAGAACCAGTCCGATTCCTGGCCCTTGTCCAGCACGAACTGGAAGCAGGCAATGCCGGTAACTAGCAAGCCGAGGCCGATGTAATCGATCGTGATGCCAGCGCCCTTGCGCTCTCTCAGCCACGGTGGATCTTCCACCAGACGGCTGGTGAAGAACAGCGACAACAGGCCGATGGGCAAGTTGATGAAGAAGATCCAGTGCCAGTTGAGATTGTCGGTGATCCAGCCGCCCAATGTGGGACCGATGGCGGGTGCGGCCACCACAGCCATGCCATAGACAGCGAAAGCCTGACCACGTTTTTGCACCGGGAAGGTGTCGGCCAGGATGGCCTGCTCGGAAGGCTGTAGACCGCCGCCGCCCGCGCCTTGCAAGATCCGCGCGACGATGAGGAACGGTAGATTCGGCGCGATGCCACAGAGAAAGGACGACACGGTGAAGAGCACCACGCAGGTCATGTAGAAGCGTTTGCGCCCGAATACGGTGGAGAGCCATCCCGAGGCGGGAAGTATGATGGCGGCCGACACCAGATAGCTGGTGAGAACCCAGATGGCCTCGTCGTAGGTGGCGCCGAGCGATCCAGCAATGTGGGGGAGCGAAACGTTGGCGATGGAAGAGTCCAGCACTTCCATGAAGGTCGCCATGGTCACCGTCAGAGCAACGGCCCAGGGGTTGTGCGACGGCTTCCAATCCTGATGCGATCCGGCGGGCGTCATGTTAACTCCCGATGCGGATCTCCGGCTCCACCGACATGCCGGGGCGCAAACGATCCAGCCCGTTCTGGTTGGGCTTGAAGCGCAGGCGTACCGGAATGCGCTGCACCACCTTCACGTAATTGCCGGTGGCGTTTTCTGGTGGCAGAACGCTGGCTACCGCGCCTGTGCTGCCGCCGATCGTCTCCACGTAACCTTCAAAGTCCTGCCGCAGAGCATCCACGTGAAGGCGGGCCGCTTGCCCCGGATGGATGTTGTGCATTTGCGTCTCTTTGAAGTTAGCCGTTACCCAGAGGTCGCCAATTTGAGCGATCATCAGCAACTGCTGTCCGGCGTTGATGCGCTCGCCCACCTCGGCGGATCGTTTCAGAACGATGCCGGCAGCTGGTGCAACGATTTTCGTATAGCCGAGCTTCAATTGCGCCTGCTCCAGCATGGCTTGCGCGGTCTGCTGGTTGGCTTGCTGCGATTGGACGTTGGCCTCTCGAATGGCGAGTTGCGCCGGTGCGTTGCGCTGGTATTGCCCCAGGCGGGATTTCACTTGCATCAGCTGGGCCTGACGTTGCGCTACCGTCTGCGCCGCGGCTTCCACGGCCGCGCGATTCGCGTCCACCGTGGCGTCCTGCGCCTGGGCAGTGGCCGCCACCTGATCGAATTCCTGCTGGGAAACTTCCTCGTTCTTGATGAGCAGCGTGTAGCGAGCCAAATCGGCTTTGGCCTTGGCGGCGTTGGCCTCTGCTTCGGCCAGGCGCGCAACCGCGGATTCACGATCGCGTTGGGCCACTGCTATGCCCGCCTCCGCATTGGCGACATCGGCTTCGGCGCCGCTGATGTTGGTGCTGCTTTCGATTTGGGTGATCGGAACGTTGGGCCGGAGAGCGGTCACCTGGCTGCGAGCCTGCGCCACTTGGGCTTGTGCTTGATCGATGCTCACCTGGAAGTCGCGAGGATCGAGATCCACCAGAGGATCGCCCGCTTTCACGAATTGGTTGTCATCCACATAAACACGCGTTATGGCGCCGTCGACGCGCGAGCTGATGGCGCTCAAGTGGGCTTCCACCTCGGCATCGTCGGTGGATTCGAATTGTCGCGATTGAAGGAAAAAGTACAGGCCGACGCCGGCGGCGATCAAAAGGAATACGAAAAAGATGAGGAAGGCGCGGCCACGGCCCCGAGTTACGGGTGGAGTGGCTGGCGGCGTAGCGTTCGGAGGGGTTGTGCTCATTGGTGCACTCCACTGAGCAAGCCGGGAAGGTCCGTTTCAGCCTGCCCCAGGGCTCGCGACAACGAGATGCGGGCTAAGTCGAAAGCGAATAGTCCGGAAATATAATCGCTCTCGGCGCTGGCCACTTGTTCCTGCGCCTGCACCACTTCCACGGTGGTTGCCACCCCCGCGTTGAATCGATCCCGCGCCTCGCGCAAAGTCTCATTCGCGAATCCTCGATTGTTCTCCGCTAGCCGCACTTCGCCGATCGCGGTTTCCAGTTCGATTAACGCCGTGCGCACCTCTTGTTCCACCCGGCCGCGTTGATCGGCCAGCTCGGCCTGGCGCTGATGGAGGGTGGCCTCAGCCTGTTCGATATCGGCTTTCACTCGGCCGCCCTGGAACACCGGCACGTTCACCGCGCCCACCACCGAGTACACCCCGTGATTGGAAATGGGACTCGAGCCCAGCACGCCATAATCCGCGGTGATGGCAGCCGACGGAAGGCGTTCTGCGCGTGCGGCGGAGACGACGATTTCAGCGGCGTGGACCTGACTCTCGGCGGCCTGCAAATCCCAGCGCTTCTGGAAGGCTTGTTGAACGGCGCCGGCAGCTTCGGGCACCGCGGATGGATTGAACGCAAGGGGCTCGCTCAGAATCAATTCGCGATCCAGCGGCAATCCAATCAGACGAGCCAGAGCGAGCTTCTGTTTTCGCAGATCGGACTGCAGGGCATTGAGCCGCTGTTGCTGGCCCTGCAATTCGACCAAGGTTCGCGTGACATCGATGCGGGCGTTCGTACCGGCCTCTTTCCGAACTTCGGCTTGATGATTGACCGCTTGTGCGTTCTCCACCTGAGCGCGCTGCGACCCCACGCGCGCATCGGTAGCGATAGTTTGGAGATAGGCTCCCGCCACGGCCAGGACCACCATTTCGCGGGCATCGCGGGCCGACAGGCTGGAAGCGCGCTCGCTCTCCTGGGTGGCGTGCCAGTTACGGCGCGCTACCGGATCCCAAACCGATTGGCTCAGATTCCCGAGCAGTTGTGAGTATTGGAAGGGACCAACCACCGTCGGGATCGAAAACCCCAAGCCCGGAGGCAAATTGAATTTGAATCCGAACGCGGCGAGATTCACTTGCGTGCTGGTTTCGCTGGCGTCGATGGAGATGTAGGGCAGCAGGTCGCTCAGAGCGCGCAATCGCTGGGCTCGCGAGGCGCGTGCCGTGTCGTCGGCGGTGAGCACGCCGAGATTCGCGGCCAGACCCAGCTTCACGGCGTCGGCCAGCGTGAGGGTGAACGGCCCGGTTGGAGGCTTTTCGCCTTGGACGCTGCCCTGGAAGTCGCCTCCAATTTGGATGGAACTGTTGACCACATTGGCGCCGGGGCTGGGCGCTGCTTGCTGTTGGGTTGAGACCGAACCGGGCGCCTGGCGTCCAGTCTCCGGCAATTGAGCGGCCGGCGTGGATCGCTGCGCTCCGCCGCCTCCGAATTGCGCGGATGCCAGAGAGACGGCCAGACAGCCTACAAAAATGGCACGAATGGAACGGAACACGTCTTTTAATTTATCATATACATACCTGCATGTATATAATATAGGAGGCATGGGCGTCACCGCCGGCAGAACACGCGAGCAGACCAAGCACCAGCAACGAACCGAGGCCACCCGGCGCGCTCTGCTGGATGCGGCTCGCAGGATTTTCGCCCGGGATGGATTCGAAGCCTCCCGGATCGAGGACATTGCCGGCGCCACCGGCCATACTCGCGGCGCTTTTTACGCTCACTTCAGCAGCAAGGAAGACCTGTTCTTCGCGCTGTTCGAGCAGGAAGTGGGCGACCGTTTACGCGACCTGCGATCCATTATGGAAAAGTGCTCCGATTCCGAAGGCCGGCTGCGGGCCTTGCGCAAGTTTTATGTGGCAAACGTGGCCAATCGCCAGTGGGTGATGCTGTCGCTGGAGTTCAAGTTGTTCGCCTTGCGCCATCCTAAATTGCGCGCGCGGCTGGCTCGCACGCATCGCCGTATCCGGGAATCGCTAAAGGTAGAGACCATCACCAAGCTGATTCCGGAGTTGATGGAGCCCGGGCGGGAATCGCGCGAAGTCCGGAGAGTGGCGCTGGAGGCGGTGCTCAACGGTCTGGTCCTGGAGCATGCCTACGATCCGGAAACCATTTCGCAAGCGCAAGTGACCAACGTGCTCGGCCGCATGTTCGACATCCTGATGGCGGCGAAGCAGCATCCCACAAATGGTTCGCTATAGATTGCCGGTTCGGGCCACCTCATACCACGCCGTGCCGTCGGATATGAATTGCAGTGTGGCGGATTTGCCGGGCGATCCCATCAATGGGCCCGCGCTCTTGAAGTTGTTTCCAAAGCTCACTGTTTTTCCGCTGATCTGATCGTTCACGATGATCACCCACATGTGCTGGCCCGGCAAGCCGGCCGTCACGGCGTTGATGGTCGCGTTGCCAATCGCATTGCTGGTGGTGGTTTTGTGCACGTCACCCGCGGTGGTTTCCAGCGACACCGTGCGCGCGTAGGCCATGGTCTCCATGGAGGCGATGAAGCGCCGAGCCAGGGCATCGCGGTCGCGATCCTGACCGGTGGCGCGCGGGCCGCCTCCTCCGCCCAGCAGTCGAAAGATCTGGCCGTCGTAGAACACCCATTGGGGCTCGCCGGGGATCAGCGTGCCCAGCGGGTCGGTAACGCCGTCGGATCGTTTGAGGCTTACCGGTCCCAGCGCGTCCACGTTCAAAGAGCACTGATTGGGGCAGGGGACGTCCACCACCAAGACAATGGTCATGCCGGGGCTATAGCCGAGGAGCGTTCCACGCGAGATGCGGCACGCGTAGGACGTGGAGTGGGTCGCGGAGGTGCAAACGTTCTCCGTGCCATGAATGGCGTCGCGAGGTGTGACGACCGCGGAATCGTAAGAAGGCGTGCAGGTGATGCGTTGGCCGCCGTCGGGGTGACAGGACTGAATAATGCCAGTGCCAGACTCAAAGTTGAGAGTGTTTGCCGAGCCCACCGGCCTGCCTCCCACTTGCACGGTAATGTTCTGTGCGCAGGCCAAGGCCACTGAAAGACCAAGAAATAGAGCTGCGAATTTCATGAAGATCTCCTCGCCAAGCCGTCATTGTAGCGGCTATACAGCGATCTCGCAGCCTTCGTAAGCGCAGCAGACTTCGAGCTTCGAATCCAAGCTTCGCGCCAGTTCCTGGGCCTCGCGTTCCAGACCGGCGATGAACTCGTCATCGTGCGAAGGATCGTGATGCGTCAGGAACAAACGGCGGACGCCCGCTAGCACGGCCAGCTGGACTACGTAGACGTAGGTGCTGTGGCCCCAGTGACGTTTAGACGGGTATTCCTGCGGCGTATACTGCGCTTCGTGAATCACCACGTCCGCGCCTTGCATGTACTCGGCGTGACGGCGGTCACCCTCCTCGAGTATCGACCCCATCTTTCCGTGCGGAGCGCCTTCCCGCCAGATCTGGTCGAAGTACGGCTCGTGATCGCACAAGTAGCAGATCGAACGGCCTTCGGCTTCGATCCGATATCCCAGCGTCGGCGAAGGATGGTTCATTTGTTGCGCGCGCACCCGCATGCCGTCGATTTCGTAGGTCCCTTCGCACAAATCCCGATAGCTGATCCGCGCCGCCAACTGGTCTAGTTCCACGGGGAAGTAGTGGTGCTCCATTTGGCCCGCCAGCACATCGCGCAAGGACAAGTGCGCGCCCTCCGGACCGTAGACCTTGAAATGATTAGCGGGTTGAAACAGGGGTGCGAAAAAGGGGAAGCCCTGGATATGGTCCCAATGCGTATGCGTAAGAAGAACGGTGGCCGAGATCGGTCCGGAAGCGGAGGCCAACAAGCGATTGCCCAGGGGCCGCGCGCCGGTGCCGCAGTCCAGCACCAGGACTCCGCCGGCAGGCGTGGTCAGCTCCACGCAGGAGGTGTTGCCGCCGAAATGGTTGGTGCCAGGCCCGGGCGCCGCGATGGACCCCCGGGTACCCCAAAAGCGCGCTAGCATTCTGGCATGCTCCGATCTTAGAGAGAAGCTTGCGCTACCCCGTCGGGCCGGGTCTCCAGGAAATCCCGTACAATCTCGCCAATAGCCATGAATCTTTCCAGGTCCGCCGGTTTCCGGAAGTAAAACGACGCGCCCAGCTCGCGAGTCCGGGACCGATCCTGCGGCGAATCCGAAGAGGTGATGACGATTACCGGAACATGAGAGCAGCGGCTGCTCTGTCGAATCCGCGCCAGCACCTCATCGCCCGACCGCCGGGGCAGGTTCAAGTCAATCAGAAAAAGATCGGGACAGGTTTCCGCTGGGCTCTGGTCGAGCAGGGCGACCCGATTCAGCATGTCTTCACCGTTGTCGGCGGTCGTCAGAAGATATGCGAATTTGTGACGCCGCAGTGCTTCCTCGATCAAATAAACGTCCGCCGGGTTGTCTTCGGCAATCCAGATTCGATATGGAGTTTCCGCCATCAGGCCGACTCCCGTTCAACCCAAATCCGCCTGTGGTACCGGAGGCACTTGTACAGTCCGAACACCTGATCCTTATATCGGGGCTCGACGCCGATTCCATTATCCCGCATGAAACTCCAATCGGTCCCTTTCTCAAAACCAGGTTTTCGCGAGTGTATGCCATCGCACGCATCAACCCGAGCATAGTCCACGTCAGAAGGGAGATCGCCAGCCAGGTCAAATTGTTTCGGGGCTTCTGTACTAGTCTGTGATCGCTTCGATGGTCTGAGGCGCATTTCCCTCCAGCCGGTTATTGACGAAAATATAGGACGGTTCATGCCGCTGGCGGGCCTGGGCAATCAAGAGACGAAGCGCTGCGCGGGTTTCAGGATTGGGATCCTGGACGCGAGCGTAGGGAGTGAACTTCGCTACCGCTTCCTCATAGGGGCGGCCCCGCCGCAGTAGCGCCCGAGCCACGGTGAAATCGGCGGTATGACTGTCGCGCAGGTGCATCTGGCGGCCCACTTCAGGCATCCGCGTCCAGGCATTGAAAACGTGGGCCACGCCATGGCTGCGGAGGCAGGCGAAATATTCGGACGAAAGAAACTCGGGATTGCGAATCTCCACGGCGTAACGGAAATTGCGCGGCAGCGCGGCCAGGAACGGGTCCAGTTCCTGGAGGAATGCGCCAATATCCGGATAGCATTGCTTGGCGAAACTGCCAAATTCCAAAATCAGCGTGGCGATGCGCGGCTGATAGGGGGCCAGCAGATCCAGAAACGCGCTTTGGAATAGCGCGGGGTCCAGGAACGACGAGTTATCGTCGCCTGCTCGCGGTCCGTAACGGGGATGGCGCGGAAACTGCTTCACCGTCACGTCTTCCGGCGCCTTAAAGGCGAACTTCAGCGTCGGCGGGGCCGATCCAAAGAGCTTCCGCCAGTAATCCGGCGACGGAAATTGATAGAACGAGAAATCGCCGCAGACGATGGGGAAAGTCTCGGCGTATTCGCCCAAGCATTCATCGTTGAAATGCTTTTGAGAAAACCGGCCTCGTGTCATGTAGCGCTGGCGCGAATAGATCTGCCCGATCCAGCCTTCATATTTCCAGGAACTGGTTCCGATCAGAATGTTCTCGCTAGCCAGGGAAGCCAGCCGGGCGCTCAAACCTTGCCGGTCGAACTGCGACGGCTCTTCAAACAGCGACGCTGTTTCCAATGTGCTAGTAGGCGTGCGCGACGCGGTAGCCGTACGGATCGGCGCCGGCTTCGATGACGCCATCCGGCGTAACGCGAATCATGACTGGCGCAGCGCCACTGTTCCATCGGGAACGAATGCCTATCTTGTGGCCGCGGGCGGCCAATTCCGCGCCGACGTTGGGCGGGATGCGCTCATCTAGCAGTAAGTCTCCCCGATTCCAGGCATGATTGTCGAAGCTAGAGACCAGATGCCGCGTCTGGAAGCGGGGCGCCTCCACAGCCGCCTGCGCGTTGTCGCCAAACTCGATGACGTTAAAGAACAATTGGATCAAGCTTTGTTCCTGGTTGTCGCCGCCCGGCGTGGAGAGCGCCAGAAACGGCTTGCCTTGCTCGGTGATGATGGTAGGGCTCAGCGTGACGCGCGGGCGCTTGCCACCCGCCAATTCGTTCGGCGATCCCGGGACCAGGATGAACTGTTGCGCGCGCTCGGTGAGCGGAATGCCGGTGTCGCCCGCAATCACTGAAGGCAGCCATGCGCCGGAGGGAGTGGCAGAGAATACGATGCCATCCTTATCGATCGCGTCGATGCAGGTGGTATCGCTGGCCATCAGAGCGTCGTCGATCTTGGTGCGCGCAATATCCATTTCCGTTGGGTGCTTGGCGCGCTTGCCGTTGATCATTCCGGGCACGAAGTCCATGGAAGCGGTTTTTCCGATCTCTTTGCGGCGCTCGGCGGCATACGCTTTGGAGAGCAGCGTGTCGGCCGGGATGTTGTTGAACTTCGGATCGCCGTAGTAGGCGTCGCGATCCGCATAAGCCAGCTTCAATGCTTCGGTGACGGTGTGAATGTAGTCCGTGGAATTGAAGCCCATGGAGCGCAGGTCGTAGCCTTCCAGGATATTCAAGGTTTCCAGCATGGCCGGACCCTGGCTCCAGAACCCGGGCTTATAGACCTTGTAGTTGTGATAGTCGGTGGAGACCGGCTCTTCGGGTTGCAGTTTGAATCCCGCCATGTCGTCGTAACGAAGCAGGCCTCCGTTGGCTTGCATGAAAGCGTCGATACGATGGGCCACGTCGCCGCGATAGAAGTAATCGGCAACGGCGTCGATGGCGGCGGTGCGGGAGGCTCCCGAGGCGAGCGCCTTCTTTTCGGCGGCGGCCATGGATCGCAAGGTGCGCGCAAGATTCGGCTGGCGGAAGATCTCACCCGGCAGCGGTACGCGTCCCTCGGGCAGGAACGTTTTCTTGGAATCGGGCCACAGGTCGAAGAAGCGTCGCGACCGCGCGATCGCGCCTGAGCGGGTTTCATCGATTGCCATGCCGTCAGCCAATTCGATGGCGGGTTCAATCTCTTCGGAGAACGATTTGGTCCCGAAATCGCGCAGAGCGATTAATCCGGATTCCACCATGCTGGGCACCAATGCTGGAAGAATGCCCGCAACGGGAATGATGCCTTTCAATCCCCCGGGATCGAGCGTCAGGATTTCACCCGGACGGGCGCGGTGCTCTAGAAAAAATTTAGCCGTGGCGAGCTTCGGCATGGGGCCAACGCCCGCGATGGCATAAACCTTGCCGGTCTTGGTGCGAATCAGGATGGGCGCTTCGCCACCCATGCCGAAGTGCGAAAACTCAGCCACCGAAGCGGCGAACATGGAGGCCACGCCCGCATCCACTGCGTTTCCGCCACGGAAGAAGATTTTCATCCCAGCCTCTTCGGCGTATTCGCTGCCCGTGGCGAGAGCGCCGTTGGTGCCGCGAGCTGCATGCATGGTGGGAAGTTCAAAATCCTTGCGCTGCGCGGGAGCTGAACACGCGCAAATCAGGAGGAAAAGCAGGGGGGCCAACTTATGCTTCATATGGCTAGCCTAATTATAGCCTTGAGGTGGCAGGGGCGCTGGAGGCAACGGTGAGGTGCCGATAGTGGGTGTCTTCCGAGAAAAGGTTGGTGGTTCCGCAGTTGGGGCATCGATACACCGGGAGCAGAAACCGTTTCCGCACCAGGTTTAAATGGCGCAGCCATTCCGATTGCGATCCCGAGCCGCAGCGAATGCAGACGTTGGTCCAAGTCTCGGTTTCCACCGGGACAGCGAAGCTGCCGAAATAAAGCGCCCAGCCGTAGACGCTCAGCCGGGTGCCAAACAACCGATCCCACCAACGGGCGAAGTAAGTGAACGCGTGCAGCGAAATCTCAGTGCCGCCTCCAACCGCCAAAAGGCGCCGGGGACCAGCCACCCGGCGATTATTACGATTAAGATACGACAGCGAAGTGCAGAGTGTGCGGGTTTGCACGTGACGCAGGCCAGTGGCGCGTTCGATGGTGGCGGCGAGTTGCTCGGCCGAAGTGAACGGGTTGACGTGGCCACCGCCCCGAGCTAGCCAGCGATACAGACGATCGCAGAACGTAGAGGCATCGGGCACGGCGATATAGAGTGCGCCAGTGGGCTTCAGGACGCGTCCCATCTCGGCCAGCGCCCCGGCCAGATCGTGGAAGTGTTCCAGGCTGTGGTTGGAAATAACGGCGTCGAAGGCGCGGTCCGGGAAGGGAAGGTGTGCGGCGTCCGATTGCGCGAAATTCTGGACTGGGCCTGAGGGCTGGTCGAGATCGGCCCGTATGGCGACAAATGGGCCCATGCTGGACGGGAAACTACCCGGGCCCGATCCGAGGTCGAGCACGCGCTTATTAGCCCCGATGTTTTCCAGGATTTCGTGCACGGTCTATTTTTACCAGGAAGCGGGGCAAGCCGTGGCTGGTGGCCGGTGGCAAGTGGCTGGTTGGGGACGCATCAGGCCTGTTTTTGTGTTTGCCGGCGTATTTTCTTGTGGAAATCCTGCCGATTTCCACCGGGCGCTGCGCGCGTCCGCTTCAAATCAGAAATAGCATTCGGGATGGGCAGGGAGGCGTGGCTTTGGCTGCAAGCAGCAGAAGCGAATGTAGAAAGAATTCGGAAAAAGGTGGGAAAGACGCGACCACGAACAAAAGAGAGTTTGCTAGTCTCGACTTGCATAGCGTTCGAGCCTGCGGTACCAATCTGGTTTCCCTCCTTTGAAGGGTGCCTCCCTGTCGAGTGCCATGAGCGCCTTGCCGATGTCTTCTGCCAAATTCTCGGCCGAGATAACTTCGCAGCTCTCCCCCGACGGGTCAAAGGCTACCAGTTGAAAGTCACAATCTTGAGGCCATCCCGGAGCTTTCAGTTTCACTCCATTGTTGGTTTCGACAACTCTCGGATCCGTGTCAATTGAAATTGCCAAGTCAAGCATGATGTCCTCACAAAAGTGTTACTCGATCTATACGGTGGCCAGCCACGAAACGTGAACCGTCACCCTCTCGCTCTTCCTGAATTGGAGCCTACACGATAGCGGGTCCCGGTAGATTTCGTGAAATGGCGATTCGCGAAAGTTTTTCACCACGAATAGGAAGAATCGGTCTCTTAAGGCCGTAGCGACCCCGTGCTCTTTGGGGGTAAGAGACAAACTGCCCGTTCGTCCCCTCAACCCTTTGACCTCCACGGCCAAAAAGTCCTCATGTGTCTCGGTCCGTAGCCGGAAGTCGTACCCGCACCCTAGCAGGCTGCTGAAAAGCTATTCCGAGAAGTATCCAAAAAGCAATTGAGATCGTCTTTTCCTTATGCGCGGAGAAGACCAGACACAGCACGAGCTATTCGGATATGGATCGTTGGAGGA
>JBEKRO010000134.1:0-12412 GCA_049518655.1 Bryobacteraceae bacterium | reverse complement strand
CTGGCGAGATGAGTACAATGGCGAACGGCCCCACAGCAGTTTGGGTTATCGGACGCCGAATGAGTTCGCGGCCATCCTAAAATCCTCAGTTATGACTGGTTGAAATAATCGAGGCAGGTCAGAACCATGCTGGGTTTCAGAGCAGAATAAGTCGCCACCTTGTTCCAATCGGTCGTTTCATATTCCACAGGATTCCGCAGCCACTGCGGAATCTTGGGCAGGTTGATACGATCCCAGCCATTTGGATTTGCACCCTGGTAAGAGCTGTATTCAGCCCTGTCCTCAGCTGAGAGCGGAACATCACCATCTGGGCCTGGAAGGCCTACTTGCGATCCATCGTTTTTGTTATGTACGCTTGGCGTTTCGATTCGCCTAAAGTCATGGTCGGAAGATCCGGAAGAAGTTTCATCGACCGCGCCTGGCGGCTGGCAGCGGTCGCAACATACGCCTTAGGGTCCGCTGCTGTCCGCCATCGTTCCTGCCGTAGGACGATGGCAATGACAGGTTGATAGCCCAAAGGAAGATTGAGCAGCTCCAAGACGGGGTCCCAAACGTTTTCATTCCCGTCATAGACGGGCTTTTTCAGAGCAGCTTCAAAAAGTGTGACGGCGCAAGGCAGGAGTTCTTTTCGCTCACGAAACGACGTCCATGCAGCTGGAATTCCTGTTCGCCTAATCGGTTTACGGGTCTGATATCTCGACATTGGCTTGTTTGTTCGCTAACACTGATACTTCGCCGTTTGATCCAGCGGACGCTAGTTGCGTCCCTAATGTGAGGGTAGACCGAAGTTTTGCCTGTTCTTGGTCAACGAAAGATCTACCGAAATCAAGGATACAACTTTACAACGAATTGTTCCAGGAACATTTTCATCATTCGGTGTTCCGCGAACATTAGCTATGGTTTCTGTTTCTGGCTGCCAGCACACGCCGACCCGTGATCTGAAACCGATTCGAAAAGGCAGACCATCAGCGGCGGGTAGTAGCCTTGCTCAGGAGGCTAGCCTCGACAAACGTTGTGGGGCTCAACCCGCTAACCGCCGTTGTTCTGAATGATACTCAGTCGTCCAACTTCAGGCTTAAACTCTGATCGAGAAGGACAGGGATACATGACATGACCGTGAGTTACTGAGACTGTAGATCAGTAGCAGCGCGCGAATTCCCAACTAAATCCACATCCCCGCGACACGTGTGTGCGGACTGTGTGCCTGCTTTCGAGCCGAAGGTAGCCGGACCGATCGGGAGGCCCGATCATCGGTCCAGACGAACGCGTAATCGGCGTGAACGCTCGCGGAAGGCGGTTTCGCCGCCCTCAAGAATGTCGCAGACGGCTTTACGAATTTCCGCACTTTCCAGACCGGCTGCTACGTAGCTGATCGGCGGAAGTCCGCCCGATGGATGCTGGCCGGCTTCGGCTACGATGATCTTGGTCCGCGTCAGTGTTGATGACGAGGTTGGCGTTATGGGTGACGATGATCACCTGGCGCTTCATTTTGACCGCGATGAAGAGCGCGACCAACTCGTCAAAGACGGACTTCGGATCGAGGTTCTCTTCGGGCTGATCGATGATCAGAGGTCGATCGTCTGAATCATCGAGAGCGAGATAGAGCAGCAGCAGTACGATGCCCCGCGTGCCGGGAGACAGCTTCCGGACGTCGACGCCGTCATAGGAAATCTCATACCGGACGGCGATGTGGTCGGTGCCGAAAAGCCAATGCGCAAACTGTTTCGACCAAGCCCGGAATTCGGACTGTTGCGTCTGCGCATAGGGGGCGTGCGACAGCAGGTCACGGAGGTATCTTGCCATAAAGGCCGTCATGACGGCTTGAACCTCGGCCGCAGAGCCCGTTTCCCATGCGGGCTTGAGTGCCTCCGTCGCGACCGCGATTAGAGAGCCGCGGCCGTAGAAGGGTCCGGTTTTGCGCCTGTCGAGGAGTTGTTCCTCCGCAACCGAGCCCCATGCTTGGACGTCGGCGACCCTGCGAACCGAAAAGCTGAGCTTCTTGAGCGTACCCGATGACGCCGCAATCCGCGCGATCAGCGGCGCGTAGAGGCCGGCCAGCGCGTTCTGTTCGTTAACTACCGCTTCGAAGACGCGCCCGTAAGTGTTATCGCGCTCGCTTTGAAGCTCCTTCCGGCGGGCTGCTGCGCCTTGCGCATCGGTGAGCCGGGTTTCGAGAGTCTGGAGCGCGGAATTCTCCTGCGCGATGCGGCTAGTCAGCGCCGCGTATTGATCGCGGACCAGCTTATCGGCACTGAATAGCGCCTCGAGGCGCGTCATTTCGGCCGCGATTGGCGCGAGCGGGAGCGCCGCGATATCAGCATTGTCGGGGATCAGCGCGACGTTTGTATCGCCGGGCGGCGGCGGAACGCCGTTGAGCTTGCGGACCTCGCCATCCGCCCATGCGATGTAGCCTATCAGGCTCTTGTCGACGTCGCCCTTATAGATCAGTAGGAAGTCGTCCCACTGCTGGGCGTTCATGCCGCTGTTGGTGTGACGCGCCTTGACTTGGCGCAGCATCTCCGGCGCGCCCGTGGCACGCATGCTGCGAACTTCGTCCTGTAGGGCGACGAACGTGCGGCGTTGGTTCCCGAAGGCCTGGATCTTGTTCCGAAGCCTCTGAGCAGTCTCACTGAGCTGGGTGTGGCGGGCCACCTGCGCTTCGGTTCCCTTGACGACGAGCTTGGATCGGTCGGTGGCGTAATCGGCAATCAGCTTCTTCTTTTGAGCGACCTGCGTCGTCAGCGTGGTGACAAGGCTTTCCTTCTCGAACTCGACGGCGATCCGGTCAGAGATGCCCGAGATCGCCTCAGCTTCACGCTCACGCGCCTGCTCGAAACGTGCGGTCTGGTGGTCCCGCAGCTCGGCGAAGTCGATTGCCCATTCGCGATCGTCTCGCGAGTGCGACTCGAAAATCACTCGCTCGATCTCGTTCACGAGCCCATCCGAGACGCCCTCCGCCGAGCAAAGCTCTTCGACGAACTGCTGCGAGAGATAACGAGCGCGTGGAAAGGCCATGTGGGCGTTGGCGTCGCTGCCGTTGAGTGCGCGGGTGACCGTCGCGCCGCCGCCCCAGGTTAGCGTTGTCGTCGCGTCCCTGATCAGCCCACGCGCCCGCGTGAGGAAGGATGGGCTGATATTCTCGTCCGCGTCCCAGCCGGAGGGCGAGATCGCGTCGCAGCCGGCTGCGATCACGTCGTGAAATGATTCGCACGCATCGCGTGCTGTAAGATATCGAACTGGAGATTGCCTTCTTCTTTCCGGCTGGCTTCGGCCTGCTTGCGAAGGAGGTCCGTGGCGTTTGTGCCCTGGCCGCCGATATCGACGTGTGTGATTACGAAAATGCTGCGGCTGCTTCTGTCATTGTGAGCGGTGCCCAACGACAGAGTCTTGTAAGGCCGCTGGTCGTAATCGCTCAGCCTCATCGAGTCGATCTTATTTCGGAAGTCCTTGGCATTCGCCGATGCGGCATGGGTATCAAGGTCTCTGCTGTTGGCCCACGTTTCAATGATGCAGAAGTGTGCGGGCCGTCCGGCCTGCTCGAAGAACTCGATCCGCTGGAATCCGTCGTCTTTTCGGCTTGCATCCCTATACTGCTTGATAGCAGTGATCGCTGCGGTTCTGGATGCCGGTAGGATATCGACATAGGCGACAGAATAGGCGGTACTATCCGGGGGCGCCTGCGCGCCGAGAAGTACCGTGCTGATCAGTAATGGGAGCAGTCGTTGCATTTGCGCGTCTCCTTGCGGATGAGACTTGAGAATCGGGAAGTGAGGATTGATCAGATCAGAAACCCAAATCTGACCAATTCTCAATTCTCATCCGAACCGGACAGTCTCTTACGATAGTGTTTCTTTCACATTTAGCATAAACAAAGGTACGATCCGCAACTACGTAGTCAATAGCATGGCGACATCGACATTGGTCCAGTCTGGCCTGGGGTCGGCGGCGGCACGCGCAAATGTCCAATGCTGGAGGCGCTCCTTGTCGACCTCGCGCAGATCGGCGAGCCGCTTGACCATACCGATCGGATCCGGCGGAGCGGATTACGCGCTACCCGGAGCAAGCCGATGCTTTAGCGCCAGATGGGGATCACGAACGAGAACCTGCTTGTGACCACCCGCATGCTGTGGTTCGTCGCGACTGACAAGTTACCGTCAGTCGCCAAGGAGGTTGGGCTAGATTGCTGCCAGCCGAATCGCTAGTGAGCGTTTCCCGTGGCTCTGGTCACGATTTCCTACCAGTGACAGTTGCATTTGCTGCAACTTGGGCACCCCGGGCCGAACCGACCTGTCAACAAACGGAACCTGTCAACTGGAGAGAGCGGAGAATTTGGTGTTGAAGGGTACTCGTCGGGCACGCTACACGGTTCGCCAACACTGCACGCGTCGCATTGAGGAGAAAGCCCCAAAACCGTAACACCCAGCAAATGTTTGGGATAACGTTCCTGCTTCGCCGTAAGGTGATGCTGTCAACAAAACCGGCATTTGAGTTCGAAGTTTTGCAACTAACTGCCCGAGACGCAAGTTATTGCCTCTAAAGGGCCGGCGGAGGCTCTGCAAAGAGTCAAACTGAGGCGAACCTGAGAATTCGAGAGTGGGTCTGGTCTGGATAGATTCCTCGGATATAAGTTATACTATCCGTGGGTTCTATCCAATGACAACAGCCGCTACAGGACTCGCGAAAGCCCGCCGGATGTTCTCGAAGCACGGAGGCATGCTGCGCACCAGCAAAGCTCTCCAACTCGGAATCCACCCGCGGACTCTGTACGCACTTCGGGATACCGGCGACATCGAATCGGTCGGTCGCGGCCTCTACAGACTTTCCACAGCGCCGCCGCTTTCCAACCCGGACCTCATTCCAATCGCGATTCGGATTCCGCGTGCGGTAGTCTGTCTTATCTCGGCACTCGCTCATCATGGCCTGACCACGCAGGTTCCCCATTCGGTCGACATTGCGCTACGCAGCCATGCTCAAATCCCGAAGATAGACCGCGTCCCCCTCCGTGTCTTCTGGTATCCAGAACGATCTTTCAGCGCTGGTGTTGACGTTGTCACGGTTGACAAAGTACCGGTGCGGATCTTCTCGCCTGAGAAGACCATCGCCGACTGCTTTAAATACCGCAACAAGATTGGACTCGACGTCGCGATTGAAGCTCTCCGGACTTACCGAGAACGTAGACGGAAGCCGGACTTTCAAGCACTGACGAAGTTCGCTCAGATCGATCGTGTCCAAAGGGTGATGCGCCCATACATGGAGTCCGTTCTGTGAGTGGACGTGACGTCGGAGCGTCGGTTCGGCAACGACTGCTCAACCAATCTCGTGCGCAGGGCCGCCCATTCCAGGAACTCCTCCAGTACTTCGCCATGGAGAGATTCTTATACCGGCTGGCGCAGTCTCCATTCGCGGATCGATTCATCCTCAAGGGTGCGCTTCTGCTCACGGCTTGGCGGGCGCCAGTCTCCCGGCCAACCATTGACATCGATCTTGCCGGCAGGACAAGTAACGAGCTGAACCACATCACAGAACTCGTAGGAACAGTGTGCGACGTAGTCGCCGAGCCGGACGGCATCGAATTCAATCGCGCTTCGATCGAGGTTACCCGAATCAAAAGGGACGCGGACTGCGAGGGTGTTCGAGTCAAGTTCCACGCGGTACTGGCGAAAGCGCGAATTCCGATGCAGATCGATATCGGCTTCGGAGACGTCGTGGTTCCCGGGGGCGCGGCATGGATTCGAACTGGTGCGAATCCGCTGAGGGATCTCCTGTCCTTTCTGTGGCTTGCCGTTAACAAACGCAGAGATAGATGGTGTCCGTGCGAATCAGAATCCTTGCGGCTTACGGTCCCGATCTCGGCCACAGATCCTGCACGCGGACTTAAAATCACTTGCGCTCGCTCATAAGGAACGCTCTCCCGGCCCTGTTATTGTTTGAAGCAGGCGGGCAACTATCGTTTGTCGACGACGATCTTCCCGCTCCGCAGCACCACTTTGGTATTCAGCATCGGATAGATGTTTTCGAGCGGATTGCCCTGAAGCAAGATGATGTCCGCCACCTTGCCTGGCTCGATCGACCCGATCTGATTCTCCATATTGAGATAGCGGGCGGTGTTGATGGTGATGATGCGGAAAATGTCCGACATGGAGAACATCACACTGTACGACTTCAGCTCGTGCTCGAGCACCACCTTGTCGTCGTAGTTCTGATCCGTGCACCAGCCGACTGCCTGGCCGTTACTGGCGTCCCAGATGGTCCGCGCGTTGACGATAGTGAACCCGGCCTCAGTACCCGTGGCTTTACCGGCAGCGTCCCGATTCGCTCCGTTGATCGCTTCCGGCCACGGCTTGCCGTCGCGAAAGCGGGGCGAGTCGTCCTTCGGAAACTGCACCTGCGCGGGCGGTCCGGAATAACGGTCGATGATCGGCGCGCCAAACGCGAGCAACCCTAGCACGATGGAGCCCGTGTTAGCGACTTTCTTTGCATCTTCGTGGCCGTGAAGTCTTTGTTCGGCATATGGACCAGGCGAGTGATGCCCGCATCGATGGCGCCTGTCATGGCCGGCGTGGAGACAGCGTGGACGTTGATCTGCACACCTACCTTTTTCCCTTCGTCCACCACGGCTTTGAGAACGGCAGTGTCCTCGGGACTGGGGCCGCCGGGGGCCATGACAATTTCGCCCGTGTGCCGGATGCCCTTCGCCGCCATTTCGCGGATCGCGGCGCGAGCAGCATCGGGAGTGAGCCCCACCAGGGTCCCTTTATCGAGGATCGTGCGGAAATCCCGGGCCGCGACCGGCAGGGATGCGGAAGGAATGATATGGGGACCGTTGAAGACCCCAGAATCGATGTTTTGCGCGAGCTTGAGGTTATCCTCGGCCGTGCCGCCGCCAGAAAGGACGGTCGTGTAGCCGGCTTCGAGAACGGACTCCGCCTGATCTTTATTGAATTTATCGACGTGCTTGTGGGCGTCGATGTAGCCGGGCATCGCGGTCATGCCTTTGCCATCGATCACCTTTAGACCGGCGGAGCTGGCCGAACCAGCGGTAGCGGAAACGATCTTGCCGCCGCGGACGATGATGGTGCCGGACTCGATGACTGGACCGGTGACTGTGATGATGCGGGTATTGGTGATCGCCACATCCTGTGCTACAAGTTCCGAACAGAAGTATGCCAGACCCAGGCTGGCAATCAATGTTAAGCAACGAAATGCTGGTAGTCGTTTCATTATTGTGAGCAGCATACGTCCCCAGCGTTATGAATTGCAAGGGACACTCAAAGAGCGATGGGCGCGCGGATCGCGAAGCCCATGCGGCAGTCGAAGTCTACTCTGCGCTGTTATTCAAGCGAGCGCAATTCCGCCACCATGCTCTCCAACTCTCGCACCGCCGAGGCCTCCCGTTGCGCTCGTTGCTTTGGGTCCTCGCCTCGGTGAGGTTCAAACTCAGTGTGCAAGATCTTGCATCGTCTACGGTAGGCATCCAGCTTCGGGTCTGCAAGACGCCACTCAAAGAAATCATTGAACTCTTGCGGATACCGCATTGAGCCTGAAAGGAAGCGCCCGATAATATCTGCGACCTGCCCCGGTCCGTCTATTTTCTTACTCACGGTACACGTCTTCCTCTGGTTAAATTCGCACAAGGATGTGTCTGGCGTAGCCGGTTGCGTTAAGCATATTGCTGCCCTTACTTGGCAGCCGCCCGCCGGGAGGACGGGTGTTGGTGCTCATCAATTTCTCCTGGACCGCGCTGCGGTCGTCACAATCGATAACTCCGGTTCAGAGAAATTTGCAAGACCAGGTGCAGCGATATTGACGGCGGTCACGCCGCCAGCGGAAGCTCGATGCACACGTTCAATCCTGGATGCACGTTCTGCGCCCACAGACGACCATGATGGACGCTGATGGCCCTGTAAGCGATCGCAAGACCGAGGCCCACGCCGCCCGTGGAGCTATCGCGCGAATCGTCTACGCGGAAGAACGGTTGGAAAATCTTGGGCAACAATTCCTCGGGAACCCCCGGGCCGGAATCACGAACGTTAATCAGAACCGTTTGATCGGTGGATTCCATCTTGACGTCCACGGTAGTTCCCCGCGGAGTATGCCGGATCGCGTTCCTAACAACGTTCTCCACTGCGCGGCGCAGCAATTCCCGGTCTCCCTGTAGAGTCAGTTCGAACTCGCCTTTGACGCCGATGCTGCAGCCACGCGCCTCGGCGTCCACCCTACAATCGTCAACCACACTGCGAAGTAACTCTCCCAACTGAAGAGGCTCCCACTGAGTAGCCGACGGATCGCCTTCCGCACGCGTCACCTCGACCAATGCTCCGACCAAATCCGTCAGACGGTCAATTTCTTTCTTCAACCGCCCGACCGCTGCGTCTCGATCCGGCGCCCTCCGAGTGAGTTCGGCTGCAAAGCTCAAACGCGCTAGTGGGGATCGCAGTTCGTGTGACACGTCCTGCAGCAAGCGGCGTTCGGCGGTTACCAGAGTTCCGATGCGCTCCGCCATGCGGTCGAAGCTTCTGCTTAGCTCGCCGATTTCGTCCCTGCGGTGCGAATTCAGGCGCACGTCCAGATCGCCGCGTCCGAAGCGCTCCACCGCTCGAGACAAATCACGCAATGGCCTCGCGATGTTCAGCGCCAACATCCAACAAACCAGTGCAATCGCCACTAGAATCAGAAAATAGTAAGGGAGCAAGCTCTGGATACCGAAGGGTGGGGGCAAGAGGCTGATCAAGCGATACCGTTTGTCGGGCGATGGAGTAACCATCACCAGGTGGCCATTCGACTCTCGCGGCCGTTCCGGTGCCGGCCGCGCCAGCTTCAACAAACCGGACCGGTCTTCGCCCGTCAGCAGGTCCTTGCCACCCGCATCCGTGAGATAGTCATGTTCCTTTATGAAGTGATGCAGATTTCCCAAATACGCGCCCAGTCCTGGCGAACCGCCGGATTCGTATGCCCGCACCGCCTCCGCTGTCTGCCACGCGTGGATATCAGTGATGAATCCTCCACGTGCCGCCGCTCCTGAAACGAAAGTCGAAACCATCACGAACGCGACCAGCGAGAGCAGCAGGGTGACGAAGCACCACAGCAAAATCCTTAGATAGACGGATCTCATTGGGCATGCTCCCCTTTGGACTGCTTGGGGCGCGCAGCAAAAAGATATCCGACGCCCCGCACGGTCTGGATCAGCGTTCTATCCGCGCCTTCCAGCTTCTTCCGCAAATGGCTAATATGCACATCCAGCGAGCGTTCGTAGGGCGTGGACTCGCGCTGGTACAGAATCGCCGTCAGCTCATCGCGCGATACAGCGCGGCCGGCCGATCGCATCAAGAACTCGAGAATGTCAAATTCAATCGCGGTGATTTCGACTCTCTCGCCATGGCGCCAGACCTCGCGGGTCTGGGGATTGAGTTCAATCCCTCCCGTCGAGATCGTTCGCGGCTCGAGCATTTCCGCCTTTCCAACGCGTCGCAACACTGCCCGGATACGGGCCACGAGCTCCTCCGGGCCGAAGGGTTTTGGGAGATAGTCGTCCGCCCCCGCGTCCAAGCCGGTGACGCGGTCCTCTTGCGCCGTGCGGGCGGTCAGCATGATCACGGGAATTGCACTGCGTTTTCGAATCATCCGCAGCAACTCGAAACCGCTGAGAATCGGCAGCATGACGTCGAGAATGACAAGGTCAAAATCGCCTTCGAGAGCGCGAGCCAAGCCCTGACGGCCGTCATACACGGCCTCCAGGCGGAACCCTTGGGGCAAAAGAAAGTCGTTCATCAAAGAACAAAGCTCAGTGTCGTCCTCAACCAGAAGGATCGATCGAAGAGAACCGCCGGTCTCGGGTCGTGTTTCCATCTCGTTGTCAGTGATGCCACTTTACCTCAAATATCGCCGGAATCGCAGAGTCTGGAGTTCACTTTTACAAAACTTAAGGCGCATCTGGTACCGAAGCGTTGTTCACTAGAGAAAATGAGGAAAGTCGCAGCAGCAGCACTAATTCTGGTTGCCTCTGCGCTGCCTCCGGCAGCCGCGCAACCGCCGGCCAGCAAATCCTTTATCGGCACGGTGACCGCGTTCAAGCCCGAGATAGAGGTGGAAATCAAGCCGGACAACGCCGCGGTAGTGGACGTGAAGCTCACGGCTGACACAGTCGCCCAGAGAGTGGCTCCTGGAGAGAAGACTCTGAAGAATGCCGTGACGGTCAACGTCGCTGAACTATCGGTTGGCGACCGCGTTCTGGTGACACTAGCGTCAGACAGTACAAATGTCCGGCGCATCATCATCATGTCCGCCGCCGATATCGGCAAACGCGATGAGGCCGATCGGCAGGATTGGAACACGCGCGGGATTTCCGGCATCGTCGCCGCCAAGAGCGGCAGCACAATTACCTTGCGGATTCGTACTTTCCAGGGCGAAACACGGCCCACGGTTACGGTGTCCGATCAAACGAAGTTTCGCAGATATGCTCCGGATTCGGTCAAGTTCGCCGATGCCAAACCAAGCAAGTTAGATGAAATCAGCGTAGGTGATCAGATCCGCGCGCGCGGCGCGAAGACTCCAGACAATCTGGCGATAGCGGCCGACGAAGTGGTTTTCGGAACATTTCTAACCACGGCTGGCTCGGTGGTCTCAGTGGACGGCTCGGCGAAGGAAATCACTATTAAAGAAACAGGAACCGGCAAACCGTTAGTAATCAGGCTGACGCCCGACTCGCGCATTAAGCAATTGCCGAGCTTCCCCGGAATGGGAGGCGCACCGGAGGCCGGTGGTGGTCCACCCCCGGGAGGCCCTCCCTCTGGAGGTTTTGGCGGCATGGCGCCAGGTGTCGGGCCACCTGGTGGAGGACCTACCCTCGCGCAGATGGTGGAGATGATGCCGACGGGAACACTGGAGGACGTGAAGCCCGGCCAGACCGTTATCGTTTCCAGCACCAAGGGCGCCACCAGCGATCACGTCACCGGTATCATGCTCCTCGCCAACGCGGAAATGTTAGTTCGGATGGCTACGGCGCAATCCGGTGCGGGAGCAGCCGCGGGTAACCGGACAAGTGGCGCCGGAGGGCTTCCCCAAGGAATGCCGACGGGTGCCATGCCCTCTGGAATGGATCTGGGCGGCATGCTCGGGGGCATCGGTCTGTCCGGCATGGGCCCGTAACCCGAGTCGTCCCAGCCCAGAGAACCAGGATTTTATCAAAGAGGATTCATTCATGAAGAGTCTAGGAGAGCTGTTTGTACTTACATGTTGTTTCGTCAGTCTTTCGGCTCCGTTCGCGCTTAGGGGGCAATCAGCCACCGCCAGTTTGCGAGGAACCATCACCGATCCGTCAGGCGCATTAGTTCCTCAAGCGTTGGTCCAATTACGCGGGCGCGGCGGCGAACATCGGTCCAGCACGGACGACTCTGGAAGATACACTTTTCCCACATTGCCGGCTGGAAAGTACAGTGTCCGCGTTATTGCGAAAGGCTTCACCGTCGGGGAGCGAGGAGATCTCGAAGTTAGCGGCCAGACCACCTTCGATTTCCAGCTTACGATCGAAGCCGCGTCTCAAGTGCTCAACGTGGAGGACGAAGCGAATAGAGTTTCCGTTAGCACAGACCCTGGCTCGAATGGCGGTGCGCTGGTTCTGAGGCAGAACGAGCTTCAGGCGCTTTCTGACGATCCCGACGAGCTTGCGCAGCAGTTGCAAGCGATGGCTGGGCCGGGAGCGGGGCCCGAAGGCGGGCAGATCTATATTGACGGTTTCACGGGCAACAACTTGCCTCCGACAACACGCGCAGTCCATTGTATACGCAGTCGTCGTCGCTGCCGCCTTACAAGAACCTGTTCTTCGGTGGCAACCTGAGCGGTCCTATCAAGAAGAACAAGGCATCCTTCACGCTCGATTTCGAACGGCGCGACATTACCGAAAACGCCTTCATTCTGGCGACCGATTTGAGCGCTAGTTTGCTGCCGCAAACCGTGAACCAGGCATTGCTGACGCCCCAAACCCGTACCACGATCGCTCCGCGAGTGGACTACGCAATTAACCAAAGCAATACCCTGGTAGTGCGCTATCAAGACGTTCGGATTGGCCTCGATAACCAACTCGGCGCAAGTGCCCAAACGGCGGGGCCTGTTGCGAGCACGACGAGCAGCACGTTTAATTTGCCATCCACGGCGTTCAACCAGCGCACCACCGAAAAGGACGTTCAGGCCATATTCACCACGATCATTAGTCCAACTCTTATCAACGAGGCGCGCTTCCAATACATGCGGACCACTAGCGGATACCTAGGAGCCGGTGACGCGCCCAGCATCTCGGTGGAGGATGCGTTTACCGGAGGCAGCGCAACAGTCGGAAGTTCCAACAATCACACCAATAAATGGGAATTGGATAACATGACGACGCTGACGCATGGCACGCACACCATCAAGTGGGGCG
>JBEKRO010000133.1:0-17496 GCA_049518655.1 Bryobacteraceae bacterium | reverse complement strand
TCCTCCAACGATCCATATCCGAATAGCTCGTGCTGTGTCTGGTCTTCTCCGCGCATAAGGAAAAGACGATCTCAATTGCTTTTTGGATACTTCTCGGAATAGCTTTTCAGCAGCCTGCTAGAGCGAGAACCGCTTTAGCCCAAACTTTGCTGGTTCAGCGTGAAATGGAAAGTCGGCGTGCCCCATTTATAACCCCATTTTCAGGCCAGTTTTGGACGACCCGCTTGGCGAGTTACACCGGATCAGGGACTCGCCGCCAGTCCTGTTGAGTCATGACCGGCAGTGGTTTCGCGCGCGGTTGGCCGTTGCAGAAGCCGCTCAATCACAGCACCTACGCCTGCCTGTCAACAACGATGCTCCCGACCAGCAAGTGCAACGCCGCCGGCCTGCTCGCCAGCTGCTGCCTGAGGCCGGCCTCCAACCGGTCGCAAAGTCCGGTGTTCTTCGGCGCCACGAGCAGGCAGGAGCGCGAAAACCAAAGACGGTAACGAAGGTCGAGCGGAAGAACAGCGCGTGCCGGCCTGTCAGGACTTCCTTGTTTCCGTCTCGCTGGTAATCGTCCCACGCCGCGGCGCGAGGAGCTTCTGCCGCAAGTAGATCCTAAGCAGCATTCGCTCGCCTCGGCCAGAATCGCGCCCACCTTGGCCATTGCGGCGAGCGTCGCGTTGGCATGGTTCATAAATGTGCGCCCTCGCCTTCCATGGCGCCGTGGACCGGGACCGGCTCGCGCAAATAGCGAAGCAGGTGTTTCCGCTGCTGAGCATTGGGGGCGGCTCATGAGCCGTTATGGACGTTGAATCAGCTCAAGGTGGTTGCCGGCCGGATCGATCGCGATGCCTATGACGATGCCACTGTTTCCAAAGGGCCTCGGATCGCCGGCCATCGAGCCGCCGGCGGTCTTGATGGCGGCGACCGTCGCCGTCATGTCCTTCACGTTGAGGATCACATGGGCGATCGGGTCCTTCAGGTCGTCGGAATCGCGATGCATGATCACGATCGGTTCGCTCTTGTTGGCCTTTGCGGCGTCGGCTGTCGTGCCGAAGTTCACAAAGATCTCCGGTCCTCCGGGTGCATTGATCCGATTGACCTCCTGCATGCCGAACGCGGATTGATAGAACTTCGCCAACGCAACGGGGTCCTTCGCGCCGATTCGCACGGAGTTCAGCGTCACTTGGGCGTGTGCCGCACTCGCGAGCAGCAGCAGTGCGGATACAGCTATTGCGGTTGTGTAAGGGCTCTTCATCGAATTCTCCAGTATGCTTCTGATTCATGATAAACTGCGCCGGTGTCAAACGAACAACTACCGGCACACGTGAGCGGCGTCACTCATGACCTCATGGCACAGCCTGGCGCAGGTGCGACGCAAGTTGTGCGGAACCGCCTGCGACTTTGCGGTTGGTGTATCTAGCTCAGCCGTATTGCTGGCGCTTGTTCGAACCTAAAGCGCAATTGTCTTTCAGAGCAATATACTCCGTGTAGCAGGGCCCGCATTGCATGACATGCTTCCACCGGGGGTCTCTCTGAAGGTCTTCGCGCAGCACTATGCGCTCCGCAAGGTCTCGCAGCGCCTCCTTACCGGGGCAATCTCTTCGTCCTGGATTGGGGTATTCGGCGCAGACCGCTCGACGGAATTCCCGGAGCAGCCGGTTCCAACGTTGCTCGGAGATACTAGACATCCTTGTCGGCGGTTTCTCCGAGCTTGCCGCGGTTACCGGCTGCGAGTTTCGGTCTTGCTCCATAGTTGATTCGAGCCTGTCTGCGGAGTCTGCTCCAAGCTCTTTGGAGATTTCGACTATATTTTTTGAGCGGTTCGCCAACCCTCGGCGTAGGTGGTACGAACCACTTCCGAGTAAGGAGCGGGACTTACCACCGCCCGGATTTTCGTTTGCTTGTGGCGTTCCACCGTCGTCTTGCCGGACCCTCCGCCCTCTTCGCCCCAGACTAGCGTGACCTCATGCCCGATCTCGATATCGGGGTCGGCGATGCCGAGCGACAACATGGTCCGCTCATTGAAACTGTAACCGCTGAACATCGACAGGCCGACGATCTTTCCACCGTGCATCACCTGGTCATAGGTCGCCGACGTATAGTTCGGGTTCGGTAAATCGATATATTTGCAGTTGTCGCGACTCAGCATGGAAGCTAACGCCTGGCCGAGATCGGCCTCATTCCAGGCAAACGTCACCTTCCTGCGATGCGGTTTACCGGCGATCTTCTTCAGAGCGTCACTCCCGATGAAGTCGTGGTCAAATTTTACAAATGACCCGTAGCCCAGCTCATACGGTGTCACGTAGTAGTCTTCGATGTTGCTGGAATAGAAGCTTCCCCCCAGGGAACCGCCCTTGCCTTCATAGCTTGTGGCAGGCAGCCACTGCCGGTAAGGCTTCATCTTCTCGCCGGTGTACACAGCCGGAAGAGGAGAAGGGATCCATCCGGATTCGAGCGCATTGGTTGAGTACGCTCTCGATCCTACCTGTGCCAAACCAAAGTCCTTGCCGGCCTCAAGAATCGCGGCTCGAATCTCCTCGCCTTCCGCATACGGTCCCCAGATCTCCAATCCGGGTGCGCCCGCCATGCCGTGTCGCAACGCCGCCACCTTGCGTCCCGCGATGTTGATGGCTCCCACATTGAAGAACTTGATGTCCGGAGCCGGTCCGCCGTTTAACTTGTCGATCACCTGCTGCGCATTCGGCCCTTGAATTTGATAGCGGTAGTGCGTTCGAATCACCGGTTTCCCGCCGGGGCGAGACGGCGATCGATCGTCTTTCTCCGTCGTGACATTGAACCCACAGGTTTCGGCGTGAAATTGAATCCAATTCGCGGTGGGAGCGCGTCCGACAAAAGTAAACTTATTCTCCTTGAGGCGAAACAGAATTCCGTCGCCAATTACATAGCCGTCGTAGCTGCATGGAACAAACTGCTTGGCTCTGCTGGTGGGGAAGTTGGCAAAACTGTTGAACGCAAGTTGCGACAGCAGCTTGAACGCGTCGGGCCCTTCCACAACTTGCTCCACCATATGGTGCGACTGATCGAACAGAACGCAAGTCTCCCGCCAGGCTCGTTGCTCATCGCGCCAGTTCGTGAACTCAGGGGGGACCACCGGATAGATGTAGGCTCCGATTTTTGAATTGCGGAGCATATCCGCCGCATTCCCCGCCGCCCGCAATAGGTCCTGCAAAGATTCGTTACCCACTCTGATTTCTCCCGTTAAAGTTCCAATAGCCGAAGATTGATTCATGAATGACGTCCGGGGAGTCGCTCAGTGGAATACGGGGGGCCGCAGCGGACTCCCGACCTGGTCGGCGCGAAACGGTGGCTCGGTCCTTTGCATTCCTTCGTTCTGTCTAGCGGCGCCCAACTGCATCCCTGAAAGAATACCCCTTACGGCGATATAAGTCGATAACATCCGGTTGACTCAACATATCATTCCTGATGATTTTGTCCGCTACTCTCGTGAAGCAATGCCCGGGTCCGTATCGCCGGAGGACAGGCCTTTTTCGCGGAACAGGTCGGCAATCACGGAGCGAAGCCACCGGCTCGCCGGGTCGTGTGTATATCGCTCGTGCCAATGTTGCATCACATAGTAGGGGGGTAAAGCGAAGGGCAAGGGAAGAAGCTTGATCCGCCCGGCGCTGGCGATCAGTTTCCCGAGTTGTTCGGGAACGATGGCCAAGCAATCGGCCCCCGTGATCATACTTGATATTCCGAAGCAGCCCGGCAAGCGCAATCGGACCTTGCGGGGAATCCGGTTGGCGTCCAGCGCCTTCTCAACGATCTCGATGCCACTGCCGGCCATTGTAAGCACTACGTGGGGTTCGCTCTCGAATTGCTCCAGACTGAGTGTTTGCTCGATGCGTGAATGATTCGCGCGAACGGCACAAACGAACCGGTCCTTGACTAGCCGCTGCTGGCAGAAGCCTGAAGCCGTAGACGGCATGTATCCGATGGCCAGGTCGAGGCGTCCGCCATGCAGAAGACGAGGGGTCTCATCGGATATGTCGTGTAGCTCGATGCCGACGCTTCGGGCTGTCGCGTGCAGTCGTTTCATGAGCGCGGGCAGTATGGTGACTCTGGTGATATCGGTAGCCCCGAGGCGAAACAATCGCTCCGACGTGGAGGGGTTAAAGGCAATGCGGTGTACCAGCGCCGTTTCGAGCAGGCCCTCCGCCTTCTCCAATAGCTCGATTAATTCGCTCATCTGTGGCGTCGGCTCCATGCCGTCGGGGGTCCTGACAAAAAGCGGATCTTTAAAGTGCTTCCGTAGCCTGGCCAGACTCATACTGACGGCCGACTGGCTCAGTTCCAGGTTTTCGGCCGCCTGAGAGACACTGCGTGTTTTATTGAGTTCGTTGACTATGGTTAGGAGCCTGAGGTCGATGTTCGTCATGTTCCGCCGCTTCATCGGGGTCGTTTCTGTGCATGCATTTTATCGCTCGATTGCATGCACGCGAACAGTCTATCTCCTGGGCGCCCGCACTGTCAAATAGCGTCTATATCGATGTCGCTGTGCCAAACTGACGCATCGCCCCGAACTGGAAGGCTGATAGGAATCTGCATGGACTGGCGTCTAGTGCATGCATTGAATTGAGGTCCAGTGATAGCGCCGGTCAAAATAGTGAATGTGGAACGGCCCAAGCGAATCAACCGCGTGAATATTGAGTATCACGCCAGAAAGGCAAGGCCAAGGGGGAAACCGGCCGAGTGGGGATCCAAACTCAAAAGGCGATCCGGCGACGTGTTACTGTGCCGGTCCCTTGCAAACATCCGTGATGCAGATCGAAGTATTCGTAGCTGGCGGAACAGGAATACCGCGCTCCTGCATGAGCTTTCTTAAGAGCTCTTCTGTCTCCGGGTGAGCGATCGCGGACTGGACGCCAACACGGACTAGCCCGCGCGAGTAATCGATGGGCATCCAGGTATGCCCCTGCAAAGCGCCGGTAAAAGTATCGCGGCTGCCTTTATCGCGTGCGTCCAGTTTCGCACCGTGCTCGACGAGCAAACGAACGACATCGTTCCGTCCTTTGTGCGCAGCGCCGTGCAGCGCCGTCCGCCCATCGCCGTCGGCTGTGTTTGGATCAATACCGAGATCAAGGCACATCTTCACAGCTTCCAGATTCTCGACTTCGGACCACTCAAATGTCACACCTTCGACCCAGCCAATGCCGGATGCAACCATGAGCGCAGTATCTCCATTCGCGGTAGCAATTTTTGGATCCGCTCCGTGCTCCAGTAACAGCTTCATTACAGTTACATCGCCGGATTGGGCAGCGCGCAGGAACGGAGTAGCGCCGTCTTCGTAGAGCCACTGCATGGTAAAAATGGTTCGCGTTTCGGTGCTGTCGCCTTTGCAGCGTTGGGGTGTCGAATCCACGCCGCAGATTCGCGCATTGACGTTAGCGCCGTGGTTGATCAGGAGCTTGATCAACTCCAAATGGTCCATATCGGGCTCGCGCACTGGGTAGTCCCCACCCTCGATGTTCCGATTATCGACAGCAATGTAAAGCGGCGTCCAGCCACCATTATTTGCGATGTTTGGGTCTGCGCCATGATCCAAGAGAAACTCCGCGAGCTTGTAATGCCTGTTTTGGACGGCAGTCAACAGGGCGGTCCACCCATATCGAGTGGTTTGGTTTACGGCGGCGTGAGCGGCGACCAGGATCTGTGCACATTCGATGCAATCTTCGCGGGCTGCTAAAACAAGCGGTGTAAGCCCGCCACCCTTCGTATTTTTCGCTAGGCCGAAGGCAGCGGCGGCAGCCTCTGCATCGGAAGCGGCAAGGTCTTTAGCGGGATCTGTCGCGGCATGCTTAGCCGCCAAAACCCTCCGCGCACGGATGAATTGTTCTTGTTGCTCTCGCTGCTGGATGGTGGGCGCCAGGTACGCCGTGCCGCCCTTGGAATCCGCGCTGGACGCAAGATCGACATCGGCGCCATGTTCGATCAGCAGTCTTACCGCACTCGTGTGCTTCTGTTCCACGGCCCACATCAGTGCGCTGGTACCTCGGAGCGCCTCTTTTGCATTTACGTCCGCGCCGCGCCGGAGCAGTAGATTCAGAGCCTCCAGGTTTCCATTGCGAGCGGCGAACATGAGCGGTGTTTCGCCATTCACTCCGCGCTCGTTCACGGCGGCGCCTGCGTTGAGCAACTTTTCGATCATGGCAGCGCTGCCATGCAATGAGGCGAGTTGCAGGGCGGTGGCGCCCTCACGATTTGGGATTTTCGGGTTGGCGCCGGCTGCGATCAGCAGATCGGCCAGCGGGAGGTCGTCGCGGTAAGCTGCCCATTCGATCGCGGTGGCGCCATCGGCCTGCGGTGTATTGACATCGGCCTTGTTCTTTAACAGCAATTGAACGGCTGCGCGATCGCCGTTCATCGCCGCGTCCGCTACGGAGCTATCGACCGCAAAGGCCAATTGCGAAAATCCGCCGCAGAGGATGAAAACCAGCGCCAACCGTTGGATTGCATAACACATAATAAAATCACCACAACTGTTTGGAGGCCAGACGCGCGCCTTCTACGAGACTCTCGAATTTCGCCCACATGACCGTCGGGTGGACGCGCTGAATCACCTCAGATTGGGCAAATCCGCAATCGCTACCGGCAATCACGTTTTCGCGGCCTACCAAGCCCGCATACCGCACGATGCGGTCGGCTACTAACTGGGGATGTTCCACCGTGACAGTATGGTGAGTGATGACGCCTGGAATGAGTATCTTGCCGGGCGGTAGCTTCTTGTTCTCCCAGATACGCCATTCATGTTCGTGCCGCACGTTGGCAGCTTCAATGGAATACGCACCGGCTCGCACCTTGAGAATCAAATCCACGATATCTCCCAGAGGTGCATCGGCGACGTGCGGAACGTGCCAGCTGCCAAAGCAGACGTGGTATCGGATTCGATCTTCTGGGATTCCCGCGAGCGCATGGTTCAGCGCTTCAATGCGCAGGTTCGCCCACTCCCGATATTTCTCCGGACTCTGCTGAACCAGATGATCGTACATGTTGGCTAGCACTGCATCGTCCACCTGGAGAAGCAGGCCGGCATCGTAAACGGCTCGATACTCTTCGCGCAGCGCGTCGGCGATGGCGTAGACGTAATCGTGTTCGTTTGGATAGTATTCGTTGACGCCGTCGTAAGCGGTACTCGCGGGCGCCACGGCCGTAAAGAAAGCTTCTTCAACCTTGACCTGCTTCAAAGCCGCTTTGAAATTCGTCAGTGCGCGATCTAGGCTTGAGTGATCCAGATAGTGGATCGGCCCGACGCAAGCCTCGGTGATGGTCCCAGCCGCAAGCCGGGGAAACTCTTGAAAGATGGCTTCAGCAAACCGCTCCCGGTCGCGGCCGAGCCAAATGACGGGACGTAACTGGTTGGGGCGGATTTCGAATCCGCTAATCCGTTTCAGAATATAGTTCGACCAGCTTTGCTTCCCGTATTCGCCATCGCTGACAATATCGATTCCGACCTCGGCCTGCTTGCGGACCACTTCCACGGTCTGCTGAAAAAGTACATTGTTGTACTGCGCCAGGTCCTTTGGCTCTTGCCCCGCGGGGGCAAGGTCACGGAGTTCTTTGGGCCGCACAAGACTTCCTACGTGCGTGGTGAGAATACGATGTTCGCTGCGCTTCATGAGATAGAGGGATGCTATCCAAAGGATAACGTCCAGCGTTGCTTGTGGTCGATAGAGAACTACAGATCGTGGCTATCACTTTTGGTGATGCCGTTTTTGAAGTTATGAAGCTATGAGTTGCGAAAGTGCCGAATCCCTAAATACGGCACAGTATCAAAACGCATGAACTCCAATATCCGCTCGGGACCATTGACGCCTTCCAGTAGCCTCCATAACATGAGGCGTGCTCACCAGTGTTTCCCGAAAGCGAACGCCTTTGGAGGATGAGCTCACGCGCCTGCTGGAAGAGAATGTTCCCAACGCACGGGATTGCCGCCTGGTAGGCCGTGTTCTAGGCTGGGACGGCCAAGGGGGATGTTTTCTTAAGAGCGCCGGGGATGAAGTGGGGATCACACGCGAGCGAGCGCGGCAAATCTATGATCAGGCCATCGAGCAGATTTGTACTGCTGAAGTGAGTCCCGCTCTCGATGAGGTGCTGGCCTTTGTGAGTCGCATGTCCAACCGGTTGGCCGATGATATCGAGGCCGAGCTGCAACTGCGAGGCTTCACGAAGTTCCGATTTCCAATTCGAGCCCTGCTGAAAACGGCCCAAGTATTTGGGCGCGTCCCTGAATTGAACCTGGAGGAAACCGGCGGAAAATTGTTTGTAGTCGCGAGTGCCGGCCTGGCCCGGTTGATTATCAAAACCGCTCTGCGATCAAGCAGCCGCCGCGGAGTTCAGAATGTTTCCGCGCTGCGCTCGGCCATACCTACGATTCACCGGCGTGGTGACGACAGTCTCTTTATCCGACAAGTGCTGAACACGCGTCCCGATCTCCGTTGGTTGGATTCCGAAGGAACATTCTGGCTTGCGTCCGTGCCGCGGAATCCACTAGTCCGGTGTTTAGAAAAGGTAATTGGTTACGCGAGTCCCGTAGCTTTTTCGGATCTTCACCGAGCAATGCGTCGGCTACTCGCGAAGCGTAAAGCAACCCTCAGTCACAGCCTTTTGATCAAGTTTTGCGAGCAGGTACCGTTTTGTCGTGTGGCTAATGGCTGCGTAGAAAGGGTTGCACCGCTGGATGCCAGCAACCTGATTAGCGATGCCGAGCGCATTGTTTGTCGAATACTGCGAAGAAATGGGAACGAGCTATCTGTCGAGCGACTGCAAAGCCTGTGTACCTCGGCCGGCGTAGGGGCGCCCAACTTGTGGCGGATCCTGCTTCACTCACCGCTGATTTTTCGGTGTGCACCCCACATTTACCGTGTAATTACACCCAGCTCTCATCCGATAGAAGCCGTCGAAGCACGGACCGCTTAACTGCTCACTTCACGTAGTGCTGAAGGTCGCGTTCCCCTTCATTGCACTCGAACTCCATGATATCGGAGCCCTGCTTTTGAGCGCGGATCTGGAATCTCATGGTCCAAGGTCTGGTGTAAACCTTGGGGTCTTCGAGAGTGGCTTCGTACTGGATGGTCTTCGGGTTAATCATCGTATAGCGCTCGACGACATGGAGCTGGTCGCTATGGAAATTGGCGGCCATGTCGAGCCAAGTCTGGTCGTTGAAGCCATTGACATCGACTACTAGCGTGTCGCCGTCCCAGTGTCCCACTGAGTCGCCCATCCAAGTGTTTAGGACATCGCGCCCTTCCGGGTGCTTGTGCGATCCGTCCGTGTGTACGATACGAATGCCGTGCGGGTACTCGTATAAGAAGACCACGAGGCCCGGCTTCTGTATGACTTCCCAAGGAAAGGGCGTGTACACGGCGCGCGGGATTCCGGGCAGATGACAATGGGCTTGCGGATCGTTGGAGGCATCCTTGAACAGTTCGGAGCGTTTCGCCAGCGCCCAGGGCTGGTAAGGGATTTTGTGGTCGCCTCCCACGACGACGCCTTTGCCGGCCGGAATGCCGTAGACTGCCTCATGGTCCTCCACGTCAAACGGCGCGAGCGTGTCAGCCAGCCACAGGCCATCGAGGTCAGGCTTGCCGTCCGCTGTTCGTTTGAAAGAAGCCGGTTGATCGTCTTTCGGATCGTGCGGCGCCCCGAACTGCGCCGTTGCCCATGGGGCCATCGAACATAGCCCTGCGGCTAGACACAATACTCTTCCGATCGCGAACGTTGTCAACGCAGCCTCTAGGCCCGCACCGTCCGCGCCGTGTCGGGAGCGTGAATCGGTTCCAATTGCGCCAGCATTTCCTGCGTTCGGTGTTCCCACCAGGGCGGCAGATGGAGCTTCGATCCTAAGTGCGCCTCGTCCTCGTCGCGCAAGAAACCTCCCGCCTGGCTGCAGGAGCATTCGACGAGGATGCCGCCGGGAGAGCGCGTGTACATCGAATAGAAGTAGTAGCGGTCCTTGATGTCGGATGCATCCGTGAAACCGAGTTCCTCGTAAATTGCCTTCTGCTCTTCCAGTTCTTCATGGCTGTTCACAGCCAAGGCAACATGATGAACCGTGCCAGCGCCGAAGCCCCAGCTTCCGGCGGCGCGATCGGGATCGTGTTCAAAGATCAAAGTCTTTCCTGGACCGCCGGCGCCCACTTCGAAGCGGTGAAATTTGCCTTCGTGGCCGGTCTTGCGGAAACCAAGAGCTTCCGTGAAGAAGCGCTCGCTTTCGGCCACCTCTCGCATCGAGAGGACGGTTCCAAAGAAGCCGCGGACCGTTTCACCGGAGCCGATCTCTTCTGTTGTCCAGCCCTCGCGCGAATCATCGGGCTCCTCAATGATTTCGAACGTCAGTCCAGCGGGGTGTTGGAATCGGATGTACTTTTGACCGAAGCGCTCCTGAATGCCTCCATGCTGAATCTTGTGCTTATCGAAATGCTCTTTCCAAAACGGCAGCGATCCTTTAGGCGCCGAATATCCCGTGGCGGAGATCTGGCCCGACCCCTGACGCCCCGTTTTCTGGCCATAGGGAAAGGTGGTCATCACCGAACCAGGTTCTGCCTTCGCATTTGCGTAGTACAGATGGTAGATCGGAATTGTGCCATCCATCAGCACGGTCTGTTTGACCATGCGCAGGCCAAGAATCTGCGTGAAAAAATCGATGTCTTGTTGCGCTCCACCAGCGCACGCGGTGATGTGGTGGATGCCTGATACGTTATACTTCATCGTTCGTCTCCTAAGTTACAATTCCATCCTGAAGCATGACGGGTGCGGGCGGGAAAGTCGATAGCGCTGGACTGATAGTTGTCATCACTTTCAGTGATTCACCCGGCCCGTCTGTTTGGCTAAGGCTCGAACACGCCGGGAGCAAACAACCTGCCCGGACCGAGCGTACAATTCATGATTTCTCTCCAGATCCGCGATATCGTAAACATAGTTTGCCATCAACCCAACCGATTGCTGGATGCCGGTTGCGGACGTATCGGCGAGCCAATTGATTCTATCGAGCCGCGCGCCATTCTTCAAATGAAAACGAGCCACCGGATCCAGCGGCTCCTCACCGCGTTTTTCGTGCACAAGATAATGGGCGCACAGCGGTACTAGACGCCGTCTCATTTGCAGGTCTAACTTACCTGGGTCCAGGTCGCTACATGCGCCGGCCAACCATTTTCGAAAACCAGGAATCGGCGAGAGTGTGGCAAAGGTACGTATTCGTGGCAAGGTTCGTTTCAGATCCTCGACCACCTGCTTGATTAACAGACTCCCGAACGGCACGCCGCGCAGTCCTTCTTGGCAGTTCGTGATTGAGTAAAAGATTGCGCTATCGGCCGATTGGGGGTCATTGACGGCGGAGTCTGGATCGAGCAAAGGCTGCACATGATCGCTCATGCCCCGCGTCAGGGCCACTTCAATAAAGATCAGCGGCTCCTCGGCCAGAGCTGAATGAAAGAATGCGTAGCAGCGGCGGTCCGCTTCCAGGCGGCGACGAAGATCGTGCCAGCCCTGGATCTGATGGACTGCCTCATATTCGATTAACTTCTGCAGCACCGCGGCAGAGGAGTACCAATCGATTCGCTGGAGTGTCAGAAAACCGCGGTTGAACCAGGAAGTAAGCAGATGGGCCAGGTCGGCGGCGAGAGTTTCCAATTCCGCGCCGCCATCGATCTCGCGCAGCACTTGGCTTCGCATCTGGACTAACGCGCACGCTCGCCGGCCCGCGTGGTCGAGCGAGCCATATACGTCCAGAGCTTCGGTTGCAAAATGAGCGCCGGCAATGCCGCCGCGTTCCGACAGCAAGGTGTGACAAAGTGAAACCAGCGTGCGAATGGATCGAAGATTACTCGAAGGCGCAAGGGGCCCCGACCGTGCGGTCAGACCCAGAATTCGCGCTAATCCCACTGGTTTACTTTTGATCTGGGGTGCTATTGGGCGTACCAGCGAAGACCCTTCGTCCATCCGGCAACTTCACGCTCATCGCGGCAGCGGTGTGCGATCCGTCCTTTGCCAAAAAGGCTTCCAGCGTGACGCTATCCCCGGCTTTGAGATCATCCTTGCGCCAGCCCTGACGATAAAGCACGTTGGGCGCGCCGGATTCGATCGCCCAATTGACCACGGCGCCATCTTCGCCTTTGACATCCACATAAATATAGGCGTGCGGATTCACCCAATCCACCTTAGTAACGACTCCGGTAAGTGTCACCTTCTTGTTTCCGTCAAATTCGGCGGCGAACGAGTGGTGAGCGAACGCGGGAACCGCGGCGATAAGAAGTCCAAAAGCAACTGCCAAGCCGGCTAAAGTCGTGATCTTCACAGCGATTCTCTGAGGGCGCACCCTTCCCTGTATCATTGTCACGCGGTTCCAGCGGATTTGAAGCATTATCACAGCAAGTGATCTGGGACATCCGATTTGGCGGTTGACCTGCCAGTTCCGAAGAAAATGCGGCAAACTCAATATTTATAGGAAGCAACTTATCTATGAAGCTTAGTACCGATCGCATCTTGACGACCCACGTGGGCAGCTTGCCGCGTCCGCAGGAGGTTGTCGATTACCTTTTCGCGCAAGATCGAGGGGAGAATTACGATCCCGTGAAGTTCGACCAGACGATCCGATCGGGAGTGCTGGATGCTCTACAGAAGCAGGTAAAGGCTGGCGTCGACGTGGTGAGTGACGGCGAAATGGGCAAGATCAGCTATGCCACCTACATCCGCCATCGGCTGACCGGTTTCGAGGGTGATTCAGCGCGGCCGACGCCGCAGGACCTCGAGGATTTTCCCGGCTACCGCGATCAGTTGGTCTCTGCCGGTGCATCGGCCAAATACCAGCGGCCTGTGTGCAAAGGCCCGATCGCGGTGAAGGATCTGGAACCGCTGAAGAACGACATCGCTCGAATGAAAGATGGCTTAGCGCAGGTGAAAGCCACCGAAGGCTTCATGAACGCCGTGTCGCCCGGAACCATCGCCGTCTTCCAACCGAACGAATATTATCCGACGCATGCCGCATACATGGGGGCACTGGCGGACGCCATGCGATCGGAGTACGAAACAATCGTCAATTCCGGGTTGCTGTTGCAAGTGGATTGCCCCGATTTGGCCATGGGGCGGCACAGCAGATTTCGGGACATGACGGACGACGAGTTTCTACGGGCGGCGGCGGTTCAGGTGGAGGCGTTGAATCACGCACTGGCGAACGTTCCGGCCGACCGAGTGCGCATGCATGTCTGCTGGGGTAACTATCAAGGCCCGCACACGCACGATTTACCGCTGGCGAAGATTCTTCCCATTGTGCTCAAAGCGAAACCACAGGCGCTGCTACTGGAGGGAGCGAATCCCCGTCACGACCATGAATGGGAGATATGGTTTTCGCAAAAACTTCCTGACGACAAGATCCTGATTCCTGGCGTTGTCGCGTCCAGTTCCAACTTTGTCGAGCATCCGGAATTGGTGTCGCAAAGGATCATCCGATATGCCGGCTTGGTGGGACGCGAGCGCGTTATCGCCGGTACCGACTGCGGCTTTGGGACCTTCGCTGGTTTCGGACCGGTTTACCCTGAGTTCTGTTGGCTGAAGCTGAGCGCGCTATCCGATGGAGCTAAACTAGCTACGGAGAAATTGTGGAGGAACGCTCGGTCCGCCGCTTGAGTTACGAGCCGGCGTTTGGATCGCGCCAAAAATGCTGTCAAATGCGGGACATTGCGTTAGAATATCTCGATCATGAGAACCACGTTGTGCTCGGCCTTAGCAATCTTTCTCGTGGCGGACGGAAGCCTATTCGCGGCGGGGCGAACCTTCGATGGTCATCCCGATCTGAGCGGGATATGGCAATCGATGAGCACGGCGAATTGGGACTTGCAGGATCATCCAGCGGAAGGTGGCCCATTCTTTCAATTGGGCGCGGTCGGTGCAATCCCTTCCGGCCAGGGTGTCGTCGAAGGCGGCGTTATTCCTTACAAACCGGAAGCTCTCCAGCAGAAGCAAGAGAATTCGAAGAATCGCTGGAAGGCCGATCCGGAACTGAAGTGCTATATGGCGGGCATTCCGCGCGCCAACTACATGCCCTATCCGTTTCAGATCGTGCAGACACCCAAGTCGATCTTAATGGCATACGAATACGCCAGCGCAAATCGCGTGATCAATATGGACAAGACGCCGGTGGAAGCATCGGTCGACACCTGGATGGGCACCGCGAATAGCCACTGGGAAGGCGCAACCTTGGTGGTCGACAATACCGGTTTCAACGATCAGAGCTGGTTTGATCGTGCCGGCGACTTTCACAGCGATCAGTTACATGTTACAGAGCGGTTCAAGCTGCTGGACGCAGATCATATGAGCTACCAAGCCAGCATCGAAGATCCGCAAGTATTCACGCGGCCGTGGAACATTAACTTGGTGTTGTATCGGCACATCGAGAAGAACGCGCAATTGACAGAATTCAAGTGCGTGGAATTTGCCGAAGAACTGCTGTACGGCGACGTCCGGAAGAAAACAAAATAAGATGCCTGAAGGAGATTCACCATGAAGACTCGATCCCTGTTACTGGCATTCAGCCTGACGACTGCCGGTTTGGCGTTCGGTCAGACCTCTCAAACGGTGGCGACAAAGGCTTCGGGAAAGACCGGCGATAAGACATATACGCCGCCCAAAACCGCATGGGGCGATCCCGACCTGCAAGGCGTCTATACTACCGACGATCTGAATGGCGTGCCGCTTCAACGGGCCGCGAAGTACGGCACGCGCCGCTTCTTGACCGAGCAGGAACTCGCTGACCGCGCCAAGGACGTCAACGAGCTGGAAAGCACGGTCCAAACTGGCGATCGTCCGACGAAGGGGTTTTGGGCCAGCCAAAAGGGCGTGGATGCCGCGGCGGTTCCGGCGCAATGGGTGGAGTTCGCGAAACATGCGTCTCAGTTGACCTCGCTGGTAGTGGACCCTCCCGATGGCCAGATTCCGGCGCTTACACGCGAGGGAGAAAAACGCCGCGCCGCCGCCCCCAACTATTTCGACATGCGTCCCGCATCATGGGAAGACTTAAGCACCTACGACCGCTGCATCACGCGCGGTGTCACCGGATCGTTTTTCCCGTCCATCTACGGCAACGGGGCGCAAATCTTTCAGGCGCCCGGTCTGGTTGCGATCCGCTACGAAATGATCCATGAAACGCGCCTCATTCCTCTCGAGGGCCGCGCTCACACAGGCCCCGGCTTGCGCTCCTATATGGGCGATCCCCGCGGCCACTGGGAAAACAACACGCTCGTCGTGGAAACTACCAATTTCATTGGCGGCAAAGTGGCTGTTGGCGGAGTTCCTTATAGTGAAGACTTGAAACTGACAGAGCGTTTCACACGGGTGGCTCCAGACGTTGTCGACTACAGGGTCACTATTGACGATCCGAAAACCTTCACTGCGCCCTGGACGGTGGAGTTTCCCATCCGTCACGAAACCGGCTATCAGATATTTGAGTACGCTTGCCATGAAGGCAACAAAGCAATGCACAATCGCTTAAGCGCTGCTCGCGCCTTGGAAAAGGGAGACGCTGAAAAGGCGGCCAAGACCTCGGAGCAGAAATGATACGCCGGTCATTGGCATCGGCCTCCTGAACTACATCCGCGCGGCACCCCTGCGCATTGGGAGTTTTATGAGTTCAAAGGCATTCCCCGAACCCCGTTCCACCTGCGTGTTCCCGATCCAGGCGCGCCTGCTGTCGCATTTCGCGTGACGGACCTGACTGAACATCGAGCTCTTCGAGTCGAAGCAGTAACGCGCATCCTTTTCCACAGCATCAAACGCGTTTAAAGTGTAGCGTCGCACCACTTTCATCCCCGCCGTATTCAGCATCAGCAGGACTGATCACTTGTATCAACGTACTCGTCTAGTCATGGCGGATCAGTGGTGGTATGTTTCAGTAACTTCGCCCATTTACGACGTAGTTCAAGGGCCAGGTAAGGGAGTCACAATGAGAAGTTCTCGGAACCGTGCAGTTCTGCTTGTAAGCAGTGTGCTTTGTTTCTGCTCCGTCGTAGCCCCCACATATCTATTCGGACAGGGCGCGGGTACTGCCTCCATATCGGGGCGCGTCACGGACGCCTCTAGCGCTGCGGTTCCCGCCGCGAGCATTACGATTAAGAACACCGCGACGTCTGCCACCCAAACCGTCCAGACCGACGAGCAGGGCCGGTATACCCTGGCTGATCTGCCCATCGGCCCTTACGAACTAACAGTTTCCAAGGCAGGCTTTCAGAATGCCGTTCGCAGCGGCCTTACGATAACGGTCGGTAGCTCGCCTGTCCTCGACTTTCAGCTAAAGGTGGGACAAGCCTCTGAAAGCGTGACCATCTCGGCTGAAGTCTCACAGGTGGAGACTACCACCTCTGCCGTTTCCTCGCTCGTGAATCAGACTCAGATGCGCGAACTTCCGCTGAACGGTCGCGATTGGGAACAGCTGATTCTGCTCGCGCCCGGCGTGCTGAGTTATCCCCAGGGCGGATCAAGCGCTCTGACCTCGGTGGCCAACGCCTATTCCATCTCCGGCACCCGTCCGGAAGGCTACGCCAATACGCTCGACGGCGAAGACATGCTGAACTGGTGGCAGCGCAACGCCGGTGGCGACGTAACCGGCACCACGCTCGGTATCGATGCCATCGCCGAATTCCAGACGTTGACGGGCACTTACAGCGCGGAATATTCGGGCAACGGTGGCGCCATCGTCGGTGTGACCAAATCGGGCACCAACGAATTTCACGGCTCGGTCTATGAGTTCCTCCGCAACAGCGCCCTCGATAGCCGCGGCTTTTTTGACGGCGCTTCGGTGCCTGAGTTCCGCAGAAACCAGTATGGCGGCACCATCGGCGGCCCCATCAAGAAGAACAAGATATTTTTCTTCGCCAACTACGAGGGAATCCGGCAGTTGCTCGAAACGACCAACGTGAATTACGTCCCGGAACCTAACTTTGTCTCCCTCAACTGCGTAGCCCCGAAGTGTGTCGAGAATCCGGCTTCTGCCGCGATGCTGGCGCTTTACCCGGCTCCCAACGGAGGAGTGTTTAATGCCCAGGAAGGTGTCGGGATCTATAACTTTGTAGGCCCGCAAATCACCCCCGAGGATTTCGGTGTGGCCCGCATCGATTGGAATATTTCCGACAAAGACGCGTTCTTCGCACGCTACGAGGCCGATTTCGGCACCCGTACCACGAATGCCGGCCTGGGTCTTTGGCCACTGGATGACACCACCCATAACCAGTTCTTCACGATGGGTGAACGTCACGTGTTTTCGCCGGCCATGGTTAACCAGTTCACCGCATCTTACTCGCGGCCCTGGACGTCGGAAGTTCAGCCGGCGGAACACCCGGCCCTGCAGATTTTTACTCCCGCGCGAGAAGACGCTTATGTGGCCGTCCCGAACCTCACCGCGCTGGGCGCATCTTTTGTCAATCCCTTCCGTTATCTTCAGAACAAATTCACGGAAAAGGATGACCTGACTTGGGTCAAGGGCTCCCACACCATAAAAATCGG
>JBEKRO010000132.1:0-11927 GCA_049518655.1 Bryobacteraceae bacterium | reverse complement strand
CATACTCGGCGCCGCGAGTGGAATTGGGCTGGTACTTGTTCTTCGATTCTCGTCTTTCGGCTAACGGAAGAGTCTCCTGCGCCACTTGCCACCCGCCCGAGCACGCTTTTGCGGGTGGCGAGCCTCCTCCGCTCGGCGTCACGGGCAAGCCGCTCCGAAGGCGGGTGCCCACGGTGATTAATCGAGCCTACGGGAGAAGCCAGTTCTACGATGGACGCGCAGCGACGCTGGAAGCACAGACCCTTGGTCCGATCACAGCCCCGGACGAGATGGGTACAACGCCCCAGGCCGCAGCCGAAGCCATAGCCAAGATCGCAGGTTACGCACCGCTGTTCGAGCGCGCCTTCGGCGGCACGCAGATCAGTTTTGACCGCATTACGAAGGCGATCGCGTCTTTTGAACGGACGATTCTTTCCGGCAATTCGCCTTACGACCGCTTCCTAAGCGGGGACAAGAACGCGCTGAGTCCGAAGGCCAAGCGGGGCCTCCAGATCTTCGAACGCTCGGGAGAATGCTCGGAATGTCACAACGGCTACAACCTCACCAATGAGAAGTTTGCCAGCTTGGGCATTGGTCCGGATCAGAAGCCACCCGACCTTGGCCTGGCCGGAATCACCGGAAAACGCAGCGACGAAGGGAAGTTCAAAGTGCCGACGCTTCGAGAGGTAGAGCACACCGGTCCTTACATGCACGACGGACGGGAGAAAACGCTGGACGACGTGCTGGAGTTCTATCGGAAAGGCGGCCAGCCAAGTCCGCGCCTCGATTCGCGCATTGCGCCCTTTTTTCTCGATGCTCCGGCAAAGGCGGACTTGATCGCTTTTCTTGAGTCGCTCAGCGGCGAAGGCTGGCAGCAAATCAAAGCGCCAGAGAGCTTTCCATAAGTCGCGGCGCGGCTCTCTACCTTATCTTTTCCCAAACTTGAAACGCCGGCCGAGGATCATCTTTACCAGCAAATGATCGGTGCCGCCGGTCAGGCCAATGCCCGTACCGAAGTTGAATTCCCAATTGGGGCCGAGATTCAGGTCGATGGCCGGATAGATCGCCTGCAACTGGTCGCGCAACGGGTCGAAGCCAGTGATGGACCCCAGATCGCTGTAATACTCGAAGCCGGCACTGACCCTCTTCGTGACGTCGTAACTCACCTTCGCGTCGGGAGCGAATGTGACTCCTTTGCTCACACTCAGCCCGTGGAAGGAGCGGTCCACCGCCGGATTGAAGGCGAGGTACCAGCGGCCCAGTTGCTTGTCGACGATGGGCCGGATCTCCCAGGTCCAGGAATCGGGAGAGTAGGAGCGGCGTTGGTAGCCGATCTCGGTGGAAAGGCTTACGTTCACGGGCCAGTGCCACTCCTCTGGAATGCGGACGCGCGGGCGAATATGGTCTCCCACCCATTGGTAGCCCTCACCGGTCCGATAGCTCATGAAAATATAGAACCCGGTTTCAAACCAACTCGTGAAGCCTTGCGTGATCTCGATGGTCTCATGCAGCGCGTGGTTGTCAGGACGGACTCCATCCACTTCTGTCTTTGATCCCTCGAAGGTGAAGTTGGAGTGCAGCTCCACCATGGTGCGTGCGGGCGGGACCATCTCGCTCCCATACACCTGCACTTCATAGTTGCCTTGAGCGCGGAGGGAGGCAGCGGGCAGTAAGAACAACAGTAATGCCATTAGGACGCGCACTGGGTGGACGAATGGGAGCATGAAGATCAATGAAATCCCGGCTGTGGTGGATGGCACACCATCACCGCCGCCTGCCGAGTACGTCGACATTTGGCACTCGCTTGTGACTCCGCGGGAGCGCGTCGAACGCAGACCACTCCGTTCTGTCGGCTCTTTATTTGGAAGCCCACTCAACGTCCGTATCTTTAGCACGATACACTCCGCCCATGCCGCCGCACCGATGGGCGCAAGGATTTCATAAGGTCCCAGACGAGTCCCGGCGGTAAGAGCCATGGGTGTTGAACAATTTTACTCCCGGAGGCATCTTCACATCCTGGTTAACGCGCAACCCTTCCATTGAGAATCCGGTCCCGGATTTTCACCGCCCGATCGCCGATGGTCCGCAATCTCTTCTGCCCGTCCGGCTCGCCAGCCGATTATCGCCGAAGGCTGCGAGCAGTTTGATGAGCGCGACTCAAGCGCGATCAACACTTCTCGTTAGTACCCGGATTCAAATCCCTGGCTTACTAGCCGGCGGACACCGTGACCTGCGCAATCCCAGTGAAGTTCAAGTCCTCTCGACCGCACCAACCCCCTCAAAGGCAGTGCAGGAGACAGCTATACTAAATCCCAAACAAGAGCGACTATATCGAAGCGGAGGCGATCAATCGGAGTGGCTGTCGGACAGAATCTGCCGGTAGCGGACCCTGGCGTGTTCCGTTCAGCTGCGGACTCTTGGTGGCTGCCTAGCGTTGCCTGTCGTTCAGGGCGTACACTGAGACTTTCAATCAGTAGCATCACCTTGAGGACTATGTGAATCTTATCTTCCGCCAGACGTGTGTGCGAATTGGGTGCCGGCTTAATGAAAACAATTACTTGGCGAGAAACGGCGTCAACACGCCTGGTACACCGTCTCCAAAGCACCGGACCCATCGGCCAAACATGGCTCCTGAGAAGCACCTCCGACGATACCAAGTGCCACATCCACAATCGTCCGGCCGGGCTGTCAGAAAAAACAGGAAGGCGAATAAGGTGAGGACTTCTCGGCGGCGATTTCCATTGTGCTCCTCGAATGGGAGCACGAGCGGCCTTCTCCGTGTCGTCGACAAGACCGTTAGAGGGGTTCCTCAACGCTACGGCGCCGATCCATTGGCCCCGCGACATCTCAACAAGGGCGTGATACGGCCATGTAACCGCGACTGAGGTGGATCACCCTACGATAGGAGATCGGAAGCGGAAATTGTTGTCCTCGGATGTTTGGCAAAGGCGAGCGCTCGAGAATTAAATACCAACATCCGGCGACATTATTCGAACGTTTTCAGAACTCCAGGCGCCCTTGGAATGCAATCATCCGGGGAGAGCTGTCTCCGCCTAACCCAACCCCCAGCAATCCCGTCGGCGGCGAAGTCGGGTAGCTGAGCGCTCCGAATCCGGTCTGCGTGGAAGGTTTGCCCGGAATTCCCGCGTATACCAGATTCGGAAGTCCGAAGTTCGGGTGGTTGAAGACGTTGAAGAATTGACCGTCGATGCGTAGCTTCACACGTTCCGTCAACTGAAACCACTTGGTGAGGTAAAGGTCGCTCCAGAGGAAATCGGGACCGCGCAATGCGTTCCGGCCAAGATTGCCGAATTGGCAGTTGGTTGGGCTGTCGCCGCCGGCACACGCGCCGGTGCTTGGATCGACGGCCGAAACAAACGCGTCCGGGTTGAGCCACTGGATCGTTCCCGGTTGAGTCACGCCAGGGATTGGATTGTGTTCGTACAGCGGTACGCCGGGAACCACACTGGCGTACTGCGGGCCGCCGCCCTGAACGATGCCGTTTCCGTTGGCCGAATACGGCGTGCTCAAGACTGAAAATGGCAAGCCACTATGCCAAAACGCGGTGCCTGAGACCTGCCATCCGTTCAGTGCTCGAGCCAGCATGGGATTCCCGAACTTGATCGGCAACTGATAAACGTACTGCGCCGTCAAGTTGTCTCGCACGTCGTAGTCGCAGGGGCCGTATTGGCGGCCAAGCTCACCCGGCAGTGGTGAAAGGATCGCGCCGGAGGCGAACGGGAGGAATCCGCCGTTTGAGACCGTGTCCATGCAATGGCTCCAGGTATAGTTGGCCTGAACTTGCAATCCATGGCCGAGTCGCTTCTCAGCCGTTAACTGAAGACCGTTGTAGTGGCTGTTCGCACCGGTGTTCAACTGCGTCACCGCGCCGAAGCGGGGATCGACGGGCTTCCCGTAAGGGAACGGCGCAAAGCAGCCCTCGCAGACTGTTTGATAACCGTTCACCTGTGTTTGGTAAGGCTGGTTGACTGCACGCGTTCCGACGTACTGTGCTCGCAGATGAATGGAATTGCCGATTTGGTGTTCCAGGGCAAAGCTCCACTGCATGAAATAAGGCGCATGGAGCTTGCCATCCGGAACAGCAGTAATCGAAATCGGCGGAAGGCAGGTGTTCGGATTCGCTAGCGGGGAGGCGCAGGAAAGCTCGCCTTTCGGGAAGCTGGAGACGTATTGCCGGTTAGCGGCTGCTGTCGCATCGATAGCGCTGTTCGGAACTCCGGGAGCGATCGCTGTTCCGCCAACCGTTCCAAGCAGCCCGCCCTGGAATGTATTGGAATAAGGAGGATTCACGCCCACGAGATCGACCACGCTGCCGGGCAAGATATCGCTGAACAGTCCGAATCCGGTCCGCAGAACCGTGTGCGGCGCGAACTGCCAGGCGATCGCGGTCCTAGGTTGAAGGATGGCCAACGGCGTTGAAGCAAACACGTTCGGCAGATGCGTCTGGATGACTTGGTCCAGCGGTTGATTCACATCGTGAGAAATGGAATCGAACGACCCGTCGAGGCGCGCCACGGCATCATGAGGATTCAGGGGATTTGAATTGTACGTGTCGCGGATGCCGAAGGTCCAGGTCAATGTGCGAGTAATCTTCCAGGTGTCCTGCGCATAAAAGTCCAGGTTGAGGAAGTTGTAGGGCTGCGAATCAGCCAGCGGGAAGGTTTCCGAAGCCGTCGATGCGACACCATAGATGAATTGCGGCAGGGTCGTGTAGGTGACCAGCGGGACCACACCTTCACCGAAATCGTAATCGTTCAGGCGTAAGATCCGGGCGTTGGTTCCGAAGCGGAATTCGTGCGAGCCCACCGTCCAGGCGAGATTGTCGTTGATGAAGAAACGCGTGGCGCGACGGCCCTGCACCCACGTATTGTCGAGCCCTCCGAGCGGGCTGAACGGCGCATTGGCGCCACTGCCCTGGAGGACGATTGGAAACGCCGCCAGCGTTTTCTCGAAGTCAGCCGGCCCGAACAGGCTTGAATACCACGAGAACGCTGGATTGAAGTAGTTCACCAGGTGTCCGGAGAACACATGCGTGTAGCCGGCAGCGAATGAGTAAAGGGGTTGCGAAGAGATGGCGTTGAACAGCGGATTGATCGGGTCGGTGTAGGCATCCGCCAGTCCGGTGTCGGACTGAAACCGGAGCCAGGCCATGTTGTTCGTGTCGATGTTGTAGTCGATGCGAGCCGTTTGCACCTGCTCGTGATCATCGCTCGAGTGCGAAATGCTCTGCCGGTTCGCGCAACCGTCGCCATTCGGAGGATTTCCTCCGGCAGCGCTCCCATCACTGTTGAATGGACAGCCGAGAACCACGAGCGGAGTCCCCGTGGTTTTGCCGTAAAGCGAAAAGAGCTTTTGGTAGAACGGCACGAGCTGGGGCGCTGGCAGATACGTCGATCCGGTTATGGCGTCCACCCCTCCGCGCGGCAACTGCTGCAAGACATAATCCTGAAATGCCGGCGTGGGTACGGTCGTGGCGGTGACGATCGGGAGCGCAATCCGAACCCATTCGGAATCGAAGAAGAAAAACAGCTTGTCATGGAGAATCGGACCTCCGAGACTTCCTCCGAAGTGATTCACTGTGGAACGCGGTTTGTGGTTTCCAGGCGTGGCGTTCGTAAAGAAGTCCGCCGCATTGAACTTTGAGCCGTTCCACAGCTCGTACAGGTTTCCGTGAAGCTGATTGGTGCCGGATTTCGTGACGTAGTTGACCTGAGAAGCGCCGTACCTGCCTTGATCGACTGCGTAGGAGAGGGTGTTGACTGTTACCTCCGCGATCGAATTCAATCCCAGGACCAGATTCGTCGCCAGGCCGCTATTCAGGTTCGTCAGCGGATCGTTGGTTTCCAGGCCATCGACGATGTAGCCGTTCGAGAGAGATGGCAAGCCATTGAACTGCACGTTGCCATAACCATTCGTGCCGCCGACGAAATCGTTCCCGCTGCCGGCCGTGTTGATGAGAGCGCCAGGGGCAAATTGTAGCGGATAGGTCAAGTCGCCACCCGGATTCGGAAGATCTTCGAGAGAGTGCGCAGTCAGGGTCGTCGAAGTATCAGGGTTCTCCGGGTTGATGAGGGGCGCTTGCTCCTGGACCACGATGGTTGTGCTTGCGGATGCGATATTGAGCTTGAAATCGACTGTTTGCCTTTGCCCAAGTCCGGCGGACACAGAGTTGTTCTGCTGAGCCTGGAACCGGTCTGCTTCCGCTTTCACTGAGTACACGCCGGGGTTGAGCTGCGGAAAACTAAACCGCCCGGAGTCGTCTGTTTTCACGCCTCGTTTGAGGCCATTCTCAATATTCGTGACGGTCACAGTGGCGCCGGAAATCGGAGCACCGGCCGGATCGGTGACAGATCCTACGATCGCACTCGTCGTCTCGCCTTGAGCCATCGCAAGAGAGCGCAAGATGAAGACCGAGACCATCAAGCCTGCTAGTTTAGGCATGCCTAAATACTAGGTCAAGCTTCCCCCCATAGTCAAGCTCAATCGCTCACAAGTGATGCTACCCTAAAGGTTAGTGCCACCTAAACCTAATGGACCGTACAGCACGGAATCTGTAGACGACTATTTGAAGGCGATATTGGAGCTGGGCGGCCCGGAAGAAGAACGGGTGACCAGCAACGCCCTCGCTCAGCATCTCGGCGTCCGTGCTGCTTCCGTCACTGGAATGCTCCAAAAGCTCGCGGCCCAAAAACCACCTTTTGTGAAATACGAGAAGCACCACGGAGTGCGTTTAACAGCGGCGGGGAAGATGCGCGCTTTGGAGGTTCTTCGTCACCATCGTTTGTTGGAGCGTTTCCTCCATGATTTCCTCGACTATTCGTGGGACGAGGTTCACGATGAGGCGGAACGGCTGGAACATTTCATCTCGGAGCGGCTGGAAGATCGTATCGCGGCGAAATTGGGGGACCCGGAAACGGATCCACACGGGCACTTGATCCCCGAGCGAAGCGGTGCGTTTCCGGCTCGGGAAGAGGTGCTGTTATCAAAATGGGCTTGCGGCGTCCCGGCCGTAATCAGCAGCGTGTCGGACCGTGACCCAGCCGCTTTGCGTGAGATGACGCGGTTGGGATTGAAGCCCGGCTTGGCAATCACCGTGGAAACGGGAACGCGGAATGCCTCGCTGCGGGTCCGAATTGGCGATCATACGGATTCTGTGCGCTTGAGACAAACTCTGGCCCAAGGAATCTCGGTAATTGCCGGCCCGAATGCTCGCAGTCGTTCGGAGAGCGGCTCAGGATAATTCTACGGCCGAAGCTTAAGAAAATATCAGGAATTGCTGCTCACTGAAAGCTGCCGGAAGGTGATTGGGTGAAGGGTAGGCACACGAACCCGGGTCGCGTGCCGCCGGGCACGTCGGTGGTCCGCTGTTGTCCGTGGCATCAGGAGGTGCACCGCGAGAGTTCCCCAGAGGTGAGTCTGTGGATGACAATTATCGCGGCGCCGCAGTCGGGACAGTGCCAGTTAGAGGTAGTTTCCGAGGAATTGGAGGGAGGCAGTGCGGGCGGAATCGATTCGCGAGAAAACCAAAATACCGGATTCTCACGAAGCCTTTCGGCAGCACATGCAAGAAGAAACGACGCAGGAACTCCGTTTCCTTCAGCGTCATCGTGAGTTGCTGGCCACCGCGGGCGTAGTCCTTCCAACGAAAGGTGACGTGGTCGGATTTCAGAGCTTCAAACGGGGTAAGCAGAAAGTATTACGTTCGCAAAGCGCAGCTCGAACGCTTGCGAGCAAATCGGAGAACTGAAATGGCTTCGTAAGATAATCATCCGCGCCGGCCTCAAAGGCGTTAGCCTTGTCCTCCTCACCGTCGCGAACAGTCAGCGTCAAGACCACTGGTCGCGGGGACAGCTTTTTGATTTCCTTAACAGGTTTCGATTCCGTCTATGCCAGGTATTTCGATGTCGAGGAGCACAAAGTCGTAATAGCCGGCGCCAAGCAGTGCCAAGGCCTGCTCGCCGGTAACTGGCTTCCTCAGCTTCAAAGCCGAGCGCAACCAGTGTCACACGGAGTACGCGGCGGAGCGACGATTCATCGTCAACAATGAGGATCTTACCTTGCGTGTCGTATCCTCGATCCGACCTTCGGCACTCAGGAGCCGGCCCCCGGTGACCGCCCCGGCGTGACGAAATATGTCAGACAGTATGATCCAGTACTAAGTTGTGACCAATTGAAAGATTGAGTGTGGGAACCGTTCGATTGCGATTGCTGTATCTCCATGGAAGCGAATAACGTGCCTCAATATCCTACTCGCTCCTGGAGCCGCTCATGATTTTCCTCTCTTAGTTCACGACACACTTTTGAAAATCTCTTTGGGGACCGTAGGGACACCGGGCTCACCGAACGCCGGGGCAACTTAGGGGATTCGCGGGCGTTCCGATCAAAAGGTTCGCGGTAGCAGGAGCCTAGTCCGAAGTGAAGCCCCGGATTCGCAGACGAGTTGTCGGGTCTTCATATGCAGAGGGACTTTGCCCGCAGCCCGCTCGACCTCGAACACAACGGGGGTTCCCGTCGGGGCGTGCAGTTGGTTTGCAAATGTCTCTGGTTCTAGGTCAGCCGAAGAGTGTCCGTTGACAGAAACGATCCGGTCTCCAATAACGACTCCAGCCGCTTCCGCAGGGGAATGTTTCCAAACGGCAACGACGGAGAAAGCATCAGCGTCCGCTTTGTAAAACTGAATGCCAACGGTGACGAATTCGTAAGGATCGGGACGAAATCCGGCATCCGGCTTCAAGTACATGGAAGCATGCTGCAAATCGAGCGTCACCTCGAAGCGCTCTAGAATATCTCCCCCAAGAATGCCGGCAAATGCTGTATCGGAAAAACTGCCAGATTGAGAAGGCATAATCACGCGGAAAGGCTGGTCGCGCACGACCATTTCACCCGGAGCCATGTCGCCTAAGTGAAGGGCCGGTACACAGGCGAGAAGAGACCCGGGCGGACTTCCACTGGATTGGATGCCTTCAACCAGGTCATTCGGCATCCACGACGACGGCAACGTGCGCCATGCCGAGTTCGAAAGCGCGGTCATGTTTGTACCCGAGTCCAGAAGCATCTCAAAGGTTGACGGACCGATCCTCACTGGAACAAAATACCGGTTTCGTACCTTCCTTAGGGATACAAGGGATGCGCCATCGCCGATATCAGCGATGACCTGTGCCGTTCCCGAAGAGTAGGAAAGCTTCACCGTCATGGCCGCGAGTAAATCCGTCCCTAACACACCTGAAATCGAGGCTAACTGCATTCGCGACAGCACAGTGAGGTCTAGCATGGCAAGTGGAACATCGGACCAAAGCTTCGGACCAATACGAAAATGCTCCGCGGTCACGGTGATGCTCTCTTCCGTTGAATAGTTCCGCTCCAGTGAAGCGGTTCCCGTTTGCTTCAACCCCAGACGCCGAGCAAACGCCGAATCAATGATCGTGTGGTCTGCGCCCGTATCGATCAAGAACGTCCCCGCGATGTTATTGACTTCGACTTGAATCGTCAGAAGTCTGCGGGCTAGATGACTTTCACCGTGTGCCTCGGCACGCCCCAAAAGCGCCATTAGAAACACAGATGCGAACATGGTTCTTCGATTCACGATTACCGCCCTCTGCCTCCCCTGCGATTCGCTGGAAATAGCCGAATAAGTCCACTCGATGGCCCTGGGTTCCTCAGCTTTGAAGGCGAGGGTCGAGACTGACGCACGGAGTAAGCGTTGCAACGAGGATTCATCGTCGACGACAAGGACTTACCTTGTGGCGTATTCTCCATCCGATCTAAACCGAGACAAAGACGGCCCGGCGACCGCCGGAGCGTGACGAAGATAAACGACAGCATATTCCAGAAGCCGGCCTCGGGAAATGCACTCGAACGGTTTCCTTTGAAATCTTTCGGCTGTTCAAATTACCTGCCGATCCTGAGCTCTTCAGGTGCGGACCCATCCCTGGAGAGCCTCGCCTGCATGGCACGCATCTGTCTAATCCTTCAATTGGCTTGACGATCAAAACAAGGTTGGAGTTTGTGCATTTGATTGGGCGTCGCAACCGAACAACGGTGGGATAATTATCAGCTTGCCTAAACACATGCTGCGCTTGGAACGAGTGTGGGAAGCACGGAACCGGACGCCTATCTTGTTGATAAGCGGCGCGATCATGCTGGCCGTCGCCGTGGTGGATTGGTGGACGATGCCCTTTGTCTCGCTGGGCTTTCTCTACCTGTTCCCGATCATGCTGGGGGCAGGGTTCCTGCCGAGATGGGCGGTCGTGTTGTTAGGCGTTTCTTGCGCCGTTCTCGCCGAGCTCTTTAGTTCGCTGGACAGATCATACACCCGTCTCTCTCTTGAGACCCTGGCTCTCGTAGGTTGTGGGTTGTTCGTGGCGGAACTAGTTCGCAATCGGCGGATGACCCTAGAAGCACAAGATAGATTACGTGCGTTGGTCGAGACGAGTCCGGCTGCGATTGTGACGGTCGATGAACGCGGGTTCATAGAACTAGCCAACCAAGCTGCGATTCAACTAATGGCCCCGCGCGATGGACGTCTGATCGGGACTCCAATCGCGGCCTTCCTACCCGAACTGCACCACGCCCTACGGTGGGAGGAAGCGCCGCAGTTCCGGGCATCGATGCAGTGTGAAGGTCATCGAGGCAACGGTGAATCGTTTACTGCAGACGTGTGGTTCTCAACGTATAAGGAAGGCGTAAGCCCAAAATTGGCTGCAATCATCGCAGACGTCACTGAAGAGGCCTCTCCGGCGGCCTCCACCTCCGTGCCCTTGAATAACGACGAGCGAATAGCGCTGAACACGCGAGAATTGGAGGTCCTCCGGCAAGTCGTTCAGGGTTTGGCGAACAAGGAGATAGCGACCCGCATGGACATTTCAGAAAGTGCTGTCAAGAATACTCTTCAGCAACTTTTCGGGAAGACTGCCGTTCGCACCCGCAGCCAGCTTGTTCGCGTGGCGCTGGAACGCTATCGAAATCGCTTGTAGCAAATTAACGGGTAGGCGAGTCACTGGTGTGTCTGCCTGATCGCTGGAAGACTGGCAGCGATTGGGCGCCCTCGTTCATGAGACTTCAGCGGTGCATCGTTCGCCATTTCATTCAGCTGCCGTTGGATGAATTGTTGCCCAGTAGGCAGCGAGCCCTCGAACGCTACCCGAACCAGTTGACCGCGCGTCTTCACGCCGGCCTTGCCGAACAATCGCTGCACTATATTCTTAACGTTGCTTTCGGAGAGGCCCATATTGTTACCGATCATCCGATTGGTAAGACCGCCTAAGATTCCCATAAGGACGTTCCGCTCGCGGTCTTCCAGAGGACCACTAAACCTTTGCACTTCAAGCGCAGGGTATCGATTGATCAACTGATCAACTAGGAGTTGAATGATTTTCTGATCGACCCAAATGCCGCCGCTTCCCACCAGTCGAATGGCCTGTAAAAGACGCTCTGGGGTTTCCGACTTCAGGAAAATACCTGACGCTCCAAGCTTCAGTGCGATCGCTGAGTTCCCGACATTTGCCGATCCGGCCACAATTAAGAACCGGCCCTGGTAGCCCGCTTGCCGGGCAGCAGGGATAAAGTCGTTCCCCTGTTCCGCACCAACATCAAAATCCAACAGCACCACATCCACGGTTGAACCCTTGAGGACTTCCAGAGCCTCTGCGGACGTGCCACACTCGCCCGCAACTACAAGATCGGGTTCGGATGCCAACAAGCGCCCGAGGCTCGCTCGAAACAGGCCGTGATCATCGAGTAAGACTAATCGAATTCGACCCTCCTGTGTTTGAGCGTTCATAGCCCCGTTCTTTGTCGTTGGTATGGCTGCGGAGACGCGAGTGAAATCACGATGGATTCATCCTACGGTGAATCCCCTGTTACGAAAAGAGTCTTCTCCACAAGATTAGGGCGTTGCTCGGAAGAGTGATCGCGAATGTGGAAAGCGT
>JBEKRO010000131.1:0-12007 GCA_049518655.1 Bryobacteraceae bacterium | reverse complement strand
TCAGAGTTTGCCTTTTCGTCTCAAAGAGAAGGCCTGCTTCAATTTTTCGACCGTTCTGACGATCTCTCAGTAACGTTGTTTGATCACGGCACCATGAACCAGGCCCAGGCGAGCGTAGCAACGATGTCCGAGACCATGCTTCGGAAACCGCGTATCGGCCTGATCTGCGATTTCGTTGAAGAGAATTGGCCCAGCATGGATCTGGTGGCGGACATGGTTCTTGAGCGACTGGAGCAGGAGCATTCCGCTACCTTGCAGGTTGCCCGGATCTGTCCACCGCTGCGCCGGCGCTTCGGACAGCTCCCGGGAATCGGGAAAGCGGCCGTTTTTCATAACGCCGACCGCTTGATGAATCGGTTCGTCGACTACCGGCGTACCCTAAAGCCGCTCGCAGGGGAGTTCGATCTGTTTCATTTGATTGACCATAGCTATTCACAGTTAATCCTGGATCTGCCTCCCGGCCGAACCGTCGTCACCTGCCATGATCTCGATACCTTCCGTTGTGTCCTGGAGCCGGAACGCCAGTCACGTCCGCGGTGGTTCCGCGCCATGACGGAACGAATTCTGGGCGGCTTCCGTAAGGCAGGTCACGTCATTGCAGTCAGCGCTGCTACAGGGGATGAGATTGTCCGGCTTGGTTTACATCCCCCCGGCCGGGTGACGGTTATATCCAATGGCGTACACCCCTCCTGTAATCCTTTGTCCAATCCAGTGGCGGACTCCCAATTGAGCCGCCTTCTGCCGATAGATTCCCAAGATGGGATGTTGCTGTTAAACGTGGGAAGCTCGATGCCTCGCAAACGATTGGATCTGCTGCTGCGGGTTTTCGCGGAAGTGCGCAAGCACCTCGCGAATATTCGCTTACTCCATATCGGTGAGCGTCTCACCGCCGAACAAAGGCAGCTGGCGCGGGAACTCGGAGTGGAAGCCTCGCTGATCGAATTGAGCGGATTGAATCGGGATGTTTTGGCTGCCGCCTACCGCCGCTCTGGCCTGCTGCTCCATACCGCCGAAGCGGAAGGTTTCGGATTGCCGCTGATCGAAGCCATGGCGTGTGGTTGCCAGGTGATCGCGAGCGATCTGCCGGTATTGCGCGAGGTGGGCGGAACCGCAGCCACTTACTGCGCTGTAGGAGATATAGAGGGCTGGAAGAACGCCGTTCTAGCGTCTATTGAAGGGGTGCCAAGCCAGGAAGATCGCAAGCTTGGCCGACAACAAGCTTTCTCGAACGCGGCGCGTTTCTCGTGGTCGGAAAATGCCGCACAAACTGCACGGGTCTATCGCCAGGTGCTGGGGGGGCAACTACTAGGAAAGGGATTATGACAAAGAGAGCGCTGATTACGGGAATCACTGGGCAGGACGGAAGCTATCTTGCCGAGCACCTCTTGGATTTGGGCTATGAGGTCCACGGGCTGGTGCGGCGCGTCGCGCTGGAGCAGCCGGGACTGCGTTTTAGCCGCTTGAAAAACAGCCTGAACCGCATTCACTTGCATCCGGGGAGCCTGGACAGCTACGCCAGCATCTTCCATATTTTCACCAAGCAACAGTTCGATGAATGCTACCATTTGGCGGCCCAGAGTTTCGTCGCGGAAAGCTTCGCCGATGGCTTCTCGACAATGGATACCAACATCAACGGGACGCATTATGTCCTGGCGGCGCTACGGGAGGTCCAGCCCAAGTGCCGATTCTACTTCGCTGGATCGAGCGAAATGTTCGGCAAGGTCCATGAGACGCCTCAGCGGGAGAGCACTCCGTTTCATCCGAGAAGTCCCTATGGTGTCAGTAAGGTAGCGGGTTTTTATCTGGCCCTGAATTACCGCGAAGCTTACGACATCCCTTGCTGCAACGGGATTTTGTTCAACCACGAGAGCCCGCGGCGCGGCTTGGAATTCGTCACGAGGAAAATCACCGACGGGGTGGCTCGAATCAAGCTCGGGCTCGCCTCCGAGTTGCTTCTGGGAAATCTGGAAGCCAAGCGCGATTGGGGTCACGCCCGGGACTTCGTCCGTGCCATGCACCTAATGCTGCAGCAGCCGGAAGCCGATGATTATGTGGTCGCAACGGGTGAAACCCATAGTGTGCGCGAGTTCTGCGAACTGGCATTCGGGGAAGTCGGTCTGGACTACAGAGACTACGTCCGGAAGAATGAAGCGGTCTATCGTCCCGCGGAGGTCGATCTGCTGATCGGAGATTACAGTAAGGCTCGCAAAGTGTTGCAATGGGAACCGAAGGTGAAGTTCGCCGCGCTGGTCAAAGAAATGGTCCATGCCGATTTGGAATTGCTTTCCTCTGCGCGGTACCATGAGCAGCCTGTAACAGTTTTGGCGAGATAGCGATCCATGGAGTGAAGCATGAAAAGTACCATTACGGGAGGCGCCAGCTTCATCCCAAGCACTGCCCGTAAGGATCCGGCGAAGCTTCGCGTTTTGCAAGTGGGGAAATTTTATCCGCCTCACAGGGGGGGTATTGAAACTCATCTGCAAGCGCTTTGCGGAGTACTGCGCAACCATGTCGATTTGAGCGTTATTGTCTCCAGCGAGAATCGCAACACCGTCGAAGAGATCGTCAACTCGGTTCCCGTAGCGCGTTTGGCCACTTTGCTGACTGCGTTCTCAACGCCTATCTCGCCGGGCATGGTTTCGCGCATTCGCCATTCTGGCGCCGACCTGGTACACATCCATTGGCCCAATCCTACTGCCGTGCTGGCCTATCTCGCCAGTGGCCATCGCGGATCGCTGGTAGTCACTTACCACAGCGACACGATCAAGCAGAAGGTGCTGGGCCCCCTGTTCGAGCCCATCCTCAGAGTGGCTCTGCGCAAGAGCGCCGCTATCATTGCAGCTTCGCCGAACTATGTGGCGAGCTCTCCCGTGCTGCAAGCGTTTCGCGATCGTTGCCATGTGATTCCTTTTGGCATCGACACAGCACATTTTGAGCGGCGCGATCCGGAAGCCGTGCGGGGTGTCCGCGAGCGGTATGGTGATCGTTTAATCATCGGCGTGGGCCGGCTGGTCTATTACAAAGGATTTGACGTTCTGATTCGCGCCATGACCTCGGTGCGCGGGAAACTTGTCATCATAGGTGACGGTCCATTGCGTGGAGAACTGGAGAGCCTCGCCATGCAGTTGGGAGTCTCGGACAAGGTCGTCTTCGCGGGCGGAATCAGCGATGCTGCCGTCAGGGCCTATTATCATGCCGCCGATCTGTTCGTGCTGGCGTCGGTGGCGCGCAGCGAAGCTCTTGGAATTGTTCAGATTGAGGCCATGGCGGCTGGTCTACCCGTGGTCAATACCAACCTCGATACCGGCGTACCGTTTGTTTCACTCGACGGACAAACCGGTTTGACGGTACCGCCCGGCGACTCGCAAGCTTTGGCGGTAGCCATCAACCGGCTGCTGGACGACGACGGTTTGCGACACACGTTCGGGCAAGCAGGCGTACGCCGGGCCACGCAGGAGTTCAGCTTGGACACCATGCTTCGCCGCACGCTGGACCTTTATCAAACCGTGCGCACCGACGTAGGAGCACGCGTTCGCTAGGAACTCCGATGCACTTCGACAACAGTTTAGAAAAAATCGAAGATGCCGCGTCAGCGCCTGCCTTTGCGGATCGTGAGGGCGCTCTGCTCTCTATTCTCGTCCCGCTTTATAACGAAGCAGAGTTCATTCAGGCCGTTTTGAAGCGGATCGTACTTACTCCTCTTCCGCATGGGTTGAGGCGTGAAATTATTGTCGCCGATGACGCCTCCACCGATGGCTCGCCGGAGTTGGTGGAAGCGGTTGCCGCCCGGTACCCGGGACTGATTCGGTTGGTGCGATGTCCTCAAAATCGCGGGAAAGGCTCCGCCATCCGCGCGGCGCTCGAACATGCTACCGGTGACTATTGCCTGATCCAGGACGCGGACCTGGAGTACGATCCACAAGACTATCCGTTGCTGTTGGAACCGCTCCTGGACGGCTCGGCGGATGTCGTCTACGGCTCTCGATTCTTGAGTTCGGGCCGGCGTCGCGTGCTTTACTATTGGCACAGCGTCGCCAACCGCCTGCTCACTACGCTGTGCAACATCATTTCCAATCTCAACCTCACGGATATGGAAACGTGCTACAAAGCATTTCGTACTCCCTTACTGAAAAGTATTCCCATTCGGAGCAATCGGTTTGGTATTGAGCCGGAGATCACGATCAAGATTGCCAAGCGCCAGGCCAGGGTCTACGAAGTGCCTATCAGCTACAGCGGCCGCACCTATGAGGAGGGCAAAAAGATCGGGCTGAAGGACGCCTTCCAAGCTCTGGGGGTCATGTTGCGCTGTTGGATCTCTGACGATCTCTATAAAGATCCCGGCGCCGAGATACTGGATGCCTTCTCCGTTGCCCCTCGATTCAATGGTTGGATGGCCGATACCATCCGGCCCTACGTGAGGGAACGCGTGCTGGAGATTGGAGCCGGAATGGGTAATCTCACCCGCGTACTGGCTCGCGGGAGACAGCGTTATATCGCGAGCGATATAGACCCGGAACATCTGTCGCGCTTGCAGTCACGGCTGCGTCACTTCCTCAACGTGGAAACCTGCACGTGCGATCTTTCGAAATCCGCTGATTTCGAGCCCCTGGCTGAAGCAGTGGACACCGCGATTTGCCTGAACGTCTTAGAGCACATCGAAGATGACCTCGGCGCTCTGCGAAACATTTACAGCGCGCTATCGCCGGGCGGCCGCGCCATTGTTCTGGTGCCTTGCGGGCAGGAGATTTTCGGACAACTGGATGTGATCTTGGGCCACTATCGGAGATACTCCGACGCCCAGCTTCGTGGAGTATTTGAACAGGCGGGTTTTGAGGTGGAATGCGTCTTGCAGTTTAATCGTGTATCCCGGCCGAGTTGGTACGTCACCGGCAAGCTGGTAAAGCGATCGCGGATCAGCCGTTTTCAGCTTAAAATCTTCGACCGGCTGGTATGGCTCTGGCGGCGGATCGATCGCTTCATACCGTGGAAGCCGACGTCGCTGATAGCGATCGCCACCAAGCCCCAGAAGGACCCTGTCACTACATGATCCACAGTGAACGCCAGGGTGGCGCTAGGGAGTTGATGCCTTTTGGCAGCCAACAAGCTGCCAGCGCGTTTGAAGGAACATATGTCGAGAGCCCTCTCCGATACAAACAGTAATCCCGACTTTGCTCTCGCAGAGGAGGCGGTTGTCCCCACCAGACCAGCAGGCGTTTCCGCGCAGCCCGGCGTGCCGGTGCGGCCTAAGAACAATTTGTGGTTCACCTTCGAGATGCGAATCGTCTGGGGCGTTTTGCTCCTGTACGTCCTGGGCTTTGTCTGCTTTTATCCGCAGGGCCTCACCAACTCTGACGAAGTATGCTATGTCCGTCAGGCCGTCTCACTAGCGGCGGGCAGCTCCACGGTGGACGCTGTCGATCCGTTCACCGGCCAGCACCTGAGGGAGCATCCTAGCAACTATCCAGCAGGGACCTCAACCCTCATGGTCCCCTTTGTGTGGCTGGCTGGATGGCGTGGGACATTCCTGCTTGGATTGCTAGCGCTCCTGGGCTGCACTCTGTTCACGGCGCGCTGGATTGCCGACTCCGGAGGCTCACCCCTTTACGCCCTCGCGGTGGTGGGCTATGTACCAGCCATGGTGATGGCTCGCACGGGCATGAGCGATCTTCCCAGCGCCTGCTTAGTGGCAGCCGGATTGTGGCTGTTTTGGGGAGGGGGCGACTCAAGCACTCCCTGGCGACGCTTGGGCGCCGGTTTCCTGGCCGGTGCCTCCATCTGCCTTCGGGAACCCGTTCTGATACTCTTCGCGTTCTTTTTCGCGGGAGCCTTGCTCCGGCGTGAGCGTCACCTGGTGCCGCTGATTCTGGGCGGATTGGCCGGTGTTTTGTGCCGGCCTTTGAGCGCCGCGCTGGTGTACGGTAACCCCTTCTTCGTCAAAGACCCCGGCTATGGCTTCAGCGGTCAGTTCGCTGGAGAAAACTTGGTGATGTACTTGACGGCCCTCTTGGTGCTGGTGCCGGGCGGGCTGATCTTCGCGCTCTTTTACCGGGGCAAGCGGTGGATCGAACTCGTGTCGACGGTGGTGGTGTATATCGGCGTCTTCATCGACTACAACTACAATGGAGCGCCCAGCGGAGGATTGAAGCAGTGGATGCTGTCGCTGCGCTTCTTAATCCCTGTGGTTCCTATTGTGGCGTTCGCGATGGCGCATACCTGCACGCGCTGGTATCAGGCGATAAACCGAGCGCTGCGCCCCGATCGCCGATTGGCCTTCCAGCGTGTTTCCCAGGGTGCGGTGGCCCTTTGGGTGGCGGGGATCATAATGGTGGGATTGCTCGTGAACTGGCGCAGCCAGCTCTGGTCGCAGCTTCATGCGGATGTCGTGCAGTCGCTGTACGCCAACACCGATCCGGCGCAACCAGTGATGGCGGACGTGCCCGCCACGGTAAAGTTTTTGAACGAGATCCATGGCCCCCGGATGGTGGTGGACTTAGATCTCGGCGACCAGAGCAACGAATTCCGGCGTTACCAGCTCTTGCGGCTCCTCGATCGCAACAAGACCGTTCAGATCGTTCTGTTCGGCCGCGATGACAGCGACTATTGGGTCAACAAGGCGAAGGACGATGAAGCCTTTATTGCAGCCATCTCGCAGCAGTTGCACGCGACCCTGAAGCTGCAACAGCGATTTCCGGGGTTGGGTGTGCTGCGGATCTGGAACGTGCGGACTTGAGCGCGAGTGACTGGTCTTGAGGATGCCGCGGTAGAAGGTGTGGTTCGGCCCTTCAAAAGACGCAGCCGCTGGCTGCTTCCATTCCTATTGGCCGCGCTGCTGCTCATCCTGATCCTGCTAGCCTTTCCTCAACCGGCTCTCACTGGGCTGGGCGAATCTCTAGTAGTCTCCGATCCGCTACGGCACGCCGACTTGATCTATGTACTGGCAGGTGACTTTTGGGGCAGTCGTGTGCTGTTAGGCGCTCGCCTGGGCGCGCAAGGATGGGCGTCGAAAGTAATCACGAGCGGTGGGTTTTACTCGAGCAATGAAATCGCAGGCTATCAGGGCGCTCTGGCCGAGGACTTTGCCGTAAAACAGGGTTACCCGCGTAGCCTTTTTCTTTCTATTCCGCTCGATGCGCGGTCGACCATCGAGGAGGCACGCGCCATGGGGCCAATCTTCCATCGGTTGGGCGCCAAGCGGATTATCCTAGTGACAAGCAACTTTCATTCCCGCCGCGCGGCGGAGGTTTTTCGCCTATTCCTTCCCGAATTCGACTTTCAAATGGAGGCTGCGGCGGACGATGCTTTCGATCCGCGCGCCTGGTGGAAGAAGCCGCAACAACGGCGCCTCCTGTTCTCCGAGTATCAAAAGATGATTGGGACGTTTCTGGTGAGATTCCATTTGGCCAATGCCGGTTGGCTTAGGCCCGGCCAGCAATAATAATGTCTCGCAGCCGGTCTTTCCTGGGAGGGGCGCTATTCGCTTACGTGCATCAAGCAGCGGTAATGCTGTTGGGGCTATGGCTCACTCCCTTTTACCTCCGTACGCTGGGGGAGCGCGACTATGGCATCTGGCTGGTTGCGCTGCAGGTCCTCAACTTCCTGCTGCTGTGCGACTTCGGCATCATCGTCGTTACTCCCCGGGATGTCGCTAACGCCAGTGGCGTGGATCACACCGAGCCCGGCTCCGGCGAAGTGGCGCGCGTGCTGGGCCAAACCCTGAAAGTGGTGCTGGCGCAAACCGGAGTAATCGCGCTGGCCGCCCTGGCGCTGTTCCTCATTCGGCCCGCGCACGATGTCGAGCTTCGTGGCCCGGTGGGCTTGATCCTGGCAGTGTTCGTGATCTCTTATCCGCTGCGCGTCTTCCCAGCCGTGCTGCAGGGCCTGCAAGATTTAAAGTTCCTCGGACAGTTACGGCTGACGCTGTGGGGCATCTCAACGGCGCTGGTGATCGGGATGCTCATTTTGGGCGCGCGATTCTATGCCCTGGCTTGCGGCTGGTGCTTGCAACAGATGGGGCATGATCTGGTGGCGTTTTTCCGTCTGCTCCGGTCTCGCCGCGATCTTTCGCCGGCCCAGGCCTGGCGGCGGGCGGGTCCCCTTCGCTGGCGTTGGTTCGCGCGAGGATTCTGGGTCAATGTAAACCAGCTCGCGACGCAGCTAGTGGCCGGCAGCGATCTGTTGATTGTGGGCCGCGCTATCAGCGCCGCCACGGTGGTGGTCTACTCCTCCACCAACAAGTTGGTCGCGGTGCTGCAGAACCAACCGCAGATTCTTGCCAGTGTGGCGCTTCCCGGGCTCAGCCACATGAAAACCAGTGAATCGCGCGAGCGGATTCTGCAGGCCACCACCTCGCTCACGCAAGCCATGCTGCTGCTCGCTGGCTTCGTTTTTTGTATCATCCTGGCCGTCAATCAGCAGTTCGTCACGTGGTGGCTGGGGGCGCATTTCTTTGGTGGCATGCAACTGACGGTCATACTGCTTCTTACTTTTCTGTTGCGACAGGCCGACTATACGCTGACGGTCACGCTGTTTGCGTTCGGGCATGAAAAGCTGCTCTCGATGAAGTCTTTGGTCGACGGAGCGGTGAGTGTTCTGCTGGCAATCCTCTTCGTGCGGCACTGGGCCATGCCGGGAGTGGCACTGGGGTTCCTGTGCGGAGCGGCGTTTATCTCCATTCCCGCGGACGTCTATTTGCTGACTCGGACCCTACAGGTTTCGTTGACGGAGCTGAGCCGGCCCTATCTGCCGTTCGTTTGGCGTTTTGCCGTCGCGGGTTCAATTGCTCTGGCGGTCCACAATTGGTTTGGAGCGGCAACTATTCTGGACATGGCGATTGCGATCTCGATCACCGGCGTAGCCTACCTGCTGCTTGTGATCCCCTATGTATGGACCACGCCCCTGCGCGGCTACATCCAAAATGCAACCGCGGCGCTCAAGTCCGCAATGCGAACTCGCGTTCTGGGTTGGGCGGGAAAAGCTTGATCCGCGGAACACCCAGTGGATCGAGCGAGCATCGCGGGCTGTCGCGTCCTGGCGGAGACAACGCAACGCCCGATCGCAGGCAGCGGTACCTTAGGACGTTCTACCGCGCCACCAAATATTCCGTAGCTCATGTGCTGGCCTTTCAACCAAGTAGGTGCTGAGTGTAGCGGCGGCGATCGAGCATGCGATGTTCTGCGGGAAATGACCGAACCATCCAACCGCGGGCCTCTCACAAAACATTTGCTGCCATAGATAGAGGCTGTAGGAAATCGTCCCGATCCACGCGATCGGCTTCCATTCCAAGAAGCTCGAGGGCGTATTCACCGCGAGGTTGGAGCGCGGCCACTGTTGTTCCTTCGACAATACCAACCACCATACCGGCGTGTGGCACGATTTGGCTCACGGCTAAAGCGAGCAGCCCGAGTATGGGTATCGCTGCCCAGCTGGGAGGCTTGGCCGCAAGTCGGGCGGGGTAAAGGTCCTTGAGAAGCGCTAACAGGCAGCCGAAAGCGATGGCTGAGAACCGCAAGTCGAAACGCATGGGGTTGACGTTCTGTGCGCCGCCCGCCATGCGGTACAGCACATTTGCCCAGAGCGGTTCAATCGCTACGAAAACGCCTACAACGGCGAGATCCTTCGTTTTGGCTCGCGAAGGAGCAAGAACAGCACGCCGGCGGAAGAATGCGGAAAGCCCGCTTCCAATAGAAATGTCCGATATGGATCCGCCCGGCCGCGTGCTCTTTTAAGCGGCGCTCAGCGAAACTGGCAGATCGTGAAGCCTGGCAGCCCCGGCTCCTGGGTCTCAGGAGCCGCCGTACAACGAGAGTAGATGTCTTTCTCCCAATAGGGGACCCATGGCACTAACGCCATTCGGTTCGTTGAGGGAGGTGTGTCCTTCCGGAATTGTGCGTCGGACACGGGATGCCCGGCCGCGCGGCGATCGCTGAGGCCCCAAGAAAAATCGTACAGGTGACCTTCCGCCATCAGAATGGTCAAAGGGAACTGCGGAAAGTAGATTTGACCTGGATGCGAACGCGAAAAGTTGTATACCTCTTCCATCGAGCTACGGCCGGATGCCTTCAAGACCGAGTAAATATTCTCCGGAAGTTTCACGGCGGCATAAGTTCCGAGCAGGAGCACCAATGCCATAAACGCGAATCGTGGCCTGGAACCGGCAGGCGAGCCAAAGAGGTGCGCTGAGAGCTCTAACATGCAGGCCAGAGCAAAGAAGTAGACGGCCGGGCTCAGAGCGTTTTCGGCCCCGCCGGCTTTAATGCGCCCCAACACGGAGGTGGGGACGAGCCAGCAACCAACCCACAGAAGTAGGATCGACAGCGGGCGCAATCGCGCTTTCCACGTGGAGCTATCGGGCTCCCGCATATACCTCCAAAGCAGTGCCGCGATGGGAAGCAAATAAAGCAGAAGTGACCGGTCCAAGGTGTCGATGACCGAGAAGAGCAGCGCTTTGTCATAAGGCTGGTGAGTCGGAATCTGGAACCAGTTGAACCAAGCCGCCTCAAGGTTGGTGGAGACGGCCAGAATCCCGGTCCAGATCGTCAGCAACGAAGCCGCTCCTCCGGCGACAAAGGCGAGCGCGCCTTTCCACGAAACAAACAGCCACCACAGGGCCAGTGCGAACGCCAGGGGCACCATATTCTGCTTGGCCATGACAGCGACGACCGTAAGCACACCTGCCAGGAGCGCACGGCCCCACCCAGGGCGTGAACCTCTCGCTGCGCTGAACCAGCATGCCAGGCCTCCTGCCGCCAGTGCGGGAGAATCGGCGTGAACAAGTGTGGAGGACATGATAAGAGAAGTGCTGAAGGACGTCAGCGCGGCAGCCAATCCCAGGACGTAAACGTACCTCTGCCACCCGTTGCCAGCCTCTCCCTTTCCGGCCACTAAGAACATCGGGAGGAAGAATAGGATGATGGTTATGATCGTGGCCAGCCGCACAGCTGCCATGGGAGTGGAGGCCAATAACGAGGGCGCATAGGTCAGCGCTGTTACCGGACCGTAGATGGTGCTCAATACCGGCCCTTGCTGGGGCCCATAGTACAGCCGGTATCCGTGAGCCAAAGCAAAAGTGGGGGCGAGGCGATGGTCGTTTTCTGGAATGGACGGGGCTTGGAACACAGCCAGGCAGAACCCAATGAGCGCTGAGACGGCCGCCAGCAGAGCCAGCGCCCGAATCACACGGTCCGCCACGGCAGCCGGTTCCTTGGTTCTCAAAGTGGGGGAGGGTGGTGAAGGCTGCTTCATTCGCTTCTCAAATGTCCCGCATGTATTTCCAATAAATTCGGAGGATGTCTCTCATTGCAACGAAGAAATCGACTCCTTTGACTTTCGACCCGCCGACGTCTTCCCAGGAGTGGAGTGGGAACTCGTAGATCCGCTGCGAGGCCAACACAGGTGATCGGAGCTGACCGATATAGCGGGCCAGAAGTTCAACGTCGAAAATCCATCGGGTCCGGAATGGTTCTGCAAACAGCGCGCGAGTTTCTGGACAGACACGGAACATCTTCGCACCGCACTGGGTGTCGTAGATGGGCATTCGCAGCATGACGGAGGCCACGGTTGCGAAGACCCTACCAAGATAGTGACGGCTGGCACGGCGGATTACTTGACGGCCGAGCAGCTTTACTCTGGAACCAAACACCATATCGAGATCGGGCCGCTCGGCGAAGATGGCCAGGAACTCAAGAATCGCGCTGAGCGGAGTGGCCAGGTCGGCATCCCAATAACCGATGTACTCCGCGTCTTGTTTCAGAGCAAAGTTGATACCCAGGCGAACCGCTTCGGCCTTGCCTCGATTGACAGGAGACCGGAGTAGGACCACCCGGTCCCCATTCTTTACGCGCAGGCTCTCGATTCGTTCAATGGTGTTATCCCGGCTGCCATCATCCACGAAAACGAAGCGGATTTGTGACTTATCGAGAAATTGCTCAAACTGATCGGCCGGCAGTCGAAGGCCTTCGTTGTAGCAAGGCACAACGATCATGCAGCGCGCATTGGGCACTTTTGAGCG
>JBEKRO010000130.1:0-12104 GCA_049518655.1 Bryobacteraceae bacterium | reverse complement strand
CGCGTTCCGCGCGGTTTGGAACTGGCATAAGCGCCTCTGCTCCCAATTTGTCTCCGGAAATCATGCCTATCCAGTGGGCGAGTCGTCTTCCAATAGCGGGGGATTCTGCCACGGCCTGCTAGGCACATCTGTCTGGTAAGTGCGGCTGCCAAGGGCTCTAACGACGCCAGAGAGAAATACAAGCTATCGAGAATGCGCGGAAGGGCTCGCCTGCTCGAACTCACCTGCCGGGTAGGCAAGGTGCGCCCATTTAGACGCCGAATTGGACTTATCAGCAAGCGCGAGCGGGGCTCAGCCTATGAGCATGCGCTCGACTTTCGCCGCGGCTTCGTTCTGAATGCTTGGGAGCACGTGGGAATACCGCTCCAGCATGAAAGAAATGCTCGCGTGACCGAGCTGGTCTGAAATCACCTTACTGAATTTAAATTTGACCTTTCGTCGCCTCAGGGGCTGTCCATCGGTGTGAAAAACGAGGTCATGCTCCTTCTGGCACTCGCTGTCCATTTTTTGCTGTCGCCGTTGTAAGTTCCGAAGATTGTCCAAAGCTTCCAGCACGAAATTCTAAAGCTTCACGACCCGACGACTCCGCTTGCGCTTTATATCGTAAAATGTCCAGCCGGACGGCGAAATCTGAATCGTCCGGCAGGCACTCGCGGCCCCACGCTGCCAATCGATGTCGGTCCACTTGAGCGCGAGGTATTCACTGGGCCTCATTCCAGTGGTCAAGGCGAGCGCAAACAGCGCGCACCATTCAGATTCCTTCGCGACCCTGAGCAATCGTCTGCATTCTTCGACGCTGAGGGCCTCCATCTCACGCCTCTTCAACCGTGGGAGATCAACTCCGACATATGGATCTTCGGCTAACATTTTCCACCGTACTGCCTGGCGGAATGCGGACCGCAGTACGGCATTCGTATACTCGATTGTTCCCCGGGGATACTCTGTACACAAGCGTTAGTCGCGCTTGGATCGATCCCGCGAATCGGAGGTTAAGCCGAAGCGTCACTCGCTGATTCAGCGACGCGGATCAAGACGAGGCTCCTGGCGGGGACTTTGAGTATTGATACCGCAGGCGTCAGGCTAGCCCGTTCGGATTTCTGAACCCGGTACTCGCAGCGCTGATCCACGTTACCTCGGAATTACTTTTCATCCTCAATTCCGCGCGTCTGCTGTCGCGCTCCAGCGACAAATCTCAGTTCGCGGCGACTGAGGGAGTTGGGATTTCCTCAACCAAACAGACGGCGGCATGACCCAGTACCGAAGCTACTTGAGGTAGGCGCGCAACGCCGTCACCAGTTCATCGGCAGCACGCGTTTGCTCCCCGGTCGCATTCCCATTCGCGGGCAGGACGTGAAATCGAATATGGCCCTCGATCACTTCAGCCATGAGTGCATCCATGGCGCCCCGGCAAGCAGAGATGTTGTGAAGCACCTCGGAACACTCTCCTTCTTGCTCCAGGGTCTTCTCAATGGCCGCAACTTGGCCCATGATTCGCCGTACTCGGTTCAGCAGCCTCTTCTTCTCGTGTACTGTATGTGCCATAAAGATTCCCTCACAAAGAATAATGAAAAAAGCCCTTTACAATGATACCCCGGCCGGTATATTCTGACGTTGGGAGACCTGATTGGCCCACCCAATTCCAGGAGAAAGGAGGCCCATGTCGTTTGACAGCGGTAGTCGTCGATTGCGCGAACAGCAGGTAGATACCGAGTCAGCGGAGCCTCCGTCCCTGACCGGCTCCTGCCTCTGATTCGATAGCCTCGCTATCCGCGCTATTCCGAAATATTCTGACTGTTTCTTTTGCTGGCAAGCGATGAGTTCGTACTAAGAGCTCTCGCGGCTGAGCCAGTCCGCTAACGACGGACGTGTGCCGAAGCGAGGAAGGAATGATTTCCCAGGAAAGGAGGTGAGACAAATGCGGATCAAAACAGTCAAAGCGACTCGCGCCGCGGCCCGTTGGATTCAGAGAATTCTCGAAGTGCAAGTGCCGATGGGCGCATCGTATGGGCTCCGCACCCGTTGAATGAGGAATGGATCAAATGACATTGAAGTGCATTGATAATTCTGATTCGAACGTGACGGAACCCCCCGAGTAAACCGGGCGAATTCGGCTCGGCGAAGAATTAGCGGACCTCGGTTTTCTGAACAAAGGCCAGCGGTTCTCGCCAGGCCGGATTCCCCTACGAAAACAATATTTTGACGAGGCAGCCCTTCGAAGGGGCCGCCAGTGGGTGAAGTGTGTCTAATTCCAGAGGAGATGGGGAATCATGATTTTTCAGAGCAGGCTCACAAGAGGCGCGATGGCGTTTGTAGCATTGGGCGTCGCTGCGTTTGCGGCGGACACCTCGGGCAAGATCCTGGGGACGGTGAAAGACCCTGCGGGAAATGTTATTCCCCATGCTGCAGCGACGCTCACGAACAAGGCCACCGGCGTCAAGGAGACGACACAGGCCGACGATGTTGGAGCATTTGCATTTCCGGTTATACCTGTTGGGGCATACGAACTGGTGATCAACATTGAGAATTTCCGGCCCTACAAAAGGTCCGATATTGCCGTCGATCTTGGCAGCGCGGTGCAGTTGGAGGTGCGGCTTGAACTAGCCGGCGTTAGCGAATCGGTGACCGTCACTGAGGACGCGACGCAGGTCGAAACGTCGGACACTAAGCTCGGCCAGGTGATCGAAAGCAAATAAGTGACCGGGCTGCCGTTGAACGGTCGCAGCTATACGGACCTGCTGGCTATTCAGGGCGGCGTGACGCCGATTACCACCAGCGGCGCCGTCAACAGCACTTCAGGAGGCGGTTTCGGCAATGTGCCGGTTGCTGGAAACGCTGACACAGGTCAGTTTTCGATCAATGGACAACGCGAATCGGCCAATGGCTTTTACCTGAATGGCGCGAGCGTCCAAGAGGCCATCGGACAGCAAGCCGGCATCATTCCGAATCTCGATTCCATCGCCGAGTTCCGCATTTTGACCAGCAACGCCGACGCGGAGTACGGCGGCTTCAGTGGTGGCGTGATCAACGTGATCACCAAGTCCGGAGGGAATGAGTTCCACGGCTCGGTATTCGAGTTCCTTCGCAATACCGACCTGGATGCGCGTGGATTCTTCTCTCCGGAGCGATCGGCGTTTCAACAGAACCAGTTTGGCGGAACGCTGGGCGGTCCTATCCGCAAGAACAAGGTATTCTTCTTCGCCGACTATCAGGGACAAAGGACGATCCAAGGCATAGAGACGGGCCTGGTGCAGGTGCCGTCGCTTGCAAATCGGGAAGGCAATTTCACCGACGCGGCGAATACTTTGACGGGAACCGTGAACGGCTCCTACCTGGCCCAAACGCTTTCGAACCAATTAGGCTATGGAGTGACTGCAGGAGAGCCGTTCTACACTGCGGGATGCACATCCACTTCGCAGTGTGTCTTTCCGCAGGCGATCATCCCCCAGCAAGCATTCTCGGTGCCTGCCACCCGTTTACTGCAGTACATTCCGACACCCAACGCGGGTTCGAATTTATTTTCTTTCGGCGCGGCGAAGAATCGTCTGAACGATGACAGAGCGGCTCTGCGTCTCGATTTCAACTCCGACAAACACGGTGCATTCTCTCTCTATTACTTCGCCGATGGCTACACCCAGAACAATCCCTACCCGAGCGGCTTTGGAGGAGCGACGGTGCCGGGCTTCAACGCCCTTTCGAACGGCCTCACACAGCTTGTGGTCCTGAGCCATACGATCAGCTTTGGTCCAACCGCGGTCAACGAAGCGCGGCTCAGTTTCACGCGCCTCAACAATCAACTCGGTACTCCGCAGGGCGGAGTGGGCGTTAGCCTCGCCAGTCAAGGCTTTGCGACAGGCCCTACTGGAATCCAGCCTGGCTTCCCCAAATATGAGGGTGTCGAAACTATCAACTTCAATACGTTCACCATCGGCACCAATCCTTTTTCCTTGGGCCAGGTGAACAACACCTACGAAGCGAGCGATAGCTTCTCCAAAGTCCGCGGCAACCATACCCTGAAGTTCGGGGGCCAGTACACACGCTTCAAGGTGAAGCAGCTCCCCAACCTGGTTGCCAATGGCACATTTTCATTCTTCGGTTCGGGCGCCCAATCTACGGGGAACGGCTTTGCCGATTTTCTCCTTGGCCTGCCGGACAACTACTCTCAACAGTCCTCGCCGGCATTCTACGAACTCTCAGTAAACGCTGGACTCTTCGCCGAAGATAGCTGGCGCATCCGATCGAATCTCACGCTCAACTACGGCCTTCGGTGGGACTACATGCGTCCCTGGTCCGAAGAGCACAATCAGATATCGACGCTGATCTACGGTGAAACTTCCGTGCAGTTTCCTGGCGCTCCAAGCGGATACGTGCTGCCAGGCGATCCGGGCGTACCTTCCACCATCGCGCCCACTCCGCTGAACGATTTCTCGCCGCGTTTTGGTCTGGCCTATTCACCCGCCTGGTCCAGCGGTCCATTGGCAAAGCTCACCGGAGGTCCGGGCAAAACCACCATTCGCATCGGTGTGGGACGATTCTTCACTGCGATCGAAGGGCTGACGGTTGCATACCCGACCGGGAATCCTCCGTATGGCCTCACGTACCTCAGCTCCGAGCCTCCGCAGTTTGCGCAGCCGTTCGTCGGCGCGCTGACCGGCACTCAGTATCCGCAGCAGTTTCCGGTGAATGTTCCGCCCTACAACGTGTCGGCTTCGAATCCGTTTGCTGTAAACTGGAGCCAATACGAACCGATCAATGGCGCGATCAGCTACTTTTATAAGAACCGCACGCCTTACGCCATGACGGGAAACTTCACGGTCGAGCGCCAGATCGGTTCGAGCTATCTGGCCACGGCAAGCTATGTCGGGACACTCGGCCGCCATCTGCTGACATCGTTGGCAGCGAACCCCGGCGATCCGTCCCTGTGCCTGAGCCTCAGTCAACCGCAGGATGTCGCTCCCGGCACTCCAACCTGCGGTCCCTTCGGCGAGAATGGCGTTTACACCCGGGCGAACGGAACCGTGGTCTACGGCACACGCGCTCCGTACAGCAATGCGATTGGGAGCGACGGATATTTTGCAACCATGGGCAACTCAAACTACAACGCTCTCCAGCTCACTTTGAAGCGAACCAAGGGGCCGCTCACACTGCTTGCCAGCTGCAGCTTTAGCAAGTCACTGGACTGGTCCTCCAATCTGCAGGAACAGGTCAACCCCTACAACTACCGCCAGGAATATGGAATTTCCAGTTTTGACATCGCGCAAAACATCGTCTTCAGCTACAACTACGAGCTTCCGCTCGCGAAACTGTTCCATGCCACGAACCGATTGGCCGATGGATGGGCCGTATCGGGCATCACGCGCTTTGCCTCGGGTCTGCCCGTCACGTTCGCCAGCTTCGGAGACAATGCCCTGATGGGCGTTGGAAACAACGGCGTCAATGGAATCAGCATCGACCTGCCGGATGTAGTTCCCGGCAATCTGGAGATCAATCACAACCCGCGCAACGGTCAGCCGTACTTCAATACGTCGCTCTTCAGCCCCAATGCGCTCGGCACTCAGGGCAACGCGTCGCGGCGATCGTTCTTTGGGCCAGGCATGGAAAACTACGATATCGCGCTGCACAAGACCACAAAGTTCGCTGAGTCGAGGACCCTGGAGATCCGCTTCGAGATGTTCAACGCCTTCAACCACGCTCAGTTCTTCGGTCCCAACGCCGTGAACGGCAACATCGATAGCGCCACGTTCGGATATGTGACCCAAGCAGCGGCTCCTAGAATCGCGCAGGCCGCCGCGAAATTTACCCTTTGACGTTGTCCAACACAGACCAGGAGCGACAAACAATGATGAGAGTACATTACGTTCAAGAACTGGAATCGGTTCAGCAGAACCTGGTCCAGATGGGCGAGACAACCCTGGCTCTTCTGGCCGAGGCATTGAGCGCGATGGCCGATCCACGGCCTGGTCCTTCCGCGAGGGCCAGTGAGCTCGAGGCCCAAACAGATCATCAGCACCGGCTCATTCACGACCAGTGTCTGAACCTGATCACCCTGCAGGCGCCCGTTGCTCGCGATGCACGGCTGGTAACCGGCATTCTCGACGCAATCGTCGATTTGGAACTGATCGGAGATTACGCATACGAGATTGTAACGTTATGCTCCGAGATGAACGGCCGACCACCGTCTCAGATCCTGGGGCAGATGTCGGCGGTTGGCGCAAAGATCCAGGAGTGTTTGTCCGCGGCAATTGATGGCTGGCGTACCTTGGATCTCACTCAGGCCGTTTCGGTACGGGCTCAGGAAGCGTCCATCCGCGCCGAATGCCGAGCTCTATATCAAAAGCTTTCTCAACTCACGTCTGGGCCGGGCGATGCGACCATTTATGTGGATCTCATGCTCGTTTGCCGGCATCTGGAACGCATTTTGCGGCACGCAGCCTGCGTCGCGGATCAGGCAGCCGACGCGGCTCCAGCGGGGCAAGCGGGATAATCGCTGTAAGTTTCCACCATGAGCATCCTCGACTTCGTTCTCCGCCTCGGCGCAGCACTCCTTATGGGGGGCTGTCGTCGGATTGGAGCGGCAATGGCGGCAGCGTATGGCGGGTACGCGCACCAACGCCCTGGTCTCGGCGGGTGCTGCGGCTTTCGTGATGTGCGCCTTCATGGTTCGTGACAACTCGCGTGGTGAAGCGCAGATCGTGTCCTATGTTGTCTCCGGTGTCGGTTTCCTGGGCGCGGGGGTGATCTTTAAAGACGCGGGCAGCGTCCGTGGACTCAATACGGCGGCCACGCTCTGGTGTTCGGCTGCTATCGGAGCGATCTCCGGATTGGGAAATCCCTTGCATGCCTTAATACTCGCGATTGGGGTCCTCATCACAAATATTGTTCTTCGGCCACTCTCCTATCGCCTATATCCGGCCCACGCCGCCGGGGAGGAGCAAGAGGTCACATACGCATTCGAGCTGATCTGCCGTCCTGAGGACGAGGCACATATGCGCGCACTGATGCTGCAAGCCATGTCCCGTAGTTCGCTCACGCTGACGGCGTTACGGAGTGAGGACATCGAAGGGACTCCAAAAATGAAAGTTACCGCCCAGATCAAGGGACTCGGCCGCCAGGATGAGCCGTTGGAACAGCTTGTGGTGAGGCTGTCGCTGGAGGCTGGCGTTAGCTCTGTTAGCTGGGCCGTGCATCCCCAAGTTCTGGAGTAGCAGCGACGCTGGGATTGAGAACGACCTGCGCCGAGGACGTTGATGAGAAAACGCAATCAGGATAGCTCATAGAACACGCTACAAGTTCCGGACCCAACTACCCTCTGTCTTGCTCTAGCGGCCGGATGCGTGTACTCAACCATCGTGTTTCGGGAGCCGTTCCGCAGACCGGGACTTAGCCGGCGGCACGAAGCTGCGGGACTCGCGATAACTTGCCAGACCAGACGAGAGTTCTTACGCCGCAGATACGGAGGTTTACTCCAGAATTCGGTGCTTAAGCTGCATCACGTCGCGATACAGCACGACGCCAAGAATGATGTCGTTCTCATCGGTGACGGGTAACGCTCTGAACCCATATCGGAGAAACATGTCCACTGCCTGCTTCATGGTGGCGTCCTTGTGGAGGCTGATCACGTTTTCGGTCATGAGGTCCTTCAGCTGCTCGCTGTCCTGAGCGACGAAAGCTTCTCTGATGTCGATCACGCCTAGCAGCTTGTCGGACTCGTCGACGATGTAGAAGTACATCACAACGTCCATGGACTTGGCTGCCTCACGAAGTTTGTTGCGAGCCTGCTCGACCGTCGTTTCTGGCGAGCACTTGAAAACGTTCGCTGAAGCGAAATGCAGGATTGTGGTGTCCTGCTTTTCTAGGATCTCATCGATCTTGGCGGCTTGCGCGGGTTCCAACAGCTTCAGGATTTTCCTTTTCTCTGCCGCCGGCAAAACCGAAACGATGTCGGCGGCTTGTCCGGGAGTCATCTCGCCAATCAGTTCCGCCACTCTTTCTTTGCTGAGCGAGAAGACGATGTCGCGTTGGACAGCCGGATCTATCTCCTCTAGCGTATCGGACGCGTGTTCGGTATCCAGGCCGCGAAGAAGGAGCGCGCGCTGGGAGCTATCCAGTTCTTCCAAGATGTCGGCCAGGTCCACTGGATGGATCTCGGAAAGCTTCTCTTTCAAGATGCTCAAATTGAGGTCCCCCTCCAGCGTTCCCAGTTGGGGCGGCAGAGACTGCACATAGGACCATGGGATTAATCTCTTTTGGGCTGCACCGACATGTTTGTGCAGGAAAGCCGCGAGTCCTTTTAATCCCAACCGAACTAGCAATCCGTAGCGGCTGATGTCGACATCGACCACATAGATCCGGTTGCTGGTCACGGCCAGCAGGATATCGTATACAACTTCGACCTCGCGCCCCTCGACGTCCAAAACCTTCTTGTCCAGCAAGTAGTCCCTCAGGAAAACTTCATTCGTCGACGGCTCTCGCACGTAGCTCTTCGGATCTTCGATATCGAGGACGATTTCACGAGGACTGAACGACCGGACTTTCTGCAACGGAACCAGCAGGGCGGCATCACCGAAGGGCCGCGCGATCTGGAAATGAGTGACTTCTGCCACCTTTCCTTGATCTACCGCTACGAGGTCTTTGAGCTTGCCAATCTTTCGGCTCTGAACATAGGCGCGCGCGCCCAACAGCTGGGTTAGAAAGAAGTCCTCTTCCTTGCCGTTTTTGTTTGTCGTTACACCGTTCATGGGCCACCCCTGTCTAGTGCAGCTCTTGAATGAATTTGAAGACCAGTATCCCAACCAGTAACAGCAGATAAACTCGAAGCAACCCCAGGCAGAATCTGACCAGGGGAGTCGTTTTCATGTGCGGCGTCTTGTACCGTTGGTTTATGGTTCGGACCGTCTCGATGGTGTTTTCGAAGAATGTCAGGATCATCGTGATTCCTCCGGATTCATTTCAAGATGTTCGGAAACAGCGCGCTGATTCCATACAAAGTGGAGACGACAATAATCATCGCCGTGATGCCGATGTTAGCCACGTTCTGTATGAGTGTGTTTTTGTACCTGCCCATGGTCTCCTCGTCGTTCAGAAGGAGAATGAGAAACACCAGGGCCGCGGGAAGCAGGGTGACTGCAATCACCTGCACGAATAGAGTGATGAGCACCAATGGCGCACGCGGGATCAACACGACGGTTCCCGCCAGCAACAGATCGAAGAAGTAGTAGGCATAGAACCAGGGCGCCTCCTTGAGCTTGTGGTTCAGGGAGTGAGCCCAGCCGAACACCTCACCGAAGGCCCACGAACTGGCGAGCGAGATGCATATTGCGCCCAGGAAGCCGGCGTCAAACAGCCCGATCGCCAAACATGCGCCCAAGTATTTGTTAATACCCATGAACTTAATCGCGGCCGTCGCGGCATCGTTGATGTCCTGGCCTGGAAGGAGCGTGGCCGTGAGGATCACGCAGAATGCGGCCACTACCACGGTCAAGAACGAGCCAAACGCAGTGTCCAGCTTTCCAAAGAGCATGTCTTTTTCCTGCATCCCCTTGTCGACCACGGCGCTTTGCTGGAAGAAGATCATCCAGGGCGCGATTGTGGTACCGATGTTGGCCATGAGCATGAAGAAGAGCGCGTTGGTGAATCCCCCTGGCGGCAACTGCGGTATGAAGCTGCCGTGCAGGATCTTGTCAATCGGAGGATTTATCAGGAACGCTGCTGGAACGTAGATCAGGTTCAAGACACAAAAGACAAGCGCTGCCTTCTCCCAGGTCCAATAGCGTCCTTGGAGCACCATCGTCCCCATGATGATCCACGCCGCGATCACCGTCATCCACGCTGGCACGCCAAAAATGCTCATCGCCGCGGTCATGCCGACGAACTCCGTGATCATCGTCAGCCAATCCACCAGGACGAGGTCCAAGAGGGAAAACCATCCCCAAAACGATCCGAAGGCATGGAAGATAGCCTCGGCATGGCCACGTTTTGTGACCGCGCCCAATCTTACGGTCATTTCCTGAACGTAGTAGGCGACCGGCCCCAACAAGATCAGGAACCAGATCAGGTAAAAGCCAAACTGGGCTCCGGTGACGGTGTAAGTGGTGATGCCGCCAGCGTCGTTATCGGCCACCATGACGATGATGCCGGGGCCGGCGATCAAGAAATACAGCCTCAGCGTCTTTAGGACTTTTTTATATTTGTAGTACAGTCTGGAAAGAATGTTCACGAAGCCTTCCCGTGAGGGGTTGAGGAATTCACCGGCCATTCACTTCTGGCCTGAGTGATGCTGGCTGTGGGTGCGTCATTTAGCGCAGCGATGGCCAGGGCCATACGCACCGTGTCGCTTTGCGAGCGTGGCGTTTGCGCCCGGATCGAGGTGCACAGTACTGCTCCGAGCAAGAAAGTGAGATTGTTAGTCATTTTCTTTCGACGCCAAAACAATGCAACCCTAAGGCCGAAGCTGTCGACCGTATGCTGCTTACCCTTACTGGTGTTGTGAATGATCCAGGTGCTATGAAGCGCGCCCGCCGCGTTAGCCACTTGGCTGCAACTGCGTTACAGGTCGCCTTGAGATCCATATTCGAGCCTAGCGCATCTCTTTCGAGCCGAACCCTGGTTACTGGAGTGCTCACCGCCATATCAGGAAGACGGCGGCGAAGATGATCGTACGGCAAATATTCTTACTGGGCACTTTGCCTCTCATGCTGGCGTCACTGGCTATCGCAAGATCCGCTTCTGCGGACCAGACGCCGGAGCCCGTTGCTGCGGCCGTCGCGGACGTGCCGGCGAGCAGCACAGCTGCCAATTCGGAAGTCCAATCGGAACGCTGGAAGGATGTCTTCTTACACAAAGACAAGCATTGAATCTCTAAAAGGCGAGGAGACAAGGTATGGAGAACACTTCGGAGCTTGAAAGAAAGGAATGCGAACGAATCACGCTGCTTGCCGAAGCAACCCAGATCGTTCAAGTGGCGGAAGCGCAGTCGAGGGCCATCACCGCCGACGAGGATGCGCGTGTCTTGGAACTAATGGCCCGCGTGCAAGGCTTGGAGGAGCAAATCGGACACCTGAAGAGGCACGAACACAAACCTGACGCAACGCAAGTGTGGAGCGAGAATCAAGGATGAGGCACGCCGACCATCATCACCGGCTCATCACCACCAATCTCTGAATCTCATTACGCAGGCGCCGGGGCGCGACGCAGGGCTGATTACATGCATTCTCCAGGCGTTCCTGGATTTGAAGCTGATCGGAGACTACTCTAATTGGCGATCGCCAACAACGAATTCACTTTAACGATGATAGAGTTCGCCCCGTTTTCCCCTTGCGGGATGGCCTGCAATGCGAATTCCCCAATGACTCCCCGCCGGAACACCAAGCAATGAGTCGATCCGCCGAACTGAAAAAAGCCGATCTCATCGCCTTTCTTCACGCATTGCGCTTCTTTCACGCTGAGCACACACGAAGAAACCTCCGCTATGCCGACCGGCATGAGGCACACCAGCCCAATGGACGGCTCATCGGCCTCAATGAAAATGCGCGTCCTGGTAGCCACGTGCGCGATATAGCCCTGTGAGTTGTTGGGACCGGAGGGATCAAATCCTTCCGAGACCGTTTCGGCGTAGTAACTACCTTCCACCTGATGAATCATTTTGATGGTGCCCGAAACCGGGCTGTGCCACCGGTGGTAGTTCTCTGCACTGAGAAATGCCTGGTAAACTGTGCCGCCTATAAACTGTTCCACAAACTTTCCGTCGAGCATCTGGCTGAGGGAATAAGGTTGCGATTTTATCCAGAACGTGTCTTGTGCCTTCACGCCGGTGGCGATCGCAAATGGAGTGGATTCACAGGCGCTGACGATCACTTTCTGATCGTCCGGGTCAGCGATGGGCCGCACTCCCGGCCTGAACTGCCGAATGAAGAAATCATTCCACGATTTGAAACCAAAAAACGGAGCCTTCGTGTCATGAATAAACTCGTCCATGTGGATCGCCTTTAGCAGCCCGTGGTAAAAACCTTCCAAAACATGTGACCTTGATTGTGTTTTGAACGTCTTTTGTCTATGGGCATGGGGCGCAAGAAGGATCGGGAGAAGCAGGAGGATCTATGGGTGGCATT
>JBEKRO010000129.1:0-12832 GCA_049518655.1 Bryobacteraceae bacterium | reverse complement strand
AGCGGCCATCGGCGCAAGGACGAAACGCATAGAGATAGGCACCGCAGTCATCGACATGCGCTATGAGAATCCGCACTATATGGCCGAGGATGCGGGCGCAGCCGATCTTATCTCTGGTGGACGGCTGCAACTGGGCATAAGCCGCGGCTCGCCCGAACAGGTGATCGATGGATGGCGCTATTTTGGTTATCGTCCGGCAGATGACGAGAGCCATGAAGACATGGGAAGGCGCCACGCCAAAGAGTTTCTGGAACTGTTGGGCGGTAGTGGATTTGCGCAGCCTAACCCGCGCCCAATGTTTCCCAACCCGCCAGGCCTGCTACGTCTTGAGCCGTATTCCCCAGGCCTGCGCGACCGGATCTGGTGGGGCGCTGCTTCTAACGCTACCGCGGTATGGGCGGCGAAGTTCGGAATGAACCTGCAATCCTCGACCCTCAAGTTTGATGAGGGTGGCGAGCCACTCCACGTGCAGCAGGCCGCGCAGATACGCGCTTTCCGTGCTGCATGGAAACAGGCCGGCCATCCCCGAGCACCGCGCGTCTCGGTCAGCCGGAGCATCTTCGCGCTGATCAATGATCGCGACCGCGCCTACTTCGGACGGGGCGCGCAGGAACAGGATCAGATCGGGTACATCGATAATGCGCGTGCAATTTTTGGCCGTGGCTATGCCGCCGAGCCCGATGTGCTCATTGAACAGCTCAGAAAAGACGACGCGATCACCGAAGCCGATACACTACTGCTGACCGTCCCTAACCAACTGGGCGTCGCCTACAATGTGCATGTTTTGGAGGCAATTCTGACCCATGTCGCCCCTGCTCTTGGGTGGCGTTGAGATGTGGCTCTTCGGCATCGGAGGCCGTCTGTGGCTGTCGGAAGTAGATTCTATTTCGGAAACCGTGGGATGAATTCTCGCGACCTGATAGATACCGGCTTGATCAGTCCCGACAATCGGCCATCGTGTTCATGCACCAACCGGGTTCGAAGGTGCGGTTACAGAGAGGCTACGCCATGCGGGAACTTCCAAGGAGGAGCATTTGTCTATAGGTGCGGGAGATGTCGATCATGCGGATTGTTGCATTTGTCGCGGCCGGGTTGCTGGTATCGTTTGCGTCCGCACAATCAGTGAGTCCGAGACTAGCCAGTGTTATTCCGCCGGACACGGTACTAATCTACAGCATTAATCTCGAGCGGTACGCAGATTCTGCCTTGCAGTTGTTTTATCCCATGGCGGGAGCGAGTGTGGGGTACTGCCCGGGCAAATTGCGTCAAATTATTACCGTGGAACGTATGCCCAATGCTGGCGGCGGTAAGCTTACGATTCTGCGTGGAGGGAGCCTGGCGTCTGCCTGCATGAGCACTGATGAGTCGAGCGAGACAGCGTTGATCCCACCGCCAAAACTGACTGTTCTCGAGACGGGCACCGCAATTACGGGTGATCAAGACACGGTTCGATCCGCCTTAGAGCGATGGCAACAGCAGGCTGGCCCAGTCGATGGCGATCTAGCAGCCGAGGTGAGACGAATCAGCGAAACCTACGATAACTGGTTGATTGCGATCCGGCCCCTCCATGCTATGGCCGAGGATCAACTGAGCATGTCACACCGGAGCTACCGATCACAGTTCGCAGACGTAGTTCAGGAAGTGCGCGCCGGAGTTCGACTCGGAAAGATCATTGAGGTGGAAGCAGAGGTGGAGATGAAAACGGCGGAGGACGCAACAGCCGCGGCCGGCTTGGGCCGCTGGTTGCGGGGCCTCCTTCAAACGCGTTGGGGGCCTGAGGCAGCCTTAGCAGAGGTGGCAGAGAACCTAGGTGTTAAAGCCACCGGCAACATGGTTTCGCTCGCGTTCACGCTCGATTCCGCCAAGGTGCAGGAGCTTGCGGAAGAGTGGCGGGCGAGAGAGGAGGCGCTTACCCAGGGCGGCGGTGATGAGCAGCCCGCCAATTGAGTCTCGGTTCCGCGGATAAGGTACTCGGAAGTCGGCATGTCGACTGGGACGGAGTGCGAAAACGTCAAGTGGCTGGATGGGCTGTGCTATGTGCGTTTGTCGGGACTCATCATCCCTTCTATTTGACGGCTATGGCCAGTGCAGCACCCAGATAAGGAAAACACGATCGAATTAACTCTCGGGGAACGAAGCCAGGGGGATGCCCTCATTCCGATCCAGTTGGGTCGCCCCGCCTATTAGGTTTCCTGGACGATGACCACCTTGATACTGATCCCGTGGTTAAGAAGTGAATTGCAACGGCGACGGTGAAGCGAGTATCGTCGGACGTAGCAATCAGGCAATTTCTTTATCTCGTATAATCTCAAGTGCTGACAGGAGTGTCAGTGGAGAGAAGACTATGGCGAACGTTTACGTCGAAGCCCGTCCGAAGGGTCGCCCTGAAGGGTCGGCCATTCAGGATTATGTAGTCGAAGACCATGCGAACCATGAGCTCGGCACTTTCAAAACCCAGAAAGAAGCAATCGATTGGGCGAAGGCGAAGGGTCACGCTCCTCTTGTCGCTCGCGTCCGGCATCTGAATGACAAGAAAAAACCCGACCATTGGCGGCCGGCCTAAGGCCGATCGCAAAGGGGCTTCGCCGGGCTACTCCACGTGTTCGGCGGCCGTTGCGGCAATGACGCGACTTCTGGTGGGTTCTGCGATCCTGCTGGCGCTGTATTCGCCTCTCGCGGCGCAGTGGCTGCACTATCCCACACCTGGCGTTCCCCGGACTTCCGCCGGCAAGCCGGACCTGACGGGTCCCGCGCCTCGCACCGGCGACGGCAAGCCGGACTTCTCGGGGGTATGGATCACGGGGAATCCAGTTCCGTGCGACCCGGCGAAAGGCCTCGATTTGCTGGATTGCGACGCCGAGCTCCCGATCGCGTTGGAGGCCATAGATATTGGGCGCAGTCTCCCGGGCGGCCTTCCGTACCAACCGTGGGCGGCTGCCCTGGTCAAGCAACGGATCGAGAACGAGGGCAAAGATGATCCACACGTCCGGTGTCTGCCCTTAACTGTTCCGCGCGACTACGGGCTTCCCCATCTTCAGAAGTTCGTGCAAACCCCTGGACTCCTGATCATTCTTACAGAGTGGAACGCCGGCTACCGCCAGATCTTCCTGGATGGACGTCCGTTGCCTGTAGATCCGCAGCCGTCCTGGAACGGATACTCTTCCGGCAAGTGGGAAGGCGACACTTTGGTGGTCCAAACCAACGGATTGCGGGACGGCATTTGGCTCGACTTGAAAGGCAATCCGCTGACCGAGGCAGCCAAATTGACCGAGCGATTCCGGCGCCCCAATTACGGTAGGCTGGAAATCGAATTCACCGTCGACGACCTGAAAGCGTACACGAAACCCTGGACGGTCACATTCAAGCAAGCCATCATGCCCGATACGGAGCTGCTGGACGAGATCTGTTTGGAGAACGAAAAGAGCTATCGACACTTGCCGAGCAAATCAGGTAACTAACTGAAGCGGTCACGGCCGATGGGTGGTCCTGGATTCGGAATGAGAAGTCGTCATCGCGGCTTGGATCTCGCCTTGCAGTGTTCCGAGTATACATGCGCGTTTCTCGTTCTCGATCCGGGAGCTCCCGAGTCCGGATTTCTGACTCACCTCCGTCAAGCTCACTTTCCGGTCTGCGCGTGATACGGGAGTTGACCCCTTTTCTGACGGATAGCCTTGGTTGACGATCATCATGTTGCTTGCCTTGGGCACGACAACTTCGAGATCGACCGCAACATGTGGTGGTGGCGATGGGGCTTGACTAGGCGGCAAATTCGGGACGTTTTTTAGATATCGGTTGAGCGGCCGGTGTGGATGTCAAATAGGTGTACACTATTTTGCAGCGCGACGTGGAACGCTAACACGAGAACGAACGAGCAAGGAGCTCAGCATGCGACATTTGAGCCGACTCGGACTTACGCTGGGAGCTTGCACCGCTATTCTCAGCGCATCCGGGGGCAGGCTCTGCGGACAACCCAGCTACCCGCCACCCAATGATCTCCCCAATCCCTACACCACCGTTCGGGACTGGGCGCAGTTGCCAGACGGAAGAAAATGGGGCTCGACGGCTGGCGTCGAAGTTGGTCCCGACGGGCACATCTGGGCCTATGACCGGTGTGGCGCGAATAATTGCGCCGACTCAAGCCTCGATCCTATCCTCGAGTTTGATCCGTCGGGAAAACATTTGCGTCATTTCGGCGCGGGATTATTCGTGCAACCGCACGGTCTCTACATTGACAAAGACAGCAACGTCTGGGTAACGGACGCCTTGGGACAGGGGGCCAAGGGCTATCAGGTTTACAAGTTTAGTCGCGAAGGAAAAGTATTGATGACCCTCGGCAAGGCTGGCGTTGCCGGCAGCGGTCCGGACACTTTCAATCAACCGACGGATGTCGTGGTCGCGCCCAACGGCGATATTTTCGTCTCGTCCGGCCATTCGCCGGGATACGGCGACGCGCGGATCGTGAAGTTCTCGAGCGACGGCAAATTTATCAAGCAATGGGGAACAGCCGGGGCTGGGCCCGGACAGTTCGTCGGACCCCATTCCCTCGCGATGGATTCGCAGGGTCGTCTCTTCGTCGCCGATCGCACCAACAACCGCATTCAGATCTTTGACCAGGACGGCATGTTCATCGCTGCATGGAAACAGTTCGGCCGCCCGAGTGGGCTAGCGATTGACAAAGATGATGTGCTCTACGTTTCAGATTCGGAATCGAATGACAAGGAGGGCGCGTACGGCTACAACCCCGGCTGCCACCGAGGCATCCGGATCGGAAGCGCACGCGACGGCAAGGTAACGGCATTCATCCCAGATCCAGACCCCAAAGGCGGTACCAGCATGGCGGAAGGCGTGGCCGTGGATCGCCATGGTAACGTGTATGGCGCCGAAGTCGGGCCGAAGGATCTGAAGAAGTACGTCAAGTAGACGGCTGCTCGCCGCCCGATGGCTGGGCACCGCGTCTCACGATTCTCTTACGCTCGGCGTAGTCGCTAAGCACTGCCCGTGCGGCCCAACCGAGCCCTGCAAGCAGAACGGCGACCGTCAGCACGCGAAGTGCGGTTGCCAGCAGGGCCGCATCGATGAGGGGCGGTTCAAACCGGAACTGTCTCAACCGGTCAGCACGGTCCATCATCCAGTGCCATCCAGTATGTGCCACCAGAGCCGACAGAATGATGGTCACCATCCGTTCGGCGACCATGTGGCGGAACACGAACTCGAGCGCCGGCACCAACAAGGCCAGCACCAGCAACTGTCCCAGTTCCACCCCAATATTGAACCCCAGCAGCGACGTCAGCAAATGCGACCCGGCAAACTGCAGCGTCTCCTTCAGGGCAAACGAGAAGCCGAATCCGTGCACCAGACCGAACCCAAATGCGATCATCCAACGGCGATGCACGGTGGCTCCGCCCACGATGTTCTCGAGCGCCATATACACAATCGAGCACGCGATTAGTGTTTCAATCAGCGGCGGAAACCATAGCGCACTGGGTGCGAAATCGTAGGCGGACGCAATCAACGTAATCGAATGAGCTATGGTAAACGCGGTCACGATCGGGATAAGCGCGCCGAAGCGCCGGAACGGTATCACCAGGCACAGCAGAAAAAGCAGGTGATCCGTTCCGTCCAGAATGTGTAGGAACCCCAGCTTTACGAACCGCAAGGCCGCCTGATGCAATCGCGGATCGAGTGCGACTACGCCTGGATCGCCCGTGAATTCGAAGGCCCGGATGACGCCGCCGGGCGGCAGGAACCGCAACACTGTGACCGTTCTCAGCCCGAGCCGCGCCAATTCGGAGTGGATCGAAAAGCGGGCTCGATCGGAATGGATCGGATATTCCAACATCGTGTCGAGCAACACCTGGTCCCACACTACGCTGGTTGCATTGGTGAGTTTCGGTCCACGAATGTGCGCCAGCGCGGCATCGTAGGTCGCAAAGGACGGGTCGGAGAGAAGCGACACGCGGCTCTCCACCACCAAGGGCTTCGGCAGGCGCGCATCATCTTCGTAAACATCCAGCGCACCCGATATCCAAAGATTCACCGCGTCAGGAAGAAACCCGTCGACTCGTTCCAGATCCAGATACCCAGGACCCCGCTGCGGAAACTCCACGTCGCGCATCGCCTGGAGCGGCACGCGAACCAGCAGGCGCAGATGGTTGCCCTCTGGCCGGAAGAACACCTGTACGGTGACATCGTTCGGGAGGTTATGAGCCGTCGCGAAATGAGTGAACAGCACCCAGGACGCGAAGGTTACTGCCGGCAGGCGAGTCGCAAAAGGTAGCCGCACGTCGAAGCAATCTTATCCCAGATCGCGCATTTCCGGCTGGGGGGCGTTCACCAACATTGCAGCGCTTGTAATAAAATATCAACCGATCCACAGGTTCTGTGGACGGAATCGCCCGAAGAGGTCCGCTCTCGAAGGAGGCTGAGACCATGAAGATGAATTTCCGCGTGGGCGTGACCTTTTGCGCCACGCTCCTGATTCTCGGAATTAGTTCTGTTGTATTGGCCAAAAAGGCTTCGGACCACGCCGGAACGGTTCAGGCGCCGAGGTTTGAAGTGGATCCGCTCTGGCCCAAGCCACTACCGAACCATTGGGTGATCGGTAATACGATCGGCGTTTCGGTCGATGCGCAGGACCATGTCTGGATCATCCACCGCGCGGGGTCGCTCGAAGCCAAGGAGATCTATGCTGCGGCGAATCCACCCGCGGCGGAATGCTGCACTCCAGCTCCGCCCGTATTGGAGTTCGATCAGGCCGGCAATCTCATCGCGAGTTGGGGCGGCCCAGGACCCGGCTACGATTGGCCCGACTCGAATCATGGCATCACGGTGGACTACAAAGGGAATGTTTGGATCGGAGGCAACGGCCGCGGCGCAACGCCTCCCGGTACGGCTCCGGTCGAGGGTGCCGCTCGTCCCCCGGCGCGCTTTAACGACAACATGGTCCTCAAGTTCACTCAGAGTGGGAAGTTCCTGATGCAGATCGGCCATCCCGGTAAGAGCCAAGGCAGCAACGACGTTGACAACCTGAAGGGACCGGCGAAGATGTTTGTGGATCCCAAGACCGATGAGTTGTACGTTGCCGACGGCTACGGCAATCACCGCGTGATCGTGTTCGACGCGGAGACTGGCAAGTATAAGAGGCATTGGGGCGCCTATGGGAACAAGCCCGATGACACCAACCTCGGACCGTACAAGCCCGAAGATCCTCCCGCGCAGCAGTTCCGGAATCCTGTGCACTGTGCCCAGCTTTCCAACGACGGCCTGCTTTATGTCTGCGATCGGCCGAACGACCGCATTCAGGTTTTCAAACCGGATGGCACATTCGTGAAAGAAGTTTTCATCGCGAAAAATACGCGCGGCGACGGCTCCGTCTGGGATATCGCTTTCTCCAAAGATCCGCAGCAGAAATACATTTTTCTGGCGGACGGCGCGAACGAGAAGATCTACGTGATGCTGCGCGACACGCTCGATATTCTCACGAGTTTTGGGGACGGCGGCAGGCAGCCGGGCCAGTTTTACGCCGTGCACAGCATCGCTGCCGATTCCAAAGGTAACATCTATACTACGGAGACTTATCGCGGCCAGCGTGTCCAGAAGTTCGTCTACAAGGGCCTGGCCGCGGTCGCAAAGAAAGATCAAGGTGTCGTGTGGCCAAAGCTCTAGCTGGTATGCACGTGATGGCGGTGGCCGGCCTGGCCGTTGCGGGATGCGCGATGGGCGCAACCCTCGCCGCCAACGCGCCGACGTTCGCGAAAGACGTTGCGCCGATTCTGCAGGAAAAGTGCCAGAATTGCCATCGCGCTGGATCCATGGCGCCGATGTCGCTGGTTACCTACCAAGAAACCCGGCCTTGGGCCAAGTCGATCAAAGAGCGGGTGGTCACGCGCAATATGCCGCCCTGGCATCTGGACAAGACGGTTGGAATTCAGCGCTTTCAGAACGACATGTCGCTGTCGAACGACCAGATCGCCGTCATCGCGCGATGGGTGGATGGCGGCGCACCGCTCGGCGATCCGAAGGACATGCCGCCTCCCAAGCAATGGCCCAATGACGATGGCTGGCAGTTGGAGAAACAGTTCGGGAAGCCGGACTTCATCCTCAAGTCGGACGCGTACACCATGCCCGCCAAGGGACAAGACGTCTGGTTTCGTCCGCTGACGCCGATTCCAGTCACAGAGCCACGCTGGGTGCGAGCCGTCGAAATGCGGCCGGCTACTTTGGCGGGGCGCAGAATCACTCATCACGCGCTCGCTTTTCTTCAACAGGAAGAGCCCGGAACGGGCCCGGGACTGGCGACGCAAGGTCTCCTGATGGAGTGGGCCATCAACAAGAACTACGACATTTACCGCCCAAACACGGGCAAGCTGTTGCTGCCAGGTTCTCGCATCTGGTGGGAGATGCACTATCACGCTGTGGGAGATGAAATCCGCGATCATGTCGAGTTGGCGGTCTATCTTTATCCCAAGGGCGAAGTGCCGAAGTATCGGACTTACCTGATCCCCTTCCCGGCGACTCCGGGCACCGCCGGATTTGGCCAGCTTGATATTCCACCGAACCAAGTTGTGCAGACGGAGGGTTACACGGCACTCAGGGCGCCGGCGCGTCTCGAGAATTTCCAGCCCCACATGCATCTCCGTGGCAAAGCCATGCTGCTGGAGGCGATCCTTCCAGATGGCACAAGAAGAACGCTCAGCTATGTCGACCATTTCAACTTCAATTGGATGACGAACTATATCTACGCCGACGACGCGGCGCCGGTGCTGCCCAAAGGCACCATCATTCATGTGGTCGCATGGCACGACAACACTGCCTCCAACCGGAATAACCCCGATCCGAACCAGTGGGTCGGCTGGGGCGACCGCACCGTGGACGAGATGGCGCACGCGTGGGTGAACGTAACCTATATCAGTGAAGCGGACTATCAGGAGTGGGTCGCCAAGCATAATTCGTCCACGGCAGCGGCTGCCGGCGCGCCCAACGGCAACTAGTATAGTGACCGGAATGCTCCGTCATCGGGTTGCGCTGGCATTTCTCGCGGTGGCACTCGCCCCTGCACAGCAATTGTTGACTGGACCTGCGCACGACTCCGGACAAAGCGTCACCGGCGCTTTCGAAGGGTGGTTTGCTAACCAGGACGGAACTTTCAGTCTGCTCTTCGGTTACTACAATCGAAATCTGAAACAGGAGCTGGATATCCCCATCGGCGCCGGCAACCGGATCGAACCCGGAGGCCCCGACCAGGGCCAGCCGACTCACTTTCTTACCCGCAGGCAGTGGGGCGTATTTACGGTGACGGTGCCTAAGGATTTCGGATCAAATCAACTCACCTGGACGTTGACGGCTAACGGCGTAACCACCTCGATTCCTGGCAGTCTGAATCCTTTGTGGGAGCTTTCGCCGTTCCGCGACGCAAACGGAAATACGCCGCCATTCATGGGTTTTGCGCCAACCGGGCCCTTCGTGCAAGGCCCACGCGGTCAGAGTACGTCGCTCATGACGGTGCTGCCGAATCCGGTAACACTGGCGCTATGGGTGGCCGACGACGCCAGCGTTATTCCCGGCGCGACGCGCCCGATCACGCCAGCAGTCGTGATCACTTGGAGTAAATTCCGTGGACCAGGCTCTGTGACTTTTGCAAAGGATGGGCCAGTGGTGGAGAAGGCGGACTTTGCCGCCCCTCCTTCCACCACGTCTCAGGGCAAGGCGGTCACCACCGCCACGTTTAGTGAACCAGGAGAATACGTGCTGCACGCCCTGGCGAACGATTGGTCGGGCGAAGGCGGCCGCGGATTTCAGTGTTGCTGGTCGAACGCGCAGGTGAAAGTCACGGTGAAGCCGGCGCGGTAGTAGAAAGAGGACACCATGCATCCAAGAGGAATGAACGATGCGAACGCGCGGCGTTGCGCAGTCTTCGCCGGACTGGCGTTTCTGGCGGCGTTCGCGTGGGGACAGCAGCCTTCAACCAAGAACGGCGAATGGCCGGCGTACACGGGCGATATCAAGGGCACACGCTATTCGCCGCTGGATCAGATTAACGCGGCGAATTTCAACCAACTCGAAGTGGCTTGGCGATTTAAAACGGACGCTCTCGGTCCCCGGCCTGAATATAAGCTGGAGGGCACCCCTCTGATGGTGAAGGGCGTAATCTACACCACGGCGGGCACGCGACGGTCCGTGATCGCATTGGACGCGAAGACCGGCGAGTTGATGTGGGTGTACAGTCTGCGCGAAGGTAATCGCGCCGCCATCGCCCCGCGCCAGTTGTCGGGACGCGGCGTTTCCTACTGGACCGACGGCAAAGGCGACGATCGCGTCATCTTTGTCACCACCGGCTACCGGCTCATCGCTCTTAGCGCCCACACCGGCCAGCCAGTGAATGGTTTCGGCAAGAACGGCATGGTCGACCTGAAGGAAGGCATGGTCACTGGGACCGGCCAGCAGATTGATTTGGAAACCGGCGAGGCGGGCTTGCACTCAACACCGCTAGTGGTGAAAGACACCGTGATCGTCGGCTCCTCGTTCAAGGAGGGAATGACGGTCGTCACTCACAACAACACCAAAGGCTTGGTGCGCGCCTTCGACGCCCGCAGCGGCAAACTTCTGTGGACCTTCAACACCATTCCCCGCCCGGGTGAGCTGGGCAACGAAACTTGGGGAAATGGTTCGTGGGCCACCAATGGCAACACCGGCGTTTGGACCCAGACGACGGTGGACGAAGAGCTTGGTTTGGTATATCTGCCGGTGGAATCTCCGACTTCGGATTTCTACGGAGGCGAGCGGCCAGGCGACAATCTTTTCGGAGAAAGCCTGGTCTGCGTCGATGTCAAGACTGGCAAGCGCAAGTGGCATTTCCAGATTGTGCATCACCCCGTCTGGGACTACGATCTGTCCTCCGCACCCATTCTGGCGGACATAAACGTCGGTGGGAAGGCCATCAAAGCCGTGGCTCTGCCCAGCAAAGAAGCGTTCCTCTATGTCTTCGATCGTGTCACTGGCGAACCCGTCTGGCCGATCGAGGAACGTCCCGTACCCCAATCCGATGTACCTGGAGAAAAGACATCGCCCAGGCAGCCTTTCCCCACCAAACCACCCGCTTATGCGCGCAATTACCTCAAGATCCCGGACGATCTGATCGACTTTACGCCGGAGATGCGGGCGCAAGCCAAGGATGCAGTTGCGCGCTACAAAACTGGCCCCATGTTTCTTCCGCCGGTCATCGGCGATGCCAAAGGATATCTGGGCGCGCTGAATCTCGGCAATGCCAGCGGTGGCACCAATTGGCCCGGCGCGGGTTACGACCCGGAAACGCACATCGTGTACGCGCAGGCGCATCAATCTGCGCTCTTCCCGATTTCATTGCGCACGCCGCCGCAGGGCTTTTCGGACATTCGCTACGTCATGGGAAGGAACGATGCGGAATTTCGGGTTTCCGAAGGCCCGGGATTCGGTTCGGCCGCCGATGCTCCACAACATAGGCCGGCTCCACCACCTGCAACTACCACTGCTCAGCCGGCCGTCGGCGCTCTCACGGTCCAGGGTCTGTCCATCGTCAAGCCGCCTTACGCCGTGATCTCGGCCATCAATCTGGATCGAGGCGAAATTCAATGGCAGGTGCCATACGGCGAGACTCCGGATGTGGTTCGCAATCATCCGGCGCTCAAAGGAAGGGACCTCCCCAACACGGGCCAGCCGGGCAGCGTCGGACTAATCGTTACTAAAACACTGGTCGTCCTGGGTGACAGCCAGAACACCACTACACCGTCCCACCCCCGTGGCGCCATGCTCAGAGCCTATGACAAGGCCACCGGCAAGGAGGTTGGCGCGGTCTACATGCCCGCGCCCCAGAGCGGTTCGCCGATGACTTATATGGTAGACGGCAAGCAGTACATTGTGGTGGCTGTCAGCGGGGGCGCGTATTCGGGCGAATACATCGCCTACAGCCTGCCCTCGGCCAATTGACGATGAGACACCTGATGCTCCTCGCTGCCGTGGGCCTATTCGCTCAGACCTCACGTTCCGTGTGGGACGGTGTCTATACATTAGAGCAAGCCAAGCGCGGATCGGCGCTCTACGCCAATGAGTGTGCCTCGTGCCACGGCACGGCGCTGAACGGGGGCGAATCGGCGCCGCCGCTCACGGGCGGTGAGTTTTTCTCAAACTGGAACGGTCTGACAGTGGGTGACCTCTTCCAGAGGATTCGAGTGTCGATGCCAGCGGACAATCCAGGAAAGCTCACACGCGAACAGGACGCCGATATTCTGGCTTTTATGCTCAACACAAATCAATTTCCGGAAGGCAGCATCGAGCTCGATCACCGCACCGAGGTGCTGAAACAGATTCGATTTGAGACGATCAAGCCCGGCGATGGGAAATAAAAGTAGATTCCTTGGTCGCCCATCTTGGACTCACGCAACGCGAACCGAGTTCGCTTATCCGGACTGTCTTGCGGAACGGGCCTCCCGCGGAGCTCGTCTGAGGTGGCCATTGAGTCGCGCTCCGCAAAGAGTATCGAGCCATTTTCCGTAGCGCACTTGACCCAGGACCTGAGAACGCTGGCTTTTTCTCCGCAAGCCACGGATGACCTAGCGCGAGTTTCCCAGGTCCTGGATAGTCGCTAGCCTTGATCGGAAACGCCTCGGCGCACGAACGCTGATTAAATGGAGAAATCTTCGACCGAGGCGTTTTCGATAAGGAGACTAGAAGGAAGGCGCTGGCGTTTGCGGTGGACGCTGGCTATGGGAAATGAATGCCATTTTTGAACTGCCGCAAGCCGAGGTGAGTGCCCGGAGGAGCCGGAATGTTGGGGTAGGGTCGCCGAAAGCTGTCGCGA
>JBEKRO010000128.1:0-12944 GCA_049518655.1 Bryobacteraceae bacterium | reverse complement strand
AACCGAGGTTCCGCAGCGTAAACGATTGCGACGGGCAATCGGCTAAATAAGCATGCGACAGTCGCTCGAAAGCCCGCTCGCCGAGAATCGCGCATAAGCCAGGAAAATCCTCATTGAACGAATCCAGAATCCGATACCAGTATTGCCGGTGATAGATGTTGAGACGCTCGGTGGACGTCAGCCGATCATTCGGTTTCACCAGTTGCTTCGCTTCGATGCCGACAGAAGCTTTCAGAGGACTCATTACAGCCCCGGCGATGCGCCGCTGAAATTCTAGGAGTTCTGTCATCGCGCCACCGCCGGAACTTCGATGAATTGTTCGGCTTTACGCGCCTCGGCGTGGACTTCGTCAAAAGAAGGAATACGATCGTCCCATTCCAGCAACGTCGCAGTGGGACCGATGCGCCGGATGGCGTGCTCGTACAGTTTCCACACTGGATCGAGCACCGGATGATCGTGAGTATCCAGAATATACTTCTCGAACTTGGAATGCCCCGCAATGTGAATCTGTGCAACGCGATCGGATGGGACGCTATTCAGGTAATCGTACGGATCGAAGCTATGATTCTGCGACGACACGTAGATGTTGTTCACGTCCAGAAGAATGCCGCAGTCGGCCTGTTCCACCACTTCATTCAGAAATTCCCACTCGGTCATTTCAGAAACGTGGAATTCCGCGTAGCTGCTCACATTCTCCACGGCAATGGGAACTTCCAGGAAATCGCGCGCTTCTCGAATTTTTCGCGCGGTGATGCCTGCGGCTTCAAAGGTGTAAGGCATCGGCAGCAGGTCGTGCGTATAACGGCCGTCCACGCTACCCCAGCACAAATGGTCGGTGAGCCAGGGCGTCTTGGTTCGCTTCACCAGCGTCTTCAACCGCCGCAGATGTTCGCGATTCAGCGGCTCGGCTGAACCGAAATACATTGACACGCCATGCTGGACCACTCGATATTGCTCCAGGATGCGATCGAGAATCGCCAGCGGACGGCCGCCATCGATCATGTAGTTTTCCGAAATGATCTCAAACCAATCCACCACCGGCTTGCGTTCCAGAATGTGCTGGTAATGCGGAACGCGCAGGCCGATCCCGATGCCGTACTCGGTGTGTCCGTTAAATCGATTGGCTGGCATGATTTATCCGAAAAGAAAAAGGGCGCGGTTGTGTTCACGCGCGCCCGCCACGGAGTATGCTTAGACGCTCTTCTTGGAACCGTCGGTGGCGCAACCGCCCTTGCCCTTGCAGGAGTTCTTGCCCTTGCAACCGTTATCGCTAGAACTGCAGCCGCCCTTGCCCTTGCAGGAATTGAGGCCCTTACATGCGTGCTTTTCAACCTTGTCGGCCGCAGCCTGCCCGGCGATGGGGCTGATGGCGGAACTCGCGGAACTGAGTTCGGCTCCCGACGCGCTCGTGTTCGCCACAGTAGCCGCACGGGCCACAGTACCCCCTAGCAAACCAGTGAAGGCCGCCGTGAGTACCAGGGAACTTTTCGAAATTTTCATAACTTATTCTCCTTTTTGAGTTTCTTACTTGGTGAGTGTCCGGATCAGCCGCCACTCTGGTTAATGATTCGACCACCGGCGTGAAAAAGTCACGCTGGAAAAAATAAAACCCGCTAGCGCACATACCACAACTACAGAAAGGTGCGAGACCACAATATGGTAGACGTTCATATTGGGACAGTGGATTTCGAGGACCGTCAGTCCTGCCAAGCCCGCCAGCCCCCCGGCCGTGGCGCCGGTGAGCGCCGGGGAAAGCGCCGCACCTCTCCACAGCACTATTCCGAACAGAATCGCCGTAGGAATCGCGAACATCATCCCGGCCCGAAAGCAGACCAAGCTATCGTGAGCGAACGCTGTCTCTTGTTTCGGCTGAAAAATCAGCGCCACGGCGGCGAGTAGCAGTATAAACACACCAGCGGCAAAGACCGCGGTAGTTCGCGTGTACTTGGCTGCCGGCCTCATCTGGCGGACAAGAGAGAGGGCCAGGAGACTCCCAATCGCTATGAGGGACACAAAAACCACCGGCCTCTGCAGATTGCTTAGCGCTTCCCAGCCATCTCTACCGGCAATCAGGTAACAACTTACGATACAGACCGCGATGAAAATACCGGCGAAAGCGCCAACATAAACTGCGTCGGACGCCATAGGCCGTACCGGTCTCAAGTCGGCGATGACTGCCGACTCGATTTGTTTCAGCCGGTCCGCTGCAAGCGGCGGCAACTCCTGGGCGTCAATCAAGTGCTCCAACTCGCCCTGAGTTACTTCCCGCCGGTTCATGCCTCAGTTCCCTTCCCCGCTCCGGACGGCTGCAGGACGGCACGCAGACGCTGGTACGCGCGATGTGCCTTTTGCTTTACCGATCCAACGCTCGATGAAGTAGCGCGTGCCACCTCTTCCAGGCTAAGCCCATTGACCTTGAGCATGGTGAGCACCTCCCGCTGGCTGGCAGGAAGATCGGCAACGAGCTGGCTAAAAGGCGGAAGATCGGTCACTTCTTCGGTCTGGATAGCTGGCTCCGGCAACGTCTCCATCACAAGTTCCCGAGTCACGATGCGCCGGCGCTTGCGATAATTGTCCACCCGAACGCAGCGCGCGATGGCATAGACCCAGGGCAGCAGCGGTTCGCCTGCGCGATAGGTGTGCCGCACGCGGTGAATGCGCAGCCAAGCGTCCTGCAACATGTCCTGAGCGTCCTCGGGACTCCCGAGTTGAGCCGCAAAGAAACGGTAAAGCTGCGGGCTGAGCTGTTCGATCAGCACAGTAGTCGCTGCGGCATCGGCTTGTTGATATCGCACCATCAATTGCTCCAGCGTTGCGCCTGCGGGGCCCGGACCTGACCGGGATGCCTCCAATATTGGTTCGCTCGAGCTGGCCATGGAGTTATGGTCCCAAGTTCGGAGACCAACATTTAGTTTAGCGAAGCATTATGCCGTCCTTCGGCTTCGGCGGACCCACTGCAGGACCTGGAGAGCGCTTCCAACGACGCATAGGACGATGAAACCAACCATGATCCAGGTGGTTACGGGGGCGCGGGCGATCCTTAGGATTTGGCGGCCGAACTGGATGGCCAAAAGGCCAACAATCGTAAATCGAATAGCGCGCGCGGCAAAAACCAAGCCAAGGAGGCGCCGGCGGGGATAAGCAAAGGCGCTGGCGCTCGCAATGACCAGGGTAAATGGAAATGGCGGCGGGGCGAGACAAGCAACTCCGATAGCGACGCCAGCCTGTTTGCTCATTCGTCGTTTGAAATATTCCAGACGCCGCGGTGTCATCATTTGCTTCAGCCCCTCTTCACCGCCTTTGCGACAGACCAGATCAAGAAGGACAACTCCGAGCGTGGAGCCGATAGCCGCGGTTACGATATACAGCGGCAAATGCCCATGATCGCGAACGGTCAGGATGACCACCAGAAGGTCATTTCCAAAAGGAAGGAAGAGGAAGGAAGAGTCGGCGGTACCGAGAAGCAGGGGTCCGAAAACGCCGAGGCGGAGCAGCCATGCGAGGAGATATCTGAGAAGACTGCTCACGCCCGTTGGATGCTCACTCTACCGTCAATGTGACGAAAGGTGAGGACGATTTTATCGCAGCGCTTCAGAATTCGCAGATGGTGCTGGAGTATGTGCGGCTGGAGGACTAGCCAGCCGCATCCACTTGTAAATTATGCGCTCGTCTGAGCGGCCTGCGCGTGTCCGGCCAGCTGAACCCGAATGGCCTTCATTTGATCCCTCGCCCCGGCGGCGCGCTGGCGGCCGTTCGGCGTGGCGTCGATCAGCTTTTCCAGATTGACTGCGAATCCCACTCCGAAAGCCTTGCGGATGTCACCAAGCAGCGGTTCAATTTTACAAAATACAACGATGTGTTCGCCATTGGCGTCGGTGAAGAGTTCCTGGCTGATGGCGCCACGATTGACGAGTGCCGCCGCCATGTCCCAATACGTAACCACCATGCGGAGATGGCCGCTGTGTGGGCCCATGATCGCGCTCGTGAAGTCTCCCATATTTTCCGGATTGAACTCGCGAAAAAACCAGTCGCGAGCTTGGCGCATGGTCTCTTCGCGGCGCAATTCGTACAACTTCAGAATGAGGCCAGCTTCTTCTTGAATCGACATACAATCGCTCCTTTGCGAGTGAGGCGCTACGGCGCGCCATCGACACGAGTGTAGCAGAGCCGCATTTCTGGCTGGTGAAAACTAGCGTGCTTGAGTCCTATTTGCGGATGGCTTTAATATCGCCTTCGGTAGAATACACCATCATGTGCGTTACCACCCCATGAGCGTCTTTGACGAACTCATAGGTCCCCAACAGCCGGGGCGAGAAGGCGGTTTGCGACAGCGGGAGGAGCGGCATTTTTCCCTTGCCGCCCATTTCGATCATCAGCTGGTCACCCGAAAGCGTGATGTTAAAAGACCTGGACATCGTCGCAGTACCAGTAGAGGAGACAGTTTCATAATGGCCGACATATTGCGAAAGGATTTCGCGAGGGACTACCACCTTCTTCTCCTCGGCCGTTCTTCCCACCAGGTGCTCCCGATCCTTCTCGTTTTCTTTGCAAACATACTCCAGCATGCTGGTATCGGGCGCGAAGTTGACGCCGAACGAGATGGTCCACGGCCTGGCATAAGCCTTGGGATCCTCGAAGGTCACTTGAAGATCCATGTGTCCGAAGGTAGTGCGCCTGAACCGTTCGGTGGTGCGTAAGGATTCCGAATGTGGATGTCCTCCCATGTCCAGCCAACTGCGGTCGTTGAAGCCTGTGCTTTCCACGACGAGCGTGTCCCCTTCCCAATGACCAACCGAGTATCCCATCCAGCTGGGGTTGGGATCCTTCGGCAGCTCGCGCCCATCCAGGAATATCTGACGATACGACAGATCCTCATATAAGATGACCAGCATCGCGGGAGTTTGCACGATCTGCGCCGGGCCATTGCCACCGCTCAGAATAATCCTCGGGCCCGCGGGAAGACACTGGACGGTCCAAGGGTCATCGATGCCGACGTTGCCCAAACGCTCCTTGAACAACGCATCGGCCCAAGGCTGCACCTCGCCGGATTTCAGATCGGCGGTGATATTCGCGAGATTGCCAGGTCCGGCATTGAGCATCCAAAGCCCAGTAAGGTCGGGTTTGCCCTCGGTCGTGCGAGGCGCAGGTGCCGTGAGGTTCGGCTTGCCATCGGCCGTGCGCGGTATTCCGGGCGTCGGGTAGTGGAGCCACTGGGCGTGGCTCGCCGCGGCTACGAAGAAAAGCAACACCAGAGCCCGCGTCATATACCGCTATTCCTGAGGAACGAATGGCGACTTGGCGCCATAAGGCAGCGCAGTCATGAGCGCTTCCACTTTGAGAATCTTGTTGTCCTTGATGCGGAACGCTTCGCCAACATCCACGCTGAAGGGACGCTTGGCCGCACCCATCATGTCGTGCTTCCCTTCGCCCGGCGAGTTAACCCACAGCACGTCACCGCGGTGATTGAACATGAAGAAGCCAAAAACGACCTGGCGGTCAGGATCGACGACGAGAAAGCGGCGCGGAAAAATCCGGCTGATGTAGTTGAACACTTGCGTATCCAGCTGCGCCGAGCATCCCAAGGCGCCGCTCGTTTTCATGCCGTTCTCGAAGCGATTGCAGTCGGCGTCGAAGGGCGCCACTTTGCCGTTGCCCTGCTCGATCGCTTCAAAATACTGATTGGTGATGGCGGTAAGCTGGGTGCGCGATAGGCGTTCCGAGACCGGAACCGTTTCCAGCAGAACCGGGTCTGGCGCGCCGGCCTTCTCCATCAGGTCGAAGGTGCGCGGGCTGCGGACCACCACGCTCTCGGCTTCGCTAATGCGATGGTTTTCCACCTTGAGACGCAGTGCGAGTGCGATACCGTGGCCATTCTCTTTCATGGTTCCAAAGAATGCGGCCTGGCCTTCTTCGGGATCGTCGAAATATTCCTTGTAAGCACCTCGGCTGCTGGCAGTGCCCCATAGCCCGTCGCCCAGCTTGAGCACGACGTCGTCCTCTGTAAATTTGATGGTGGATGTAACGGGCAAGTGCGATGGATCGTGCGCCACCATAGCATCTAGGTACTGGTTCATCAAGCCTTCCAGACATGCGCGATCGCAGGATGGGTCGGCCGCCCGGGCGTTGAATGCACCCAGGAGGCACGCCGCCAGGCCAACAATACAGAATATTCTAAGCATTAATCGTCTCCGGTTATTTCTCTGTCAGGAACGGGCTCGGGGTGCCATAAGGCACGTTGGTTTGGAGCGCTTCCACCTTGCGAATCTTGCCGTTCTTGATCTTATACAGCTCGGCGATGTCCAGCGTGGTGGGCGCCTGATACGGCAGCGGGATACCAATAGCGCCGTGGCCGGGAATGTCGACGGATGTCACGGTGCCGGGAATGTGAAACAGGAACCAGCCCAGCACCAAGCCGCGCTCTTCGTCAATCACCATGAAGCGGCGCGGATAAACCTTGCGGACGAAGCTGAAGAACTTCGTGTTGAGCTGCTCCTTGCAGCCGAGTTGCATGGGCGTCCAGGAAGCATTCGGATCGAGTTTGAGATTCGGATTGTTGGTGGTCTGAACGCCGTTCTGGACGCGGTTGCAATCGGGATCGAAGGGGACCAAGTCGCCGCTATTGTGCTCAATGCCTTCCGAATATTTGTTCGCAATGGCGATCATTTCGTCGCGGGAGCGGCGTTCGGAAGCAGGCAGCGCCGTGACGAACAACGGATCGGGCTGGCCCAGAGCCTCCACGGCCTTCGCGGCGCCGGGGTCGCGGACGACGATGGTCTCCACTTCGCGGATGAGCCGATGATCGATCTTGAGGCGTAACGCGAAAGCAACAGGCGTGTCGTTCTCGCGCAGAGTTCCGAGAAATCCGGCCTCGCCAGATTGAGGGTCGGCGACATAGAGCTTGTAAGTGCCCAGGCCGTTGGCGGTGCCCCAGATGCCTTCGCCGAGCGGAATCACCTGTTCGTTTTCGGTGAACTTGACCTTAGGCGCAAGCGGCAGGCTGTAGGGATTGCGCGCGATCATGGCGTCGAGATACTGATTGACGAAGCCTTCCTGGCAGGCGCGGTCACAGTAGGCGGCGGGCTTAGTGGATTGGGCGTATAGTGAGACGGCCACGAATACCAGAGCCCCAGATCGAAAACTCATATTGGGCAATGATATCGAATCGAGAGTCCTTATGGGCCACAGATGAACGCGATGAACCCAGATTTCAAAACTAAGCTTTATCGGCGTTTATCCGCGTTTATCTGCGGCTCACATTGCTAACAGATTTGTCTCCAGCTTCACGTAATCGTGGTCTTCGGCCCAAATGTTGAGCGCGACGGTGGCGATTTCGTCGACGACGGGGATTGCGTGGCCGTCTTTGGTGAGGTCGATAGACTTCAGATAAGTGTGGCAGGTGTCGCAGGCGTCAACGCGGGCGGCGGGGAATTCGGCGGCGGTGTAGATTGGCAGCTTGTCCTTATTCTCTTCGCCGCAGCCGGGGCACAGTACACGGCGGTACGGCCATTCGGTGAAACAGAGCGAACACAACAGCCAACGCTTGCCGCCATCACCCTCGCCCCGTAGTACGCCGGCAACAGGACGCGCGTTGCAGAACGGGCAAGTGGGGCACGCGCCGCTGGCGTTCTTGTCGCCGCGCGAAGCTAAGTACTCCGCGTAGGGTTGCAAAAGGACTCGCGCATAAAAGCGTCCGGCGGGATCCAGGGCGTCCCCGCCCTCCCACACGGCGGACAGCAGCGCTAGTTGGGCATCCACGCCGGTAAGGTGGGTCGCCGCGAAGTCCCTGAGGAGATCTGTTCCTGCGCGCGCGATGAGTTTCACAAGCGCCGGAAAATAGCACACCAACGCGCGTAAATCTGTCTCACATTTCGATTGCAACCCGGAAAATATCGGCTGCTGAAGCGCCGCCAACTGGGCGTAAAGATGCAGGAGCGGCCGGGCGGCGGGATAGGTCGCGGCTAAATGCTCGGCTCTCTCGATTCTCGCGTCATACGTTGTCATTACGCTGCCCAGTGACCCGAAGGTACCACAGGCGATGATGCGTCCAAGCCCAACCCCGCGTGACGTAGCCGGTGGTGATGGCGGCCGTGCTATACGGGACCATGAAAACTCCCATATAGACATGGATGATGAATCCGCCGATAGTCGCGAGCGCGGCCACCTCATGCATCAGGATCATCACGCCGCGCACCCAGGCGAACTGTCGCGGGATGTATTCCGGGAACCAGAGAAAAACGCCGGAAAGCAGCAGAAACAAGGCGCCGTAAAACATCAGCCAATAGAAAATCTTTTGGCCAGCGTTGAAGCGATCCGAAAGCGGGGTGTGCTCCTCGTCGTTCGTGATGTAGGACTGCATCTGATTCATCCAGCGTTTGTCAACCTCGGTGATCTCCATGTCCCGCTGCCAAAGGCTGTGCATCCACAGCGTGCCCAGGATGAAGCCCATGCCAACGATGGGGTGCCAAAAGCGCGATGTCGGCGCGCCGCCTAGCAGGTAAGCGAGCCAATAAAGATGCGGCGAATAGAACGCGAGCCCGGTCGAGAGGCAATAAAGGTACGTGAGCCCCGACGTCCAGTGCATCACCCGCTCGGTGAACGTGTAGCGCTCCAGCTCGCCCGCGTGAGGCGTATGGGAAATGGCCGATGCGTTCACTTGTCGCTCCCTTTCTGCGCTGGCTCCGGCTCCGCTTCCTTGGGGCCAAAGCGGAAATAGTGTGCGGCCACGCCGATGATTCCGGCGACGATGGCAAAATCGCCGACCCACTTCAACGGACCTTTCCAGATGCGGACCATCCATGGCACGCGCGGATCCTTCGGTAAGCCGCCGTAGCGCTCCGGATTGTTGATATCGTGCAGCACGTAAATGACATGCGTGCCGCTGACACCGGGCGGATCGTAAACACCCGCATCTTTGTGCGACGTGTGCTCGCGCAACTGCGTCGCGCGCTTCTCAGCCAGGTCCTTCATGTCGTCCTTGGTGCCGAAGTGCAAGCAACCGGTGGGGCACGCTTTGATGCAAGCCGGCTCCAGCCCCGCGCCCACCCGGTCCGAGCACAGAGTACACTTATGGACCTTCTTGGTTTCCTTATTGAATTTTGGAATGTTGAACGGGCAGCCGGTTACACAATACTGGCAGCCGATGCAATGCTCCTGCTGGAAATCGACGATGCCGTTGGTGTACTGCACGATCGCGCCATCGGCCGGGCAAGCCCGCAAGCAGCCTGGATCGGCGCAGTGCATGCACTGATCCTTGCGCATCAGCCAACTGAAATTACCGTTCTCGTCGGTAAATTCGTTGAAGCGGATCAGGTTGTAGTAATTCCACTCCGTGTCCGGCATGGTCTGATACGTGTTGTCGAAAACAGTTTCCCGGAACGGATAACCGTTCCATTCCAGGCACGCCACCTCGCAGGCTTTGCAGCCGATGCAGGTGGTCACGTCAATCAGCTTGCAGATGTCGTAATCGCTCGAAGTGTTCTTGCCCGGAACCGTTCCAGCGTGTCCGGAGATGGCTTTGATTTGCAGTGGTCCGTTGGCCATAGCGTTAAGCTTTCTCCAACTTCACCAGAAACCCCTTGAACTCGGGTGTGTACGCGTTCGGATCGGTCACGGTTGGCGACAGCAGGTTCGCGATGCTGCGCGGCACTCGTCCCGCGTCTTCCTGAATGCCACGAAAGCCTTGATGAATTGGCAGCCCGATCTGATAGATCTTCTTGCCATCAATGGTCATCGGCCGGATTCTTTTCGTGACCATCGCCTTCGCCAGATACGTCCCGCGGGCGCTGGTCACCTTCACGCGTTCCCCGCCCCGAATTCCCAAATCGCTGGCCAGTTCCACTGGAATCTCGACGAACATCTCGGGAACTAACTGAACGTTCATCGGATTGTTCTTGGTCCAATAATGATAGTGCTCGGTAAGGCGATAGGTAGTGCAAATAATGGTGTAGCCTTCGCCTGTGGTCCCGTATTTGTCCAAATCGGTGGTGTATTTCTTCACCACCGGATTGTTCTGCTGATGCGGATGCAGCGGATTCGCGATAGGACTTTCGAAGGGCTCATAGAACTCTGGGAACGGACCATCGGCCATACCCGCCAGCGGTACGAATATCCGGCCGGTACCCTCGGGGTTCATAATGAACGGCCCCATGTGATCTTTGGGCGCGGAGTCGGGTTTGAAATCCGGTACGTCGTTGCCCACCCAGCGTTTCTGATCTTCGTTCCACCAGATTTGCCGTCGATCGGCGTCCCAGGGCTTGCCGGTGAGATCGCACGATGCGCGGTTATACATCACGCGGCGATTCATGGGCCACGACCAAGCCCAGTTGGGGTAGATGCCGAGCCCGGAAGGGTCGTCCGTATTGCGGCGCTGCGTGAGCGCTCCCGCTTCCGTCCAGGATCCGCACCAGACCCAGTTTCCAGATGACGTAGCGCCGTCGTCGCGCAGAAACGCGTAGCCAGCCAATTGCTGTCCGGCTTTGACCATTTGCTGCGTAGCAGTGTCGGTGAAATCGGTGACCGCGCGGCCATTCAATTCCTTGGCGATATCCGATAGCGACGGATTCTTCGCATCCACATAAGGCCAACTGAGATTAAGGATCGGGTCTGGAAACTTGCCGCCTTCTTTCTTATAAAGATCGCGGACGTTCAGGAAAATGCGCGCGAGAATCTCCTGATCGAGTCGGGCGTCGCCAGGAGGTGGAACGGCCGCCCATTTCCATTGCAGCCAGCGCGCCGAATTGACGAAGGTGCCGTCTTTTTCGGCGAACCCGGCGCCTGGCAGACGATACACCTCGGTCTTGATGTTCTTCATGTCGTCCGGCGTGATGCCAGGCGATTGCCAAAAGCCGCTGGTTTCGTCGGGATAGATGTCACAGACTACCAGCCACTCGGCCTTCTTGAGGGCGTCGATGTTCTTTTGCGAATTCGGGCCAATCGCCACGCCGTTCATGCCGAAGGCGAGCAAGCCTTTCACCTTGCCCCGGTACATGTCGTCCCAGATGTGGACCCAGGAGTACTCGCGATCCACCTTGGGCAGGTAGTTGTACGCCCAATCGTTTTGCTTCGTGGCCGCATCGCCGTACATCGTTTTCAGGAACGATACTGCGAACTTCGGCGTGTTCGACCAGTAGTTCCATGAATCCCATTCCTTGGGTTTGGCCGCTGTGGGAGTGATGCGCTTCATCCAGGCGGCGAAATCCTGATCGGCCGGGATGGGCACCTTCAGATATCCAGGAAGATTGTCGAAGATTCCGGCGACATCGGTGGCGCCTTGAATGTTGGAGTGCCCGCGCAGGGCGTTCACGCCGCCACCCGCGCGTCCGATGTTGCCTAACAGCAACTGCAGCATCGCGGCGGTGCGGATGATCTGCGATCCGAAGCTGTGCTGCGTCCAGCCGACAGCGTAAATGATGGTGCCGGCCTTCTTGAGATCGCCGTCTTTGCGAATAGAAGTGAACAGATCGGCGGCCTTCAGGAACTGATCCTTCGGGATGCCCGTGATTCGCTCCACCATCTCCGGCGTGTAGCGAGAATAGTGTTTTCTCAGGAGCTGATAAACGCAGTCCGGACTTTGGAGCGACAAATCAAACGCGGTATCGGGTGGTAGAGACGGAGGCTTGGCGTCTTGCGTGCCTGGTCTTGCGGCTCCGTGTCCCGATACTTGCCCGGCTCCCCCTCCGGTCGTCGACGGAGCCGGCTGAGGTCTGGGAATTCCGGGCGCTTGGTAATTCCAGGTGGCTTTGTCGTACGTTTGGTTGGCTGGGTTAAACCCCGAAAAAACGCCATCGTCAGCCACTTTGAAATCCGCGTGGACGAGAAAGGCTGCATTCGTGTAGTTAACAAGATAGTCTTTGGCGACACGCTGGTTCTCGACGGCGTAAAGAATTAACCCACCGAGGAAGGCGATGTCCGAACCAGCGCGGATCTGCAGGAACATGTCGGCTACAGCCGCAGTCCGCGTGTAGCGCGGATCCACTACGATCATCTTTGCGTTGCGCTCGCGCTTGGCCTCTACCGGCCACTTGAATCCGCACGGATGATTCTCGGCTGGATTGCCACCCATGATCAACATCATGTCGGTGTTCTTGATGTCGATCCAGCCATTGGTCATGGCCCCTCTTCCGAATGTTGGCCCCAAACTGGAGACCGTGGGACCGTGTCAAACCCTGGCCTGATTTTCTATGAACGTCACCCCCAGGCTGCGCATGGTTTTGACGGCCAGGAAATTGAATTCGTTGGTATCGGTGCAGCCGCCGTTCCAGGCGATGCTTTCCAAGCGGTTCACGGTACGGCCTTCGGCGTCGGTGGTGATGAAGGTTTCGTCGCGGGTCTTCTTGATGTGCCGCGCCACTTCATCGTAGGCCTGCTCCCAGGAGATATCTTCCCAATGATCCGAACCCGGGCGCCGCACTAGCGGCTTCAGTACGCGCCGGTCGTTCAGGATGTCCTGCATCAGCGAGGAGCCTTTGGGACAAAGCGTGCCACGGTTAATCGGATGATCCGGATCGCCCTCGACATGGACCACCTGAGGCGTCACATTCTTCGCCTTGTCGCCGAGAGTGTGAATGATGACGCCGCAGCTCACTGAGCAGTAAGGACACGTGGAGCGCGTCTCGGTGGTTTTGGCAATCTTTAGTTCCTGGGCCTGAGCATAGGCCGTCCGGACGTCGAATCCGAGAACCGATGCAACAACCGCACCGGTTCCGGCTTTGAGGAAACCTCTGCGAGTTGGATTCACAGAACACCTTCTGAGCGGGCTTTGGTAGAAACTTTGGAGACCATAGTACCAGCGCGCTGGCCACACGGCAACCGTACATGAGACGCGTGTCGTTAGTATGTGATTTGTCCGGTCGAATGAACAAGTGATCTGTCCGCTCAACCAAGCAGCGACGATGCTGAGGATTGACAAACCCGGGATCGGTAAGCGCTGCGGAACTGGAGCGAAC
>JBEKRO010000127.1:0-13240 GCA_049518655.1 Bryobacteraceae bacterium | reverse complement strand
TAACCGGAGGCGCAGGCTTCAATTTGACGAACACGGCAGTGTCAGCGGGTGGTGCATTGACGGGTTCCGGCACAAGTTCTTCCGCCGCGGCGGATCTGACTGCCGAGGGCAGCGCGGACTGGATCCATTGGGGCGATGGAACCGTAAATCGCAAGGCGGGTGTGACGCCGCAGTTGAGTACGTACACATCGGTTGAAGGCGGCGGAGTGTTTACCTACGCCAACGATCCGCGGCCGGTGAGTTGGTCGGATGGGACGCCGGCGGGCAGCAGCGCCAACAACACCGATGGAGTTTTCGTCCCAGGGACGGGGCAAGGGTTTTCGTTTACCGCGCCAGCCGACACAACCACGAGGGCGCTAATGGTGCACGTAGGCGGCTGGCTCAGCGCCGGGCAGTTGACGGCCCATTTGTCGGACAACTCTGCGCCGGACTACGTCGACATCACGACCACGGCGAACGGCCAATACGATCGCAACTATACACTGATCTACAGCGCGGCCAGCTCCGGCCAGACCTTGACCGTGAGCTGGACCATGAATTCGGGCAGCGGAAACGTCACGCTGAATGCGGCGGGGCTTCAATAACGCATCCGGAGCTGCCACTTCACATACGATAAATTGAGAGCGGTGACCCACATTGGAGACTCAGTCGCAAAATACTGTCTCGGCTAGGCGAACGATTCAGGACTGCGCAGAGGGCGTGCAGCGCTTCATCGAGCAGCACAAAGCAGCCGTCGTCTTACTTCTGACTCTTCTCTATTTTGGAGGCACGGTCCTCCGCGCGCGCGCGAAGCCGTTTTGGTTCGACGAACTTCTTACTGTTCTTGCAGCGCGCCAGCCAACCTTCGCTGGAGTTATTCGAGCCGCTCGGGACATGGATTTGACCCCGCCATTTACCGATCTTGTGGGCCACCTGGTGTACCGGCTCGCGGGCAGCGGCGAAGTGGTATTTCGTATCCCGGCGATGATCGGATTCTGGGTTTTCTGTCTGTGCCTGTTTGCGTTCGCCGCGCGGCGAGTGAACATATGTTTTGCTCTCACCGCTCTTCTTCTCCCCTTCGTAACCGGCGGAAAAGTATATTCACTCGAGGCCCGAAGTTACGGCCTGATCCTGGGATTCTGTGGCATTGCGCTGCTGTGCTGGCAGTCCGCCGCATCCGGGAGGCGACGAGCATGGGCACTGGCCGGCATTTGCCTCGGGATCGCAGGCGCGGTTTCCTGCCACTACTACGCAGTCTTTATTTACCTTCCCCTCGCCGGGGCAGAGGCGTTTCGGAGTTTACGAAGACGCAGGATCGATAGAGCAATCTGGGCAGCCTTTGTCTTAGGCGCTATCCCTCTGGTGATTTCGTTGGTTCGCTTGATGCATATCGCAAAGGCCAATCAACACCCGGTTGTCCATGCCGGCTTCCAGGACTACTTCTGGTACTACGCTACGACCTTTGGAACCACGCTCTGGCTGTTAATTCCGGCCTTTGTATTGTGGTCGGCCTGGCTCATCGTGGGCGGTGACAGCGAGGAGCCGGGGGCTAATTATCGAGTCGAGATACCGGATCATGAACTGCTCGCGGCGCTTCTGTTGTTCCTGATTCCAGTAGCCGCGGTTACCGTCGCATTGGCCGTTCCGCCGCATCTCTTCACGGATCGGTACGCGCTTCCCTCGATTGGTGGTTTCGCGCTTCTCACATCGTTGCTCGCCGCCAATTTCGCCAAAGCGAAGCCCGTGCTCGGCATCGCGTTTCTACTGCCTGCGTTGGCGCTTTTCGCGGTCGACATGGTTCATCCACGCCAACCCTTTCAGAACCCCCTTCAAAAGGAGCCGTTGCTTGCTGCGGCTCTCGAACGCGGACCCGTTGTGGTGGACGATTATGCGGCTTTCCTGCAGTTCTGGTATTACGCGCCAGAAGATTTGAAGCCGCGGCTGCTTTATCTTTCCGATCAAGACGCCTCGGTGGAGTTCTCGCACATTGACGACATCATGCAGCCCTTCCAGAAGTATGGTGTGCCGGTTGTAAAATACAACGATTTTGATACTCCGGGAAAGGATTTCCTCCTCTATTACACGACGGGCGTGGGTTGGGTGACGGAGAAAGTTTTGGCCGATGGAGGCAACATTCAGCTTGTGGGTTGGAACCACGGCGACAAAGCCCTGTTTCACATCCAACTGAGGTAGCATTCAGGCGCTGGGGGCGCCTTCTTTAATCATCACCCGCAACTCGTGTCCGCACCATAGCCGGCTCAGGTCTTCTCTCACCACGACGCGCATCCCGCCGTCGGCGGCCCAGCTTTCGACGCTCTGGATCGGCGCGTACTGAATCCACTCGCGCGCGACCACCAGATCCTGAAGCCGGTTGGCTTGAGCCATCCACCAGGGTCGCAAGCACATGTCCTTGTAGACCAAAGTTCCGCCCGGTTTCACCTTCGACATAACTTGCCCCAAGAACGGCCTGTGAATCTTGGGAGGAATATGATGCAGCACGTCCACCACGAACACAATGTCGAACTCGCCCTTTGGCCACGCTTCTTCAACATTCAGTCGCTGGAAGGACAACTTGGCTTTCGGTGCAAGCTGGGCGGCACGGCCCGTCATTCGGGTGGCGAGGTCAATGCCTTGCCGGGAAACGTCGAAACCCACTCCATGGAACTGGGCGCCGGTGCCCGCCGCGAGGCTGAGAAGCAGGCCGGAGCCACAGCCAATATCCAGCACCCGCGACCCATCCCTTACGTGCCCAACCAGTCGTTCAAAGGGGCAAATGTAGGGACGCCAATGCTGGAGTTTTCGCAGGAGAAAGGGACCGGAGGTGTACATGGTCCGTGCGATCCGGGACAGATGACGCGCGGTCAGGCCCTCCGCATCGCGGGTGGGCGGCGTCGATCCAACAAGGCTCGGTCCTCCTTGTACTTCCATGCGAATTCCTTCGGCTTGTTCGCAACCTGCCATTAGTCGCCTGGGGCGAGAAACGTGGCGAACAGCGGCTCCTGATGTCTAGTTTACTGGTTTTGGGGCCGCACGCGACTCTTGCGCTGTTGAAACGCCGCTGTCACGGACGCCATTTCGGGCCCGGTGAGCAATGAGGGGTCGCAGGCCGGCAGCCCTCGTTTGCAGGACTCCACATTCCGGTTTCGAAAGCTGCTACGGGTGGCGTTCAGATCGGCTTCTCGCAGCTCCAGAGGCTGGCAATTTGCAAGACCATCTCTGCAGGCGGCTTGGTTGCGCCGCTCAAAAATAGTCCGGACCGCTTTGGCCTCAGCGGCAGTCAGCAAGGTTGGATCGCAGCTGAACAGTCCGTCCTGGCAGTGCTCCAGATTACGCCTCGCGGCCTGCACTTTTACCACCGAGGCTTGCGTGGGAGTGAGCAGAAGCGGGTCGCAAGTCGGCGAGCCCTCGTTACATCGGTCCAAATTGCGGCGCAGCGATGCGGTCTGGACGGCCTTGCTTTGGAGCGGGGTCAGACGCGTTGGATCGCACGTCGCAGAACCTTCCAGGCACTTATCGTAGTTCCGTTGTTCCACTGTTTTGTGAAGCGCGTCAGCGTCCTTGGGAGTAAGCAACAAAGGCTCGCAGGTGGGTGAACCGGTGTCGCATTTTGTCAGATTCCGCCGGTAGCGAGACGCCTGGACCGCAGTGGCTTCAGTCGGGGCTAGCCGGGTGGGGTCACAAAGCGTTGAACCCTCCATGCAGGAATCGAAATTTCTCTTCTTGGAAACCATGGATACTTGCTTGATTTCGTCCGGGCTGAGGGCGGAAACGTCGCAACCCGACAGTCCGTGGAGGCAGTTGTCCACGTTGGAATCGCGTAACGCTGTGCCTCGTTTGGGCTTAGCCTTGGGCTGAGGTTTGGATTGGGCTGCGGCAGCCGCCATCGTCCCTAAACTCAGGCCGAGGAAGCCCAAACCGAAGCCCACCAAGCCCAAAACGAGGGTCGGTCGAATCAGCATCGTTACCAGTTTCCCTCAATTTTCCTTTTTTGTCATGAAGATTGCTCGTACTGGTACTACCTAAGAACCCCTTAGGTCTTCGAGTTCATTGACACTTGTCATTGAGATCCGCCATACTCCAGAAAGAACGCTGACGTTTGTAAAAAGTAGCACGCCAGCTCCGGGTCAGCAATAGCAATTTTAGCCATCTCTGGCGTGCAGTTCGAGCAGTTTGGCCGTTCCGGCGACCCTCAGACGGGACCATAAGGATGGGACCGAAAAAGCGGTAGCTTGTCCAATTGCTTGCCTTACTAATCCGTTGATTGATTGAGGAGGTATCCCGTGGCCGTATTGAAACCCAGGGAACGATTAGTCTATTTCCGAGTTTCGGAAGACGAATTCCGTCAGTTTGTGAGCGTGTGCGAGCAGGCGGGCGCCCGCAGCGTCTCGGACCTGGCCCGGAACGCGGTGCAACGGTTGATCGCTGAAGGCCAGAGACAGCGTGACGGAAACGAACTTGAAGAAAAAATGCAGGTGCTCGAGCGTCTTATTGCTGCGGTGACCGAGCAGTTACAGCTACTGTCCAGTCAAAGCAGGGAGACTGCGGTAGCGGCACTGCCCAGTGGCGCCGAACGGTTCTTTTGGGAAACCAATCGAACGGACCAAAACGGTCGGAGAGAAGAATAACCATGCGACTCCTTTCAAGCGGCCCGGATGACCCCATGAACGGCCTGGTGCATGACGAACGTCCGGTGTTTCCAACCATCGCTCGCCAGCCTTATGTGTTGCCCAACGGCAACGAGGAACCGGAGCCTCCACAGAGCTTCGACGTCCTTGCGCTAGCGCGGAGATACTGGCTCCTCTTGCTTTCGTTCCTGATTCTCGGCTCGGCGGTGGGATTTGCTTCTGTTGTCCTTAGTTCCCCGATGTACAAGACTCTACTGCTGATGGAGGTTCAAAACACCACCAGCGCCCTCACGCCAAACGGCCAGCCCCAGGCCAGTGCGGAGACCAATGAGTTGGACATTCAAACTCAGGTGAACATTTTGCATAGCGGATCGTTCTTGCGGCGTGGAGCTGAGCGCATGCAATCGGAAACCGTGCCGCTGGCTCCCATCGGAAGAGACCTATTTTCTCGTCTGCGCCAGCGCATTCATCCGGTCACCCAGGATCCTTTGGAAGCTGCCCGGACGGGTCTCCTGGTGGCCGTGAAGACATTTGAAGCGCGGCCGGTCCTCCGCACGCGGCTGATCGAGCTCAGCTGTGAATCCACCAGCCCGGAGGTGGCCTCGGAATTCTTGAATGCCATGGCGCAGGAGTTTCTCGAGGACACTTCTCATTCGCGCATCCAGACCGCGCAGAAGACCAGCGAATGGCTGGCCGCACAGATCGAAGAAACCAAATCGCGCGTCCAGGAAGCGGAAGAGAAATTGCGCGACTTTGTACAGGCCTCCGGAAACGTGTTCGCCGGCCAAGATGCAACACTCGACGACACCAAACTGGCGCAGCTCAAAGGCGAACTGGCCAAGATTCAAAACGAGCGGATAGCGCGGCAGACGCGCTATGAGCTGACGGTACATAACCCGCCCGAGTCGCTGGCCGAGGTGCTGGACGACGGCATACTGCGCGGCTACAAGGCACAACTGGAGACCCTCAAGCGCGACCGCGCCGTGCTCTCCATCACCTACACCCCGAAACACGAGAAAATTCAAAAGATCGATGCCCAGATTGCAGAGGTACAGAGGTCGTACGATAACGAGCTCAACAGCACGGTCCGACGCATCAAGAACGATTATGACGCGTCGCTGCGGCAGGAAAAACTGCTGACTGGGGCCTATGATTCGCAATCGCAGCGCGTGGGATCGGAAGCCAGCAAGACTGCCCAATACAATTCCCTCAAACGCGAGGTGGACACGCAGCACCAGATGTACCAAACACTTTTGGTGCAACAGAGCGAAGCCAACCTGAGCAGCTCGGTTCCAATCAATCCGATCCGTATCGTGGAGGCGAGCACTGCGCCCGAAGAACCCTATAAGCCCAAGCCAGTCCTGAACATTTCCTTGGGCACCCTGTTTGGCATAGTGCTGGCGGGTGGCATCGTTTTCCTGAGAGAACGGATGGACCGCAGCATTAAGAATCCAGGCGTCTCGCGCCGGTTGTTCAATGCACCCGAATTGGGCGTCATCCCCAATCTCGGTTCCAATGGAAACATGGTTCCCAAGATGAACGGACATGGAGCCAAAGACATGCTTCTGAATGGCGCTCACGACGATTCCACGGCGCTAGCCACCTGGCAGAGCGGCCCCGCATTCATCACCGAATCGTTCCGCGGCACGCTGGCGTCGATTCTCCGTAATCAAGCGTCCAACAAGAATCAAAAGATGATCCTCATCACCAGTCCCGGACCTGCGGAGGGGAAGACCACCGTGGTGCAGAATCTGGGAATCGCTCTGGCCGAGTCCGGCCGCAAAGTGCTGCTGGTGGACGCCGATTTTCGCCGGCCGCATTTGCATCGGAAATTCAGCCTGCCGAACGAATGGGGGCTGATCGACGTGCTTTGCGACGACCGGCCGTTGAGCGACTACTCGCCCGAGCAGATGGGTGTGTTTACCGGATTCCCCGGCCTGTCGATTCTTCCCAACCGGGTCACCCACCACAACATATCCAAAGCGCTTTACTCGCCCCGGCTGCGGACCATCCTGGAAACGCTGGTGCATCGTTACGATATGGTGATCGTGGATGCTCCGCCCATCTTGAGCGTCGCCGACACGCGGATCGTCGCATCGCTCACCGATGCGCTCATTCTAGTTCTCCGGTCCGGTGTCACGCAGCGCGATGCCGCGATGGAAACCTACCAACTGATCCAAGAGGACGGTCTGACGCTGCTCGGCACGGTGCTGACGGACTACGATCTTACCAGCGACCGCCGGCGGCAATATTACTACGATTATGGCGATCCCACTCGAGCATAAGACCTCGGAAAGGGCGACCCTCTCCAACTCCGTCGCGACTTCGCCGGTCCCTCACGCGGTCCCCGGTATTCAAGCTCTGGCCCTCGGCGCGCTACTGGCGATCGCGTTCTGGCCCGTCTTGGCCAGCATCTACGGAAGCTGGTTTGACGAGCGCGCCTATATGGAGCACGGCATCCTGGTGGTTCCCGCCGCTGCTTACATGGCATGGGCGAAGCGGGACAAATTAGCGGCGATTTCAGCCCAGCCGTCGTTCTGGTGGGGCGTGAGCCTTGTGGCTTGGGGCGCTTTGCAAGCCCTGTTGGGCACTCTGGGGCAGTGGGTGTGGGCCAGCCGGATGGCGTTTCTCATCTCATTCGTGGGATGCATCATCTTGGTCTACGGCTTTCGGATGGTGAAGGAACTAACCTATCCGTTATGCACTTTGCTTCTGATGATCGCTCCGCCGAATTTTGTCTTTGAGCGTCTCACCTTGCAACTCCAGCTGCTGGCTAGCCGGTTGGGGGCCGCGGCATTGGAGGCGCTCGGATACTCCGTGCTGCGCGAAGGCAATATTCTCGAGATGGTGGGAATCAAACTGTCCGTCGAAGAAGCGTGCAGCGGAATTCGCTCCCTGGTCGCCATTGTGTTTATGTGCGTGCTTTACAACTACTTCTTCGTCGAAAAGAAGTCCATGCGGGTTTGGATCCTGGTGTTCGCGATTCCCATCGCCATTTTGGGAAACGCGGTCCGCATCGTGGCGACCGGCGTCGCCGGCCAATATAACCATGCCTGGGTGAGCGGAGCCACACACGAGGCCTTCGGTTACGTGAGTGTTTTGGTGGCCGCGGCCGGTTGCATTGGCGTCCACATGGCGCTGCTGCGCCTTGAAAAAATGCGGGAGGCTCGTCATGCCTAACAAGATCTCCGAACCCAATCACGGCTCCGAGCTGGATACCAGCTACCAGGCGGATCCGAGCTCAAAGCCGAGTCTGCTTCGTTCCGCCCTGAAGCTATGGCTTTTGCCCGCCGTCGCCATACTGGCCGCGCAGGCAGCGGCCATGCATATTCTTTCCATTCCGGAGAAGAATCTTGTCATCCCCCAGCTCCATAACGTGCCAGGCCAACTGGGCAAATGGAAGACCGTTTCAGAACAAGCTCTCGACCCGGATGTGCAGGCTTATCTGAGGCCGGATTCCTATATCTTGCGTGATTATGCGAACCAGGAATCCGGTAGCACAGTCAACGTGTTCGTGGCATATTTCAAGTCCCTGCAGAGCGGCTATGGTCCGCATTCTCCGGCGGTCTGCTTGCCGGGCAACGGGTGGCTGGTCCATGAGAGAAATATCATTAACCTTTCCGTCCCGGGTCGCGAAGCTGGCATCACGGTGAACAAGTTCGTTCTGGAAAAGGCGGATCAGCACATTCTGGTGCTTTATTGGTATCAGAATGACCGCAATGTATGGGCCCAGGAGATCCAGGGGAAAATCAGGTTGATTCCGGACTTGATCAAATATAAGCGATCCGACGTGAGCCTGGTCCGGCTGGTCGAGCCTCTGCGGGGAGACGACGCCAGCCAAGCCCTCACGGAGTTGAGGCAGTTCAGCAAGCTGGTTTTTCCGGCCCTTTCTGAGGATTTCCGCAGAGCCGACTAGCGGCGGCGCTTCATGCGAGTGGTCTATCTCAATCCGTCCGGCCAAATGGGCGGCGCTGAAATGAGCCTGATGGACTTGCTCATCAGCATGCGCGCGGCAGAGCCCCACTGGCAGTTTTGGGTGGTGCTGGGCGAAGACGGCCCTTTAGCCGATCAAGCCAAGGCGGCGGGTGCGCGGGTGATACTGGCGCCGTTTCCCCGCGCATTGGCGCGCTTGGGAGATTCCGGAAGCGGTCCCATCCGGGCATTGTGGTCTTGTTTGCACGCGGCCGCCGGAGCTATCCGCTACGCCTGGAATCTGCGCCGGACGTTGAAGGAATTGGAGCCGGACATCGTGCATACCAACGGGTTCAAGATGCATGTTCTGGGTGCTTGGGCGCATCCCGGGAACACTCCCGTGATCTGGCACGTGCGCGACTATGTGAGCACGCGGCCGCTGATGATGCGGTTGCTTCGCATGCACGCGCGGCGCTGCGCGGCGGCGATCGGAAACTCGCACAGTGTCGCCAGGGACATTCAGAACGTGTGCGGCCCGCAGCTCGAGACGCTTTGCATCTATAACGCGATCGATCTGAAGCGCTACTCGCCGGTGGGGGAGAAGATGGATCTCGATTCGCTCGCCGGTCTCCCATCCCCGCCCCAGGACACGGTCCGCGTTGGGCTCGCCGCGACACTGGCCCATTGGAAAGGACACACCGTCTTCTTGCGGGCGCTGGCGCGGCTGCCGAAGGATCTCCCTTATCGGGCCTACGTGATCGGAGGAGCGATTTATCAAACTGAGAACAGCCAACGGACGCTCGACGAGCTTCGCGCATTGGCCGCCGAACTGGGGATCGCCGACAAGGTGGGCTTTACCGGGTATGTCGCCGACACCGCGAGCGCGATTCGCGCGCTGGACATCCTGGTCCACGCGAGCACTCAGCCTGAGCCTTTCGGCCGCGTGATCGCCGAGGGGATGGCGTGTGGCCGCGCCGTGATTTGCAGCGCCGCGGGTGGCGCGGCCGAACTGATCGTTGACGGACAAGACGCGCTGGCTCATGAGCCGGGCGACGATGCGGCTTTGGCGGAACGCATTACGGAGCTGGTGCGCGATCCGGAGCTTCGCGCCCGCCTGGGGCGAGCCGCGAGAATCACCGCTGAGCTTCGTTTCGAACGCAGCCGATTGGCGGAAGAAGTGATCCCCCTGTACCAAAGGCTCAGCGGCCATCTGGCCCCGCAGCCTGAAGCGCGTATGGCGGTGACGCAATAATATGTGTGGAATTCTGGGAGCCATCGGACTGAACGCGCCGCAGATGAGCGAGCGCATCGTGCGCGCCGCGAATCTGATGAGTCACCGCGGCCCGGACGACTGGGGCACTTACAGCGACGACCATGCCGCTCTCGGGTTCCGCAGGCTCTCCATCATCGATCTCTCGCCGGCCGGCCATCAGCCCATGGTCAGCAAAGACGGCAACACGGTTCTGGTTTTCAACGGCGAGATCTACAACTACCTCGAGCTACGCAAGGAGCTGGAGCCGAATTTTCCGTTCTATTCTCAAACCGACTCCGAAGCTCTGTTGAACGGCTATCGGGCCTGGGGTTTTGAAGAGCTTCTACAACGGATCGATGGCATGTTCGCCTTCGCCATCTGGGACAAACGGACGCGGCGCGTCCACATCGCTCGCGATCGGGCAGGAAAGAAGCCGCTATTTTACGCGCACGTTGGCGGACGGTTCCTGTTCGCATCGACGCTGAACTCGATTTTGGAGCTGCATCCATCCAGGCCTGAGATCGACCCTCAGGGAATTGACGCATATCTGGTTTACCAAGCCGTGCCTGCGCCGCTTACGGCGTTCCAACGTGTGAAGCAACTGCCTCCGGCGCACCAGCTCACCTTCGATGTCGATAGCCAGAAGCTGAACGTCAAGAGATATTGGGACGTCCAGTACACGCCGAAACTGAAGCTGTCGGAAGAAGAGCTGCTGGAAGAGCTGGACGCGCGTCTGCGGCGTGCAGTCCGCCAACGGCTGATGAGTGACGTGAAGCTGGGCGCTTTCTTGTCCGGAGGCGTGGATTCCAGCCTGGTGGTTGCGCTCATGGCGCAGGAACTGCGCCAGCCGGTGGAGTCGGTGGTAATCGGATTTGCCGATCCGGCGTTCGACGAACGGCGGCACGCGCGCGCCGCGGCCAGGCATCTCAACGTCCACCTGCACGAGCATGAACTGCCCGTGGACGCTCTCGACACATTGCCCGAGATTATCTGGCATTACGGCCAGCCGTTCGCCGACCCGTCCATGGTGCCTACCTACTACGTAGCCAAGTATGCGCGGCAGCACGTTACCGTGGTGCTCAATGGAGACGGAGGCGACGAATTGTTCGGCGGTTATTCCCGGCCCGTGGTCGCTCGCGCGGCTGCGCCTTACAAAAAGTTAGTTCCGGCGGGAATCCGCCGATCGGTCGGCGATTGGTTTTCAGGCACGCAAAACCCGTTATTGCGCAAAGCCAGCCTGCTGGCGCGGGCCGGACAGTACGACGGCTATCGGGGATTTCTCTACGAGCGTGGTTTTCAGGAATATCGCGACCTGATGTATACCGACGCCTTCCGCGCCGAGACCTCTTCCATTGCTCCGAGCGAATACTATCGCGCAGTTTGGGAGCAGGCGGATGGCTGCGACGACGTCGATCGGGTGCTGTGCCTCGATTTCAAAACTTATCTTCCCGATCAATTGCTCACCAAGATGGATGTCTCCACCATGGCCCACAGCGTGGAAGCGCGTTCGCCGCTTTTGTCGAAGGAGCTGATCGAGTTTGCGGCCCTGATTCCGGCCTCCTTGCGCCTGCGCGGCTACAACACCAAATATCTTTTGAAGAAGCTGGCGGCGCGCTACGTGCCACCCGAAATTGTCTATCGCAAGAAGCGCGGATTCGTCATGCCTATCTCCGCATGGCTGCGCGGCGAACTGGCCGGAAGTATGCGCGCGGTGCTGCAAAGCCGGTCTTTTGTGGAACGCGACTGGATTCGTCCGGACTCGGTGAATCGCATGATCGCCGAGCACGCCAGCGAGCAACGCAACTGGAGCGAGCAGCTCTGGACGCTGTTTGTTCTGGAGTTGTGGGCGCGTACGGCTCTCGATAACACGTTGGACCGAGACGTGCCTCTGCACGCGGTGGCTTAACCCGCATGCGCGTCCTGCATGTCAATAGCGGCAATCCGTGCTGAAAGATTTACATCGAATGAGCCAGCATTTGAGTGAGCGAGCGTTTCGGCGAGTGCTCATGCTGTGCCTGTTGGTCTTTGTATTTTCGGCCAAGGGTGACCTTGAAGTAGAAGATACCCATTACTCTTTGGAAACTTCTCAAGCGATTGTCAACCGCGGACAGCTCGATATTCCGAAGGCAGACGCTTACACGCTCCAAGGGACCAATGGCGAGAACTACTCGAAATACGGAATTGGATTGCCCTTATATTTCATCCCGTGGGTGGCTGCGGGTGAGGCTCTTTCCAGGTTGACCCATTTGCCCGCTCGCGAATTGACGGGGTTTCTGCTTTCCTTCGCGAATATTCCGTTCGCGCTGTTGACCCTACTGGTGTTCGCCAAGCTCTTGAAATTATTGGGTGTGACCGGGGTATCCCCGTGGCTGCTTCCGCTGGCACTTGGGCTCGGCACTCTGGCGTGGCGATATGCCGTGTACGACTTCAGCGAGGAAATGCAGATGTGTTTTCTGTTGACGACGGTATACGGTGTCGCGCGGGGGACATCCAAGGCCATTGCCCTCGCGGGAGCCGGGTTCGCCGCTCTGTTTCTAATCAAACTATTGTACGTTGCATTTTGGCCGCTCTTTCTCTGTTATCTGCTCACGCGTACTGGCGACTTACCAGGCCGCATCCGCAAGGCCGCCGTTTTCACCTTCCCGTTCGTTTTGGCAGGCGGTGCTGTCGGTTGGCTAAATGCGGTCCGATTTGGGAGCCCACTTGAATCCGGGTATGGAAACGAAGCGCACCAGTTTTTCCCCTCGCAGATATGGCACACTGTTCCGCTGCTACTCGGTTCGCTGGATAAGGGGCTGTTCCTCTTCTGCCCCATACTGATTCTCGCCATACTTGGTTGGAAGGAGTTCGCGACAGAATACCGGGCGGAGGCCTTTCTGTGCGGCGGGCTGATAGTTCTGAATCTTGTCCTCGCTGGGGCTTGGCACAGTTGGCAAGGGGGATGGAGTTGGGGGCCGCGCCTCTTGGTCCCAGCAATCCCCATGTGGTTGTTGCCCGCGGCATTCTGGTTGGAGCGTCGGCGGTCTCAGGCGAAATATTCGACTTTTGTGCTGTTGATGTTGATTTCGATCCTAGTCCAAATACCTGGCATTCTGGTGAAGGACAATGAGATTCATGTCGTTAAGCAAGAGGTCCTGACGACCCGCGAACGCCTCTCTGTGCCGTCCGATTACGTCACCTCATGGATATTTCTTTGGCACAAGCTAGAAGGGAGAGATGAAGTTTACCGGGCCGCCGACCTTCACGTTGCAGGGGATCGCGAATTAGACCTAACGAGATACAGCACCTTCAGCGGACTGAATGTTTGGACCGAGCAGGCCGCCCGGCGAATGAATATGCCAACTCTCCGGTGGCTTCCCCTGATCGCGTTCTTTCTTCTGGGATACCTGGCAATCGAGATTGGTTTTATGCTCAGGACGGCGGCAGGACCGACAACGTTCGAGGCTGCAACTTGAACTCTCGCGATCCACAT
>JBEKRO010000126.1:0-13604 GCA_049518655.1 Bryobacteraceae bacterium | reverse complement strand
TTCGCAGATACGTCTGCAATTCGGATCTCTGTGCAGCGCTCAGGGGGAGTGGTTCAGGCAACGCCATCATTGTAATGACGTTGCCTCAATGCTAAAGGTATCTCACGGACAGCCCACTAGGCTGGGAATGTGGACCGACTGGCCCTTCTTGACCAATTCAATCTGAGTAGTTTCGGGGACAGCCACGAACGGGAATTCTGGCCGCTACTCTGCAGCGAGTTCTCCTCGTACGAGATCCTCTGGCGGCGGCTGATCGTCCCACTAACATGCCGTATTGACCCGGCGTTCACCAGCAGCCCACAGAACTGGATTCGCCTACGAGAAAATGTTCCGGAAAGGTTCGAAAAAACTGCCATGCCCACTACTCAGTCTTCTGGAGGACATTCTTTTCTTGTTGGACTCGGTCGGCGACAACTTCAAGCGTTTCTTGCAGCGGATGAATGACCTGGGAGGGGATTGCGGGTGCAAAGGATTTGATGCATCCGTTGATCAATTTCCTAAGGGGTTTGAGCCGTTCAAAGAGATCAGCGACTATCGTGATAACTTCCTTCACAATCCGGTGATTGCGCGAGGAATCGGCGAAGGAAAGACCTATATCCCAAGGTGGAAACCTGACAAGTACTCGTCGCCGCTTGAACAGGTTAAAGAATCCTGGCGCGCTGCGGAACAATTGTCGCCCGACGATCTTATCAGCACAACTGATCTGCTTCAGCGACTGATTTATGATGCCTGCGCCACACTGGAAAAATCATGGCAGCGGGCCATAGCAGTAGTGACAAGCCAGGCGTTCGAACAAAAAATGGTGGGGATAACCGGGCTCGCACGGTATCTTCCCCTTAGCATCCCTACGGAAACAACGGAATCAGTGTACTTCCCGGTCGGTCACTTAAGCCTGGGCAGTAATACTACGTTCGCGGTTTCATCTGCCAGCGGTAATTATCCTTTTGGCGCAGCCTCGACGGCTAACGACCTCAAAAAGGCAGGTCTGAAATCCACGTGAAGCGCTATCCCGTAATCATCGAACAAACAGGGACGGGCTACTCCGCCTTTTCACCCGACGTGCCCGGTTGCGTCGCGGCCGGCGATACACCGGAAAATACCCGCTTTGTTGGCCGATCCCCGGGGGACCATATTAGATACCGGCGGCAGAATCTTCCTCGCGGTCCGCAATGCCAGACGGTCGGCTGCGCTCTAGTGGCAATGAGTCCGGGCGAGTTTGAGGTTGCCAAAATGGCGGTTACCGAATCGATGCGCCGCAGCGGCATCGGGCGGCAGCTCCTGGAAAAAGCGATTACCGAAGCTCGCGCCTTAGGAGCCCACCGGCTTTATCTTGAAACCAATAAAACGTTGGTGGGCGCGATTCGCCTGTATGAATCGGTAGGCTTTCGACATCTGCCATCCGAGCGCGTCATCCCCTCTGCTTACGCGCGCGCCGACGTCTACATGGAGTTGCATCTTTAATGCACCGCGGCCGCTGAAATGTGGATTGTCGCCTGTTTGTTCTGCCCCGGCGTCACCAGCACCTGGTACAACCCGGTGGTCGAATCAAGAACCGGCGCACTCACGGTGGCTCCGTCCGCCAAAACCACCGGCATGGACGCGGCGAAAACCGAGATCGTCACCTTCTCACCCGGGATGAATTGCAGCGTGGCGCTGATGCTCCCGCTATCCGACAGGCTGGGCACACGTTGCCGGCTAACCGGCACGAACTTGGATAAGTCGCCCAGGAACGCGATTCCCGATGGACCGGCGGGAGAAATCACAAAGTACGAACCTTGGCTGTCCACCGTTTTCGCAATGGCTTGCGTCGCAGGCTGCAGCCATCCCGCTTTGCCGAAGTAATCGTAAACATAAACGTCGCCCGTGAACCCGAAATCCTGCAGGGACATACTCACTGGCGCGGGCGCATTCACGTCGCGGCTATAGGCGAACACGTACTCCACTTTATTTGGTCCAGAAGCGCTCGATCCGAAATCGGAATACGTGTGCGCGATCAGCGGCGGTCGAATCATTTGAGCTTTGTTCCCCGCATTAGATGCCGTTGAGCCGCTGACGCCATAGAATTGCTCAAAGGCAGCCGCCTCCGCCACGAAGCTGGCATCGGTGGGAACCATCGATACGTCCGGCTTCAGGATCAGCCCATCGCTTCGTATGGCCTCATTGATCGGAACGAACGTGCCGATTGGGTCCGACAATGCCAGCGGCCCGGCGCTGAGCACGGCTAACAGCAGGTTTCGCTCTTCGGTAGTCCGGAAATTGTCCACCGTCGGCCAGACGCTTCCTGCGTTGAGAACGATGGAACCATACATTTCCTCATCCCAGTGATTCCAACCAAAGCGGTCGCCACTCACACGGATGGTGTGGACGCCCGCATATTTGAACGCCTGCAGGATGTGACGCGCCGCGGGCATGCAGTACTGCAGGTCGATTCCCTTCTCTCCCATGGCGGCCGCCATCCGGTCTAGAAACTTCTCATCGTCAAACGTGTTGGCCGCCTGGGCTTGCGTAGCCAGGAAGTCGGGTTCGAAAATCACCATGCCGCTTTGCTTCAGAGTATGCGCAACGCGAGCCCAGATGCGCGGATCGATCACCACATTGCCGGAAACGGCATTGCGGTCCCGTATTCTCCCGGAGCTGTCCACAATCGGCAGTCGATAAGGACTGCAAGTATCCACCCACCGCCCGTGGGCCATGCCAGGACCTAGGTTCTGAACAAATCCGTCTTCCAAATTATTGGGGTTGATCGGCTGGAACAGCGACGGATCCTCGACGTACTTCCATGCGCCATTTCCGGTGTTCGTCCAGGATGCGGCCGATGAGTTGCCAGTGTCTTCACAATTACCGCCCTTCAGATACCACCAGCTATCGAAATGAATCAGTCCGAATGGGATTCCCACCGTCTTCGCGGATGCAATGGCCGCTCGCAAGGTGCCTTCATAGCCCAGCGCCTGGTCAAAGACGTAATAATACGCCGCTCCAGCATCGGTGGACAGCATCGGCATATACATACTGATGTCCGCTTGATTGCCCGTGACCGGCCTGCCATCGATGTTCCGTAGCGTCGATCCCCAGGTACTGAACGTCTGGCCGATGCCCTGGTCGAATGTGATCAGGTGGCTATAAACATCGCCCGCCGGCAACGTGGGATTGCTTTTGTCAATTTGGAGTGCGATCACGCCATTCGCGCTCCCGTCAGAAACCCATACTTGCCGCTCTGAGAGCGGCTTGGATGCAGCAGAGAGGATGGAGGCGCCGAAATGGTCGTCGTAAAAAAGCCAAGCGCTATCCTGATCCAGCCAGCCCATTAATCCGAACCTGCGGTTCCAGCCAGAATTCGCAAAATGATGAGGCGTGATCGGGAATCGGCTGAGCACCGCATAGGGCCGTTGATTCGGCACGGTGGTCAAGGGGCTGAAGGAGATGGTGGCCGAGGGTAAGGCGCGATAGGCGCACAGCTGCATCCTCCAGGGCTTTCCCTCGGGGTCAGAATAATTGACAGTGAATTCGTCGAAGGGTCCGTTCGTGGATACGAGATTATCGTCAGATCCGTTTTCCGGCCCGGTGATGCTGGTCACCTGCCCTGAAATGTTTCCCGAATAAGTCCAAACTGCCTCGCTACCCTGAATGGTGAAAGTGCCTGCGTTCGTGACACCAATCGTAACGCCGCTCGCTTCGCTGATGCTTTGTCCAAGCAACGTGGTGGCACAAACCAGGCAGATCGCGAGCAGGCAGGCGCGGACATAGCGTTTCATAGGTTAATGGTTCACTCTTCGGCATCGATACGGGAGTCTTTGGGGCTACTGATCGTATCATGATATTCATTACATTGGAGTGATCATTCAACCAATAGTCGTGGAGTACGAGGGCCGAATATTCGAGCTGCAATCGGCCATGGCACAGCTCCGCTGGCCCCATGCGCTCGCTGCAGCCCTTATGACCATCGCCGTGGCGCTGTTTCTCGTGCTTAGCCTTTACGCCGTTCGCGGGCAACTCTCTTTCCTTTGGCCCGCACTGCCGATTCCAGTTGCGGCTGCCTCTGCGCAGCGTCTCCAGCAGGCCCGCCGATCCAAATCCCGGATGTGGCGCCTAAAGCGCTTCTACGATCGTGCCATCCAGCGCGTGAAAGGAGATTGGGCCCGCTCTGGGGTCACCGGAGAAGAATTCAACGATCCCCATCACGTCTACGCTACGGATTTGAATGTCTTGGGCGACGGTTCTCTCTTCGAGCTGCTCTGCATTGCCCGGACGTCGATTGGCCGCCGCGGCCTTGCAAAATACCTGCTGGAAACTCCCGCGCTCGAAGAGACGCTTCTGCGTCAGGAAGCCGTCCGCGAATTGCGCGGAAGGCGGGATCTTCGCGAGAAGGTGGCAACGCTGGGCGAGTTTGAGTTTCTCGAATTGCACCGGGCTACTTTCGACGAATGGCGAAATTCCGCAAGGATTTCGTACGCCCGCCCTCTGCGCGGGATTGCCGCAGTTACCTCGGCGCTGGTTGCCTGTATTGTCGCGGGCGGCTTGCTCGGTCTGATTCCCTGGATCCAGGTCGCAATCTGGATCGCTCCTCTGATCGCGTTTCACGCGGTAGTTGGCCTTTACTTCCGCGGCCGGGTGAACCCGATGATTTACCGGCTGCGTCCGCTTGGCTTCGAAACTCGGGTTCTACGAGAAGGCCTCCATCTCCTAGCGACAGAGCAATTTCAATCGGCCAAGCTGCGGCAACTCTCAGAGCAAGTCTGGAATGGCGCGCGATCCATGCGAAAGCTGGAACGCCTGCTCGGCTTGCTTGAACAGCGGGATAAAGATTGGTTTTATACTCCATCCCACGTGCTGCTGAGTGGCACGCAACTCTGCCTAGCCATCGAGCAGTGGCGCGGAAAGCACGGCGAATCGCTCAGAGTGTGGCTCGAAGCCTGGGCGGAGTTTGAGGCGTTGAACGCGTTGGGTGCCTACGGTTACGAGAATCCCGAGAATACGTTTCCCGAGTTTGGCGTCGGCGATGCTTGCTTTCAGGCACGCGCCCTGGGCCATCCGTTGCTTCCGCAGGCTTCCTGTGTCACAAACGATATCGAGCTGACCCACGACGCTCCGTTTTACATCGTCAGCGGATCGAACATGTCGGGAAAAAGCACGTTGCTCCGGGCCATCGGACTAAACGCTGTGCTCGCCTTCGCCGGCGCTCCCGTACGGGCTCGCGCTCTTCGATTGTCCGGCCTTTCGATCTTCGCGTCACTCTCGCTGGTCGATTCCTTGTTGAACGGGAAGTCGAAGTTCCTGGCTGAAGTAGAGCGGCTGCACCAAGCCATCGAGTCGGCGGTCCCGAACCAGCCCGTGCTATTTCTCTTGGATGAAATCTTCAGCGGCACCAATTCGCGCGACCGGCGCGTAGCAGCGGAAGCCGTCGTTCGCACATTAGTGACGCGAGGCGCAATCGGCGCATTGTCCACGCATGATCTGGCACTCACTGAAATGGCCGGCGCGGTGAACGTGCACATGGGTTCAAGGACGGAGGGTGATCCAATGGACTTTGACTACCAGTTGAAGCCGGGAGTAACGACAGAGACCAACGCCTTGGCGATCGCCCGCCTCGCCGGCGTGCCGGTTTAACTGATGACAACGGTGAGAATAGACAAGTGGCTCTGGGCTGCGCGATTCTTTAAGACGCGCTCGCTCGCCTCACGCGCCTGTGAGCTGGGCCGAGTTCACTCCAAGGGGCAGCTCGTCAAGCCCTCGCGCGATGTCCGAGTGGGCGACCTGCTGCAAGTCAAGAACGACAGCGGCGAATTTCAGATCGAGATCCTGGCACTGAGTGAAATGAGAGGCCCGGCTCCCATCGCGCAGACACTTTACCGGGAGACCGAGGCAAGCCGCGAATTGCGTCTTCAGCTAGCCGAACAACGCAAGGCGATGCCCCGCTTTGAGACCTCGACGGAAGGCAAGCCATCCAAGCGCGACCGCCGTGAAATCGCCCGGCTTCGGGGCAGGGCGTGACTGCCTCCGGTTCAGTATATAATCGATGCCCGGAGATACCGACTTGATCAAACATTGGACCGCCGCCGCAGCCCTACTGACCGCGCTGACCGGAGCCTCTTTCGCGGAATCGAAACACTGCGATCGCGCCTGCATGATGGCGCTCACGGACCAATATCTCGCCGCGCTGGTGAAACACGATCCATCCGGTCTGCCGTTGTCGAAAGGCGTTCGCTTTACAGAAACCACTGCGGAAATCCGTATTGGCGACGGCCTCTGGGTGGGAGCGTCGGAAGCTCCCACCACCTTCAAGATCTACGCCGTGGATCCCGAATCCACCCAGGTGGGCTTTTACGGCGTGATGAAAGAAAACAACCGTCCGCTGATCATCGCGCTGCGGCTCAAGGTAGTGGATGGCGAGATCACTGAAATCGAGCACGTGCTGGCGCGAAACATGCGCCCGGATCGGATGCAAAACCTGATGACACCGCGCGCGGCGTTCCTGGCCGATGTGCCGCCTTCTGAACGCACCCCGCGCGAGGACATGATCAACGCAGCGAATTCGTACTTCGAAGCCATCGAACATGGCGACGGCGAGATCGCTCCCTTCGCCGAAGATTGTGAGCGGCACGAAAACGGCGGACAGACTACACACAACGCGACGCCGGTACCCTGGCCCGTTCCGATGGGGTCGCCCGAAGCCGATCACGCGATGGCGGTACTCGGAACCTTGACTTGTACGGCGCAAATCAACAGCCAGATTCTGAGCTTCATTACCCGCCTCTGGCCGCGCCGCCTCGGGCTGGTGGATGAGCAGAAGGGCTTGGTCTACGCGTTTCCGATGTTCCAGCATCGCGGCGCGGTTCACACCATCAAGATCAAAGGCGTGCCGGGCGTCGACACCATCCAGATGAACGGCGGCACTTCCAATTTACAGGCCGGCGAGATCTTCAAGATTCGCGGCGGAAAAATACACGAGATCGAAGCGATGGGCGCCAGCCTGCCGTACGGGACCAAGAGCCCCTGGGATTAATCGCCTGCCGGCAGATTGTTCTTCTTCAGAAACTCGCGAATGGTCAGATAAATCTTGGTGCGTTCGTCGGGAGAGAAGTTTCCGTGATGTCCGCCGGGGATAGTCAGCAACTGGTTTTGCACCCCTGCCTTTGTGAGCGCTTCCTGCAGCCGGACCGCCTGCTGGTAGTTCACAGTAGTATCCGCGTCGCCATGAATGGTCAACACTGGCGGCTGATCCGCGCGGATGTAAGTGAGGGGTGAGAGACGACGTGCGAGTTCATCGCGATTCGGAAGACTGCCGAACCATTGCACCGCCAGATTGGCTTTGTGCGGTCCGTCATCGATGACGTCGGCCACGTCGGCGACCCCGTACCAATTGATGATCGCCGCCACCTTGGGCAGCGGTACGCCTTCGCACTCGCGATCCAGACCCGCACTCTCGGGAATCATTCCGGTGGTCAGCGCCAGATGTCCGCCGGCGGATTCGCCCATCGACACGATTCGGTTGACGTCGAAGTTGTAAGTTTTGGCCTGCGCGGCAACGAAACGCAACGCGCAAAGGCAATCCTCCACCGCCGCGGGCGCCAGCGCAACACGCGCCAGACGATACTCCACGTTTACGACATTCCATCCCATTTCGAACCAGGGGATGAGGTACATCTGCGACGCCTCTTTTGAACCGGCGGCCCAGAAGCCCCCATGAAAATGGATCATGGTGGGTTGTGGTGTGGTGACGCCGCGCCGCCGGTAGATGTCGAGCTTCACTTCGGTATTTCCGGCGGTGACGTAAGTCACGTTGGGAACCACGTCGTAATCGTTGGACGAATGGACGGCCCAGGTGGCTTGCGGCGACAACTGAGCAAAAGCGGCTTGTGTTGCCGTGAGCGATAGAGCGAGTAAGAACGGTCGGATATTCACTTGGCGATCTCCAGGATCTTGTTAGCGAACCAATCCGGCGCATCCAACATTGCGCCGTGGCCTTGGCCCTCAAGCGTAACTAGGCGGCAACCGGGGATGGTATCACGCACGAAAAATGCAGCGTCCCGCAGAAGACCGATCGTTTCACTCCCCAGCAGCACAGTGGTTGGAGTCTTCCAGTTCGCCAGGCGTTCGGCCCAGGGGCGGTAAGTGTTCACAGCGCGAGACTCGCGGGGCAAGGTAGGAGCAATTTGGAGCACGATCGGGAATATGGGCGAGGCGCGCATCATCGCAATGCGATCTGGAGGCACCCGGATCTGGTCGCGCAGAAAGGTAGTTATGATCTGCTCGCGATCACCGGCTTCCAGGGCGCGTTCCAAGTTCGCGACGATCGTTGGATCGCTTGGCTTTAAAGTGACTGGGGGTTCATAGAGGATCAAATGTGAAACCTTCTTCAGTCGATCCAGGGCCTCCAGCGTGGCCAGCGCACCGTAGGAATGAGCCAAGACAATTACCAGACCACCGATTGCATTAACGACACTCGCAATGTCATCCGCCTCGTTAGAAATCGAATATTCCCTTGCGTCGCCGCTCGGAGCACGTCCGCGCCGATCCATCGCGTAAACCGTGAAATGCTCCGCGAGTTTCGGCAGCACAGCGCCCCACGAGAGTGAACCGTTGAGAAGGGCTCCGTGAACCAGCAGCAGCGCCGGACCCGAGCCGGCCTTCTGGACGGAAATCTCGACTCCGTCTTTGGACTGGACCGTGAAACGTTCCGTTGCCATCAGAATTCCAGGCGATCTTTCTTCGCTTCGATCCTGACGGCATCCAAGCCGGGAACCTTCTTCAGATCGGCCAGCGTTTTGAAGTTGCCATTGGCCTGACGATAACTGACGATGGCTTCTGATTCTTTGGCCGTCAACTCGACGCCGGTCTCCAGATCTTTCGCGGTCGCTTTGTTCACGTTGATTTTGACGATTGGAAAATTCTTCGCCAGATACGAAACGATGGTGTCGACGTCCGTGTCGGGAACATCGGTCACCTCCTGCAGCATCTCGGTGACTTTGGCTTGCCACCATTGCTTGGTACCCTGTTGGCCGATCACCGCATTCGGTGAGTGGCACATGCTGCAAACCGTTAGAAATGTTTCTCTACCCGGACCGTCCGGCAGAGTTTGGGCGCACGCGCTGGCAACGACGAAACACAGGGCGAATCGCGAAAGCTTTAGGTCCACAGTTTGGGGATCAACGCTCCGGCGGTTCCGGTAGGCCGCTCGGCGCGGCCGTTGTGCATGTAGGTGGTTCGCAGGTGATCCAGACCCAGCAGATAAAGGATGGACGCGTGAATATCGTGCACGTGATGCGGCTCGTCAACCGCGCGCAGCCCGACCTCGTCGGTAGTGCCGATGGCTTGCCCGCCCTTCACGCCGCCGCCCGCCATCCAGATGGTGAAGCCCCACGGATTGTGATCGCGCCCGGCCTTCTCATCATTCGGGCTGCCTTGCACGAACGGCGTGCGGCCGAATTCCCCGCCCCACACCACCAGAGTGTCCTTCAACATGCCGCGAGCTTTCAGATCCGTGAGCAAACCGGCCACCGGCTTGTCGGATGACTTGCAATTCTCGGTGTGATTCGCTTCCAGACTGCTATGTGCGTCCCAGCGCGAGCCCGATCCGCTGTAGCATTCGACAAATCGAACACCACGTTCCACTAACCGGCGGGCAAGGAGCAGGTTTGTGCCGTAAACGGAAGTGGCAGGATCGTCGATGCCATAGAGCTTCTTAGTGGCCTCCGACTCGGACGCGAGGTCCACGGCTTCCGGCGCGGACGACTGCATGCGGTAAGCCAGCTCATACGATCGCGTGCGGGCATCGAGCTCGGTGTCGTCTTGTTTGTCGCGACCAAACCGGTCGTTGATGGCCTGCAGAAATTCGAGCTTATTGCGCTCCTGCGCGTCCGTCATACCCGTGGGCGGTTTCAAATTCAAAATCGGTGTGTCGCCCTTGCGGAACAGCGTGCCCTGATAGGTGGCGGGCAGGAAACCGGAGCTGTAATTCTGGACGCCGCCCAGAATCTCCTTATCGTCCTGCATGACGACGAATGTCGGCAGGTTTTGATTGGCGCTGCCTAAGCCGTAGGTGACCCAAGCGCCCATTGAGGGACGGCCTGCGAGGATTTCGCCAGTGTTCATCTGGCAGACCGCGCCCACGTGATTAACACCGTCGGCCTGGCAGGAGCGAAGCACCGCGATCTCGTCCATGTGCTCGGCGATATTCGGCAGCCAATCGGAAACCCAGAGGCCGCTTTCGCCGTACTGCTTAAATGTGTGGCGCGTGGGATAGAGCCCGTTGTGCGTGGTGCCAAAAGCGCTCTGTAGCGTCTCGGGATGGTAGGACGGTGGCACGGGCTGCCCGGCATATTTCACCAGGGCGGGCTTGGGATCGAAGAGATCGACATGACTGGGCGCGCCTTCCATGAAACACCAGATGATGGACTTGGCACGAGGCGGGATGTGCGGTTTCTTGGGAGCCAGGGGATCGACGGCGCCGGTAGCGGCATAGCCGTCCTGATCCAGCATGGCGGCGAGCGCGATGGCCGCGAGACCGCTGCCGGCCTGGGTGAAGAATTGCCGCCGATTGGTCACGTTCCAATGATGTTGGAGCTTGTCTAACATTGCCGCGTCCTCAATTGATATACAGAAATTCGTTTGAATCCATCAGCATATGGCACAAGTCGACGAAAGCCGCGGCGCGCGCCGGATCGATTCCCTGTGCCAGATTGGCTGGCAGCGGCGGCTTGGCGTCATTGCTCGCCAGCCGTGCGGCCATGATGGGCGTCTGTTTCACAAGAAAATCATCGGCGATCTTTTGCTCGTCGGCAGTCGCCGCGCGGCCGTAGGCCAGGCGAAATGCGCGATCCACCTGCGCCGAAGCTGAGAGTCCGCTGTCATTGAAGACGCGGCCAGCCAGGGAGCTGGCCCAACCCAGTACCAGCTCGTTATTCAAAAGATCGAGCGACTGCGGCGGCGTAACCGTGTTCTTGCGATAGTCGCAGCTTTCAAATGTATTCGCCGTGTCGAACTCCTGCAGCAGCGGATAAGGCAGATTGCGCCGAACAAAAATATAGACGCTGCGGCGATCGCTTTGCGCTGGATCTTTCTCGGTGCGCCAGCCACCAGCCACAGCAGTCGCGGAAAGCTCTGAGATCAGCCCGGGAGGAACCGGCGGATACACGCCCGGTCCACCCTGCTGCGGATTCAATAGGCCGCTGGTGGCCAGCATGGAATCGCGGATGGCTTCGGCCTCCATGCGATGACGCGGATAGCGCCAGAACAGTTTGTTGTCGGGATCGGCTTCGGCGATCTTCGCATCGTAATCCGAGGCTTCCTGATAGGCGTTCGACAGCAGGATCAGGCGATGCACCTTTTTCATGCTCCAGCCGTTGTCAACGAAATAGCTGGCCAGATAATCCAGCAGCTCGGGATGCGTAGGATGCGCACCCATCCGGCCAAAATCGCCCGGCGTAGCGACGATGCCGCGTCCGAAATGATAATGCCAGATGCGATTCACCATCACGCGGGCAGGCAAGGGATTCGAAGGATCGGTGAGCCATGCGGCCAGAGCGCTGCGGCGGCCGGTGGAATTCACGCCCGCGGGCGGCGTGATTTTCGCATCGCTTGGATCGAGAATCGAAAGGAAACCGGGCTGCACTTCATCGCCGGGGGCCAGGCGGCTGCCGCCACGCAATATATAAGTGGGCGGCGCGGTGGCATTCAGATCCGTCATGAATTGGCCTTCGGGCAGCGGCGCGGGCTTAATGGAATCGAACGACGCTAGTTGGGCCTTGAGTTCGGCATAACGCTTCGCATTGTCGCCCTTCAGCGCTTTCACCGGATCTCCCAGCCCACCGAAGCGAGTTTCGGCGATGTGATAAACCTGCTGCTCAAGAGGCGTGCGCTCTGCCGGATCCTTGGCGATGACGGCTTGCACTTCGTCCGTCATTACAGTAGCTGAGTGTTTCTTGCGCTCTTCCAAGATCGGCGCCATGATCTTGGCCATCTCGTCGCGAATGTCCTTGGTCTTGGCGTCCCACGCGGCGTATTGCTCCTCGTACTTGCGCTTGGCTTCCGGATCGGCGAGCGGCAGCGGGCCATCCCCAAAGGCAGTGTTCGCGAAGAAGGACTGCAGGCGATAGTAGTCCTTCGTCAGGATGGGATCGAACTTGTGATCGTGGCACTTCGCGCAGCCGAAAGTCATGCCGAGGAATGCGACGCCGGTGACGGTGGTCATGTCGTCCAGCGTCTGATGGCGGCGCTCGAACAGATCGGGCGCGTTGGTTTCGTCGATCCAGTGGCGATTAAAGCCCATCGCAACCAGCGCTTCTTGACTACCCGGGTACAGTTCGTCGCCTGCAATCTGTTCCTTCACGAACCGATCATAAGGTTTGTCGTCGTTGAACGCCTTGATGACGTAATCGCGATAGCGCCAGACATTGGGACGGGTCTCATCTGCTTTGAAGCCGTTGCTATCGGCGTAACGGGCTACATCCAGCCAATGGCGTCCCCAGCGCTCACCGTAAGCGGGCGATGCAAGCAGCCGGTCCACCACTTTCTCCCAGGCATTGGGCGATTTGTCGCTCAGGAACTCCTGGATTTCTTCCTGGGTGGGGGGGAGGCCGGTCATGTCGATGGTGGCGCGGCGCAGCAGCGTCAGCTTGTCGGCGCGGGGATTCGGCTGGAGGTTTTTCTCTTCCAGCTTGGCCAGGATGAAGGCGTCGATGGGGGTCTTGACCCAGGCCTTGCCCTTTACGGCGGGCACCGGCGACTTTTTCACCGGTTGGAAGGCCCAGTAGCCCTTCTGAGCGGGCGTAAACACGTGCGGGGCCTCGGCAGGGAACAAAAGGGGAGCTGACAGGGCCAGACACCCTACAAGACAGCCTGCAAACCCCGGGACCGCAGACACGTAGCGCATCCAGACCTCCGCCTAGTATGTATATCATTTTGAAGACTCAAATGGAAGGCAGAGGGTTACCGGAGGTGGGGATTGGGGACTAGGTGTTGGGGAGTGGGGTTGCAAGCGGTTGATTGGTGGCAAGTGGCTGGTAACAAGGGATTTGACGGTCAGCTCAGGATGGCTGATCTCGTTCCAGGGCGTTCAGCTCATCGATCTCCCTCTGGAGCCGCTGCTGACCACGCTTCCGCTGGAAGAAAAAGGCGATAAACCATATGAAAAGAAGGACGAAGAACGGCACGGCGTTCACCAAAAGCCTGGGGGTTGCGAGCGCCTTGATGATCGGTGGTAGGACAACGAACGCCAGGCCTAAGAAACAAAAAGTCAAACCCGATCTGCGCCAAATGTGCAGGCCGTAGTCCCGCTGCCTCTCGAGTTCGCTCCGATAAGAATCCACGGACGTGCGCAACGTCCCATCCTCTGCCAAACTCCCTGGCCAGATCCATCTATACGCCTGATAGGCGCCGTAGAGGCTCCACAGGCTCAGGATTCCCCAACCGATTCGCGGAAGCAGGCCCTGGTCTTTTACAAAGCTGTGGGCAAAAGCGACACACAGTGCTAGCCCGATGACGATCCAGAGAAGGGCCGCCCCTTGAGCCCTTCTCTGAAGCTTATGCGCCTTTCGGCGGATTTCATCGAGTGACATTTGGATTACCTCCCTGGGTTGGTCTTGCCAGATCTTTTTCGGGTCGTTGAG
>JBEKRO010000125.1:0-15052 GCA_049518655.1 Bryobacteraceae bacterium | reverse complement strand
CTCGCAGGAAAACTGCGAAAGCCGCGGCCTTGGGGCCAGCGGACATGAACAGCGTCACTGGCGCGGGCGCTCCTTGATACACGTCGGGCGCCCAAATCTGGAATGGCGCGGCGGAAACTTTGAAAGCGAATCCAACGAACATCAGTGCTGCCGCGGTCCCAGCCAGGATGCGATCGGAGCCGGGCGCTAGCAGCGCCACCCGGATGGTGGCGAGGTTGGTGCTGCCGGTGGTGCCGTAGATCCACGCGATGCCATAGAGCAGAAACGCCGTAGCAAATGACCCCAGCAGGAAATATTTGAGCGCGGCCTCATTGTTGCGTTTGTCGTCGCGCAGGTAGCCAGCCAGGATGTAAGTGGCGATGGAGGAGATCTCCAGGCCGATGAAGATCATGATCAGTTCGTTGGCCGTGGCCATGATGCACTGGCCCGTTACCGAGAACAGGAGCAGCGCGTAGTATTCGGCCGATTCGGCGTGCTCGCGCTTCAGATATTGCACGGCGGAAAACAGGCTCAGGATGCCGACTGCGATCACGAGCACGCGGAAGAACGTGGCGAAGCCGTCCACGATGAACATGTTGGAGAACGAGAGGCCGGGGCTCGCGTTGGCCGCGACCGCCGCCACCAAAGCAGCGGCGAACGCCACGAAAGTAAGCGCTGAAAGATTGCGCTTCTTATTGTCACCCAGCCATCCTTCGATCAGCATGATCAGGGTACCGGCGATGGTCATGATGATTTCAGGCAGCAGGCGGAAGTAATCCGTGCCCGTCGGCATGAAGTTAACGGGCATTGGCTAGCTCCCCTTGTGCTGCGAGAACAGATCTGTTTGGCGGCTGGTTCTGAGGCGAAGTGACCCGCACGTGAATCTCGCGGCGAGCGTCAATGGGGCCCAGCAGCACGGCGTTGGACGCGGAAATCGGTGGAATGAAACTCTGCGTATAGGTGCCCATCCAAACCATGAGAAGAATCAGCGGAACGATAACGGCGTATTCGCGGAAGTGGAGATCGGGCATATGGTGGGTCAAATCCTCCGACGCCTTGCCGAAAAATACGCGCTGGTAGAGCCACAGCATGTAGCAAGCCGAGAGAATCACGCCCAGGGCGGCGAAGACGGTCCAGCGGAAGTTGACCAGGGACGTTCCTTGCAACACCAGATACTCACCGATGAAATTGCAGAGCATGGGCAGCCCGATGCTGGCGAGCATGGTGATCATAAACACGGTGGAGAGCCAGGGTGCGGCCGTCGCTACGCCGCCGTAGACCGCGATATCGAGGGAATGGCGCCGCTCATAAAGAAAACCGACCAGGAGGAACAAAGCGCCGGTGGAAACCCCATGGGCCAGCATCTGGTACACCGCCCCGTCGAAACCCTGCTGTGTGAACGAGAAGATCCCAAGCACGACGAAACCCAAGTGGCTTACCGATGAATACGCCACCAACTTCTTCATGTTGGGCTGCACCATTGCAACCAGCGCGCCGTAGACAATGCCGATGATGGCCAGGACAGTGATCCATCCCGCGCATTCGCGCGCCGCGTTCGGAAACAGCGGAACACAGAAGCGCAGCAGACCGTAGGTGCCCATCTTCAACATCACGGAGGCCAGCATCACGGAGCCCGCCGTGGGAGCTTCCACGTGAGCGTCGGGCAGCCAGGTGTGCAGCGGAAACAGCGGAACCTTAATGGCGAAGGCGATGAAGAAGCCCAGGAACAGCCACAACTGCTCGGTGGAACTCAGAGAGATTGCGCCGCTCTGCAGGCCGGCGAGGATCCGGTTATAGTCGAATGTGCCGGCTTGATTGTACAGGTAGATCATCGCCACCAGCATCAGCGCCGATCCTGCCATGGTGTAGAGGAAGAACTTGATGGCCGAATAGATGCGCCGCTCGTGGCCCCAGATGCCGATCAGAAAATACATCGGGACCAGCGACACTTCCCAGAAGACGAAGAACAGGAAGAAATCGAGCGCGCAGAAGACGCCAACGAGTCCGAATTCGAGCAACAACAGGAATGCGAAGAACTGTTTGATGTGCTTGTCGATGGATTTCCACGAAACCAGCACGCACAGCGGAGTCAGCAGCGTGGAAAGGATCACCAACCACAGGCTGATGCCGTCCAGGCCCACGTGATAGTTGATCGCAGGGGTCTGTATCCAGGTATCGTTTCTTTCGAGGGCGAATTTGCCCGCCGCGGAGGTCCACACGGGAGCAATCAAGCCGAGTGACAACAGGAAAATCACCAGCGATGCGATTAAACTAAACACGCGGATCACTTTGGGGTTGTCTTTGGGCAGCGCCAGAATGATCAGAAACGCCAGTAGCGGCAGATAAATGATGACGTCGAGCAGTGTCATCGCAGGCCTCCCGCGAACCCGATTGCGAGCAGCAAGACGATGGATCCTAACACCACCCATGCCGCGTAACTGCGGATGTTGCCCGATTGGATCAGGCGCAGGATGGAGCCGATGCCGCGCGATCGACGGCCGACGCCATTCACCGTGCCATCAATGAGACCGGCGTCAATGCCACGCCACAGTACTGTGCGGGAACCCTCGATCAGAGGCTCCACCACGGCTGCGTCATATACTTCGTCGACGAAATACTTGTTGTAGACCAGCGTGTAAAGGCCGCCGAAAGCCTTCGCGACCGAATCGGCCATCCCCCTTTTCACGACATAGAAGAGCACCGCGAGCAAGATACCGACTATGCCCACCCCCGCCGAAAGCCACGCCAGGGCTTGGTTCTCTGCGTGCTCGGCAAACATTGGCTCTAAGATGTGCGGCACGTTAATGAAGCCGCCTCCGATGGATAGAACTGCGAGAATCATGAGCGGGCCGGTCATAACGAGCGGCGATTCGTGTGGATGCGCGTGGCCCCGATACTCGCCGGTGAAGGCCATGAACCAGGCGCGGAAGACGTAGAACGCCGTCATGCCCGCCGTCAAGACACCGACCCAGTACATCCACGGCGCGCGTTCGTAAGCGGCCACCAGGATGGCATCCTTGCTGAAGAAGCCGGATGTAAACGGAAAGCCCGAGATCGCAAGCGACGCGCAGAACAGCGTGATGGCCGTGATCTTCATGTGCTTGAAGAGGCCGCCCATCTGGCGCAAATCCTGCTCGCCGTGCAGGCCGTGAATTACGGCGCCGGCGCCCAGGAACAGCAGTGCTTTGAAGAACGCGTGAGTCATCAAATGAAAGATACCGGCCGAAAAAGCGCCCACGCCAACGCCTAGGAACATGTAGCCGAGCTGCGAGACGGTGGAGTAGGCGAAAACTTTCTTGATGTCCATCTGCGTCAACCCGATCGTTGCCGCAAAGAACGCGGTGGCCAAGCCGATCACAGCCACCGTGTCCATGGTGATGGGAGCCTTCATGAACAACGTGGCCGAACGCGCGGTCATATAGACGCCGGCGGTTACCATGGTGGCCGCGTGGATGAGAGCGGACACCGGGGTGGGACCGGCCATCGCATCGGGAAGCCAGACATACAAGGGAATCTGGGCCGATTTTCCAGTTGCTCCGACCAACAACAGTAGAGTGATGGTGGTGAGAATTCCGATGCTAGCCTCGCCCGGCATGCCCTTGGCGGCGTCAAACACTTTCGAGAAATCGAGCGTGCCAAACTGCCGGACAATCAGAAAGACCGCGAGTGAAAATCCAAAGTCGCCAATGCGGTTGACAATGAACGCTTTGTTTCCCGCGGTGGTGGCGAACTGCTCGGTGAAGTAGAAACCGATCAGCAAATAGCTGCACAACCCCACGCCTTCCCAGCCGACGAAAAGCAGCAGATAGTTCTGCGCCAGCACCAGCACCAGCATGAAAAACATGAATAGATTCAGGTAGGCGAAGAAGCGATAGTAGCCGCCCTCGTGATCCATGTAGCCGACGGCGTAAATGTGAATCAACGTCCCAACGCCGGTAACGACCATCAGCATGATGGCGGTAAGACGATCCACCGCGAAATCAACGCCGATGTTCAGGGTTCCGCTTTGAATCCAGGTGAAATAGTGCTCGATGTATTTCGTTTCGATGGGGCTCAACGCAAGCAGAGTCTTCACCACCCAGAGGAACGAGAGCAGCACCGAGCCGACGGCGAAGGTATTGATCAACGCTTTCGGAATGCGCCGGCCAAAGAGCCCGTTCGCGAGGAACCCGAGCAGCGGAAAGATTGGAATCAGCCAAAGGTGCATGATGTCAGTACTTCATCGAATTGACTTCGTCGATCATCAGGGTAGAGCGATTCTTGAACACCGTAAGAATAATGGCCAATCCCACGGCGGCCTCCGCGGCGGCCACCACCATTACGAAGAAACTGTAGATGTGTCCATCCACTTGCTTGAACTCGTACGAGAAGGTGACGAAGCTTAAGTTCACCGCGTTGAGCATCAGCTCAATGGACATGAAGACGGTAATGATGTTGCGCCGGAAAATGAAGCCGGCCACACCCAGCGCGAATAGAATGGCGCTCAGGATCAGGTACCAGCTCAGAGGGACTGCATTCTGCATGGTCAGACTTCCTTTCTGGCGAGCACAATCGCGCCCACGATCGCGATCAGGATCAGGACAGAAGTTGCTTCAAAGGGCAGCAAATAGGTGGTGAACAGTTTTCGTCCGACGTCCAATGCCGTACCCTGGAATGCGCCAAAGATCACGCCCTCGGTTCTGGGCAGCGCTCCTTGAATGATGAAGCTGACCAATCCAAGAAAAGCGGCCAGCAGGATGGCGCCGAAATATTTGACGAACCGCGACACCTGAAACGTCGCGCTTTCCGCCCCCGCGTTCAACAGCATGATGACGAATACGAACAGCACCATGATCGCGCCGGCGTAAACAATCACCTGGGCAGCGGCGATGAATTCACCACCGAGCTGCAGGTATAGGACGGCGAGCGATCCCATGACGCCGATCAGCGAGAGAGCACTGGCGATAGGGTGCGTCTGTACTACCAAATTGATAGCGCAAAAGACGGCTAGACCGGCGAAGATGAGAAAGAAGATGGCGGTCATCGTTATTTCGTAGTCAAAGCGTCACTTCGTAGTCAAAGCCACGATCAGGCTGGTGGCCAGCAGGTTAATCATTGCAAGCGGGAACAGAAAGATCCAGGCGAAGCGCATCAACTGGTCATAACGGAAACGAGGGAGCGTCGCGCGAACCCAGATAAACACGAACAACAGAACCAGGATTTTGCCGCAGAACCAGAACAAGGCCATCAGAATCGGCTTCAGCACCGGAACGAAAAGAGAGAGCCCGAAGATGGCGGCGATGCCGAAGAAGACCAAGGCCGTGGCTGGCAGCGTGAATTTGTCCATGCGGCGCGCTGGATTAAGGCCGTGATAGAGCGCCACCAGGCCGCCGAGCGCGAAAACCAGGATGGGCACAACGTCCGAATAAGGCGCCGGAAATGGCGGTTGCCAGCCACCCAGGAAAAGGAGAGTCGCAACCGCGGTGACCGTCACCATGTTGGCGTATTCGGCCATGAAAAACGCGGCGAAGTTCATACTGCTGTATTCGGTGTGGAAGCCGGCCACCAGCTCATTCTCCGCTTCGGGAAGATCAAACGGGACGCGATTGGTCTCGGCGAATGCAGCAATCATAAATACGATGAAGCCGAGAATCTCGGGAAAAAGATTCCAGCGCGGGATGAAGCCCAGCCAGTAACCGCTCTGATAGCTCACCATGTCGCGGAAGCTCAAAGTGTTGGCTAGCAGCAGCGGCGCGGCTACGGCAAGAGCCAGCGGCAGCTCATAGCTGATCATCTGGGCCGAGCTGCGCAGGCCGCCCAGCAGTGAGTATTTGTTATTGGAAGCCCACCCGCCCAACGCCACGCCGTAGACACCGATAGAGGAAACCGCGATCACAAACAGGATTCCGATGCGCAGATCGGTAAGCTGCATCCAGGTATCCACTGGGCCGATCTTGATTTCAGGTCCAAACGGGATGACAGAGATCGAGATCAGAGCTAAGGTCACCGCCACGAACGGGGCCATCAGGTAGAAGAGCTTGTTGACATGCGAAGGGATTAAGCCTTCTTTGGTGATCAGCTTCACCACGTCGGCCAACGGCTGCAGCAATCCGTGCGGACCCACGCGGTACGGGCCAACGCGAAGCTGGACATGCGCGATCACTTTGCGCTCGATCCATTGCAAGTACGCGAGCGTGGTAAGAAGCACGAAGGCGACCACCGCCACCTTGATGAGGGTGAGTATGAAAAAATTCATGGATGAATTTACGGCCGCTCGGAATATAACGCGCCCGGCGCCTCGAGTGTAGAATTCAGCTTCTTGCAGTAACGGCCGAGCGTTCCGGACGTAAACAAAGTGTCGCCGGCGGACTGTATCAACTCCGGCCGGGAGCTCACCGGCACGCGGCCATTCACCGGCGCGGTTTGCGCTGCTCCCCCTGTTGCGAGTACGGGCAAAGGAACATTATAACCATGCACGTTCTTGCGAATCTCTTCAAAAACTTTGTCGGCCGACCACATGCCGAGGTTGACGCCCATTTCCTTGGAAAGCAGGCCCAGGATTTCGAGGTCGGGTTTGGCGCCCATCACCTGCACGCCGCCCTTGAGGCGCTGTACTTCACCGCAAACGTTGGTGACGGTCCCGTGCTTCTCGTACGCCGAGGCCGCCGGGAATAAGATGTCGGCGCGCGACGCGGTCTCGGTCATAAACAGATCCTGGACAATTACAAAGGCTCCATGTGACGCGATGGTCGCGTCCTTGAGCGGATTGGCGCCCACCACCCACACCACATCGAGGTTCGTAGCCGCGAGGATTTCATCGTAGGCGAGACCGGGGATGCTCACCGGTTGATAGCCAGGACCGGCGTCGGGGCTTAGGCCCATATCGGAAGCCCCGCGCGAATTCGAATAATCCACCAGGCAGACATATTTGACCGGTATGCCCAGCGAATCGCCGAATGCCACCAGTGCGCGGATCTTGTCGCCCTTGATCGCGTCGCCGAAAAGAATTACCAACTCCGGTTCCTTCCGGAGTTGCTCGCGAAGCGACTCCACGTCTGCCAGTTCGTGGCCCGGAACGGTCATGACGCTGCGCACGGCCATGCTTTGCTCGCGGACCGGGCCGGGAGCCACAGTGTAAACGTGAGCGTCGTGATGCCGGTAGTTGGCGCGAATCTGGAACGCGAGAAACGGATGCTGCTGCGAAAGATCGCTCGATACCACCAGGATCGCCTTGCGATCGTAAAGATCGGCCGTTGTCGCCAGCGCTTCCTTCTTCCCGCTCAGCGCGTCGAGTAGCGTTGCGACGTCGCCGGTGCGATGGTGATCGATATTGTTCGTTCCCAGCGCCTGGCGCGCGAACTTCTGCAGGTAGTAGTTTTCTTCGTTACTGGTGTGGTTAGAACCGATCACTGCGAACTGGCCATCGCGCGCTTTCACTTCGTTGAGTTTGTGAGCCGCGGCGGTCAAAGCTTCCGACCAGGACACTGGTTCCAGCCTGCCATGCTTGCGGATCATGGGCGATTGCAGGCGCTCCGGGCTGTTCACGAAGTCCGCCGCGTACCGTCCTTTGATGCAAAGGAACTCGCCGTTGATGCCCGAACGATCGCGATTGTTGCCGCGAATAATCTCGTTGTTGCGAACGCCCAGGGTAGTCTTACAGCCATCGGAACAGTGGGTACAAATGGTTCCGACGTGCTTCATTTCCCAAGGGCGCGTTTTATAGCGATACGTGCCGCTGGTGAGCGCACCCACCGGGCAAATGTCGATGCACATGCCGCACTCGTCGCATTCCAGGTGATCGAAATGATTGGGCTCAATCACCGAAACCGAACCGCGATTGCCGACGCCCAGCGCCTTCACGCCCATGCCTTCATCGCAGATTCGCACGCAACGATAGCACAAGATGCAGCGCGGCTTGTCGTAAAAGACAACGGGCGACCATTGTTCTTCGTCCGTATGCTGCTTCTGCTCCAGGAAGCGGCTCTCGCCCATCCCGTAGCGGAAAGTCATGTCCTGCAGTTCGCACTCGCCGCCCTTGTCGCACACCGGGCAATCCAGCGGATGGTTGGTCAGCAAGAATTCGACCATACCCTTGCGCGCTTCATGCACCTGAGGCGTATCGGTATGAACCACCATGCCCTCAGCCACCGGCAGCGTGCATCCAACCTGAAGCTTGGGCGTTTTTTCTACTTCCACCAGGCACATGCGGCAGGCGGCCTGAAGCGACAAACCGTCGTAGTAACAGAACGAGGGAACTTCAATGCCTACCTGTTTGGCGGCGTTGATCACCAAAGTTCCCGGAGCCGCCGTTACGGCCCGGCCGTCGATCGTGAGATGAATTAGGTCGCTCATTGCTTGTGTTGGAAAATGTCTAAGCCATCGCCAGTTCGGCCGCGTGTTGATACGGGCACGGTCTGCCATTCAAATGCGCTTCGAAATCTTCGCTGAATTTTTCGACGATGGAAATGGTCGGCATGGCGGCCGCGTCGCCCAACGCACAGAAGGTCCGGCCCAGCATATTTTTCGACAACTCGCCAATCAGCGGAATGTCGCTCTTCAGTCCACCGCCGCTGTGGAAGCGATCCAGCATGCGCTTCAACCACGTGGTGCCTTCGCGGCACGGGATGCACCATCCGCAACTTTCGTGCGCGTAAAACTTCATGATGCGCTGCGCGAATTTCACCATGCAGGTCTCTTCGTCCAGCACTACCGTACCGCCCGATCCCAGCATGCTCTTCACTTTCGCCAGCGAATCGAAATCCATGGCGATGTCGCACTCATCGGCTTTCAAGATCGGACAGGAGGAACCACCTGGCACCACTGCCTTCAGCTTCTTTCCATTGCGCATGCCGCCGCCGACTTCGTAGATCATGCGGAGCAGGTTGAATCCTACCGGCAATTCATACACGCCCGGTTTGTTGATGTGGCCGGACAGGCAGACCAGGCGCGTCCCACCGTTTTTCGGAGGTCCCAGAGCCGCAAACGCCGCGCCGCCATCGCGAATGATGGCCGGGATCGCGGAGAATGTCTCGACGTTGTTCAGCAGCGTGGGCGATTGCCAGGCGCCCACCACGGCAGGGAACGGCGGCTTCATGCGCGGAATGCCGCGCTTGCCCTCGATGGAATCCAGCAGCGCGGTTTCTTCGCCGCACTCGTAGGCGCCCGCGCCGGAATGCGTGTAGAGATCGAAATCAAAGCCCGTACTTTGAATGTTTTTGCCCAGGTAGCCGCGCGAGTAGGCCTCGCCGATGGCGCGATCCATGGCTTCAATCAAGTAGCGGTATTCGCCGCGAATGTAGATGTAGCCCTTGTGCGAATCGACGGCGCGCCCCGCGATCAGAATGCCTTCGATCAATTGATGCGGATCGTTCTCCATCAGCAGCCGGTCCTTGCAAGTGCCCGGTTCGCTTTCGTCGGCGTTAATGATGATGTACTTGGGCTTGGGCGATGTGCGCGGCACGAAGCTCCACTTCATTCCGGTGGGAAATCCAGCGCCTCCGCGGCCGCGCAGAGCCGAGGCTTTCACTTCCTCGATGATCTGCTCGGGAGTCATCTCCACGGCCTTGAGAAAGGCCTTGTAACCGTCGGTGGCGAGATAGGTATCGAGCGATTCTGAATTTGCAAGACCAAAGCGCTTGGTCAGGATCTTGACTTCGAGCGGGCTGGGTTCGTTATAGAGCATCGACTCGGTTACTGCGCCTTTCTTACGTCCGCGAGCAGTTGATCCAATTTCTCCGGCGTCACATGATGATGGAAATCGTAATTGAGCTGTATAGCCGGCGCCCAACTGCACGCGCCCATGCATTCCACCTCTTCGAGTGAAAACTGCCCGTCAGCGGTCACTTCTTTGTGGCCGATCCCGAGCACCTTGGACGCATGCTCGTATAATTCTTCCGCGCCCACAATCAGGCAACTGATGTTGGTGCACACTTGCACGTGGCATCTGCCGAGCGGCTTGCGATGGAGCATCGAATAGTAGCCCACTACCTCATCCACCTGCAAGGGCTTCACCTGGCAGCGGCGCGCCACTTCTTCGATCAGCTCGTTCGAGATATGACCCACCTCGTCCTGCGCGTACAGCAGCATGGGCACTACGGCCGAACGCGTCCGGCCAGGGGGATAGCTTTCCAGCAGTTTTGCGAATCTGGCTTCCAGCTCCGGCGAAAAGGTCATTTAGCGATCCACATCTCCCAAAACGAAGTCCATGCTTCCGAGCGACGCGATGGAATCGGCCAGCAGACGGCCTTCCAGCAACGCCGGCAGGGCTTGCAGATTGCCGAAGCTGGGCGTCCGCATAAACACGCGGTAGGGCTTGGAAGTTCCATTGCTCACCACGTAGTAGGCGATCTCGCCGCGCGGCGATTCCACCGCTTGGTACGCTTCGCCGGACGGCACGCGGAAGCCTTCGGTCACGATCTTGAAATGATAGATCAGCGCTTCCATCTGCGTCTTCATTTTTTCGCGCTCCGGGAGCACGATCTTTGGCGCGCTGGCCTGCCAGGCGCCCTCCGGCATGCCTTCCAGCGCCTGCTTGATGATCCGGGCGCTCTGCCGCATCTCTTCCAGACGCACGCGGTACCGCGCGAATACGTCGTTTTCAGTGTGCACTGGGATTTCAAAATCGAACTGATCGTAACTGGAATAGGGCTCGTCTTTACGAACGTCCCACTTTAAACCAGCGGCGCGAATCATGGGGCCCGTGACACCCAGATCGAGCAGGTCTTCGAGCGGCACAAATCCCACGCCCTGCGTGCGAACCTTCCAGATTGGATTACTGTTCAGCAGATTTTCGTACTCGTCCACCTTGCTGGGAAACCCGTTGATGAACTTGCCCACCACCTGTTGCCAGCCGCGCGGGGGCTCCAGGGCCAGACCGCCGATGCGGATATAGCTGGTCATCATACGTTGCCCGGAGAACATCTCGAAGATCCGCAGAATGTCCTCGCGCTCGCGGAAGCAATAGAAAAACACGGTCATCGCGCCGATGTCCAGCGCGTGCGTGCCCAGCCATACCAGATGGCTGTTCAGGCGCTGCAATTCGGCCAGCATCACGCGCATCCATTGCGCTTTCGCCGGAATTTCGATGTCGCCGATCAGTTTTTCCACCGACAATGCGTAGACCAGGTTGTTCGACAGGTTCGAAAGATAATCTACGCGATCGGTCAGCGTTACCACCTGCTGCCAGGTTTTGACTTCGCACTCTTTTTCGATCCCGGTGTGCAGGAATCCGATGTCTGGGACCGCCTTCAGAATAGTCTCCCCGTCCAGCTCCAGCACAATGCGTAGCACGCCGTGGGTGGAGGGATGCTGCGGCCCCATGTTCAAGATCATCCGCTTGGTGCCGCTGGGAGTTGCGATCTGGTCGACGGTCTCTTGCGTTGCGTCGGTCGCGGTGATCGAATCGGTATGAAGTGTGGATTCACGCATTGCTATTCATCCTGGTAACTGTACTTGTATCCATGCACCGGATAATCTTTGCGCAGCGGATGACCTTCCCAGTCGCTCGGCATCAGGATCCGAGTCAGATCGGGATGGTTACGGAAACGCACACCGAACATATCGAACACTTCGCGCTCATACCAATCCGCGGTGCGCCACACGCCGGTGACGGAGTCGATCTCCGGCTCGGCCTCGGCGATCCAGCACTTCAGCCGCAGACGCTGCCTGCGATCCAGCGAATGCAACAGGTACACCACTTCAAAGCGGGGATCCGCCGGCATCCAATCGACGGCGGTGATGGCGCTCAGACGAACGAACTTTTGCTGATCTTTCAAGAAGCGGCAAACTTCGACGATGTGCGCCGGTTCGATCCACAACGTGGGCTCATTGCGCTCGGCGTGGCCGCCAATGATGGCACCGGGCAGCGCAGCTTCCAGCGCCGCCGCCGCCGCATGATCTATTAATATTTCAGGCAGCATTTCGTTTGGTTACCTTGGCCCCCTCGGCGTCATAGGGACTGCGTTCTGACGCATCTTGCGACCAATCCAGCGCGCCCTTCTTCCAGATGTAAAAGAACCCGGACAGAATCAAAACGACGAAGATCAGCATTTCGAAGAACCCAAACAGTTTCAACTCGCGGTACACCACTGCCCAGGGATAGAGGAACACCGCTTCAATATCGAAGAGGATGAAGACAATCGCCACCAGATAAAACTTCACGCTGAAACGTTCTCGCGCCGAGCCGGTGGGCGCGATGCCCGATTCGTAAGGCGAGTCCTTCACCCGGGTTCTGACGCGTTTGCCCAGCAGAAAGGAGATGGCCACCAGCGCCCCGGCCACCACGATGGCGATCGCAACTTGGATCAGCACGGGGAAGTACGTATCAGGATAAGAGGTCGGCATTCGATTGGTTGGATTGTGGACTCAAAGCCCTAACATTCGACTATAATGAGATCCGGCCTCGGGCCGCAACTTTGGTTTCTGGATTTGGTTCACGCGCAATGGCGGCAGCCACAACAAAACAGATCGAAATTGTTGTGAATGGTCAGGATCGGCTGGCACCCGCCGGCTGCACCCTCAAAGAATTGTTGCTATGGCTGCAGGTTGATCCGGCGCGCGTGGCCGTGGAGCTGAACCGGTCCATCGTGCAGCGCCAGGCGTGGGACGAAACCACGGTCGGTACTGGCGCAACGTTAGAGATCGTACAGTTTGTCGGCGGTGGCTAAGGGGTTAGGCTCGTTTCGACTCGGTCGGCCGAAACGAAAAGCATCCTAGTTGCCTATTGACAGTCGCCACGGACCGGGTAGAATTTTAGATGCGCTCTTGTTGCAAACGTTAACGGGGGAACATGTTCAAAACAAAGAAAAGTCGTTCTGAAGCGGAAGATAACATGCGCACGTTTGCCTCGAGCGACGTCTCGCGCATCGCCCAGGTCAGCTTACGGCAGTTGCAATGGTGGGACGAGCGGAAGGTGGTGTCCCCGCGGCACGAGGGTCACAAGCGCGTTTACCAATCCGAGGAAGTAATCGAAATTACGGTTATCGCCGAACTGCGCCGCAAGGGGTTTTCACTGCAGAAAATCCGCCGCGTCCTCCGTTTTCTGCAGCGCGAAATGGGCAAGCGTTTGAGTGACGTCATGCAGTCCAACTCCGATCTTCATTTGGTCACGGACGGTAAATCGATTTACCTGGAAGACCAGCAGGAGCGGATCATCGATATTCTCAAGAACGCCAAGCAACCCATGTTCCTGGTGTGCGTGAGCGATCAGGTGCGCCGCCTGGACGAGTCCCCGCGCAAACCCGTGAAAGCGGAAGCGGCCTCCGCCGGCTCGCGCCGGTCGACTCGCAGCGCCTAGGGGGAGGCGGGCGTAGCCACGACCGTCAGCCCTTCTTAGGGAATGTATACTCGCCTAATCGATTGGCGAGTTGTTGCATTGCGAAGCAGGGCGGGGTCCGCGTTGACCTCCGTAGATTACCCCCGTTATCATGGCCTTTCTCAAGGAGCGGGAATGGCCAGGACTACTTTCAGTGCACAATCTAAGAACATCGGCGAACTACTAGGCGGTAACGATCCTTCAAAGCTCGTCGTCCCCGAGTTTCAGCGCGGATACAGCTGGGAAAAAAAACATGTCGCAGCATTCTGGAAGGATATCATCGACCCCAGAAAGATGGCACTCGCGAGAATCACTTTCTTGGGCCAATGGTCACCTTGCCAAAATCCAAGAATGTTACTGAACTACTGGATGGACAGCAGAGTGTAGTGGACCCCATTTCTTGGACACGAAAACGGCCTTTTCTTAGATGGTGGGCGGCATTGAAAATAGAGGAGAGTCAATGCCCAAAACCCGCAAGAGTCACCCACCCAGCCTGAAGGCCAAGGTAGCCGTGGAGGCCATCAAGGCGCACAAGACGGCGGCGCAGATCGCGCAGATGTTTGGCGTCCATCCGACCCAGGTCGGGGGCTGGAAGAAGCAAGCGCTGGCCGGTCTACCCGACATCTTCGGCAACGGCCGCGAGCAGGTGCGCCAGCAGTCCGACGCCGAGAAAGACGAGCTGTACAAACAGATCGGCCAGCTAAAAGTGGAGTTGGACTTTCTCAAAAAAAGAGCTGGCCTCATCGACTGACGACAAACGGCAATGGATCGATCCCGCTCACCCGCGCCTCAGCATTCAACAGCAGTGCGAACTGGTGGGAGTGGCGCGCTCGACCTACTACTACCAGCCGCGTCCGGAAAGCGCGGAGAACCTGCGACTGCTCCGCCAGCTCGACCAACTGTACTTGAAGCGTCCGTTTTTCGGAAGCCGCAAAATGGCCGTCGAGTTGGAAGTGAACCGCAAGCGCATCCAACGGTTGATGCGCATCCTGGGCATCGAAGCCCACTATCCCAAACCGAACTTGAGCCGTCCTGCGCCGGGTCACGAAGTATACCCGTATCTGCTGCGCGGCGTCGCGATCGAGCGGCCCAACCACGTCTGGAGCACCGATATTACTTACCTTCCGATGCATGGCGGCTTTCTCTATCTGGTCGCGGTAATGGACTGGTTCAGCCGCTTCGTGCTCAGTTGGGAACTCTCCAATACGATGGAAACCGGTTTCTGCCTGGCGGCGCTGGAGGCCGCGTTTCGTTTCGGCCAACCCGAAATCTGGAACTCCGATCAGGGCTCGCAGTTCACCTCCGCGGACTTTTTGGCTCCGCTCAAAAGTCGTGGCGTCTCGATCAGTATGGATGGTCGCGGGCGCGCGCTCGACAACGTTTTCATCGAACGGCTGTGGCGCTCGCTCAAGTACGAGCTGATCTATCCCGGCGACTTCGCCACCGGTCTGGAACTGTTTCCGGCGCTGGAAAACTATTTTCACTTCTACAATCACCAGCGCCCGCACCAGGCGCTCGGCTACCGGACGCCGGCAGATTTGTTCCCGTACCGACTCAAAAGGAAAAGGTCATCCTCCTGATGGGGGACGCTGTCCCCCAAACCCCCTGGGATTTATCGCTTTCGTTTTCCAGAATGGATGTTTTCCCTTTACTGCAAACGGCACCTGCCGTACAATCGAAAGGCTTGATAGGAGGACAGGGCTACGCAGGGATACGACCCGAGCGCCGATTCAAGCCCGGAATGGATGGCGGCCTCACGGCCGCCGTCTTGGTCAGCCCGCC
>JBEKRO010000124.1:0-14008 GCA_049518655.1 Bryobacteraceae bacterium | reverse complement strand
TGGGACCTTCATCCCTTGGTTCCAGCTAACCTCACAAGTAGGCCGAGCTGCATAAACACCGTCTCTGGGCAGCCCAACACGAAGGCTCCATCGCATCGCGGTGCTAGTTCAAGCGATGCCCGGCACTTTACAGGACTGTGCGCAGGCGGTTCACGATGTTATTTCCACCTGCCGCGACGCGGAACAAGGCTTTCGCGGTGCGGCACAGGTGGTGAATGCGCCCACCCTGAAGGAAATGTTCCAGCAATACTCCGCGCAACGCGCCCAGTTCGCCACTGAATTACAGGGAGCGGTGAAGGCGCTCGGCTTTGAGGCTACCGATCCTCAAGGGCTGGGCGGAATGCTGCACGCGGGCTGGATCAATTTGAAGGGTCTGCTCACCGGCATGATGTGCACGCGATTCTGGTGGAAACGAACGCGGTGAGGATTGGTCTCTGAAAACTTATCGCTCGGCTCTGGGAAAGACGTTACCGCCCGAGATCGCGGCCATCATCCAGAAACAGTTCGAGGAAGTACAAGAGGCCCACAATCGCATCCGGAGTTTGCGCGATTCCACTGCGCCACCGCCTGAACCCGCGGAGGGTGTGACGCCAACCCCCACACCATCGCATACGGCTCCGCCGCAAGGGGACTAAGTCTCCGCGACACGATCAATCCGCCAACGGACTCTCAACGCGTCAGGTCGATGCCGAATTTCTTCAGCTCTTCGGCGTAATAGCGGCGATGCAGCAGATCCCACTCCTCGGTGCCTTCGGGGATCTCCTTCTTCTGCGAGCGGATCTTGGTGCGGGCCGCGCGATCCACCTTCTCCTCCACGCCTAGCAATTCGGTCATCGCTTGCACCACGGCCAGCCGCACGTCGTTCGGATCTTTCTTCAGCCGGAAAGCGCGCGATTTGCGGAACGCGGCCACCATCTTGTGCGAGATATCGTTGATCTTGTCGCGCGACAGCTTCATGTTATCGCCGGTGTCGCGGCCCGACGCCCGAATCACCTTGCGCTGTGAAATCAGCGTGTTCTTAATCCGGCGGAACATCTCCTGATAACTGACGCCCTCGCGCCGCATGTAATCGCTGTACTGGCTCAGCAGTTCGCGCACCTCGTCGTTGAGGCGATCCTCCACCTGCAATTCTTCTTCGATCAATTGGCTGATCATCTCGGCAGCCGACTCTACGCTACTCGTCTCGATAATCTGCGGCGTCATCCGTGTTACCAGTTGCCGCGACAGATAGCTAATGAATTCTCTACTCAGCAGCATGCGATTTTACGAGGCGCCAGCGACCTGCTGCCCCGTGACAATTCCCCAATTCTCGCACATTCAGTTGGGCAACTCGCCCCGATGGTGTTGGAGAAACCCCGCGTCTATCGGTTTGCGGCCCCGGAATCCCTCGTCGACGCCGTGCCAGAATTGGATACCAGGTTCGCCCAGCTTCCAGCAAAGGTAGACTTCTTCACCTTGAAATAGCGTAGGGAAGTCGATGAGTCCTATATCCAGATCCTTCACCAGGCAACCAAACTCATGAACTTTTTCGATCGCTTGTTTCAGCCCGACGGCAGTTTCTTCCCGGCGGTTCTTTTGCTCCGCAACCTGAGCGCGATCCACCCGCATGCCTCCCGTAACCGCCAGCCGTTCGGAGAACATCTGCCACTCCCCTTCGAGGGTCTCGTACGCTGTTTTCAGAACAACCGCCTCGCGGATCGCGACCTCCACCTTGGGAAGTACTTTTTCGGCCTGTTCTAGGGTGAAAAACCGCGGCATTATCCTGCGTGTGGCAAAGCCCGGCCGCACGCAGCGATCAGCATGCTCCGGAAGCCAGTGTGGATGCAAGGGAAACGAACAAAAGACACGGTAACTCAATCGATTATAGCAGCGTCAGAAGTCCATGAGGTGGAATCCGCAATGCCGGTGTCCGCGATAATGAAATGGTGAAGTTGCTTCGCGCAATTAGTCTGGTGGCCATGCTGGGGGCCGCGTCTGGGTTCGGACAATCCATCAACAGCGGCACCGTTACGGGCCAAGTGACCGATCCTTCCGGCCTGTTCATCGCCGGAGCGAAGGTTCATCTCACCAACCCAGTCACCGGGTTTGAGCAAATGACCGTTACCGACAACAACGGCGGCTTCCGCTTCAATAGCATTCCCGTAAACAACTACCATCTCGAAGTAAGCTCGCAGGGTTTCAACACGGTTCAGCAGAACGTGGATGTTCGCAACTCAGTCCCGGTAGTGGCCAACGTGGCTCTGGCTATCGCAACCGAGGCCAGCACCGTGACTGTGCAGGCCACCGCAGCGTCGGTGGAAACCGATACCGCCGCCCATCAGGACGTCGATCAAAGCGCGTTCTCAAAATTGCCGGTGCTTAGTCCCGGCGCGGGTTTGAGCGATGCCATCACTTACAGTACGGGCGCGGTGGCCGCGGACGCCAATGGATTCTTCCATCCCCTGGGCGATCACGCGCAAACCACTTTCGTGATCGATGGACAGCCGGTGAGCGATCAGCAAAGCAAGCTCTTCTCCACGCAGATTCCGCTCAACGCGCTGCAAGGCATGGAACTGATCACCGGATCGCCCGAAGCGCAGTATGGCGACAAAACCAGCTTGGTGGTGAATGCCACCACGCGATCCGGATTGGGATCCACTAAGCCATTCGGCAGCCTGGAATCGAGTTGGGGATCGTTTGGAACGTGGTCGGGAAGCGCCACGTTGGGATTTGGGACGCCCACCTTCGGAAACTTCCTGGCGCTCAATGTCAGCCGGTCTGGCCGCTTCCTGGATACGCCGGAATTGCTGCCCATCCATGACATCGGCAACAACGGCAGCATCTTCGACCGCATCGATTGGCAGCCCGGCCCGAAAGATATCTTCCACTTGGATCTGTTCACTGCCCGCAACTGGTTTCAAGTGCCCAACAGCTACGATCAATTGACTCAGGATCAGAGACAGCGCGTGATGAGCTGGAGCGTGGCGCCCGGCTACCAGCACACCTTCAACGCCCATACTCTGCTCACGGTGAATCCCTTCGTGCGCCGCGATCAACTCAACTATTATCCGAGCCGCGATCCTTTCGACGATACGCCGGTCACTGCCTCGCAAAATCGAGTTCTGATGAACTATGGGGTCAAAGCTGATTTGTCGTTTACTCACGGCCACCACGACATCAAGGTGGGAACCCAGATCCAGCAGACCCGGCTGCTGGAGAATTTCCAATTCGCTATCACGAACGCGGACTACAATCCCGTCTGCCTGGATAGCGATGGAAATCCGCTGCTGCTTCCCGGAGTAACCAATCCGGATGAGTGTTCCACTACAAATCCCGCTTATGTGCCGAATCCGGGCCTGCTGCCCGGGATTGTTCCGTATGACCTGACGCGTGGTGGCGCTCCCTTCAATTTCCACGCGACACACAACATCAACGAGTACGCGTTCTATATTCAGGACACCATCACGCTGGGGCACCTTACCATCAGTGCCGGGTTTCGCGACGATCAATACAACGGCTTGACCTCGGCGAATGGCGTTCAGCCACGATTGGCGCTCTCCTATCTCCTGCCCACCAACACGGTGTTACGTGCCTCTTATGCGCGTACCTTCGAAACGCCATTTAACGAAAACCTGCTGCTGTCGAGCGCGGGAGGTACCGGTGGTCTGGAGGAAAACGTGTTTGGATCTGTATTCAACCCAATCCGGCCCGGAAACCGGAACGACTTCGATACCGGGCTGCAACAAGGCATTGGCAAGTGGCTGATCGTCGACGCGGACTATTTCTGGAAGTTCACCCATAACGCGTACGATTTCGACGTGCTGTTCAACACTCCGATCACTTTCCCGATTTCCTGGAACAATTCCAAAGTCGACGGCGTCTCAGGCCGCGTCAGCACCATCAACCTGCATGGATTCCAGGCCTATATGACACTGGGACACAGTCGCGCCCGCTATTTCCCTCCGGAAACCGGCGGCTTGATTGCGCTGGGCGGTATCCCGGAAGGCGTCTTTAGGATCGATCACGATCAGGCCTATCAGCAGAACGCGAACGTGCGCTATCAGCGTCACAAGAACGAGGAGTGGATCGATTTCACCTGGCGCTTTGACAGCGGATTGGTGGTCAGCGGCGTGCCGGATGTGGCGGCCGCTCTCGCTTTGACGGCCTCTGAGCAAGTGGATATCGGCCTCGCCTGCGCCGGAGTTCCAGCCACCCTGCAAGCGCCTCTGCGAAACTGCACCGGCATGGGAACTTCGACGTTACTGACTCTGCCCCAGACCGGAACCGAAAACGACGACCACAATCCGGACCGGGTGAAGTCGCACAGTCTTTTCGATATCGGCGTCGGAACCGACAACCTATTCCACAAGGAAAGCGGACCTCGCTGGACGATCCGATTCAGTGTGGAAAACGCCACCAACAAAGTAGCGCTGTACAATTTCCTTTCCACTTTTAGCGGCACGCACTTCATTGAGCCGCGCAGCTATCAGGCCACCGCCGGCTACGTGTTCTGATCCGCGACGGAGCGTTCGACCTTTACGGCTGATACTCCAGCACCAGCATCGTGATGTCGTCCTCTTGTTCGGAAACTTCGCTGAAGTCTTCCACCGCCTCCACCAGCTTGGCATGCAGCTCCGTGCAGCCGATCCCGGCATGCGCGCAGAGAAATTCCTTCAAGGCTTTCTTTTCGAAAAACTCGCCATCCGCATTGGCCGCTTCCGAAAGTCCGTCGCTGAATAACACCAATTTGTCGCCCGGTTGAAGCTGCATCGTCTTTACTTCATAGGTGGCAATATCCAACATGCCGATCGGCATACCGGTGCTCTCCAGCAATTGCAATTCTCCGTTCGCGCGCACCAGCACCGGTTTCGGATGGCCGGCATTGGACCAACGCAGCTCTCCGCTGCGATCCACCGTACAGTAGACTACCGTGGCATATTTCTCGCCGCGCGCGCGCTCGATCAAGAAGCGGTTCACTCGCGACATGACATCGTCGATTCGCACCTCTCCTTCGGACGCGAAAACGAATGCGCCCTGCAACAGCGCGGCCAGCAAGGCGGCGCTCACGCCTTTGCCCGATACATCCACGATCACGCACGCATACATGTCGGGCGTGACGCGCCGAACGTCGAAATAATCGCCGCCCACCTGGCGCGAGGCGATGCTCGATCCAATAGCGCGAAACCAACCCTCGGTGGGCAGCTCGCTTGGCAGCAAACCGGTTTGGATGGTCCGGGCGATGTTCAGCTCTTCCTCCATATGCTGCTTGGCGCGTTCCTCCTCGAGCAATCGCGCGTTCTCGAGAATCGTCGAGGCCTCCAGCGCGAGAGTTTGCAGAATTTCTCGATTGCCGGACGAAAGGTCCGCCGCAGCCCCTCGCGAATCCATGTACAGCACGCCCACAGTGTTGGTCACCGAACCGGCAATCGTTTCCTGAAGCGATCCGGTACGCACCTGAATCAGCGGCACACAGACCACGCTGCGCAGCTCCAGGTTCGCAACCGACATTTCGGGCCGGATGCCGTCGGCGCCCAGCGGATCGAATGTCATCGAAAGAAGATCGCGCCGGCTGCGGAGCGCTCGATTGATCAGCGACCGGGGAACGCCCAGATCCGACGTGTCCAAAGGCGCGCCGCGCCGGTCGCGCGCGACACTCACTTCCAGTTGCTCGTCCTTTCCCAGCAGCAGGAAGCCGCGCTCGGCGCCGGTGACCGAAAGTGCCGCATCCACTACGGCTACCAGCACGTCGTGGGTCGATAACGAACTTTGCAGCGCGCGCGCAACCTCTACCAGCGATCGAAGCTTGGAAAGATTATTGGCGCCACTTCCCGCGGGCGCCGACATCTTCCCCAGCACCTGATTCAGCTCGTCTTCCTGAAGCGTGTACGCCAGGCGGTAGGAATCGGGGAATCCAAAATCGATCCGGTCCCCATCTTTCAACACCTGGCGTTTCACCCGCTGGCCGTTCACAAAAACACCGTGGCGGCTGTCCAGATCTTCGATCGCGTAGTCGCCGTTGTCCAGGGAGATGCGAGCGTGATTGCGCGAGATGCGATTGTCGCGCAACACGAGGTTGTTTTCGCCTTGCCGTCCAATCAGGAACGGCAGGGGATCGATCGGCACCCGGCTGCGATTCCCCGAAGGATTGGTGACGGCCAACGCGGGTGGCCGACCCGTCGCAACGGGTGACCCAGCGGCCGGTGACATCAGCGGCTCCGCGGGTGTTGCACTCGCCCGGTGGCAGGCTCAGGCTCGGTCGCCTCGCTCAATTCCTTCGCGCGCAAAACCTGGCAGTGGGAACAGTACCCGCCCACCTCCGTCCGCGACAAAACGATCTCAAATCCGAAGTGGGTCTCAATTTGCTCGCGCATCTTCTTCAGCAGATCGCCAAAAAACTCTTCGATCTTGCCGCAGCGCAGGCAAATCACGTGGGCATGTTCCTGCTTCAGGCGGGTCTCGTAATAGTGCTGGTCCCCATCATGATGCATCAGGTCCAGTTCGTCCACCAAGCCGCCGGCCTTGAGAAGCTTCAGCGTCCGGTAAACCGTCACGCGGTTCAGTTTAGGATCCTTTTCGCGCGCCAGCGTGAACAAACGTTCGGCGTCCAGGTGCTGGCCGGATTGATCGATCAGATCGAGCAAAATCTTGCGTTGCCGTGTAAGCCGGACGCCCTGTAGTTTGAGCGAATCTTTGATGCCGGAAACCGCCATGAAGGGGGGCCGAAAGGCCCTATAGAAGGGTACCAAAACCAACCGGCAAGCGAGCAGCTTTCTACCGAGCCCCAACCAGACTCGGCAGTTGCCGTGAGGGAGTCGGTACTCTTAATTGGCGAGTTTCGAAGCGCGATTCATGCTACGGATCACCAGCCGCCGGGGATCCAGCAGATGTTGCGGCTTAAAATGGTGCGCGGACCACTTGCACCCTGGCTCAAATTCGATGCCCAGAAAGTATCCGATTTCGCGATACACACAGTACCGAACTTTGCCCATGAGCTCGCCCTTGGGGTAGGTGATGCGAAGGTCAGTCTGCAAAGGGATAGGCTGGTCGAACTGAAGACATGCGCCAGACAACGAGATGTCCTCCAGATTGGCCACCCCTTTGCGAATGCGCCCGGACTTGTCCTTCCACTGGACATCCACCATATCCGCACATAACATCCGGGGCTCTATGCGCCTGTCGAACATACACTTCTTATCGGCGAGTGAAAGGTGAATGATTATGAGGGAGCTGCCACCAAAATCGCCCTAACCTGCCGTAAGGCCCTAACCGCAAGGTCTGTACCGACAGAGTACCATGTTCGCTCCCGGAGGTACTAAGCCTTTCGTCAAACTTTGAGTGCTTGCCGTAGTTCTGTCACTGACTGGTCTGTGACACCGCCATACCTATTCCCCGCGCTCAAATCTTGACCGTCGTCAGGCGCGAGAGTAGACTGATGCCATTACGATGGGTCAATCCTCGATATAGGGCAATTCTGACTAGTGGGTCCTCCTTTTAGTCCTCATTCTCCGCAGGCGCAGGCCATCGCAGGGGTATTTTCACTGGTATTAGCGATCGCCGCCGTGGTGTTCCTGGTGGTGCTGGCGGGTGTGGTCTATAGCTCGGTTCGATACCGATCGCGTGGCATTACTACCACCGAACCCAAGCAGATCTTCGGATCGCGCAAGCTGGAAGTGTTGTGGACGGTGGTGCCACTGTTGATGGTCACCGGCCTTTTTATCGTCACCGTACGCGCCATGATCTTCATTGACGCGCCCCAGGAAACTAGCCGGCCGCCCGACCTGGTGATCACCGGACACCAGTGGTGGTGGGAAGCGCGATATCCCAACGGCGTTGTTGTACCTTGGGACATCCACATTCCCACATCGCGGCGGCTGCGAGCCCGCATCGAATCGGCCGACGTGATTCATGACTTCTGGGCGCCGGAGCTGGCCCGCAAGATAGACGCAGTGCCCGGCCGCTGGAGCTACATCTGGCTGGAGGCGGACACACCGGGGTCCTACACGGGCACGTGCTCGGAATTCTGTGGCGCACAGCACGCCTGGATGCGCTTTCGCGTGATCGCCGAACCAGACCAGAGCTTTGAGGCTTGGTTGGTGGACGAGGCAAAAGGCACCGTCGATAAAGTGCCGGGGCTTCCGGAACGGCTTTTTAGGGACAAGGGCTGCTCAAAATGCCACACGGTTTTCGCAACCGAGCCGAGTTCCGGAAAAGGTCCGAGCCTCGCACACCTGGCCAGCCGTGAGTTCCTGGGTGGCGGCATCTCACGAAACACTCCTGAGAACCTGATGCTTTGGCTAACCGATCCGCAAGCGGCCAAACCCGGCAATCGCATGCCGAACACTCCGCTGACCGCAGAGGAGCGTGGCGCGCTTCTGATGTACCTGGAGAGCCTGCGATGACTTCCTGGCTCTGCGCCATCGACCACAAACGCATCGGGATCCTCTACATGCTCTCCGCGCTGCTGTTTTTCCTGGCGGGCGGGATGGAAGCCATGGTGATGCGCGCGCAATTGGCCGCTCCGAATCTCAAGCTCATCACACCGGAAATCTACAACCAGATGTTCACCATGCACGGCACCACCATGATCTTTCTGGTCGCCATGCCGGTGCTCACTGGCTTTGGCGTGTATCTGGTGCCGCTCATGATCGGCGCGAACGAGATGGCGTTGCCTCGGCTGGGCGCGCTCAGTTTCTGGCTACAATTCTTTGGCGGCATCCTGCTGTACTTCAGCTTCGCCACTGGAGCGGCTCCGAGCGCGGGTTGGTTTAGCTACGCCCCGTTGAGTGAGAAAGCTTTTTCGCCGGGCGTCGGCCTGGACTATTGGGCTTTGGCCTTGCTGATGATCGCGGCCGGCTCCATCGGTTCGGCCATCAACCTGATCGCGACCATCGCTACCGAACGCGCCCCGGGGATGACAATGCGCCTGGTCCCGCTGTTCGTCTGGATGACGCTGGTCACCTCCATCATGATCGTTTTTGCGCTACCCGCGCTGGCGGCGTCGCTGGTAATGCTCCTCAGTGACAGAATGCTGCAGGCCCGCTTCTTCGATCCCTCGCAAGGCGGCGCGCCTCTGCTCTGGCAACACTACTTTTGGATCTTTGGGCACCCTGAAGTCTACATCGTCGTACTTCCCGCCTTTGGGATGATCTCCGAGATCATTCCGGTGTTTTCGCGCAAGCCGATCTTCGGATATCCTTTCGTGGCTACATCCACCGTGGCGATCGCCTTCCTGAGCTATGGAGTATGGGTCCACCACATGTTCGCCGTCGCTCTAGGCCGCAACTTTCTCGCAGTCTTCGCCGCTGCCAGCATGCTGATCGCGGTGCCCACCGGCATGAAGATTTTCAGTTGGATCGCCACCATGTGGGGCGGCTCTATCCGATTCACTACGGCCATGCTGTTCGCCGTCGCGTTCCTGTTGGAATTTACCGTGGGCGGGTTGAGCGGCGTCGCCTTCGCCACAGTACCGGTGGACTGGCAGATGACGGATACCTATTTCGTGGTCGCGCACATTCACTATGTGCTGCTCGGCGGCACCGTCTTCGCGCTGCTGGCGGGCGTTCACTATTGGTTCCCCAAATTCAGCGGACGAATGCTCGACGAAAAGCTCGGCCGGTGGAGCTTCTGGCTGATCGTCCTGGGCTTCAACACCGCATTCTTCGTGCAGCATTTCCTCGGGCTGCTGGGGATGACGCGCCGTGTCTACACCTATCCGAATCTTCCGTGGTTCGGCGCGTTGAACTTGATCTCTACGATTGGAGCCGCCATTCTCGTATTCGGCATTCTGCTGTTCTGCGCGAACATCGCGATGAGCCTTTTCTTCGGATCCGTTGCGGGCGACGATCCCTGGAACGCCTGGACGCTGGAGTGGGCGGCATCGTCGCCACCAGCGCTTCAGAACTTCGCGCACCCCCCTGAAGTACGTAGCCGCCGGCCGCTATGGGACAGGAAGCACCCCGAAACTGCGGATTGGATGCGCGTATGACGAACCGGCGCGCTCAACTCGGCATGACGATGTTCCTCACGGCTGAAGCCGTCTTTTTTTTCTTGCTCGTCCTCGCCTTCGCGTACTTTCGAGAGATTCCCGCCTTGATCGCGCCCCGCGTGTGGCTCTGCACGGTTTTGCTCCTGGCGAGCACACTCAGCATGTGGCGGGGAACCGCGGGTTCGGGGTTATGGCTTTGGGTTACGATTGCGATTGGCGTCGCCTTCTTGCTCGACCAAGCAGTCTTCTTCGGAACTACGTTCTTCATCCTGGCTGGGATTCACGGGCTGCACCTTCTCGCCGGACTGATCGCGCTCGCGATGGGGCCCATCTCCGCGCTCCGAGCCATAGCGCTGTACTGGTATTTCTTCACCGCCGTATGGCTCGCGATCGTTCTGGTCGCGTACTTCTGGGGTGCCGCATGAACCTCTGGAATTGGGAACCCTCTGTCGTGGCCGGATGCGCGATCCTCGGGGTTGGTTATGGTGCGCTGGTGCGCAAGCACGGATGGAACCGTGCGCCGTATTTCCTCGCCGGCCTTGCCCTCCTGCTTCTCGATCTGGTCTCCCCCATCGACACGCTCGCCGATCAATACCTGTTCAGCGCGCATATCGTCCAGCATTTCTTGCTGGCGCTCGTTATTCCCCCGCTGTTACTGCTCGGCATCCCACGATGGTTTGCCGAAACCGCATTGCGACGCCCCAAGCTCAACAGACTGGAGCGGACTCTCGGCCAGCCGCCCGTCTCATGGCTGCTCGGCGTGGGCACGATGCTGGCGTGGCACATTCCCACGTTGTTCAATGCCGCGCTGGCTCATGACAGTCTCCACATTTTCCAACACCTGACTTTCCTGGTCACCGGCACGATCTTCTGGTGGCCCATTGTGGGTCCTCAGGAAGACCGGCGCCTACCGATGCTCGCGTCCGTTTCTTACCTCTTCGGCGCCTGTGTGTGTTGTAGCCTTCTTGGCGCATTCTTGACGTTCGGCCCAGTCGGCTTGTACCCGGCGTACCTAAATCCGCCAGCGCGCCTCTGGGGACTCGATCCTAGGAGCGATCAGCAATTGGGCGGAATGTTGATGTGGGTGCCCGGCTGCTTCGTTTATCTCTCGGGCATCGTTTCCACCGTGATGCGATGGTACTCATCGGCGGAGCGGGCAGCATGACCAGACCAACCAGCTACGCGCCAATCGTGCTGGCCGCCGGTGTGATGCTGATGCTGTGGGGCGCGGCCACCAGTTGGATCGTGTCCGTCGTTGGCGTAATCGTGATCGGGATCGGAACCGTTCGCTGGATGAAAGAAGTTCGACATGAAAATTGAGAGTCGTTGGTTGCAGCGTTTTGTCATCTTGGTGGGCCTGTTTGCGCTGGTCGCGATTATTCTCGGCGCCATTGTCACCAGCCTGGAGCGCCCTATCGCCGCCGCGCCTGCCAGCTCCATCAATCCTGCCTTTGAGTTCTGGCATCACATGGCAGGCGGAGTGACGGTGCTTCTCATGCTCGGCCTGGCGATCGGGCTTTCAAGCCCACTCGGATGGATCGGCCTGGCCGCTGGCATCCTGGACGGCGTCTTAGGTGCCAGGGCGATCACCAACGCTCTGCCAGAGCTCTCCGGCATTCTCCACGCACTGCTCGCGCAAGTCTTTTTCGGCGTAATTATCGCGATCGCCGTCATGATGTCGGAGAGTTGGCGGCGCGGCCCCTCTCCGATCGAAGATACCTGGCGCCCGTCCCTCCGCTCGCTAGCCTTCGCCGTCCCAGCCATCATCCTGCTGCAAACCACGCTCGGCGCGTCCTACCGCTACCGGGCCCTCGGCGTCATCTGGCACATCCTGAATGCCATGATCGTCCTGCTTCTGATCCTGATCGTGGCCGTTTTCCTCGTCCGACAGTTCCCCCAGCATCCGACCCTGCGTCCTGCTGCGGTCACTCTTGCAGTCATCACATCAATCCAAGTAATGCTCGGGTTCACCACGTTCATGATGCTGATCCTCTTCCCGGAGACCAGTCTCGCGGTGGTAGTCACCAGCGTTTTGCACGTCACCACCGGCGCCCTTACCTTCGGAGCCGGCCTGGCCCTTGCCATCCTGATCCGCTACAACATTCGGGCCGGACGGTCACTCACCGGTCAGTGACCACCAAGTGACTCCATCGGGGCTGGATTTCTCCCGAGGCTTTGATACACTTATGACCGTGCAGAATGGTGTCTACGGATCCAAGTGCTGATCACGAATCCTCTCAATTCTTCCGCTTACGTCTTTCCAACTCTTGAGTGCTTCCATATCGTGGGATTTGCGCTGTCCATAGGAACAATCGCCATCGTGGATTTTTCACTACTGGGCATCGGAATGCGCCGCCAGACCCCGGCGCAGCTCGCCAAGGACACTTGGCTTTGGACCCTCAGCGGTCTGGTGCTCATGTTCTTTTCCGGGCTGCTGCTATTCTCGTCGGATCCCGACATGTACTATCTCAACTGGCCGTTTCTGATCAAGATGGTCTTTTTCGTTTCGGCGGTGGTTTTCCATTACACGATTCATCGTAAAGCCGTGGCCTCCGATACCGCGCCGCCCAACGGAAAACTAGTGGCCTGCGTGTCGCTGGCCTTATGGGCCGGCGTTGTTTTCGGCGGAATCTTCATCGGCTTCGTCTATCCTGGTTTGAGCATAGGTTAACCACGGCATGCTTCTTTCATTCGCCCAGTGGATCCAATTAACGGGATTCTTCACGGCCCTGCGCGGATCGGCATACGTCTATCCGATCGTCATGTCCCTGCACATGATCGGCATCGCTTTCTTCGGTGGGATGGTGCTGATGACCGACATGCGTCTGCTGGGTTGGGGGATGCGAAAGCGCTCCATAGCGGACGTGGTGGACCAATTCCGCGTGCCGAAACGCTGGGGGCTACTGCTGATCGTCGCCTGCGGCATCCTGATGGCGGGCTCCAAGGCCGAAGAATATTACTACAATGCGTTTTTTCGGACCAAGCTGATTCTGCTTGGCGTCGTGTTGGTGCATGAGCTGGTGTTTCGCCGCAGCGTCTACGCCAACCCGGCCGCGCTGGACCGGGCGTCAAAAGTCCCAGGGAGCGCGAAACTGGCGGCCGCGCTTTCATTGGTGCTTTGGACCTCCATCGCCTGTTGCGGACGTGGCATCGGTTACATTGAGCCGCCGCTCAATAAGATTCACGCCCAAATCCATTTCGTGCAAGACGCCGCGCTGGCTGCCCTGCGCAGCCCAAGCCTGCTAAAAGGACAGGATCACTAATATGTTGCTTCTTCAAACCAACGCCATAGCGGACGCGCTGAATAGCTCCGAATGGGTTTTCCCGATCGCTGAGTGTTTTCACATCGCGGCGTTCGCCTGGTCCATAGGCATGATCGCGCTCGTCGATTTTCGTCTCATCGGTGTCGGGATGAAGCGGGAAACGGCATCGGAAATCGCTCGCGCCACCGCGCCGTGGACTCTGCTGGGCTTGACTGTGGTCCTGCTTTCGGGTCCCATCCTGTTCCTTTCCGATACACGGATGTATCTTCACAACCCCTCGTTCCGATTCAAGATTGGCGCGCTGGTGATCGCGATCATCTTCAACTACACGATTCACCGCAAGGTCGCCCTGTCGGACAGTTCATCGGCCGGTGTCAAGGTACTGGTGGGCATTATTTCTCTTGCCTTGTGGATTAGCGTTGTGTTCGGCGGACTGTTTATTGCGTTTGCGTAAGAGGCCAGGAGGCTCCGATGTCTATTCTTTCTTTCTTCCACTGGGTTCAAAGCACGGATTTCATGTCCTTCATCCGGGAGTCCGGTTTAACCTATCCGATCATCATGAGCACGCATCTGGCTTGTATTGCCGTCTTCGGAGGAATGATCGTCATCACCGATCTCCGGCTGCTGGGTGTGGCTTTGCAGAACCGGCCCATCGCGGACGTCGTCAACGGATTGCGGTGGTGGAAACGCCTTGGCTTCGTCATCATGGCGTCCATGGGGATCATGCTGGCTGGGTCAAAGGCCGTGGATTACTATCCGAATCCCTACTTTTGGACCAAGA
>JBEKRO010000123.1:0-14288 GCA_049518655.1 Bryobacteraceae bacterium | reverse complement strand
TCCCTACCGTGCGCTCTCCGACTGGCTCGGACAATTCGGGTCGCGACTATTTCCGGAAATCAGCGCTATACCCGGTTGGCGAGTCGTTCCTCGGTAGAGGGGTTTCTGCCACGGGCTGCTAGCGCCAAGCGCAGCTTCTCGTGCTCAGCGTCGTCGGCCTCAGCGAGATTCACGGCGATCAGGCCATCCTCATGGCCAGTCATTACCCTATGGCCGCTCGCATCCGGAGCGTCGGCAAGGAAATCAAACACGAGGCCCCGCTCGGGATCCTCGGCACGACCGGGGAGCGGGAGGCCCAGCCTCATCAGCGTATAAAACAGGCGATGCCCGTGTAAGGTTGTCGCTCAGCGTAAGGTTGGGGATCGTTCGGTTGTGCCGGCAGCACGCGCAGAAGGCTTCAGACGAGTCAGCCGAAACGAGCCAATTGCAGGCATCGTAAGCGGCGTTGGCGCAGAAGCGGTAGCGGCCCCTGGACAGGCCAGCGCACGCCACACACCATCGCCTCGCTCCACCGCGGAAAGCTCACCTACCGCGGCAAGTAACCGAGCCGGCGAAAGTAGTTCTGACATTGCCGGTTTTCAAAGTAGAGCAGTTCCGCGCACTGCTAGCACAGTAACAGTTTCATTGAACGCGTTAGTGGTTACGCTCAGTGGAACATGCCAAGCATGTAGGCGATGAGGAGAATTATCAGGATTGTCCCCAGTCCTATACCAGCGCCGCCGCCAGAGCCCCAGCGGTTATAGCCGTAGTATCCTCCACCGACGCCAAAAAGCAGTAGCAAAACGATAATTAGTAGCAGCATTGTCATTCTTCCTTTCTTCTGAACCTTAGGCCGCAGCCAGCCCTGCCGAAATTATTCCTTCCTACGTGCTACCAAGAGCACAACGCCGCCAATGATCGCCACTGCGCCTGCGATAGGAGGCAGCGGTACATTATGTTTCTCGTCGCGAGAAGCGTGAATCGGTCCAATGTCCACAATCTTTTCCCGGGTCGTGTACGTAAAACCTCCCCAGGCAAGACCGAACAGGCCGAGAGCGATCAGAATGATTCCGAGTGTCTTGTTCATTGCGGCGCTTCCTTGGGCGACGGTAGCCTGGCGACTGCGGATTTTCACGCGGCGCAGCTCCGCCACGCGAAGAAACACGCAGGGCGATCCGGCCTATCTACGAATCCAACACCTTTTCGATCTGGCCGACCTTCTTTTGGACTACGCCAGCGATTTTTTCGGCTTGGCCCTCGGCCGCTAGGTCGGGGTTGTTGGTGACCTGTCCCGCTTTCTGTTTGGCTTTGCCCTTTATTTCATGAAGCTTGCCTTGGATCTGATCTTTCGTGCTCGGTTTCATACTTCCTCCTGGTGGTACCCGGTCTCCCTCTTGGAGCCGCTAAGCGCACACCTCACCACCAAGCTTGCATCTCTTAGACCAATGTTTTTTAGGCCATTGTGGGCAATGGGTTCAAGCCGAAATGGCCCCTGCACGTGGTACTTGGACTAACCTAGCGCTCGTTTGGAAGTGCGCTTGCGACCAAATACGGTCAGAGAGACAGAATTGAGCGCAAGACTCCGAATCCAGGAAGAGGGAGAAAATATGCACTCCGCAGCCTCCCCGGCACAGAGCGGCCCGCGGCTCCTTGAGGCGAACGCCGAAAACACGTACCGGAGAGACAATTTCGAGGAGATTGTCGGCCGAAGTGCGGCTATGAAGCGGGTCTTGCGAGATGTTGAAACTGTTGCTCCCACCGATGCCACCGTGCTGATTCTGGGAGAAACCGGTACCGGAAAAGAGTTGATCGCACGTGCCGTTCACAAAATGAGTGCGCGCAAGGATCATCCTTTCATCACCTTAAACTGTGCCGCCATTCCGACCGGCCTTCTCGAAAGCGAGTTGTTCGGCTACGAGAAAGGAGCCTTCACCGGAGCCTTAGGGCAAAAGATCGGCCGGTTTGAAATGGCGCATCGCGGGACGCTGTTTCTGGATGAGGTAGGCGACATCCCGCTGGATCTGCAACCCAAATTACTGCGGGCGTTGCAGGAGAAGGCGTTTGAGAGGTTGGGCGGCACCAGGACCATCCCCATTGACCTCCGGCTGGTCGCAGCGACCAATCGCAATCAAACAAATGATGAGCGACAAGCTCTTTCGGAGCGACCTTTTATTATCGGCTGAAGGTCTTCCCGATCACGGCGCCTCCGTTGCGCGATCACCCCGAGGACATACCCATACTCGCCCAGCACTTCACCCAAAAGTACGCACGGGAAATGAACAGGCGAGTTGAAACGATTCCGACTGACACAATGCCCGCTTTGATGAGTTGGCCCTGGCCCGGGAATGTACGCGAGCTTGAGAACTTTATTGAACGGTCGGTCATCCTTTCGCCGGGGACCACGCTCCGTGCTCCCTTGGCTGAACTGCGGGCCGATGCGGTGGAAACTGCCGGGGGGCACGCTCGCGGAAATGGAGCGCGAATATATCATCCGCGTTCTCCAGAAGACCGGTGGCGTGATCAGCGCCGCAGCCATCCGTCTCGGGGTGCCACGCACGACCTTGAACGCCATGATGCGGAAGCTGGGGATCACGCGCAAGGATATTTGATTATGTGGATTAGCGAGCATCGAAACGTAATCATCCTGCTCGCGGCTTCATCCGCGCTCCTTGCTCAAAATGACGATTTCCTGGTCCAATCTCAAAGTTATTCCAACACACCGGAGGTCCGTCAGATTGTAGACTCGTCAATCGCGGCGACCGAGCGGAGCTGGCAGGGGCGCTTCCAGTACACCTATATGGAGCGCGACGAGGATCGGCGGCTCGACTCGGAAGGGCACGTCAAGTCTGAGAAAGTGGACGTCTCGAGAATGATTCTGGTCAATGGCGTTCCGTTCGAGCAACTCGTGGAACGCGACGGGCAGCCACCCTCGGCCGAGGGCGAACGAAAACAGAAGGAGAAGCTCGCTAAGTTGCAGCGGGAAACTCAAGAGGAGGGGGCCGAGCGCTTACGTAAGGAGGAAGAGGATACCGTGTCGCTGGTCCGGGAAATACCCAAAGCCTTCGATTTCCAACTCATGGGCGAAGAGGTGGTCAACGGCCGGCCGGCGTATGTACTGCAAGCGACGCCGCACCCCGGCTACCAAGCACAGGGAAAGTACGGCAAGATGTTCTCCAAGCTGGAAGGCAAGCTGTGGGTCGACAAGGAAGACTTTGGGTGGATCAAGGCCGATGGGCAGGTGATCCAGCCGTTCTCACTGGGGTTATTCCTGGTGCGCGTGCTGCGCGGTTCGCACATTACGATGGAGCAGACACGCGTCGGCGAAGGGAGCTGGGTGCCGGAACACGTCGAGATACAAGCGGCCGCTAAAATCTTCTTCATCAAGAGTCTTCGGATCGATCGCGTCCTGACTTATTCGGATTACAGGCTGGCGGAGGCCGGCGTGCCCGAGATCATGCCTCCGGCACGTCAGCAATAAAGGCCAACACGGACTGAAGCTCCGTTGCCTTCCGAGCTGGTCTTTGAATTGCTGCCTTGGTTGTAGGCGGTTGGCGGGTTCTCGAAACTGAAGCCTCCGCGGGCAGGCCGGCGACCACCACCGTCGGCGCTCTATGAGGTGCTGTCCTCATTTTCGAAGAGCGGCGAGAGCGGCAATCTTCGTGATGTTCGCGTGGGACGTTTGTGTGCGCGCACAGGAGGTTGCCTCCCCGGAGACCGCTATCGCGGGCGATGCTCTGCCAGGCGTTACTTTACCTGATGCCACTTCACAGGGTGCCGTTTTACCGGACGCGCCTTTGCCGGGCTCCGCGCCGCAGGAGGAGGCCACGAAAAACGTGGCATCGCCCTGCCGGCAGCCGCCTCCGCTCCTCAGCTGGGAAGACTACCATGGTCCATTCCAGAAGGTGGTGGGAGCCTTCGCCCGGAAACTGGAGCTTAAATCGGTGCATCCTCCGCATTACAAACCCGGGATCGTACTGTGCTCACTTGAGATGAAAGACAAGTTCACCCTATTCGTTCGGGATACGTTTGATCCAATCTCATTCTTTGAGGCCGCGTTCAACGCCGGCTTGGATCAAGCGTCAAACCGGGACCCCACGTTCGGACAGGGCGCGGAGGGTTATGGGAGACGCTTTGGCGCCGACTTCGCCGGGCAGACAACCTGGAGGTTCTTCACGGATTTCGCGTATCCAACGATCTTCTCGGAGGACCCTCGATACTACCGCCTGATTCACGGCAACGGCAGGCAGCGTTTCTTCCATGCAGTCGAGCATACCTTTGTGGCGCAGCACGACAGCGGCCAGCACATGTTCAATTTTTCGCAATGGTTGGGAACTGCGACCGCTGTCGCTTTCAGCGACGCCTACCATCCGGGGAACGAACGCGGGTTTACTCCCGCCCTGAGGGTAAGTGGCTATGCCCTCGCGGCAGGCATGGGTTTCGATGTCCTCCGGGAATTTTGGCCGGATATCGCCCACAAGCTCCACATGCCCTTTAGCGATGCGCGTGAGCGGCTGGCAACGGCGACTGGCCGCTCTTCTCATTGAGCATCGCGCACAACCCACAAGGCCGCTATTGCCTTCTTCGATATGCGCGCACGTCCCTCACCAGACATCCTCCCGATAAAGCCGGGGCGTCGCTCCTTTCCCATGCGATCGCGATCATTGCCGGGCGCTGTGTACGGTGCTCGGGCACAAGGGTCACGATCTTTCTGTCATCTCGGTTGGCGCTTATCTTAGTTGGAGCGTCACGGTTGGCGCGTCACGCATCTGCCTTCCTTACCCTTCCTCATCGAGGCTCATTCTGAGCATCCGATCGCAGCAGCGAAAATACAGTCGTAGCCGAAACATACGTCATGGCAGTTGCGGCACGGGGACCACCTCTGGAATTGCTTTCAAACGATCGAGCTGATCCACTAACTTCGTCAATTCGGCTCTGTCTTTCTTGTTGGACTTGACTGAACTAGACCGGTTCAGGTCCACATAGTACGCCAGGATATTCTGGCGAAGCTCCGGGGAAATCCCGGCGAACTGACGGTCCGCGAGCTTCCCCACCAGTTTTGCGTACGCTTCGTCGGTTCCCTTGTACTTGCCGACAATCGTTGCTCCTCCGGCATCGAAATTCTCGTTCGGCAGCTCAGGCCCGCCGGCGTCCACGTTGGCGAGTACGGCCTTGTAGCGGTCAATGGTTGCGTTGAAGCTCGCCATGAACAGTTTCTCCACCGCCGGAGTCGGCGTGCGAATCTTGAGCGCTTTGAACGGACCGCCGCCAGGCAGCCATCTGAACAGAAAAGCCAATATCCTCGTACCCAATCCTGGCTTGTGGTAGTCCTTTCCCCACTCCTTTTCGTAGCTCGAGCGGGAGAGATTGTAGAGAAACTTCTTGCGCGTGATGCCGGGTATCTCTTTCTTGAGCTGTTCCTGCTTGAGAGTCCATGCCACTCGCGTCATGCCGGGAATGATTTCCCGAATAGCATACCGGTAGGACCCGAGGGCGAGCGTGACATTTCCGAAGATATCCTTCATTTCGATGCCATAAGTATCCCGGAACGCACGCTCCAGCACGTCCCTGGATACTTGAAAACCGATGAAACTGTGATACGCGTCCGGCGCGTATCGCCCCGACGCGACCTGGAGCACATCGAACCCGAATTCGGTCCTGACGTGCGCCACTGGATTGTCCCAATAAGTCACATCATTTCCATATTTGCGCCGCAGTTCGGGATACAACATCGGTACCGCGCGGTTGGTCGCAATGCGGTGCCCCTCGGTATCGGCGGCATAATGCTCCAACGCGCCCAGGGCGAATGCATATTCATTGAGATCCTTCGACTCGCGGATCAACGCCGTGATGAAATCTCCGCTGCGGACGTAATGCGTGAGATCGCTGAAAAAGTGGCTGCTGAACGGATAATATCCCAGGTCCTGAATGATGCAACCCCCGTAGGCGTAGGCATGCGCCTGCTGTAACTCCTCCGGGGTTGCATTGGGAAATCGTTTGAGGAGCAGTTTCTGGAGGGATGCGTCCCACACCGAATCGATGATTGCTTCGTGGGTGAGAACCGTGTAGCCGTAGGAAAGCGAGGTTGAGATGAGGACCGCAAAAACCAGACGACCGATGGCAGCGATGATCCAGGGCCTTTTACCTTTCACCCAAGCGCGAGTGGTACTCAAAAAGTGCATGCTCATCTATCGTATATGGCACTTGGCCAAGTAGGTCACAATCGAGGCCGAATTCTCCACGGCCGTTCGAACCATCCTTGCGTCGAAGAGTTAGGGTGCGACCGCGGCGTCAGGCGAAGCATCGAGCTTGGCGAGTTCTCTGGCAAAGAGCGGATTTTGGGGGAACTCCGCGACGAGATCCATAAGTTGAACGCGGGCAACTGATGTCTTCTTCTCGCGTAGGGCCGCCATCGCCAGCAAAATTTTCGCAAACGGCCGCAGGTAACGGCCGCGCGTAGCGGCGATTTCAAGCTGCTGGAGGCCGACGCGCTTATCGCCGCTGATCCCCTTGAAGTGAAGAAAGAATCGCTTTAGTGCCGGCAGGCTGCCGATGATGTAATTCGCCGCGCCCAGGGTAAGGTAAGCATCGTCGGCGTCCGGGTTGATGGCCAGTAGTCTCTTAGCAAATCCGTCTGCCTCGCGAATCATGGCAAGGCTTTCCAGCTGGTGCTTCTCGATCAAACTGGCATAGTCGGCCTGCATGCCCACGCTAATGGTCATGGCGAACAGCGCGTTCACATCGTCCGGATCTGTCTCCAATCGAAGCCGTGCCAAGCTTTGCGCTCGGAGATCCGCGGCGAAAAATGCATCGCGAATCTGCTTGTCCGGCTGGATCGCTATCTTGCCCAGAAAACGCTTGTTGTCAAAGAAGTACTCCGACGTCAGGACGCCTTGGCGGTAGCACTCCTCAAACAAATAGCTGGCGGCTTCCGATGCGCTCCCCATGGCGTCTTCCGGATGGGCCCCCTGCCAAACGGCAAACTGCGCCCGGGCTTCTTGAGGCTTCAGTTCGTACAGCAGGTGAAAGCCGGCGTCGAGTTCCGACGCGTTCAAAACCTCAGCCTGAGCCCGCCACGACCAAGCTGACGCCGCGCGGGCGCTAAGCGCCACCACGATTAGATGGAGAAGAAGCCAGCACGAAAGTTGTCGCATAAGCCACGCGCCAATCCCTCATCACGAGGGACGACTATCTTCCCGGTTGCAAGGGCGATGCCAACTCTTCCTCGGAACGCGATTTTGGCGGCGAACAGCGGAGTGAGTGCTTTCACCCAGGACAACAGTCGAATTGCGGCGTTTTTGCGCAGCCGTTCGCCTAAGACGAAAGTGACGCGCAGCGCGGCCGGTACTGGATGTCCCAATTGAGTATCGGGCCTCATTCCAGGCCTTCGATTTGAAGATCGACGGAAGTATATTCGTGGGACTTGTGGCATTCTGGGCACTTAAATGACACTCTTCCATTGAGGGCTCTGCCACTGGGGATGCTTCGGATCATACAGCTAACCGCCCGGAGGAGAAGGGCCGGCGAGCCCGGGGCCCAGTGAGCCTCGGGCATTCGCCAATACACTAACCGATGCTGATGGAAATATACACGCCGGGGTGGACGGGATTGCACAGGAAATAACCCCCGTTGATGTAGTCAACGTAAACGTCGTCAGTATAGAGCCACCCCACGGGCCATGGGTCAAGCACGTTGAACCAAAACCCGCCGTATTGAAAACGTCGCGACCCGCCCTCGAAGTCGGAACGGTTTACATGAAACCTGTGCTCACGGCCGAAACTGGCACGGAAGCGGTCGTCAGGAATGCGCCCGTGACTTCCCGTGGGCTGTGCACGGTTGGCTTGTTGCTGTTGCTGCGCCGGCTTGCCCCGTTGCTGTTGCTGTGCCGGCTTGGCCTGTTGCTGGTGTTGAGCTTGTTTCGGTTGCTGTGCCGGCTTGGCCTGTTGCTGGTGCTGAGCTTGTTTCGGTTGCTGTGTCGGCTTGGCCTGCTGCTGGTGCTGAGCTTGTTTCGGTTGCTGTGCCGGCTTAGCCTGCTGCTGGTGCTGAGCTTGCCTCGGTTGCTGTGCCGGCTTAGCTTGTTGCTGCTTCTGCTGAGGTTGTTTCTCCTCCTCGTGTTCTTTCTGCGCGTACGCAGGAGCAATAGCTGCAGGAAGCAACAACAGAACTGTTGCACTTAGAGCTTCAATTAGTTTCATGAGTGCTGCCTCGATTCCAAATCAGAGTGACGAAAAGCAATTCAAAGTCCGTGCTGGATGGCCCCGAATGCCGTTGACGATCTCTATCCCACCTCAGAACAAATCGACCTTATTTGGTCAAGTGACCATTAATAGTCGATACCGGGAGTGAACCCGTTCCGGCGCGGGGCAGGATAGTGATCGCAACGGCGCCACCGTGGGCACGAGCTGAGAAAATACGAGGATAAGATCGCATATCCTCACGAGTGTGCCGGCCTGCCGGAAACGCTCCTCGCGACTTATCGATCGCGGTGGGGCGACTCCCGATGCAGCGCCCTTTCAAACCTTCTCGCTGCCGCCGGGGTCTTGAAGTCACCGGTCAGAATTTCACGATTCGTTGCTTCGCGGCCATAGAGTTCCCGGTTGGTATCTCCATCCGGACGAAGCGTCGCGCCTGACAGCGAGATGCCTGCGAACAGCCCGTGCGAGCGGGAATACGACAGCATTTCCGCCTGCAGCTCCACGTCCGTCTGAGCGGTCAAGGACCGGCCAATCGGGCCTGCGGCCACGGATGCATCTCCGCCGAGGGTAAACTTATCAGATAATAGGTGCTTCATTCCGCCCTCATTCATTACCAGCAACACGATATCGGTGTCCGAAGCGCCAATCTGGAATCCGAAGCTACCGCCTTCCGAGCGCATCCCGGCCGGCGCGCTCCAGCCCGAGCCACCAGGCCGGCGGCATACCGCGAACCCGCGGCCATACTCCGCACCGAAGATGAATCCGGCCTTTTTCATACCCGGGATGACAACGACGCAGCGCGCCTTATCGATCAGATCGTGGGGGATACCGTGATCGGAAGCCCTCATCATGTCGGTCAGCGTTTCGGCCGAAGCATCCAGCCTGTCGTCGACCTTGATTGCTCTCTCCGACGCGAAAGCGGCGGTACTCAGGGAACCGGCAATTGCCAGAACCCAGACACATTGTTTTAGATTCGTTCTCATAAAACTTCATCCTTTCGTCTTTGCTCTTAAGGCCGGGATTCCGTTTTGTCCGGGCCGCTAGCGCTCCGAGCTTTACTCCAAAACGGACCCACAGCTATTTTGGACAAGGCACGGCCATGACCATTCCAGAGGGCGGCGCGAATAGCAGCCGCCAAGTGGACGGCCGTCTTGGCAGTAAAGGTGCTTTGAGTGAAGACAGGCTACGGCGATAAGCCGGCCGGTTACACCCGTGCGGTCGCTTGATGCGGTCGCCGAAGCGGCATTAGCCGCAGAAGGAGTGTTATATGACCCGTTTAGTTTTTGCAATGGCATCCATCGGACTGCTTGGAGTGGCTATCGCGCCCAGCGGCCGCGCGGACGAATGGAACAAAAAGACGACCTTGACCGTGAGTGAATCGTTTCAGGTTCCCAATAAAGTACTGCCTCCGGGCACGTACGTGATCAAACTGCTCGATTCGCCGTCGGATCGTCACATCGTTCAAATCTTCAACGCGGATGAGACTCAGCTACAGACCACCATCCTCGCGATCCCAAACTACCGCCTTCGACCGACCGGCAAGACGGTAGTCACGTTCTGGGAGACACCTCCCGGACAACCGAAGGCTTTGAGGGCGTGGTTCTACCCAGGAGATAACTTCGGCCAGGAGTTCGCATATCCGAAGTCGGCAGCCGTGCAGATCGCGGCCGTGTCGCATGAACCGGTGCCGACCACTGAAGCAATCCAGCCGGCCGAGTTGCCGAAAGCGGAAGTGACGCAAACGCAGCCCGAGCCGCAGGAAGTAGCGCAGGCTACTCCTCCAACAGCAACGGCAGCGCAGGAGCCTGCTCTTGCTCCGGCTCCAGAAGCAGTGCCGGCTCCGGCCCCTCAGGAGCTGCCCAAGACTGCTAGCCCGTATCCGTTGATTGGCTTAGCCGGCATATTATCGCTCGGCTTGTTTGCGCTACTGCGTTCTTTCCGTTTGTCGTAGCGTTATGATCGGAGAGTTATGACCCGCGGCCGCAGAGTGGCTTTGCCGTGAGTGTGCTGGTTTGTCGCAGCCATCCATCGAGGGCAAGATGTGGCTTCGAGGGACAAGTGCCGATGGATGCGCTCAAGCGCTTGCTGGCTGGCCCGCACCAACAGGATTAGACGATGAGTGGCAAAAGCAGCCGCGGGTCACAAGCGGGTCACAAGATGTTAACTGGAAACACGATTGCTATCGGAATGGCGTGCGAGGCTTAAATGTCACGGGAGGTAACGACAATGACACTCAGAACTCTGTTCGAAAAGCGTGTCTTCGTTCGGCTCAGCGAGGACCATACCGCCTTCATCTGCACCACAAGATGGCCATTGCTCTCGAAAATCAAACGGGTCAGCGTTAATGAGGCGGCGCGCGACTTTGCGCCTCAGGTCGACGAACCTGCTTCGATTACTCCCGAGGAGGTTCCGGTGCTCCGGCGTGGCGCTGTAGAGCAAGGCCGGGCTCACCGATGGGCAGAGCTCGAGAGACGGACTTTACGATTCGTAACAGAACGCCTGCCAGACCTGGTAGGAAAGACCTCAAAGGAGTTTTGAAATGCCAACTACTCAAGACGAACTCGGAACACGCCGCCGGGCTACGCTGGCGACACCCAGTGACCTCGGCGCCGAAGCCGTCAAAAACATCACCGGCGCGCTCAATGCGCTGCTGGCTGATGTATTTGCTATTTATGTGAAGGCGAAGAACTTTCATTGGCACGTCAGCGGACCTCACTTTCGCGACTACCACCTCTTGCTCGATGAGCAAGCCGGCCAGCTTTTTGCGATGACCGACGACATTGCCGAGCGCGTGCGCAAAATCGGCGGTACCACAATCCGATCAATCGGCCACATTGCCCGCCTGCAACGCATCAGCGATAACGACGCCGACTATGTCGATCCGCTCGACATGCTGGCCGAATTGCGCGAAGACAACCGGACGATTCTTGCCAACATGCGCGAAGTTCATGACCTATGCAGCGAATCGAACGACGTAGCCACAACAAGTCTCTTAGAGAATTGGATAGACGAAACGGAGCGGCGTATCTGGTTTCTCTTCGAAACAGGACGAACCACATAGAGTTGTGCGCGTTAACACCACCGGCTCCGCGTGAAGGGATTCCACACGCGCAAGGTGGTGCGGTTCAGCTCATGCACCGCTTGCACCCAAGTGCCTTCGGACGGGATGTGCCGACACTGACGCTCTGAGCCGTCCGCGAGTGGCACCACGTTAGGCGACATTTCAGGCGACAAAACCGTCCCGCGCAGTGGCTTGAGATCGGCGTGCGCCGCCTGCCAGCCGTGCATGAAGGCCTCGCGCACCCCCGCAGCTTCGGGGTAATGCACACCAAGAGCAGCCAGGTAAACCAGACACGCGTCCTTCGCCGCTTGGCCGAGGTGCGCCCAGCGCTCGCTGGGGAGGGGTCAGTGTGCTCGGCGCGTTCCGCTGCGTGGGCCATCGCTCGCTCTACCGATTCGCGCGCGTTCTCGTCGTTTAACTCACCCACGGCCGCACCCCTTCCCGTGCACAGCGCGTGGACAGAATAATCGAAAAGCAGACGGTCAGGGGCGAGCTTCGGGCCGCTGGAAGTTGCTAAGTAATTGAAAAGTGGTATGCCCGAGAGGATTCGAACCTCTGACCTTTTGCTCCGGAGGTGCGTGAACCGTCTCCAAAGCTTCCTTCAATCCTATCCTGTTCCTTTGTTTTTCAACAATCTGGGGAGTCTGCTTTCGCTCGGCTGACAACCTACATAGGATCGAACAAAAAGGGGGGTTTGATACAGTTTTGATACGGTCGGAGTCGCTGTCGTCTTCAGTACTCTCATGCCAATCATCATTCTGGATCTGCATGGACGCAAACTGGCTTGGGCGGCGCGCACCAATCCGAAACTTCTCTGGGTTTATTTCTATTTCCAAGCGTCAATAGCGCTAGGAACCCACACTTCGGTTAGGAGGAAAGCATTTCGGCTCAGGTGACTGTTTTTTGGTCCCAAATGATGAGAGAGGTCACCGCGAGCCCGATCATCATGCCCCAGCGGTTGAACGTATCGCAGAGGTAACCGAACGGAAGATTGATAACAATCGCTACAACATAGCTGGCGCTGATCAAATAGGGGCTCTGCAACGCGCCCAGGTGAAAGGTCGACTTTACCGCCGACGGCACAAAGAACGTCGCACTGAAGCCGCCCATGTTGATCAGCCCGAGCATGACCATGCTCCAGACCACAGGCGTGCTGAATGCGCTCCTGCTTGGCATCGATGGCCCATGCGCGTGAAATGAGCCCTCCCCGCTGTCCGCGCCGCTTTTGTAGCCGAACGAGAAAACAGCGGCGCCCAGCAGTGCCATCACGGCGAAACCGACGATGCTCCTTAAGGCTCCGCGATGATGGTGCCGAATGGTGCGCCAATTATCGATGCGAGTGACGCATCGCACCGCGAATGCCCATTGCCGTGCTGCGAAACGCAGCCGGCGCAACCAATGCGATGGACGTCATTACGCAAACGAACGCCACTCGATATCCGAGCAGCCAAACCACGCGAGCGCCGAGCGCGCCTCGGTAGGAGGATGCCTGGCTCAGCAGCAAGAACCCGAGCCCCACCCCCAAGAGTCCCGCGAAAAGCGCGAGCTTCTCTCCTATGCGCTTCGCCAGAATGCCGGCAGCCAAGCTCACCGCCATTGCCACCAGACCGTAGAGGCCCGTGAACAACCCGATCTGTGAATAACTGAGTCCGAAGTCTTTCTGGATCGCCGGAAGCAGCGGGGAAAAGCTCAGGCTTTTGAATCGCCGTCATCGCGGCGAAGGAAAGAACCCAGCCCCTGGCGAAACAACGCACAGGCTCTAGACTACGCGGAAAACGACTCCCGCAACAGTTTCATAAACGCTAGGATCTCGCCCTTCCGCCTTCCTTTTCGATGAGCGGCCACCAGGCTGACTACCGGCGCTGGATTCCACGTTAGCGGTTTCACCACGACGCCCTTAGGAAGAATGGAAGTCGCGTAATCAGGAAGAAGCGCGAACCCGATGCCGGCGCAAATCATGTTGAGATTCCCCAAAATGTTATCGGCTTGTTGCACCTCGCGCGGATGTAAGCCCGAGCGCTCGCAAAAAGCTCGTACCGCGGCGTGTAACTCCGGGGAGCCCTCGCGCGAGACCATGATAAAGGGCAAATCGTTTAACTGCCGGACCGTAATCGCTTTCTTGCGTGCCAAAGGATGCTTGGCGGGAAGACCGACAACAAAGGCCTCCCAGAGTACGTCTTCGACTTCAAGGCGAGGATCGTGCAAAGGTCCCCTCAGGAGCCCAATGTCCAGCGAGCCAGTTGCGAGCAAACGTTTCTGCTCCGCCGATGGCAAATTGTGGAACACCAGGCGAACCTTCGGAAGATTGCGCTCCACCAACGGGATCAACTTCGGCAGGATCTTAATCTCAGCCGCGGGCACGACTCCGATGCTGAGTTCTATGGATTCGCCTTGCTGCGCGCGGGCGGCATGCTGCACCGCGCGGTCCAGGCGCGCCAACAGCTCCTTGGCCTCCGCCAGAAAAACCTTGCCTCCTTCGGTGAGCGCCACGTGACGCTTGCTGCGATTCAAGAGCCGGACGCCCAGGTCTTGTTCCAGATGCTTGATCTGCTGGCTGAGCGAGGGCTGCGCCGTGTTGAGTCGCTCGGCGGCGCGCGTAAAGTTGAGCTCTTCGCCGACCGCGACGAAGTAACGCAAGTGGCGCAGTTCCATGCCAGCCTAGTTTAGACGTACCACGTCTTAAAATACAACGGTCGAGATCTTTCCGAACGGAACCTTGGTTAAACTAGACTCCCTTCATGGATCCCCGCCTTACCGAGGACTTCGATCCCTTGGCTGCCGAAGATTTCACCAGTGCGCACGCTTTGTATCGCGAACTGCGTGGCCATTGCCCGGTGGCGCATAGCAACGAGTGGAACGGCTTCTGGGCGTTGCTGCGGTATCGGGACGTCGTCAGTGCCTTGCGCCAGCCGGACACGTTTATCACCTCGGTGCAAAACGTGGTTCCAAAGGTTGCGTTCACGGGCCGGCGGCCTCCGCTGCATTTTGATCCGCCTGAACACACGCCGTATCGCCGCGCGTTGAACCCGTTCTTCACTGAGAGAAAGATGCAATCT
>JBEKRO010000122.1:0-23867 GCA_049518655.1 Bryobacteraceae bacterium | reverse complement strand
GGGAAAACGTCTTCCAGGTGCTTGAAGAAAGCCGGATCCATCGACATCAGATCCTCGAAGCGGCCGTGCTTGGGGCATTCCTTCACCATCAGAATCTTGCCGTCGCGCTCGATGATGGTGGCCTTGATCTCGCCCACCTTTTCGTTGAGCAGGATCTCGTGCGGAAGCTTGCCGTCCACAATCTGCTGCCGGATCTCGGGAACGCAGCGCGGGCACAACGAATCCGTCTCGCGAGGCCAACCGAGTGGTGGCTTCTGTTTCTCGTAGCTCTTCAACAGCGGCTTGTCCGACCACGCCGGCGTGAAGGACGGGTTCTGGTTGATTTGGTTGAGTTTGTCAAACACAACCCAGGCGGCTCCTGCCGCCACGGTGACGGCTTTTTCGACGTATTTGATTGGCTTGTGCATAGCGCTATTGGTGATTCCGAGTATAAGACGGCCTGGATTAAGGAGGCTACACCATTGCGTTAAACAGGCCGTTTTGCCACCCCGATGGGGATATCTCTCATCGAACGGGTCTGTGGAAAAGTCGCCGTCCCGTTGAAAATGAAAGGTTTAGTCCACCGGGCAACCTGTACTGCCGCGCGGGCATCGAACAATATAGAGAAGGGCCACGGTGCAACCATGAAGATCGGACAAAACGTGATGACGGGAATGATGGCGGCCGCATTGGCGGCCGTGAGCCCCGCGGCTTCGATCCCGAATGCCCCGGGCGTTCCAACTGAGATGGTAATCACTGTTCGTCCCGCTTCACACCACAGTCAACCGGAGAATGTGGAAGCCAGCGACGTGAAGGTGTCGCTAGGCAATACTCCTGCGCCCGTGGTCGGATTGAAGCGCTTGTCGGGGAATCTGGCCGACATGCAACTTTTCGTTCTGCTCGACGATTCGACGCGATCATCCAGCCTCGGCATCCAATTGCCCGAATTGAAGACGTTCATCGAAGCGTTACCCGCCGCCACCCAGGTAGCAGTCGGATATATGCGGAACGGAAGCTTCGGTCTGGCGCAAGCATTCACTGCCGATCATCGGAAAGCTGGCAGCGCCCTGCGCCTGCCGCTGGGTATTCCGGGGAGAATGGCAGCCCATACTTCGCACTTACGGATCTCGCGAAGCATTGGCCATCGAAAGAAGCGACCGGCCGCCGGGCTGTGCTGATGTTGACGGATGGGGTAGATCGCTACTATGGGACATCCATTGTGGACGATCCTTATGTCGACGAGGCGATTCACAGCGTTCTGAAGGATGGAGTAATGGTCTATTCCATTTATCTTCGCGGAGCGGGTCTCTATGGCCGGAGCGATTGGGACACCAACTTCGCCCAATCCCGTCTCATGGATGTAAGCGACGAAACTGGCGGTCATGCCTACTTCCAGGATTTTACCGATCCGGTGTCGATTTCACCATTTCTCAGAGACTTTCAGGATCGACTAAACAACCAATACCGGGTGACTATCCAGGCGTTGAACGACAAGGGTGTCCAGCCTGTGAAGGTCCGGACCGAGTTGCCGGGCACGAAGATTCAGGGCCCCACGCATGTCTATGTTCGCTAGCGCGGTCTCTTAAAAGGGCGCGACCATCAAGTCCGTGGCTTTGAAATCGCCGCCCGTCGCAAGCACCGGTTCACCACGAAGTGCAGCCAGCGCGTAGACGGCACAGTCGCCGAAGTTGAGTTGCGCTCGATGGCCCATGCCTTTTCCAAAGCGCCCAAACGCGGCGATCGCCGCCTTCGCTTGGGGCTCGTCGTATGGAATCACTTCACAGCCGAGCTCCTGAACCAGACGGTACAGAAGTGGGACGGATTTTTCTCCCAGCCGGGATCGTAGGATGATACCTGCCTCGAGCAGCGAAACCGAAGACAGTTCCCGGCTGGTGGAGTGCTCGATTGCAGCTAACAGCGCTGTTTGGGATGGCTCGCCCAGCGCGATTGCGATCAACGCGGATGTGTCGATGACCATCCAGTTGGTGCCGTCATCTAGCGGGGAAGGCCGAATTCGTCGTACCCAAGAATTTCGTCATTGGTGCGGGTATCTAAGATCGGTAGTGTGGCGATCTTCCTGGAAATGGCATTCACCTTGTTCAAATCGATCGGCCGGGTTCGACTCTGCAGTTGATCTTGCAGCGAGTGGATCACTGCCTCTGTAAGTGTTACACCCATCCTCTTGCTCACCTTCTCTGCCAAGCTGTGAGCGGCGGGGTTCTTAATGTACAGCGTCCTCATGACCCGATTATACACCAAAGGCAATCCCCAGGTATATACCCTGCTCACGGCTCACAGGATGTTCACCGCCCGGGCCGCCAGCAGCGCCACCGTGGCCAGCGAGATTAACGCCTGCACCATCATCATCAACTTGGCCCAGCGCGAGAGAACGGGAACATCGGTGGGTGAAAAAGCCGTACTGGTATTAAACGCCAGGAAAAGATAATCCACGAAGCCGGGCCGCCAGTTCTTGTCGCTCTCCCAGGGCGTGATCATTTGCGGAAACAGAAATGCGCCTTCCTGGTGCGCGTCCATGAGATCGCGCTGGTTTGGCCCGCCCGCATCCAGGCGCCAGTACCAGGATGCGAATACCAGCACGTTGGCTACCCACAGCGCGGCTGCGGCTCGCAAAAGCGTCGCTGGAGGGTCCAGATGCAGCGGCAGGCGGCGAATCAGCAAAGCCAGCGACCACACCATGGAAGCAGTAACGGTGCTCAACACGACATGGCTCAGTACGCGATTGAGCACGTCCTTACCGATCCGGTGCGCCACAACCGTCGGAATAAGCAACGCAGTTATCACCACCAGCAACAGCCATTCCTGGCCGAAGCGAAGGGGCGCCGGAATGACGAAATGCAAGCCGCCCGTGGCCAGCAGAGCGAGTAGGGCCGGCCAGCGGGGCTCGGCGGTTCTTGGCTCTAGCGGGTCGGCGGTCCGGGGCCGGACCTTCAGCTGCGGCATATGGGACAATGTACCAAGTCACCTCCCCATGAAGGTTGTGGTTCAGAGTTCGTCGTTGTTGTTTACGTTGCTCTCGATCATCCTGAACGTGCCGATCACTCGCGTCAAACGCACGCCGGCCGGCCGGGAAGGGACTCGCCGGGAGCCAGGCAGGCAACCGGCTGGCGTCGCACTCGAAGAAAAATAACCATGGCCATTTCGCCCCGGTTCGCAGCGGTCTCCGCCGGCGATCCCGAATTCCCGCACGATTCTCCCGTCTGCGTTTACTCCTTTGATTTGGACGGGAACGTACTGGAAATGAACGCGGCCATGGCGGGCGTTCTAGGCCACACGCGAGAAGAAGCGTCGCGCATGAATCTGGGCCAATTGCTGGAACCGGAATCCTGGAAGGATTCCCGCGAGCAGATTCTCGTGCAGTTGGGAGGCGGCGGACCGCAGTGGGCGAACCTTACCGCGATCGCTAGTGATGGCCGCCGCGTCCAGTTGGCGGTAGTGAGACGACTGTTATTCGAACGCGGACGTCCGGTGGCGATACAGGATACGGGACGAGTGCTGGCCGATGTGAGCGAAACCGGATCGCCCGCGCTTGAAGATCCACACACGCAGGAATCCTCCCACTCCAACCGTTTCGCCGAACAGCTGAAGCAGTTACACCGGCTCAGCACCACCAGTTACGTCACTCTGGAGCAAGCCCTCCAGGATCACTTGGAGACGGGCTGCCGGCTTTTCCAACTGCCGGTGGGCATGTTGCTTCAAGTGGAGGGCGATAACGGCGCGGTCCAAGCTTCGCATGGCCGGGCGGAGCTTAAGGGCAGTCTGATCCCATTGGCGCAGACCCGTGCCTATAGCGTCACTAGCCGGCTGCGGACGCTGACTGCTTCCGAACCTGCGCTGGCTGGCAGCCCTGGGACCGAAATGGAGACGTACATCGGAACGCCCGTCTGGCTGGGCTCCGAGTTGTTTGCCACTCTCAGTTTTTCGGGGCCTTTTGGCGGCGCGCCGCGAGTCTTTTCGCACGCCGACCGGGAGCTGATCGAATTGATGGCGCGTAGCATCGGACGCGTGGTGCTGGAACATAGAATCCAATCCGAGCGCGACCGGCTGCAAAGCTTGGAGAAGAACCGCAACCGCGTGCTCGAAATGGTGGCCGAGAACGAAAGTATCGCCATCATCCTGGAAGAAGTGGTGCACCTGGTGGAGGCGCAATGCCCCGGAGCGCTTTGCTCTTTACTGCTGCTCAAGGATGAGATGCTCGCTTGGGTGGCCGCGCCGGGATTTCCCGTGGAAGCGCTACGGCTCTTGAAACCGTTTCGAGTGCTGCGCGATACGGCGGGGTTAGCCTCCGCCGAGGTGGCTCGTGGCACGGTGTACTGGGACGACATCCGCAGTTGCCCATTTTGGGCGGATCGGGCGCGCCTGGCCGTACAGCTTGGTATTGAATCCTGCCATTCCACGCCTATTTTGTCCGTCGATGGCATGTTGATGGGAATGCTCGCGCTGCATTACAAAACCGGCCAACCGCGGGACGAGAGCGATGGCGAGTTGTTGGAAGCCGCCAGCCGTCTGGCCGCGCGCGCGCTGGAACAACGCGGGTTCACCGAGCGGTTGGAATTCCAAGCTCGGCACGACTCTCTCACCGGCCTGCCCAACCGGTCTTATTTCATGGAACTGCTGGAAGCCGCCCTGCGGGATGCCAGCGAGCGCTCCGGAAGCTTGGCGGTTCTGTTCATCGATCTGGACCGCTTCAAGCAGATTAACGATATCCTCGGGCACGCCATGGGCGACCGGCTTTTGAAAGAGGTAGGCCAGCGCCTGAAGCGCTTGCTCACCGAAGACGATCTGGCCGGCCGCATGGGCGGCGACGAGTTCACGATTGTGTTGACCCGCCAGCCCGACGAGCAGACCGCGGTGCTGGCATCGCAAGAATTTCTCAATGCATTTCGAGCGCCGCATCAGATTGAGGACAACGAACTGTTCGTCACCGCCAGCATCGGCGTTTCCCTCTTCCCCAGGCATGGCCAGAGCGTTGCAGAGCTGCTGCGGCACGCGGACTTGGCCATGTACCACGCCAAAAATAGCGGCAAGAACGATGTGGTGGTGTTCCGGGCCAAGGATCATACCGTCAGCCTGGAGCGGCTGCGCCTGGAAAACGCCCTGCGCCGGGCGCTGGAGCATCAGGAGTTTGAGCTGCTCTATCAACCCGTGGTGAGCATGAACGGAAAGGTGGAGGGCCTGGAGGCGCTGCTCACGTGGCGGCATCCCATTTACGGAAGCATCTCACCGAAGCAATTCATCCCCATCGCCGAGGAAACCGGACTCATCATCGATATCGGATCCTGGGTCATCCAGCGGGCTTGTCTCGAAGCCGCCAGCTGGCACAAAGCCGGCCATCGCGCAGCGCGGATTTCCGTCAATGTATCCGCGTTGCAGTTTGAGCGGCGCGATTTTCTGGAAACCGTGGCCGCGGCGCTGGCGCTCAGCAAGCTGCCTCCCGACCGCCTGGAATTGGAAATTACCGAGAGTTACATCATGAAGGACCTGCCGCAAGCGGCTGCCCGCTTAACGCAAATCCGGAATCTAGGCGTCAGCATCGCGATCGACGATTTTGGCACCGGGTATTCGTCGTTGAGCTACCTGAACAAGCTGCCGGTGGATTCGCTTAAGATCGACCAATCGTTCCTCAGAAACCTGCATGAGCCTGAAGGATCGTTGGCGGTGATCCAAAGCATCGTCCGCATGGCGCACAGCATGAATCTGACGGTGGTGGCGGAGGGAGTGGAAACTCGCGCTGAGCTGGATCTGGTTCGCGTGCTGGGCTGCGACAAGGTGCAAGGCCACGTGTATGGACCGGCGCGCCGTCGCGAGGAGATGGAAGCGCTGCTGTCCGGAAACGATTCGTTGCGGCCGGTGGATTCCTAGCGCCGTGGGGCGGACGCCCGGTCCAGCTATGCAACGCGTAAGGAAAGCAGCGCGGCCAATTCCCGGAATTGTCCCATCCAATGAGCGTGGTTCTTTTTGTTCATTTCAGGGTAGATCGTTTGCAGCACTTCGTAACAACGGTTCTGTACCGACCACAGCACCAGAGGAAACGGTAACGAGCGTGCGGCGACCAGGTTCTCGCGGAATTTGCCAAGCCGCACCAAGCTTCTGGGATCTTCAAAAAAGCGGTCCGCGCCTTTTTCGAGATTGCGGCGCAGGACAATCTCCAGACCGCTCTGATCCAATGGAATGCCGGCGATGCGCATCTCTTCGAGTAGAGTCTCGATTGCGGTCCGATCGAGTTCGGGAGCCTCGAGCGCCTGACGCAGAAGGCCGTTCAGGGCCACTTCGGCCGCCGCTTTGAGCTCGCGCGGGATCGGAATGCCGCAGTCGCTCATGAATCGCAACAACTGCGCTTCGTCTTCATAGATCTCGCGGGCCACCGAGAAGGAATGCTCCACGGTGGATTCCAGCACCTCAGTCAAAACCTTGCGCTGCTCATCGCGGAATAGATTCTTGAGCGAATACATGTGGCCGGCAAAGCCCCGGTCCAGGCCATGAATGGTGGCCGCCAGGTCGGACCGGTTGAAAGCATCGCGGGTGGACTTGCTGATATCGCGATACGCTTCCTCGGAACGGTGCAGCGCCACTCCACCGTGTAGATTGTGATCTCCAAAGTGGAGCACGCCGAACACCAGCATCTCGGACTCCTGCGTGATTTCCGAGGTGAAGCGGGCCTTGCCGAAGGCCAGCCGCATTTTGCCCGAGCACTTCAAACGGTAATCTTTGTTGTCCACGGAGTAGGCATAAATGCGCGTGCTGTCGGGGTAGCTTTCAAACAGCGAACTCATGGCGTAGTGGGCGCCCAGCTTCAGCAGATCCACGCTGGCCGGCTTGACGAACTTTTCATAAATGGCCGCGCCGTCGGCGTGTTCCGGAATATTGCTCTTGGCGAGCGCCAGCTTCTCCAGGAAACGCTGTTCCATGCCCACACCGAACAGTTCTTCGGCCAGTTGCACCACGCGCCCCGCGTATTGGATCACTTGCACCGTCTCGATACCGGAAAGTTCGTCGAAGAACCATCCGCAGCTGGTGTACATCAGCATGGCGTGCCGCTGCATCTCGAGCAACTTCCAGATCTTCACGCGATCGACACTCTTCACCGCTTTGCGCCGGAAGTTGGCGGCGCCGAAACGCTCGCGGCTTTCGGGCGAGCGGTCCAGGATGACGTGGATATAGTTGTTCCGCGCCGCCCAGGGATCTTTGAAGTAACGCCCAGCCATCTTTTCATAGCAGGGCGCGATCTCATCCCGCAGCCAATCCAGCGCTGCGCGCAACGGCGCGCGCCAATCCTGGTTCCATTCGCCGTGTCCGCCGGAATTACAGCCGCAGTTGCTATTCCATCGGCCGACGCCGTGTACGCAGCTCCAGGCGGTATTCTCCAGAATCCCGGCTTCGTGCTCGGCCGGATGCTTCTCCAGAAATTCCCCGTAATTGGTGATCTTTGCCAAGCCACTGGACTCGACGTGATCGAGCGCGTATGCCAGCGCCATATCGCCGAAGGCATGATGATGCCCGTAGGTTTCGCCGTCGGTGGCGATGTGGGCCAGTTGCGGACCCTCCCGTTGGTCCGACAGTGCATCTAAGAGCCGCCGCGCGAACCGGCCTCCGTCGTTCAGCAGGCGTTCAAAGGCCACCGCCTGCGATACCGGTCCGTCATAGAAAAATAGACGGATGGAACGTCCCGACGGCAATTTTTGGAGGTAGGCGCGCGCCGGATCGATGCGCTGGCCGGTGACATCGATGCCATCCATGGACTTGGCCTGCGAGGGCGCGAGGATCGTGAACTGAATGCCTTCCTGCGCCATGCAGTCCAATGTCTCCAGATCGACGGCGGTTTCCGGGAGCCACATGCCTTCCGGATCGCGGCCGAAGCGAAAGCGGAAATCCTCCAAGCCCCAGATCACCTGCGTCAGCTTGTCGCGCGCGTTGGCGAGCGGCATGATCATGTGGTTGTAGCATTGCGCCAGCGCCGACCCATGTCCGGAGAAGCGTTGCGCGCTCACATGATCGGCGTCCAAAATCCCCTGATAGGTCTCGGGCGCTTTATCCTTCATCCAGGACAATAACGAGGGACCGAAGTTGAAGCTGATGCCCGAGTAGTTGTTGACGATTTTTGCTATGCGCCCTTCTGCGTCCAGGATTCGCGCGGCGCTGTTGGGTGCATAGCATTCCGCCGTGACGCGCTCGTTCCAGTCGTGATAGGGCGCGGCGGAGTCTTGGAGCTCAATCCCTTCCAGCCACGGATTCTCGCGCGGTGGCTGATAGAAGTGGCCGTGAATGCAAAGATATCGGTTTTCGTTCACGCTCTAGTTTGCCCTACATGAAAAACGCTGCGCCCTAACGCGGTTGTTCCCGGCGACATCCACTCGGTATCTATCTAAGAGTGTGCCGGCCCACCGCTGTGAGCGGTTGTTCCCGGCGACATCCACTCGGTATCTATCTAAGGGTGTGCCGGCCCACCGCTCCTCCACTCGTGAGCGGTTGTTCCCGGCGACATCCACTCGGTATCTATCTAAGGGTGTGTCGGCCTCACCACCACGGCGGTGCCATAACACAGCACCTCGGTTACTCCTTGCATGATCTCGGTTGCATCATAGCGAACTCCGACCACCGCATTCGCGCCCAATTGCGCGGCGTGTTGCGCCATGCGCTGATACGCGTGGGCGCGGGTCTCTTCACAAAGATTGGTGAACAACGTGATGTCGCCGCCCACCATGGTCTGCAAACTGGCGCCCAGCGTTCCAAAAATGGAACGGGAGCGCACAATAATGCCTCGGACAATGCCGATAGTCCGGTCCACCGTATAGCCATCCAGCGTGAACGCTGTCGTCACCATGGAATCGAGCACGGCCAGTGAATCGTCGCCCATCGCGGTAAGGCTAGTATTTTAGCATTGGGTCCGAACCCGGCGGGTGACTGAGCGGGCTGCCGATAGCGCGGGTTCATTGTACAGGCACTTGGGCCGCCTTCGATGTCGCTCCGCCAATCGAGATCACCGCGTTCTGAAGCCCCGAACTGGCTCCCTGGGGAACCGTGACATTCACTTGGTACAGGCCCACGGTCAGCGGGGCCAGGCCGCTAAACAGAACCGTAGCCTGTTGCCCTCCTATGGTCACCGTCGGAGCTATCGCAGTGAAGGCCAAGGGCGATGCTGGAGTCAGCATCCCGGAAGGAGGCTGGCTGCCGGACACAGCTCCCAGCCCGTTCACGAAGAACTGAATGGGCTGTCCACGCTGCGCCGGATTCATGGAAGTGATTACATTGTCGTGTTCGTCTGATGCAGCCGCGAGCATTTCTCCGGACGATGTTTCGAGAATCTCGAAGAACGCTGGCGAGTACGCAGCAATGGGTACTGTGACGATTTGGGTATGATTGGTGCTCAATTTGCTATCGTCGCTCCGCACGTTGCGGCTAGCGGAGTTGCTGAGCGTAACCTTCATCTCCGCCGAGCCGGAGCCTGCCAGTTCCCAAGGGATCTGGACGGTCATCTGACCGCCACTCACGAAGTAAAGAGGGCCGGGTACACTAATGCCCGTGGCGGGAACGTCAAAACTGACGCTGACGCCAGCCAGAGATAGAGGCAGGTACGGCGTGTTGACCTTTTCGAAGTTCTCGCTCAATCCGGAGCCGAAGATGGTGAGATACGAGCCGGCGACGAAGCCGGCAGGCGCATTCAGACTTGCGGCATCCAGCACTCCGCCGTCCGCGATTTGCGGCAGCGCCCGCGTTCTCCCGTCGAACTCAATTTCTCCCGAGCCCTCCAGCTGCGCAAAGAAGCTTTGATCGCCCCGGGTTGTCGAAGGCGTTGTCATGTAGGCTTCCGCGGTCCCTAAGCTGTCGGTAACAGAGGTCGCCGCATACACCAAGGCTGAGGGAGCGAAATCGACCGCAACGCCTGCGACTGGCACTCCGTAAAGGTCCACCGTGCGGAATGTCAGGTTCACGGAGGTGCCGAGTTCGGTGACAAAGTTACTACCCACGAGTGGAATCTGGTTGGAGGGTAGGTTGTCGCTTGCAATATACAGGTAGGGAATTTGTAATGGGACGGCGCCGCCGGCCACAGTGATGGAGCCCTCATAAGAACCCACTCTGGGTGTGCCGCCAACTAAGGCGACAGTGATCGACCCGGATTGGCCGGGCGCCAAATTGAGGCTGGCCGGGCTGAGTATTATAGAGGCATTCGCGTCTGCATCCCGCTGGCTGACCGCCAACCGAAGACTCGCGGCCGCAGTCCCAGTATTCGTGATGACGACTGTTTTTGAAGGTAGCGCCGAGGAAGGCGGGCCCGCGTTCACGATGCCGAACGCGACGGTTGCGGGATCAATGGTGATAGTGGACGTAACGGCCGCTTGTGCGTTCAATTGACCAGCCCCCGCCGCCTCGACGCGCGCAGGAAACGGCGCTCCGTTCACTTCGTAGTCCACCAGACCGGTGGATGCCGTGTTGGTGATTGCCGATTTCACTTGCGCCGCTGTGTAGCTGGGATGCGCCTGTTTCACTAATGCGGCGGCGCCCGCCACCAGCGCCGCGGCGAAGCTGGTTCCATCCGCGCCAATGTAGCGATCGGGACTGTAGAGATCGCCATTAGGATCGAAGTTTTGCGCAGCCGTATAGATGCCGGCGCCCGGCGCCACGAGTTCCGGCTTGATGCTGGCATCGCCGATTCCTGGCCCTCGGGAAGAAAAGCTCGCAACGGCTGGAGGGAGCGACGACGATGCTTCCGATACCACTGGCACCAGTGTCAGAAAGGTGCCTGGATGAGACGCGAGGTAAGCGGCCAGGAACGTGCCCGCATCGTATGAGATGAGAGCGGTAGGAATGCCGGTGTTCGAGAGGCCGGTTAATTCAAAGAGCACCGATGCTCCCGGCTGGAGAAAGATCAGCACAGCCACGGCGCCGGCGGAACTGACATTGTTTACAGTCGTGGCAAAGCTGCAGTTACCCCTCAGCGCAGGCAGGCCATGAGAAACCAGGGCAATCGCGCCGTGGAGCGATGCCGCGGGCAGCGCCGTGCAACCGAGCCCCGTATTATCGATCGCCGCCACGTCCACCAGAGGCGCCGAGAGATCCCCGATGAGTTTGGGACCGTCGCCCTGCCGCATGGCGAACGAATCGCCGCCTGGAGTAAAAACGGTGGACGCCAGCACATGAACGTTGCTGGACGCTCCCACGGTGATTACCGATGCCGCGTCCCCGGGCGTATTGATGGTGCTCGCGCCCAGCGCGCCATCGTTGCCAGCGGGCGTCACAATGGTCATGCCGCCGGATGCCGCCGCGCTCACTGCCGCAGCCCAGGGATCGCAAACCGTGCCGCTGGTTTCGCCACAAGCGGAGCCCCGGTCGGCCGCCGACCACAAAACGGGCAAGTCGCCGGCTGAGAGCAGCGCGACATCCATGCCATCGTTAAAGGCGGCGTCCAGCGCTTGCAGTACGACATCCGCCGTAGTGGCGTCGTTGATGCCGGGCGAGCCGAAGATCTTGTAGCTGCCGAGCCATGCCTTAGGCGCAATGCCCGAGATCGTGCCGAGCGGACTTTGATGCGAAGTTCCGGCGGCGATCATCGCCATGGCCGTGCCGTGCCCCACGCGATCGCGAGCCGAAAGGTCGTCCGGGCTGGAGGTTTCCGGCGTGCCGTCGCCCATCGCCAGGGACGAGACGAAACTTCGCACCGCGATAATCTTGTTGGTCGCGTAAGTGGCGTCCTCCGTGTTGTCTGTTTTCGGATATCCGGAAGGCATGGCGAGCGACGGATCCTGGAATCCGGGATGCGTTTGGTCGATGCCCGTATCGAGAATCCCGATCTTAACGCCAGCGCCCGCGTTGCTCGCCCCTTCGAGCGCGGCCCAAGCCTGGGTAGCGTTCACCAGATTGAGAGCCTTGTTCAGCTTGCGATGCAGAACTGGCATGGGGATCACTGCCGCCACGCCGGGGAGCGCGCGCAACTGCGGGACGCGATCCGCCGATGCCGCTACAAAAACGGCATTCAGCAAAGTGTGAACCGATCCGGTGACGGCGATGTGGCGCATTGCGAGCATGAGCTGGAGCGACCGCTGTGCACTCAACAGCTCTTTGCGTCGTCCCTCGGCAATTGGGGCGTGGAGCGCCTCGCGCGTGGCCTGGTTTGCGAGCGGCGCGCCGTCAAGAATCAGTGCGTAGCGCCCGGGCCACTCCGGCGGCGCACCTTTCATCGCCGGCAGCAGGAGCGGGGCGGCGAATAGGACGATCGCGGCGTGAATTCGCAGCATGCGGAAATGAATGGTTATTTGCAATGCAAACTGATCAAAACGCTGCCGTAGTCCACGTTGGCAAAATTACTCGAAGTCGACAAAAGGAGCGAGATGGTATCGCTTACCGCTAGCGGGACCGATTTCCCGGTGATGCTACATGCGGCGCCGTAGCCGCTGGCCGCCGACGCGCAAGTGAAACCGGAAACGGCAATGCCGTTGTGATACAGCTGTGCGTTGACGGGAATATTGCTGTTATCCAGTGCGTTCAGTACGTCCATCGCATCGGCCGTGCATGCGCCGCGAACAGGAGTGGCATCAGTCGTTGCGCTCGTTGCTTGGCTGCCGGATTCGGTGGGATCTCCCGTGAATCCAGGCGGAATGAAGAATGACGAGGTGTTGGGCCCTTCGTCATAGACAGATGAGATGATAAAGTTGGTTTGCCAAATCTGACCACCGCCGCCGGTTGCGCCTGTCGCGCCCGTGGATCCGGTGGCTCCCGTGGCTCCCGTGCTGCCGTTGGAGCCGTTACTACCATTGGAACCGTTACTTCCGTTGGTGCCAATCGTGCCGGTGCTTCCAGTGGCTCCGGTAACTCCGGTTGATCCAGCAACTCCGGTTGGCCCCGTGGCTCCAGTGCCTCCGTTCGTCCCGTTAGTGCCGGTAGACCCGGTCGCGCCGGTAGTCCCAGTGGCACCGGTAGGACCCGTTCCTCCCATCTCCGCCAGCACTCCCCAGACCGATGGATTCAGATCGGGCTGTTGCGCGGTGGTGCCCATCAGAGCGATGTAACTGGACCCGTTGTAGGAAACCGCATTGCCGATAGCGTAAAGACTCGGGCTACTCCAAACGCCTTGGAAATTGACTGGCGGACCCGTGGAGCCTGTGGAGCCGGTGGACCCTGGGGGACCCGTAATCCCGGTGGGGCCGGCAACGGTCGAAGCCGTGCCGGTAGCTCCCGTAGCCCCCGTAGCGCCAGCTGCTCCCGTGGATCCCCTGGATCCCTCAGCTCCAATTGCTCCGTTGCCTCCCGTAGAGCCGGTTGCTCCGGTGCTTCCCACCGGTCCTAGTGGACCCGTGGGTCCAGGAGAGCCAATGGGACCTGCGGCGCCGGTTGCCCCGGTTGGCCCTGCCGGACCGATAAACTGGCCGGAATCGTTGGCGGTGCGCGTGATGGTGGACGGCTGGGGCAAAGAGAAACTTACGGCGGAGAGACTGGCAGAAAAGCTTTGGGGTGTCGCGAAGCGCCCTGGGGGCGTCTGCAAGCTGACGTAGCCGGAGCCCTGAGAATCGAGAACAATAGTGCTCTCGATGCTGAAACCTTCTCCTCCCCGCCACGGCGCTTGTGGACCGTTGTAGGTAAGGATCACCTGGTTGCCTGCCACGCCGCTTGCCGGCGAAAAATCCGCCGGCCCGAACGCCGCGGCGTTCACCGTAATAGCGCCCATGGAAACCACAGATCCGCCTGCCAGGTTGAACGTGAACGTGAAGGCGTCGCCCGTCTGCAATTCCTGCGTTGCATTCGGATTCACGTTGAGGATGGTCAGTAAAACGTTCGAACTCACGCCGGCTTGAAAAACGCCTGGGGCTACCGCGTAGAGCGGAATGATACGGTTGTCAGTTTGTCCCCACCCTGCGGTTGCCATAAGACCGATGGTGAAAATCGAGAGCGTTTTTCGGCACCATACACCAGTCATCGATCCGGAGTTTAGCCTGGAACCCTACGCCGCTCAATTAGGGAAAGTATATAGCTCGCTTTACACCCCCGAACCTAACTCCGGCGCTAAAGAAGGGCCAGCGCGATTTTCCGCCGTTGACCCTAGGCGAAATTCACAGTCTGCCGATGAAAAGTAGGTAGGTGAGCAGAAGAAGATCGACTGGTGCGATGGTCGCAGCGGTTGAAGAGAATTTAATGAAGCCTATGTGGTTGATTATGCAGTCAACTAGGATTGCAGCCACGTCCAAATTGTGAGGCCGTTCGCGGCCGGTGATATATTTGAGAGTCACTCGTTAGTCCATGCCCTTTCAGATTCAACCGGTTAAGGAATTCCTTGTCCGGCCTGCTCTACCGTCGGCCATCGCTCGGATGAGCGATCTTGCGTACAACGTACTGTGGAGTTGGGACCACACCGTACGCTCGCTGTTCCGGCGGTTAGATTCGGCGTTGTGGAAGAATTGCGGCTACAACCCGGTTCTCATGCTGGGACGAGTGCCCCAAGCCACTCTGGAACGGGCGGCCGCGGATGCACGATTTCTGGCAGCCTATCGCAGGGCTTGCGAACGCTATTCGAGCTATCTGGAACGTACGGAGCCATCGGATGATCGGCTCATCGCCTATTTCTCGATGGAGTACGGGCTGGTGGAATGCATGCCGATCTATGGTGGCGGACTGGGCGTGCTTTCAGGTGACCACTTGAAGGCTGCCAGCGATGGCGCGGTTCCCCTCGTTGGCGTCGGCCTTTTGTACCAAAAAGGTTACTTGCAGCAATCGCTCAATCCGGATGGTTGGCAGCAAGAGCGCAACCCGGTCAACGACTTTTATACGCTTCCGGTGCGGCCGGTCCGGGACGAAGACGGAAAAGACGTGATCGTATCGGTGAAGCTGCCCACCGGCGCCGTGTTTATCAAAATCTGGAACATGGACGTCGGACGCGTGAAGCTCTACCTGCTGGACACCAACATTCCGGAGAACGAGAGCGCCGAAGATCGCGAAATCACCGCGCAACTTTATGGCGGCGATAATCTTACGCGCATCCGCCAGGAAATTGTCTTAGGAATAGGCGGCCTGCGCGCCCTGGACAAGCTCAACCTGAAACCCACGGTATGGCACATGAACGAAGGTCACTCCGCCTTCCTGGCCATCGAGCGTATGCGCCGGTTCATCAAAGAGTACAAGCTGAGTTTTGAGGAGGCGTACGAAGCCTGCCGGTCCAATAACGTTTTCACCACGCACACTTCCGTGCCGGCCGGCATCGATCTTTTCGATCCGGGATTGCTCTACGAGTATTTCGGCGAGTATTGCGTGGAGGGCGGCATTCCGTTCGAGAAATTCCTGGCTCTGGGCCGGTTCCGGCCAGAGAATCATCATGAACCCTTCTCGATGGCGATCTCGGCCATTCAGACGTCGGCATTCCGCAATGCGGTGAGCAGCCTGCATCGCCAAGTCTCCCAGGAGATGTGGCAAGAGCTGTGGCCGAAGCTGCCGGTGTGGGAGGTGCCAATCACATCGGTAACCAACGGCGTGCATCTGCTGACTTGGCTGAACGGCGATCTGGCGCAGCTCTACGATCAGCACCTGCAGCCGGACTGGCGCGAGCGTAATTCGGACCCGCGCATTTGGGATTTGGTGGAGGATATTCCGCAGCAGGAGCTGTGGGAGGCCCATCGGCGTCGCAAACGGTACCTGGTTTCCTTCGTGCGGGAGCGTGTAGTAACAGCCGCCGTCGGCCGTAAGGCTCCTGCCGCCGAGCAGCGGCGTTTGGCCGAAGTGCTGGACCCGGATACGTTGACTATCGGTTTCGCACGCCGCTTTGCCACTTACAAGCGAGCCACTCTGCTGTTCCGCGACATCGAGCGGCTCAAGCGGCTGCTCACCAATCCGGATCGGCCGGTGCAGATCGTGATCGCGGGAAAAGCGCACCCGCGCGACCTGCCCGGAAAGACCCTGATTCGCGAAATCGTGCAGCTTTCCCGCGCGCCCGAAATCGCCAAGCACATCGTTTTCGTGGAAGACTACAGCATCGAAGTGGCGCGCGAGCTGGTCCAAGGCGTGGACTTGTGGCTGAATACCCCGCGGCGTGGCGAAGAAGCTTGCGGCACCAGTGGGATGAAAGCCGGCATCAACGGCGTGCTGAACCTCAGCATTTTGGATGGTTGGTTCGACGAAGGGTACGAAATCTCCGGAGGGTGGGCCATCGGTGATCGCGAGGCTTACTCGGAGGATCAGGACGAAATTCACGCGCGCGCCATCTATTCCATACTCGAAAATGAAATTGTGCCGATGTATTATCAGGATCGCGAGGGCGGTGTACCGGTGGAATGGATGCGCCGGGTGAAGCAGTCCCTGATGCATCTCAGCCACCAGTTCAACGCTGGACGGATGGTGGGTGAGTACCTCTCGCAACTTTACGAGCCCGCCCATCAGGCCTACCTGGAGGTTGCGCACGATTGCTTCCAGCCAGCCCGCGATCGCGCGGGTTGGAACCAGCGTGTCCACGAAGTATGGAATGAGGTAGCGTTTGTCGACATCGGCCCCGGGCCCGATCTGTCCGTGCTGACCGGGCTGCCCATTCCTGTGCGAGCGGTGGTGAATCTGGCGGGACTCTCGCCCCAGGATGTGCGCGTGGAAGCTGTGGTCGGCCGCATCGGCGTCAATGGGTACCTGGAGGAAACCCAGGTGATGACGCTTCCGGCTGTGGAGCAAGCCGGCAACGAATATGTGTTCTTAAAAGAGTTCGTTCCGCATCAAACAGGCAGGCTCGGGTATTCTTTGCGAATTAGTCCGAATCATTACGACGATCCCCTCACCCGGCCCTGTAACTCGTTGTTGAAATGGAGCTCCGATTGACGCCGTTACCAAAAACCCTTAGTACCAACCTACGAACGTAACCAGATCGCCGTGAGATTTCAGTAGCTTCTGGCATTGATTCGTGGTACATAGTTATTTAGGCGCAAGCGGGACAATGTCTTTCCAGCTTTAGCCGGTTCCCGCAGCTATCCTCCGCATCGATCCTCAAGCTAACCAGCAGTGGACCTGTGCCGAACACCTCCACAGGTAACGTTGCGAGAGCGCGAGATCCAGGAGTCAATTTAATACATGGACGACGACCGTAAGTACCGACAACGGGGCTACATGGACACCAATGGCGGGTCCAGGGACCGCCAGCTTCCCGACCGGCCCAAGCCTTCGGGCCCCCGGCCGTCCATCGACGTAACTGGCCCGCGGCTCCCCCGACTGCTGCAAAACGTAGTAGCCGCTCGCTGTTTCAATTGCTCCACGGCCCTGTCCCCCGATATCGATTGGAAGGGCAAGTGTCCCAAGTGCGGAACGGCCCTGCACTGCTGCAAACAGTGCGCACACTTTGAACCCTCCACTCGCTTCCAATGCCTGAAACCAGTGCCGCTGCGGATCGCGGTGAAGGATCAAGCCAACGATTGCGATCTATTCAAGCCTCGCGTCACTGTTGCCAGAGACGCCGCGCCTGCCAACCATCACCCGGCCGCCGCTCCGCAGCAAGTTCCCCGAACCCCCAACGACGCCCGCACAGCGTTCGACAATCTGTTCAAGAAACCCGAATAAAAGCGCTTCCTATGGTCGCGGCTCCGTAGCGCTCGGAGCGGGCCCCACAAAGAAATCCAAAGCCTTCCCGATATAGTCCTTCAGCTCCGCCCGCTTTACCACTGCGTCCAGGAACCCATGCTGCAACAGGAACTCGCTGGTTTGGAAACCGGCGGGGAGCTTTTGCCGGATGGTTTGTTCGATCACCCTGGGTCCCGCAAAACCGATCTGCGCCCCTGGCTCTGCGATGTTCAGATCGCCCAGCATGGCGAAACTGGCGGTGACGCCTCCCGTCGTTGGGTCCGTCAGGACGCTGATGTAAGGGATGCCTGCCTCATCCAGGCGCATCAATGCGCCCGAGATCTTGGCCATTTGCATGAGACTGACGGCGCCTTCCTGCATCCGCGCGCCTCCCGACGCTGAAACAATAATCAGCGGAATTTTTTGCTCCAGCGACCGCTCGATAGCGCGAGTGATCATCTCACCCACCACCGTCCCCATGCTGCCACCGACAAATTTCAGCTCCATCGCGCAGATGTGGACGCGCCGGCCGTTCAGGTTGCCGGCGGCGGAAATGATGGCGTCGCGCAGGTGCGTGGCTTCCTGCGACGCGGCCAGACGATCCTGGTAGCTCTTCGAATCGACAAAATCCAGCGGATCGGTGGACACCAGCCGCTGATCGAATTCTTCGAACGTGCCATCGTCGAACAGCAGGGTCAGACGCGCGCGCGCATCCAGGCGCTCATGATGGCCGCACTTGGGGCATACCTGATGATTGTCCTGTAGAGCCTTGCGCCAAACAATCTGACCGCAATGCCCGCACTTGAGCCACAGCCCTTCGGTGCGGACGCGCTTCTCGCCTTCCTCTGGTCTGAGCGAAGGTTTGTCTCGAGTGAACCAAGCCATTCAGACTTCAGTATAGGAGCTAGCTCGCGTTTGACTTCCGCGCGCTACTTCGGGTAGGGGTGGCCGCGCAGCAGCGTGAACGCGCGATAGATCTGTTCGGCCAGCACCACACGGGCCAGTTCGTGCGGCATCGTCATGGCGGAAAGCGACAAAAGGACGGCGCCCTCTTGCTTCCAGGCTTCGGGAAGCCCGCTGGCGCCTCCGATCAGGAACATCAGATCGCGCGCTTCCTGCTCGGCCTTGGACACCAGCTTGGCGAAGCGGGGCGAATCCATCGCCTTGCCGGCGGGATCGAGCAGAATTTTCGATGCCGAGGGATGCTTCACCCAAGGATCGAACCGCGCGGGATCGACCTCGCGCATTTCGCACCGCGCGTAGCGTTTCGAGCGCAGGATGAATTCTTCGGCCATGCGATTGGCGTGCGTGTCGCGCGGCTTGCCGACATAGTAGACTAAGATTTTCATCAAGGGCTACTGCATTTAAGTTACTCTAGATAAGTATGGCTGGCGTCGCAGCCAAATTCGTTCCGAGAGAATTACTGATCCACACGCCGGACGGCGCAACGCGTCCGCTCGCGCTGGAGCGTGACCGCTATACGCTCGGCCGTTCGAGCGCCAACGAGCTGTGCTACCCGGAAGATGCCGGACTTTCTCGCCAACACCTGGCACTGGAGAAAGACGGCGATACGTGGACGGTGCGCGACTTGGGTAGCAAGAACGGCACCTTCGTCAATGGCGTCCGCATTACCAGTCCCTATCCGCTCGGCAAGAACGATCGCGTGACGGCCGGCCACATTGCGCTGGATTTCGGCGAGAACTCGCTGCCCCCGCCGATCGATCACACGGTGATCTTCATCGAAGGCCAAACTCCAACCGCGTCCGTTTCCACCACCGTGGCCACCAGTCTCAAGGGGGTACTGAGCCAGGAGAAGGAAATTGAAGGCGGTCCGCAAATGCGCGCGCTCATTCGCGCCGGACGCGAACTGGCGGGAAACATGCCGCTGGCGGAACTTTTCAAGCTCATCATGAATCTCTCGGTGGAAGCCGTGGGCGCCACGCGCGGCGTACTGATGACGCTGGAAGGCAAGGAACTGGTGGTGCAATCGGCTTTGGGCGAAGGCTTCCGCATCAGTAACACGGTGCGCGACCGCGTCATCAAGGAAAAAACCTCGCTGCTGGTGCGCGACGCCCGCCTGGATGAGGCGTTCGCCGATCGCATGAGTATCGTGCAGCAGCAGATTCGCAGCATGCTGGCCGTTCCTCTTCAGACCGATGATCGGGTGATCGGGCTCATCTACCTGGACTCGCCGCATTTCATCAAGGAATTCACCAAAGAGGACCTCAGCCTGCTCACTGTGATGGCGAACGTAGCGGCCATACGGATCGAGCACACGCGCTTGGCGGAGGTGGAACAGGCTGAGCGCCTGCATGCCAAAGAACTCGATCAGGCGGCCGAGATCCAGCGCAGCCTGCTGCCGGTGACTGCGCCTGAAGTAGCAGGCGTGGATTTGGCCGGGTACAATGCGGCCTGCCGCGGCGTGGGCGGCGATTACTACGATTTCTTGCCGTATCCCGATGGGCGCGTCGGGCTGCTGGTGGGCGACGTGGCGGGGAAGGGAATGCCCGCTGCGCTGTTGATGTCTAGTTTGCAAGCGCGGGTGCAAGTGCTGTTTGACGATCCGGTCAATTTAGCCGCTCTCGTTACGCGCCTCAATCGCATCATTTCGTCCAATTGCCCTTCCAACCGGTTTATTACATTTTTCATCGGAGTGCTGGAGCCGAGTACCGGCGAGTTGAAGTACGTCAATGCCGGACACAATCCGCCGCTGGTGGCGCATGCCGACGGCTCTGTCGAGAAGCTGGAAGGCACCGGCCTGATCCTGGGTATTCTGCCGATGGCGACCTATCAGCAAGGGGTCTGCCGGATGGATCCGGGTGACGCAGTGCTGCTTTTTAGTGATGGGGTGACGGAAGCCGTCCGTCCGAATGCGGACGAAGAGTTCGGTGAAGAGCGGCTGGCGCAAGTGCTGGCGGGCCTGAGGGATCAAAGCGCGGAGTCGATCATTACATCCATCAACCAGAAGGTGGAGGACTTCACCGAGGGCGCGCCGCCCGCCGATGACATCACGCTGGTAGTCGCTAAGCGGATTGCGAACTGATCGGCTTCAGCGCGCGATTTTGCGCTTTTTCAGCCATTGGAAAATTTGGGGCCAGAGCTGGGTCATCTCTTCGGGTGTAAATTCATGCCTGCCTTCCGGAACAGTGAGCAGCTCCGCATCATCGCCCGCATTCTTGAGAGCTTTTACCAGCGTCACGCTTTGTTCATAGGGCACGGTCGGATCCGCGTCGCCATGCAGAACTAAGATGGGCGGCAAGCCTTTCCGCACGTAGGTGATCGGCGAAACGCGACGCGCCAGTTCCATGCGATCTGGCTGCTCGGGAATCCAGGCCACGGCATAGGGCCGCTCATTCGGTCCCGTCACCTGATCGGCAACGTCCGCGATGCCAAAGAAATCGATCGCGGCTGCGATTCGGATGGAGGGCCCCAGATCGGCCGAGGCGGGTGTCATCGCCGTCATGAGAGCCAGATGCCCGCCCGCGGAATCGCCTGCCGCCACAATCCGCTTGGGATCTACCTGGTAGTGGGCGGCGTGATCGTGAAACCATCGCGCCGCTTTGAGAACGTCGTTCACCGCCGCTGGGGCCGGTGCGGACTTGGCCAGGCGGTACTCGACATTCGCCACCACCATGCCTTGTCGCACGAACGGAAGGCAGTATTTTTCGAGAACGTGTTCCTTATCGCCCTGAACCCAGCCGCCGCCGTGAATAACGATTACGCCCGGCCGGTCGGCCAGCGACGGCGCGCTCGGCTGCAGGATGTCGAGGACCGTCTCAGGATAACTGTCGTAACGGATATTGGCTTGGAGCTGATAGTCGAGGGCCGATGCGGCGGAACAAAACGCGAGCAATAATAAGGTGAAAGAACAGATGAACTGGCCCCGTCTCACAACTATCAGTGTACTTGGGGGCCCAGGTCCTTTTCGGGACGTAACTTTCGTACCGGTATCATAATGAATATCTAGCGTGATATGCGAAGGGCAAAAACGCGGTCCATTGGGCGCATAATAAGGATGGTGCGCAAGATTCCTGTCCTTCTACTGGCTGCGGTGTGTTCGCTCGCGGCCGCCGATTTCGGTCCGCCCACTGGCAGCCGGTTTCCCGCGTTCAACCTGCCGGACCAGACCGGCCAACTGCATAACTCGCGAAGCTTGCTGGGGCCGAAAGGCGCGGTGATTCTGTTTTATCAATCGGCCGATTGGTGCCCCTATTGCAAAGCGCAGCTCAAAGAGCTGGAACAGCACCAGGAAGCCTTTCGCAAATTGGGCCTGGGCGTCGCTGCGGTTAGTTACGACAGCTCGGCAATTTTGAAGGACTTCGCCGGGCGCGCTGCCATCCACTTTCCTTTGCTTTCCGATTCCAATTTGAAGACCATTCGATTGCTGCATATCTTGAATGAAGACGCGCCTCACAGCAGCCCGTTGTACGGCGCGGCTCGTCTGGGTTGGTTCGTGCTGGACGCCAAGGGCGTGATTGTAGCTAAATATTTCGAAGAAGATACCAGCCAGAGCTACACCTCTGCGAGCATTCTGCTGCACCAGTTCGGATGGGTTCCGCCAGAACCGGCGCGCAAGGTGGAAGGCAAGCAACTCACGGCGACGATTGGCGCCAGCAACTCCATGGTCGCGCCCGGCCAGCGCGTCGCGTTGACGCTCGACATCGACCTGCAAGAGAATCTTCACGTGTACGCACCGGGCGTAGACAACTACATCCCGATCGAATGGAAGATCGAAGATTCCGACACCGCTCAGGCGCACGCACCCGTGTTTCCTCACGCCGAGAAGCTGTACCTCAAGGCCATCAATGAAACGGTTCCCACGTACACCAATCGTTTCCGTCTCACTCGGGATATTACAATCCCCGCGGAGGACAAGCTGAAGGCGAAGGTGGATGGGTCGGGTCACTTCACGGTGGATAGCGTCCTGAACTATCAAGCCTGCGACGACCGCATGTGTTACTTCCCGCAGAAGGTGCGCCTGCAGTGGACCTTCGAGTATGAGCCGCTCGACCAGCAGCGCGCGCCAGGCGAATTACAACGGCGCCGGTCAGATCCATAGGATTGCGGAGCGTACGGCGCTCGGCGCTTGCAACAATTCTTCAGAAGTCCAGTTCTCGCACGATACCCGCGGTGCCCCTTTTCGGGTCCGGTTTCACGGCATAGTCCACGGCCACTGGGAACGGCTTCTGAGCGCCGCATGTGAAGTCATGATGCGCTTCGCCGGAGTGTTTGATAAGGACATTGCTGGGATCGGGGATCTCGAACACCATCCTGGAATGACCAACCAACACCTGAAACCGCGCGGACTGACCATCGCAATCCAGGCGCTCGGCCAAACCCTCCACGTGGCTTATCTGCTCGCCAGGTTTCACAAAAGGGTTTTTTGGAGCTGCTTCATGAACCTCAAAGCCCGGCTCTGGACGGTGCTGCAGCGCAGGCCGGCCGGGATCCGTGTTGCCGCTGCTGGTTGCGTCAAGAGTTGCTGACGACGGCTCTGGTTTTGCGCGCGCCGTAGCGGTCTTCGCTTCATCGAAGTACTGCACGAGTGAATTCGCCCTCTCGGATTCCTCGGGCGTCTTGGCCCACTTCTTGGCGGATTCGGCGTCCTGGCGCGCTTGATCCGAGTGACCGGTATGGAACTCCGAATAAGCCAGAGCAAGAAAATACGCTGGTGCTTGATCGGGGTCGATCTTTGAAATGTGGTGCAGCTGATCGACGGCCTCGGAATAACTCTGCTGGTTGGTAAGTTCCAAGCCCAGTTGTAAGCGCGCCGCAACGTAGTCCGGCTTCAGCTCCACGGCTCGCCGGAGGATTGGGGTCGCGCCCTTGTCCGCGGGTTCTCCCTGCAATTCCAGCATCGCGTAGTCGTAGCACATCTGCGCGTTCTTTGTACCGGCGGCATAGGCTTGCGAGAAATGTTGCCGTGCCTTCTCTCGGTCGCCCGCTTGCAAGGTCATGTAGCCCAATGATTCTTCCACTTCGGGCTTGCCGGGATTATCCTTGGCCAATTGTTCATACGCCCGCTGGGCTTCGTCCGGTTTATGGACCAGCGCTAATAGGTCCGCCAGAACCGTTCCCGAATCAAAGGCCGTAACATCCGACACCTGCGGATCCTCGGCGGACTTCTCCAGCTTCACATCGAAAAGCGCGCCATAAAAGCGGTCGCCTTTGCTGTATCGGTTCAGGTCGGCCGCCACTTCTTTCAGCCCCTTGCCGTAAACGCTCTGGAAGGCCTGCGCGGTGTCCTCGCCGTTGGCTACCGCCAGAACGAATTTCGAGAAATTGGTCCTGTAGCCGTCTGAAAGATACAGCATATGCACCAATAGCCAGCTCTCGGCATAAAAGATGCCTGCCTTATCACG
>JBEKRO010000121.1:0-15583 GCA_049518655.1 Bryobacteraceae bacterium | reverse complement strand
CGATTAACACGGGGCAAAGCATCTGGATGCCCTGAAAAACGTAGATGATCAAGCTCCGGTCCGCTCGATCGGCCAGGATGCCGCCCAGAAGTCCCAGAATCCAGAAGGGCGCATTCATCGCAAAAGCGTCGAGGCCGAGAAGAAACGAGGAGCCGCCAATACTTAGCACCAGCCAGGGTTCGGCCACCGACTGCATCCAGGTCCCAACATTGGAAAGAAGACTAGCAGACCAGAAAACGCCGTATCGCTTGGTCCGCAGGAGTCTGGAATTGGAACCCACCGTCATTGTTACGTCAACGCCTCCCAAGCTAGATGTTCACTCACCGCTGGCGCGACCTTCCGCTGAAGGCAACTCTCCTGCGGTGAGCGAGCACACGGCTTCGCGGGTTTGCCGGAGAGACGCTATCGTCAAGTGCCTTGACAAGCGGCGGATCGTCGGCTCGACCAACCACCGGAGTGACCCAGGGATGGCTCGACCTAAGACAATGCTCTTCTGCTCCAGGTACACTCCGCCGTCTCTTTGTTCGTATCGAGAAAAAGCCATGGCTTCGCCAAACATAGTGGCTAGCCTCATCGTCGCGCTTTTGGCTCTCTTAAGCTTTGTCGTGAACCCGCCACTCTTCCAAGCGCGTGCTCTGCGCGATGGAATACCAGCGTCGCATCCAGTTGGACGGATCGAACGCTAGATTCACAATCGAGCAATTCGGTCGCGAAGAGCACCTTTCGAACGTAGCGTACCAGGAAGCGTTCCTCCTCGCTGCTTCGGAAAAGGAGAGCTGAATTGACCATCGTTGGCCAGTAGAATTCGCTGTACCGATCATAGTCGCGAACCACGGCGAAAACATTGGCCAACGTGGCACCGGGAATGAAAACCGCACCGATCCAATCATGGATAAGGCCTCGAGGTACCGGTCGCGAGCCGTTTTCGCCTAGCTCCGAAGCCGCGAGAATCTCACCCTGACGTGCCCGCGCCGTCCGAAACGGGTCTTCCCACGCCCTGAGGGTTTCCGGTCTTAGTGCGGCTGCCCCTAGTAGGGCGGGAAACCCGAGAAACCGAAGGTGAACCTGGAGACGCCAAAGCTTCCTTTCGCATTACCAGAAGCAGCCCACGGGGGCGCCATCGAACAAGCCGAGCGGCACGGAAGCAATCCGACAATAGTGCGACCAATCAGTAGTGAAATGTTGGACAGGGCCGATCTGTGAGACCGGCCCTGTGTGTATTAGCGTCTTTTGCCGGCGCTCTGATGGACGCCAGGCATCAAAGCCAGTCTGTTCTTCGAGACTTGGCGCATGGACTGCGCGATTTCTCGCACGAAAGATCAATGGAATTGGGCGCGGATCTTGGCGAAGGCCCGGTGAAGAGCGCTCCGCGTAGTGTGCGGGCTGCTTCGCTTCAAACACAAGTCGATGGCATGCCGCACCATGTTGGACCACGGCGAGTCACCCACAGAACTCAGCATCCTTCAGCCTGCAAGAACCACAATCTGAATGGCGTATGAACTCTCTCGGCGCGTGACGGTAACACGGCAACTGGTAACAAGATTCTCACATTCGAGCGAGTGAGCCTCGGCTTGAGCCGATGCTTCGATGCCCGGGTCTGGAGGCATGTTCCAGAAATTTCACGTCGACTGGGACCGTCATTCCACGAGCGCTTGAGTACTTTTGAGACCTACTTCGTCACCAGCACCGGGCAAGGAGCATAGTCAAGAACACGCTGGGTTACCGATCCGATCAGAACGCGGCTGGTGCCGCGCCGTCCCGTATGCCCCATGACGATTAAATCGGCGCTAAGGTCGTTGGCCGCGGCAATCACTTCCTCGAATGGTTCGCCTCTACGTATCTCTGAGTGGACGCTCGCGCCCTGGCGCTCGGCGGAGCTACGCGCGAGTTCCAAATAGCGACGCCCCTGCTCTTCCAACTCCGCCTCAACCTCTTGTTCATTACGTTTGCTAAAGCGGACCAGCTCATTGAGAACCAGCTTATCGATCACATAGAGCACAGTGATGGTGCAAGCCGGGCAAAGCTCAACGATGCGTAGCGTCATTTGAACGGCTTGCAGAGATGGCTCCGATCCATCGATGGGAACAAGGATATGTCGAAACAGAGGTTCCACTCTTAGCGATCCTGCCGTTCCTTCACGCGCTTGGTTCGCATGAAACTCTCTCGCTCTTGTTCATCCAAAACAACCTGAATGCGTTGGATGGCGGCCTGGTATTTCGGAATCAACAGATTCTCAAGCGCATTGACGCGGCGCTGAGTTTGTTCGAGTTCCGCCGCCACCCTCCACACCGAACCGCTGATCTCGGTCCACGAACCGAGGATCTGGCCTGCTTCGATCCACCTAGTCCGAAGTTCGTCGAAGATTGCGCTGATGCCGGCCGGGCTGTAGGGGAACGGCAACGGCTCCACTTGCATCGAGACCAACGGCAGAGCCACGCCCATGACGCTGCGCACCTCGACTGAGTATTCTGTTTTCGCGGCCGGCGCGAGGCCGGCAAAGCGCATGGCATCCATTCCCATCACCAAACGCGCTTCACGCTGCACTTTGTAGGCCAGGGCGAAGCGTTCGCGAACGTCCCGCTCGGTGTGCTTCACCTCGCTGAACAGGTCCCAGAGTTCCCGCAATAGCGTCTCTCGTTTGCGCTCCAGGATCGCGTGGCTCTGGACGGCTTGATCCAGTTCGCGGCGCAGATCGAGGAGCACGGCCCGGGTCGGCGGCAGTTGATCGAGATCAATCATGAGTAACCGGTCCTTCCAGCTTTCCTGAATAGTGCAGCCGCAGGTTTTCTTCGTTGATGCGAGTCAGCTCGCTCGATGGAAGCAGAGAGAGAATCTCCCAACCCGTGTTCAGCGTCTCTACTATGGACCGGCCCTGGCTGGCGGACTGAGCCAGGAATCGGCGCTCGAATTGACGGCCGAACTCCAGATAGGCCCGATCCACCGGAGTGAGGGCCATTTCGCCGATGATGACCGAGATGGCGCGGATTTCCTGCACCCGCGCATAAGAAGCGTAAAGCTGGGCGGCCCAGCTGGGATGATCGTCCCGAGTGCGATGCTCGCCGATTCCATTCTTCATGAGACGCGAGAGTGATGGCAGAACATCGATCGGCGGATAAATGCCCTCCCGATGTAGCGCTCGGCTGAGAACGATCTGGCCTTCGGTGATGTAGCCTGTCAAATCCGGCACCGGATGCGTGATGTCATCGCCGGGCATGGTAAGAATCGGGATCTGCGTCACCGATCCAGGCCGGCCGTGTACGCGGCCGCAGCGTTCGAAGATCTCAGCCAGATCCGAATAGAGATAGCCTGGATACGCTTTGCGCCCCGGCACTTCATTGCGTCGCGACGAGATCTCGCGCAACGCTTCGGCGTAATTCGTCACGTCGGTCATCAAAACTAGAACCTGGTATCCGTGCTCGAACGCCAGGAACTCGGCCAGGCTTAGCGCGATGCGCGGCGTGACCATCCGTTCGAGCGGCGATTCGTCGGCAAGGTTCAAGAAGACGGCGGTGCGCGCCAGCAGTCCGGATTCTTCAAAGCGCTGCTGGAAGTATGCCGCCGTATCGTGCGAGACGCCGAGCGCCACAAAGATAACTGCCAGTGTTTCCGATTCGCCGGCGATCCGCGCCTGCAGTGCGATCTGCGCGGCCAGTTCGTTATGCGGGAGTCCCGCGCCTGAGAATATGGGAAGCTTTTGTCCACGCACCACCGTGTTCATACCGTCGATAGCGGAGATTCCGGTCTCGATGAAATCCTGCGGGTAGGCGCGAGCCGTGGGATTCAACGGCGCGCCATGCATCTCGACGCGGGCTTCGGCCATTGGCGGCGGTAATCCGTCTCTTGGCCTGCCGAGTCCATCGAAGACGCGGCCGAGCATCTCGCGCGATACGCCGGTATGGAACGTCTCACCCCGAAAGCGCAGCAAGATCTCGTGGGGATGCAGACCGGCTGTTTCGCTCCACAGCTCCGCGATGACGCGATCCTCGCCGGTGGTCAGCACCTGTCCCAGCCGCACGCCATCCACCGCGTGTACTTCCACCAGTTCTCCGTAGGCTGCTTTCCCGTAGCCTTCGGCCACCACAATTGGCCCTTCGATACGATCCGCTCCGGCGTACTCGCGCATCAGATTTTCAACTCCGCAGGAACCAGCGCGTTCAGAGACGCCTTCAATTCGTCCAGCAGCCGCGCGATCTGATCCACCTGATCGTTCCGCACAGTCTCCTTCAGTTGCACCAGCCGGCGAACATCCAGAAGTTGGCGTACGCGCGCCAGCGTCGCTCCGGATTCGATCGCCTGCTGGCCTGCTTGGTAAAGCTCGACGAAAAGCCGCAACAGCGCCACTTGTTTCGCGGGAGCACAATAAGCATCCACGGGATGCAGCGCGCTTTGTTGGAGAAAACCTTCCTTCAAAAGCCGTGCGGCGTCCAGGATCCAGCGCTGGCGATCCGGCAGGGCCTGTGCTCCCACCAATCGCACCAGTTGCTCCAGCCGTGCGGCTTGTTCCAGGATTTGCGCCGCCGCGTCTCGAAGGGCCTGCCAATCGGGCGCGGCTTCTTTGGCCCACCAGGGTGCGACATCATCGGAGTAAAGGCTGTAGCTGGTTTGCCAATTAATCGCGGGATAGTGTCGCGCGTTGGCGAGAGTGCGGTCCAGCGCCCAAAATGCGCGTGTGTATCGCTGGGTATGTTGCGTGACCGGCTCGGTGAAATCGCCGCCCTGGGGACTGATGGCGCCGACGATGGTGACGGAACCCTCCGCCCCTCCCAGCGTCTGGACGCGCCCGGCCCTTTCGTAGAAGGCAGCGATACGGCTAGGCAAGTACGCGGGGAAGCCTTCTTCGGCGGGCATTTCTTCCAATCGCCCAGCGATCTCACGCAGAGCTTCGGCCCAGCGGCTGGTGGAGTCGGCCATGAGCGCGACGTCGTAGCCTTGGTCGCGATAATACTCGGCGATGGTAGTGGCTAAGTAAATGCTGGCCTCGCGCGCGGCCACCGGCATGTTGGACGTGTTGGCGATCAGGACCGTGCGCTCCATGAGGGGCCTGCCGCTCGATGGATCGATGAGCCGCGGAAACTCGTCCAGCACTTCAGCCATCTCGTTGCCGCGCTCGCCGCAGCCCACGTAGATGATCACGTCGGCATCGCACCATTTGGCAAGCGCGTGTTGCAGGATCGTTTTGCCGGCGCCGAACGGTCCGGGCATGGCGGCGGTTCCGCCTTTGGCTAGAGGCGCGAACGTGTCCAGTACGCGCTGGCCGGTGATCAGAGGCTTGGATGGCTCCAGACGTTTTTGTGCAGAGCGCGCGGAGCGGATGGGCCATCGCTCCACCATGGTGATGGGATACCGGGCGTCCGCAGAGTCTTCGATAGTCGCGATCAAGTGGTCGAGCGGGTACTCGCCTTCTGGTGCGAGGTCGACTATTTTTCCTTTGACACCAAACGGCACCAAAACACGATGTTCGATCAGCGGAGTTTCTGGAACTGTCCCTAATAAACTACCTGCTTGAACCAAGTCGCCGGTTTGGGCTCGGGGCGTGAATTTCCAGTTCTTGGACGGAAGAGCGTCGGCTTGCGAGCCGCGCAGGTAGATCCCCTGCTGATCGCGTACCACTTCAAGAGGCCGCTGGAGCCCGTCGTAGGTATTGGCGAGCAATCCCGGACCAAGCGATACCGAGAGCGGCGCACCCGTTCCAAACAGCGGTTCGCCGGGTCGCAGTCCGTTGGTGTCTTCATAAACTTGAATCGTGGCTGTGTCGTGAGCCAGCGCGATTACTTCGCCGGCCAGACGCGCATCGCCCACCTGAACCTGCTCCAGCACGCTGAGCGGGCCGGTGACGCGCGCCCTGACGACCGGGCCGCTGATCCAGATCAATGAACCGATAGGGAGCGCGCTCACGGCGTCTCCCGCGACAGGGTTTGGAACACCCGTTCGCGCAGCGTCTCCTGCGCCAAGGTGAATTGTGTGGGAAAGGTCGCATCAAACCGAATGCGCCCGCTCGAAGCGAGCAGTCCTCCCCAGGTTGCAGCAGGCTTGCCGGCGCGGAGGAATCTGACGCCGGCCTCTTTCGACCACTCGTCCAAAACGTCCGGCGAGAGTAACTCATGACCAACGGGATCGGCGGCAAGGACTAACTCACTCACCCCCAACTCGCGAGCAGCGGCGAGCGCGCAGCGCTTGAGAACGTCTAGGTAAACTGGTTGTCGCACCAAGCCACGCAATTGTTCCTCGGCAGTCTGCCAGACCCACTGGATTGGCGCCTCGCGCAATACGACAAAGCGGCGCTGGGCTTCCAGTTCGGCACGGGCGGAATTTCTTCGAGTTAACGCAGCCGACTGGCGTTCCGCTGCCTCTGCAGACTGCCTCCGGATCGTTTCGATCTCTTCTTTGGCAGCCTCCAGAACAGCAGCGGCGCGGCGGGCTGCTTCTTCGGCGATCTCCACCGCCCGATGATTGGCGCGTTTGCTGACCTCCGCGACCAGCGCTTCTGGATCTCCAAGAATTGCAGCCACTCAGTGCTCCAAATGAACGCCCAAAGCTTGCTCGATCCGCGCTTCGAGCGCGAGCGATGGCTTGGCCGGCCCTGGGCCTGGGATTTCGACCACCAAAGCGCCGGAGTCGTCCATCGTGTCGGGCCGCGCTGCCGACCAGTTTTCCGTGAGCAGGACCAGCGCGATGTCCGGGTCGGACATGGCCTTCCCTATCGCGTCGCGCGCTTGCTCGACGCTGGTCACCATACGTCCTTCCAGGCCGATCAAGGCTAAGCCGAAGACCGCGTCTTCGTCCCCGATCACGATAATCTTCTGGTCCGGCGTCTCTTTTTGGCCTGACACCTTAGCCTCTCAGAATGATGAACGAAACGATCAATCCGTAAATAACGATGCCTTCGGCCAAGCCCACAAAGATCAGCGTCCGGCCGAGCAGCTCAGGCTTCTCCGCGATGGCTCCGATCGCAGCGGCGCCGGCAATTCCGACGGCAATGCCCGATCCTATGGCCGCTAGTCCTGTGGCGATCGCGGCGCCAAGATAACGGTTCTGGGAACTTGTATTGGCGACAGCAGCCGAAGCTTCCTGCGCATGCATGGGCTGCGCGAGCACAAATAGCGCCAGTACCAGCAAGAGTACATTCAATCCTTCAAGCCCGAACACCCAAGACCGCATGTCGTCCTCCCGTTTGAATTGAGAGCGGCACAAACGGGCGCCCTCTGCCCTGAAAGAATCTTCCAAAAAACTCGTAGTATTCCAGACGCAGCGCCTGAATGCCGACGATCACACCTTCAAAGCCGACAACCAGGAGCGTGCCAAGGAGCAGCACCAGCCATCCCCAGCGTCCCTTAGAATAGCTCACCACCAACCCGGAAAGTCCTTCGTGCGCAACGGCGAACGCTCCCAATCGAATAAATGAAAGGCTATTGCTGGCATATCCGGTGACGCTTTCGAACAGTTCAAAAAAACCGGTAACCAACGCTTCGCCGATCGGCGGGGCGGGGCGATGCCAGATCCACTGGGCCAACGGCTCGTGAATCCAGAGCACGACGCAGAGTGCCGGAATCACGAGCAGCGCGCGCGCCGGTAGCTTCCCGAAACCGACGCCAAGTCCACCACCTAACAAAGTCCAGTACAGCGCGATCCCGGCGAGGCCGTTCTTTTCGAGGAACAAACGCGGCCAATCCCTGGAACGCCATGCATTGGCAAGATTCATTGCGAAGCCTATATTGAGCAGCACCACGCCGCCCGCGATGGCCGTGAGCAGCACAGTCCAGATGCCTTCCAAAGGCTGGATCCATGCCGCATGCATAATCTGTCGACCGAAAGCCGCTCCGTAAAGTAGACCGAACAGCATTCCGCTGGCTCCGGCAGACGCAATCAGGATTCCCAGATCCACCTTTCGGCTACGCAGCCATAAACCCGTGAGGAGCAATAGCAGGCCGTGTCCTAGATCGCCAAACATCATGCCATACATAACGAGAAAGCTCACGGTGACGATCAAGGTAGGATCCAACTCGTTATAGGACGAGAGCCCAAAGGTAGTGACGAGTTCTTCAAAAGGCCGCAGCCAGCGCGGAGTCCGAACCAAAGTGGGGACGCTCTGTCGATTGGCATCGGCCTTGAGAACCTCGATCGCGATGGGATGGCCTGCGGCGCTTTCGACGCCTTTTCTCACCTCATCCAGGTCGCTGGCCGGCACCCACCCGGAAATCAGGAAGACCTCGCCATGTTTGGGGAAACGCCGTATTGCTTCGGCGAGTTTTCCGCAGGCCGTTGCGCGGAGCCACAGGCTGGTGAGTTCGGGCGAAAGCTCGGAAGCCAGTTTTCGGCGTTCCTCATCGAGATCGTTCAGACGTTTCTGAATCTCCTGAGCTTTGCGCTTCAGCGCGGCGAGGGCTTGCTCTGGCCGGCCCAGGGCCTCCAGCGGCAGTGCGATTGGTTCAAAGAACGCACTTTTTAGCGCCCGATTCAGGATGGCTGCGTTATCCGTGGAACAGGCCGCGAGCACCAACGCGCGATCTTTTTGGACCTGCAAAGGAATGAGGACGAACGGAATCTGGAACAGCGCTTCGGCAACACGCGGAACATTCCCGGTTGGCATGATTCCGACCGTTACGGTCTGATACTGCAATCCGCGCAGGTCTTCCACCGGAACATCAAGAGGAAGCAGCAGTTGGACCTGCGACTCACCGAGGGCGAGCTTCTCTCGCTCCTGCTCGGTCTCTTTCAGCCGCCGCTGCCACGATTGAACCCGGGCTTCCAAAGCCAAGAGGCGCACATCGATGTCGCGCCAGTCTTGGGTCGGACGTAAGTCGCTGTCCGGCTCCGAACCCGCGGCAGGCTTGCACCTGAGCGCAACGAGCATTTCGCTCAGGCGCGTGGTCAAGCCGCTATAGCGGTTCGCCAATTCAGTCCATTCCGGGGAAGGGGCCCAGCCTTCCGGTACGGCATCTTCCAAGTGCAAGGCCTCCATGCGCGCCAGAGCGTTCGTTACCACTTCCAGATCGGGCTCCAGCACGAAGAGGTTGGTCTCGAGCATTGGCTCGGGCGCGAGCATGCTCATGCCGCTCGCACCAATCGCCGGCCGATTTCCTCACTCGACAGGCCGGCGACTTTCCCTTCCATGATTACCGTGAGATCGCGCACTTCGGCTTCGAGCAGCCAAAGGTATGCCAGAGCGCCGCGAAGCTGAAACAAGGGCCTCCGGACGGCAGCCTTGGCGTAGCGGAACCGCTCCCGCTCGGCTAGGACTTCGATCTCAGTCAAACCCTCGACCTCGGAGATTCCTGGCGCGATGCGAAAGCCCAGCCGCGCGGCTTCCACGGCGAGCGGCGACCCGAGCGCCACCCGCCGAATCGTATCCAATCCCGCGGCGAAAGCGCGATGCAAGGTGAAATTGATAATTTCCTCCGGGGTCATCCGTCCATAGATCCGGTATCGATAAGCCCAAAGCATGTTTTGGACCGCAATGGAGCGTCCCAGGAATCTCCGCGCGTCGGCGGCATCCTTTCCGCTTTGCGATTCGATCAGCCGGACTAGTTTCTGGAAATAAAACAGATCGAGAGCGATCTCCAGGTAGAACAATCGGCGCTCCTGCTGATAGCGCTCCATGGCATGGTCGAGCGGTCTGGCATAAGGCGATTCGCGAATTTGATCGACGACGGTGGCGATCGACCCGGCTTCGATCAGCAGGTCCCAACGCACGCTTGTGGCACGGAGTGGAATCAGGGAAGCGCGAGCGCGCGACGGGTCTAATCCGTAGTGAACGGCGCGCAGGACCGTCTTTAGATTTTCAACGTCGAAGCGCTGGTTATACCAGCTCACCAGCTCTCCGGCGCCCGGCGGGAGAAAGCGAACCAACGCGCGTCCGGCGTCGGCCACTTCGCCGAGTAAAGTCACCGCACTCTGATGCGAGGCCGTCCGCGCCGCACGATCAGCCTCCAACAGGCGGCTCCATGCCGCATCATCCAGCAGCCGCGACAGCCTTGCTCGGACATATCCCTGGGCCGCCGCGTAAGAGAACAGGCTCAAGCTATTTGCCCTTGAAAGTCGCCCAGTCCATCACCATATCGACCGCTTGAGCAGAATTATGCTTTGCTCGGCGCTGGATTTCCTGAGCCTGAGCCTCCGCTTGGTCCAGCCGCTGCTTCATCTCGATGGCGGCCTGGGACTCGACTGCTTCCAACCGTGAGCGCAACAATTTGGCCCCCTCCTGACGGATGGCATCCACAGATTGCTTGGCCTGCTCACGAGCTCCTACGACGATGCTCTGGGCGCGTTCTTCCGCCGCCTTCAGGATTTCGCGCGCCTGATCTTCGGCCTCGATCAGTCGCTTGAGAGTGCTTTGGGCGGGGGATGCTTCCGGCATCAATCAGAAGGCCTCCTTGAGACGAGCCGTTGCGACGAAACGTCTCGGGGCAGGCCCAACGTAGTTAAACGGGAAGCCAGTAATCAACGTGGCGATGGCTTCCAATGGCGGCGCGGTCAAGCTGATACCCTCCGGCTCCACTACCTCGAGGGATTCCACCGGATAGGTGAAATGGCCCCGAGCGGTGACGATCCGTACTGTATCGCCCTTCTCAAGTTCGCGCAAGGGTCGAAAGAACGTGTCGCGATGCGCGAGAACAACAAAGTTTCCCACCTGTCCATGGTGCGGGAGGGGCTGGATACTACAACTCTCCGTCGCGCGGTGGGGCACGTGCCATGCAAAGAGCAGCAGGCCTGCAGTGCCCAGAAGCATAAGCAAGTCTGCCGCCCAACGGACAAATGGAGGTCTGCTTCCGAATTTCATTCGGATTCGCATGATCACCCTTGTCTTAGCGGCTGGCCGCACGCGGGGCGGCAAATCGCAGACTGGCTCCGATGAGCAACGCGAGTAAACCCGCCAACCCGATAGCGAAAATTGGGCTGGCTGTCTTGGGCAGGGCGGTCGGCTCTAGCGGCGGAGCAGCGGCTAACGGAGGAAGACCTGGCGCAAGCGCTGCTATCTCTTCCTCAGGGACCGGCTTCTCCTCCCCCGCTTTGTTGATCTCGGCTAGCGGAGCGGTTTTCAGCTCAGCCTCGGTTTGAGCCGGCGTAGCGATAACGGTGGTCCCAGCTTCTTGGGCAATCTTTGCTGCAAGGCCCTTCGGATAAACGAACTCTTGGCCGAAGTTGTCTCCTGGATAGAACCAGGCACGCAGAGCGTTCGGATTGCCGGCGGGTGTCTCCCAAAAGGCGAATCCGGTTTTGTCTTTCGGTTCCAGGCGGTAATTCGGAATCGCCAGAACCGTGGTGAAGAGCTTGTCTTCACGCTCGTTGAAGATCTGAACGATGTGACGGTTCGAGGGCGAGTCCAATAACCGCATCACGTACTTTCCTGGTTCGAGGGTTACTACTGGTACGCCGGCCACGATCAGTGGCTGATTGAGCGTGATGACCGTCCTCTTGTCCCAATCGCTCCCAAAAGCAACGAGCGCAAAGGACAAAGCCAAACAGCAAACGGCTGATGCTTTGGACATATTAGTGTCTCCTTCTTCTGTGGGCAGTAGTGCAATTCCGAGACCGGCGACTGGGCCGGAAACCTATCCCAATCTAAGGTCGAAAGTCCCTCCCCGATCAGAGGAAGTTGAGCCACCTCACGCAGCCCTGCGTAATAACAGACACTTTCCGATTGATTCCGCCGCGCCTTAGGGGCTTTTACTTCACCCTACGACCGGCAGGTCACGTGCTCCTCATACAGCGTCCCTCAGTTTCAGAGGAGAACACTGTCATGCCAGCAGTAGCGATCACGAAAGTTAACGATGTGGGTAAGAAGACGTTGCTCGTGTTTGAGGAAATGGCGAAACGAATCGAAGCAATCCCGCTGCGGGCCTTCGATCTATTCGAAAAGCGAGGCTGCGAGCTGGGTCACGATGTGGAGGATTGGCTAAACGCAGAGCGTGAACTTCTGGGCTCGTCGGCGTCAGAACTGGTGGAAAAAGATGGTGCTTATGAATTGCAGGTGACGCTCCCGGGATTCGAATGGAAAGATGTCGAGGTGACTGCGACGCCCAACAAGGTCATTGTTCACGCTGCGAAGAAGGCCCGGAAGAAAATAGAGAATGGCGACGTTGTAGGGACTGAGTTTGGCTCCAATGAAGTCTATCGTTCGTTCGAGCTCCCGAATTCGGTCAACGTTGATAAAGTAACGGCAAATCTCGAAAACGGAATTCTCCGCATTAACGCCCCTGAAATCGCGGCGGCGAAAGAAATGCACGCTGCGGTTGCCTAGTTCGCAGGTGTTCACTCGCCTCGCACGTGGACGTTAGCCCGGGAGTGATGGCCCAGCGGTGCACTGTTGACATTATGAATCGGCATGCCGAAGCGGTTGTCCTGGAAGCCGTCTCCTCGAAGGAAAGCCGCAAGGAGCACCGCCGATTCAGGACTCCGCTGTGGGGACATCCGGAATGCGCGCTTCCTGGTGCTCCTATCGGTGCCGCTCATTTGCGCGTTGGTGGTTCCGTTCCTGCTGCTGGACCTTTCTGTCGCCATCTACCAATGGGTTTGCTTTCCGATCTACGGAATTCCGAAGGTTCGGCGTCGGGATTACATCATCTTCGATCAAGGGCGGTTGGCTTACTTGAATGCAATTGAGAAGGTCGGATGCGTCTTTTGTTCCTACGCTAACGGATTGCTTGCATATATCGCTGAAATCGCCGCGCGAACAGAACAACGCTTCTGCCCGATCAAGCATGCGCGACCGGCGGTCCAACCGCATTCTCGATATCCCTAGTTCCTGCCATATGGTGATCCATGAGCTTATCGCACCCGATCAGAAGCTGTATCCCGCGCCTATGGCGGCCTGAAGTGAGCTTTTTCCCCGATTTAACCTGTTGCCCAGTTCGCCCATCGAGCTTAGTTGCGCCGCGAATCGAGGTGGCGCGTGGGCAACTTAGCGAATTCTTTGCTCACTGCGCCGTTAGCGCACAGGTTGCAGTTCTCCCAACCGCTGCTCCGGCGCAAAACAGCGTGCGCCTCCACCGGTACGCGACGTGCTCAGTTTCAGAGCAGGAACGAAGGTTATGACGCGAGCTCGCGTGTCGGTATTGAAAACGACTCCAGCCACGGTGATCGACGATTACAAGTGCCTGATGCGGCGCGTGAACTATCGTCAGTTCTTGCCCCCTGAAAACGAGACCGCCCTCAAAATTAACATCAGTTGGCAACATTTTTATCCGGCCTGCTCGACTACGCCGTGGCAGCTTGACGGCGTCATCGCCACGCTTCTCGATGACGGCTATTGCAAAGACAAAATCTACGGCTGTCACAATCGCACCGTTGTGGTCGACGCGCGGCGGGGCGAGGTAGCGAACAAGCATAAGCAGGTGGTTGTGGACAAATACGGTCTACGAAACATCCACCTGTACGACAAGAGCGAGGAGTGGGTGAACTACGAGCCGAAGGCCAAGATGCTGGTGCTCGACAAGATTTACCCGGAAGGAATCAGGATTCCCAAACGGCTCATCGGGTCGAATGTGATTCATTTGCCGACCATGAAGACCCACGTGTTCACGCAGATGACCGGGGCGATGAAGAACGCCTTTGGGGGACTGCTCTTCGAGAAGCGCCACTGGACCCATAGCGTAATCCACGAAACATTAGTTGACCTGCTCGCGATCCAGAAAGAAATCCATCCCGGGCTGTTTGCCGTCATGGATGGCACCTTCGCGGGCGATGGACCGGGCCCTCGCTGCATGGCGCCGCAGGTTAAGAACTATATTTTGGCCAGCGGCGACATGGTGGCCATTGACGCAGTCGCAGCGAAGATGATGGGCTTCGACCCGCTCTCGATCAAGTTCATTCGTCTGGCTCACGAGCGAGGTCTCGGCTGCGGCGACGTTCGTGAGATTGAGACTGTCGGCGAGGACATCTCCAACGTCAACTTCCATTTTCACGTCGGCAACACACTCGCGAGCCACGGCCAGAAGATGATCTACTGGGGTCCGCTCAAGCCGCTGGAACACTTGTTGCTCCGCACCGTAATCGCTCCGTGGTCCTATGTTGCTTCGATCCTTTATCACGACCTCTATTGGTACAACTGCGTGGGCCGCGCGAGGGTCAAAGAGGCGCTTCAGACCGATTGGGGCAAGCTCTTTGCAACTTACTAGGAGTCCGTATGAAACGACCGAAATTTACGCGGCGTCACGGTATGAAGGCGGCGATGTCCGCTCTTTCAGCGGGATTCTTGCGCGCCGGCGAAGCGCCTGACCTGACGCGAGGCATCCCCGCAGCAAGTCCGGACGCGCTTACCGGATCGCAGTTTGCCGAATCGGTTTTGAACATCGACCGACACGAGCGCGAGCGGGCAATTCTGGACCAACTTGTGGCGGGTAATCTGCCCAGCTTCTTGAGAAAGCTAGTTCCGGTCAAACTCAGGTACGAACTCGCATCTGGGAAAGAAGACAGCGTAACAATTTTCGTAATGCCCGAATACCTGGCGATCGGTTCAGACGGCGATTTCCTACGGATACCGATGAATCTCCATACGGCGACCGCCGTGGCGAACCGCTTTGGATTCGTGCTGCCCACCAGGAAGATCGTCGATGCCATCTACGATCAATCGGGCTGCCACTTCACGCCGCAACCCTTGCCGGCGGGTCCACAAATGACATCCACGGAATATTACCGGATGCACAACACGATGATCGACAAGCAATCCCAAAGCCTCGGCTTCCCACTAGGCGCCCTGGTTTCCGGCCATAAGAAGGACGTTGTCCTAACCAACCGTCTGGTTACCCATCCGGGGCAGATCGCAATCTATGGATGGCATCGCGCCAAAGGCGCGCCGATCCAGCCTCTGAGCACGGTGCACGGGGCCGGGTACGCGGACTACAGCCATGGGATTCGATTGGTCGCGAAGATGGCGATGATCGATGGCAACCTGCGGCCGGTTTCCGAGATTCTTCACGATTCGAAATTAGCTCGGGTACTCAGCGACGAAGGGCCAATCCGGCTGGCGCCTACCTTTGGCGACGCGTAGTTTACTTCTTCAGCGTCTTGCAACAACGAAAGCTCAAGTGATAGTTCGCGTGACTGTGCTCGTCCATCACGCGTGTTCCGTGCCAAAACGGCGCGCGCCAGCGGCACCAATCTTCATGCGTCGAAGATGAACCAACTGCCTTTCATTTCCGTATAGCCCAGTTCCTGACTCCCCAGACTGGACATCTGGCTCTCGTTTAGCGGCAGGTTCATGTGCTCTGCCGCGTTGCCATTCAGATCGTAGACCATCAGCGGGCTGTGACAATCGGGAAAATCTCCGGCGGGAAAAGTGTTGGAGCCGCATCCGGTCCAGCTTCCTCCATTGCAGCCCGGAGTTTTCTGGCTGGACGTGGCGCAAACTCCCCTTTGATACTCAGGGCCGTAACTCCAGCTTTTCGTCGCGGCATCCGATCTGTTATGCGCTGCCCGCATCCGATCTTTCGGATGGCCGTCATCTTCACCAGCCCGCGGTATTTTGCGCTTGCCCCCTGGGCTGACACAAACAGTTAAGACACTGTTGGCCGTTCGCTGAAAAATCCTCGACCGGCAAAATGACTGTACCGCATACTGATTCCCAGCTGGTGAAGCGGAGGCGGGC